>CP054180.1:643356-1286713 GCA_015709635.1 Gammaproteobacteria bacterium
AACCTGGTGCATGAAGAAGCACCGAAGACCGACCTGAATGCGAGCTTGAAGGCGGGTAAGCTGGTATTGGTGAAGGAAGAGGATGAAGGTGGTGGAGGGGAAGACGAGGAAGAGGACGAGGATGAAGGCGAAGGTGCGAGCAGCGGTGCTGGCAGCTCAGCTACGAGCTCGGAAGCCTCAGATGATGAGGACGATGACGATGAGGAGTAATTTTCACTTTCTTTACAATTCACTCAACAAATATATAAATTAAACAAAATATTGTCAGGTATTTGTTAATTAAAATTTTGTTAAACAAGTGCTGGAATAATATCAGAAAGTTTAAGGAGCCCGCCTATGGCGGGCTTTTTATTACAGTAAGGTTTCGTTAAAAATGCTGGATCATTTTCCAAGTCCCAATATTGACTATCCGCATAGAAATAGAGATTATTTTATTGCGGGCTTTACTTTTTTTTGTGTTGCGATCAGCTTGGTAATCGATGGCAGTGCAGCGAAGGAAATGCAGAATTTATTAGGCGTAATCGCTTGGATTTTTCTGTTTGGATTGCTGGTCGGTGAGAATAAAGAAGTAAGGATGCAGGTGGTTGTCGCCGTGGCATTCGCAACAGCCGGGGAGCATTTTGCGTCGATTTATATGGAAGGTTATACCTACCGCTTCGGAAATGTGCCGCATTATGTGCCGCCGGGTCACGGTATGGTGTATTTGACAGCAGTTGCATTATCGCGCTCGAGATTTTTCTTAATCAATGCCAGGAAGCTAGCTACTTTTGTAATTATTACGGGTGGTTTGTGGTCGCTGTGGGGGATCAGTGGTATACCTGAACAAGGGGATCAAGTTGGTGCATTTTTATTTTGCATTTTTGTTATTTGTTTATTCAAAGGGCGATCACCGATGGTTTATTTGGGGGCCTTTTTCATTTGCACCTGGCTGGAAATTATAGGTACGGCGGCAGGTACATGGAAATGGGCATCAATAGAGCCGGTTTTCAATTGGACGCAAGGAAATCCGCCGAGCGGTGTTGCAGCTTGGTATTGTCTAGTCGATGCGGTAGCGATAGGTTTTTCTCCCAAAATTCTGAGTGGTTTGCAAAAAATGAGCAGCTGGTATAAAACATCGCTAATTAAATGACCACAGCTTGTGAAGAATTTTCAGAGATTTAAATAGAAACTGTTAGAATAAAGTAGAATCAATTAATTATCTGATTACGTGGAAGGAATTTCTGTGACTGTCGTACGTTTGCCAGATGGATCTGAGCGCACTTTTGATCATCCTATCACTGTACTGGATGTTGCTTCATCAATTGGACCAGGTTTGGCTCGAGCGGCCATTGCCGGAAAAGTTAATGGAAAATTGGTCGACTTAAATAGCCGGATTCAAGATGATAGTGAACTCGCGATTATTACTGAAAAAGATGCTGATGGATTGGAGATTATCCGTCACTCGTGTGCGCATTTGCTCGCACATGCAGTAAAAGAATTGTTTCCGGATGCGCAAGTGACGATTGGACCAGTGATTGCCGATGGGTTTTATTATGATTTTTCTTATAAACGGCCATTCACACCGGAAGATTTGCAAGCTATCGAGAAGCGCATGCTGGAAATCAGCAAGCGGGATTTAAAGGTTGAGCGAAAAGTATTGGAGCGTTCGGAAGCGATAAATTTTTTCAAAGAGCAAGGCGAGCACTATAAAGCGCAAATCATCGAATCTATTCCAGGTGATGAAGACTTGTCGCTGTATTCACAGGGAAATTTTACCGATTTGTGCCGAGGACCGCATGTGCCGGCAACTTCAAAAATAAAAGTTTTCAAACTGATGAAGGTTGCTGGAGCTTATTGGCGCGGTGATTCCAATAACGAAATGTTGCAGCGCATTTACGGCACTGCATGGACTAATAAGGACGATCAGAAAGATTACCTACATCGCTTAGAAGAGGCGGAGAAAAGGGATCACCGTAAAATTGGCAAGCAGCTTGATCTGTTTCATACGCAAGACGAGGCACCAGGAATGGTGTTTTGGCATCCTAAAGGATGGGTGCTGTGGCAGCAGATTGAACAGTACATGAGAAGTATATTAAGTCAAAATGGCTATCTGGAAATTCGCACACCGCAAATTTTGGATAAAGATTTGTGGGTGCGCTCGGGTCATTGGGAAAACTTTCGCGAGAATATGTTTACCACTAGCTCGGATGAACGTGATTTTGCTATCAAACCGATGAATTGTCCGGGTCATGTACAGGTTTTTAATCAAGGTTTGCGAAGCTATCGGGAGCTGCCGATACGTTTAGCCGAGTTTGGTTCGTGTCACCGCAATGAAGCATCCGGAGCGCTGCATGGCATCATGCGGGTGCGCTCGTTTACACAAGACGATGCGCATATCTTTTGCACCGAGGATCAAATTCAAGATGAAGTGGTGAAATTTATTGATCTGCTGAAAGTCGTTTATGCCGATTTTGGCTTTAAGGAGTTGATGGTTAAACTTTCAACCCGGCCGCAAAAACGCGTGGGATCTGAGGAGCAATGGGATAAATCGGAAGCAGCGCTAAAAGCTGCATTAGGTGAGGTCAAGCTGGAATGGGAATTGCAACCGGGGGAGGGTGCGTTTTATGGTCCTAAAATTGAGTTCTCGCTGAAAGATTGTATTGGACGAGTGTGGCAATGCGGGACATTGCAATTGGATTTTTCTATGCCAGATCGCTTGGGTGCGGAATATGCAGCTGAAGATAATTCGCGGAAAATACCGGTTATGCTGCATCGTGCGATCCTCGGATCCATGGAAAGATTTATCGGTATTTTGTTGGAAAATTATGCCGGCGCATTACCGTTGTGGTTATCCCCAGAGCAAGTTGTCGTGCTCAATATTTCGCGTACGCAGACCGATTATGCACAAGAAGTAGCCGCGCAATTGAAACAACAGGGAATTAGAGTTGCCTTGGACTTGAGAAATGAGAAGATAACCTATAAAATCCGCGAGCATAGCTTGCAGAAGCTTCCCTATCAAATCATCGTTGGGGATGAAGAGGTGCGAACGAAGACGGTGGCTGTACGTAATCGCGCGGGTGATAATCTGGGTCAAATGACGTTAGAAGCATTAGTTGCGCGTCTTGATGATGACCTTTCTGCAAAAGTATAAATTTCTTTTTAACGATTCTTGGAGAATTTGCCATAGTTCAGGAAAAATCAGTGCGCATCAATCAAGAGATCGATGTGGCAGAAGTACGGTTGATTGGTGTGAATGGAGAACAAGTCGGTGTTGTTTCACTTGCTGAAGCAAACGCCTTAGCAGAAGAAGCGGGGGTTGATCTGGTTGAGATCGCGCCAACAGCGCAGCCGCCGGTATGTCGCTTGATGGATTATGGTAAGTTTCGCTATCAGGAAAGTAAAAAGAAACACGACGCGAAATTAAAGCAAAAGCAAGTTCAAATCAAGGAAATTAAATTCAGACCGAATACGGATGAAGGTGATTACAATATCAAACTAAGAAGTTTGATTAGTTTCCTGAATGAAGGGGATAAGGTTAAAGTGACATTACGATTCCGCGGACGTGAAATGGCGCATCAGGAATTCGGTATGCGATTGCTGGAACGAGTAAAAGGTGATCTGGAAGCTTTCGCAGTAGTGGAACAATTTCCTAAAATGGAAGGACGGCAAATGGTGATGGTGTTGTCGCCCAAAAGAAAAGATGCCAAAGCTGATAAATCAAAAGCTGCAGTGGAAGGCTCATCAGCAGTTTCGTGAAAAATTGAGTTAAATAATAAGTGATTGCCAGGTTGGGAAAGTTTTTCAATCATGAAAACACCTGGCTTCATGTTAAAGAGGAGTAATCATGCCTAAGATGAAGACTAAAAGTGGCGCAGCAAAACGCTTTAAGGTTAGAGCGAGCGGGAGTGTCAAACGCTCACAAGCTTTCAAACGCCATATCTTGACTAAAAAAACAACCAAAAATAAGCGCCAGCTGCGAGGCACTGCTGCAGTGCATGCCACCAATGTAGTTTCGATTCGCGCTATGATGCCGTACGCCTAAAGGGGGATAGTCATGCCAAGAGTAAAACGTGGTGTAACCGCTCATGCGCGGCACAAGAAAATATTGAATTTAGCTAAAGGCTATCGCGGACGGCGCAAAAATGTTTACCGTATAGCCAAGCAAGCGGTTATGAAGGCCGGTCAGTATGCCTACCGGGATCGCCGTCAGCGCAAGAGACAGTTCCGTGCCTTATGGATTGCGCGTATCAATGCAGCTGCTCGTGAATATGGCTTGTCTTACAGTGTATTTATGAATGGGCTGAAGAAAGCTAGCATTGCAGTAGACAGAAAAGTGCTGGCTGATTTGGCTGTATTCGATAAAAGCGCTTTTGAAAAAATTGCAGCACAAGCTAAAGCGAGCCTGGCAACTTAATCAAACGTAAGTAAATCGATATTGGGAGGTCGGGTGGAACCTGAGCCTCCCTTTTTGTTGTAAGTGAAATATGGCGTAGGGTGAGCTGCCGATTAAATCTTAATGCCTTTGTTGACATGAAAAACCTGGAAGAAATTATCACCGAAGCAACTACTCTGATGGATAGCATTGAGGATCCTGTTGAACTGGAGAATGTCAAAGCACGCTATCTGGGTAAGAGCGGTGTGCTGACTGAATTACTCAAGGGACTGGGTAAGCTGCCCGCCGAAGAGCGTCCCGCGATGGGAAGTCAAATCAATGAAGCCAAGAATCGGCTGGAAGCGACACTTAAATCCCGGCGCAATGCAATTCAGGAAAAAGAGCTGGAAGCGAAATTAACTGAAGAAGCATTGGATATTACGCTGCCGGGTAGAGGGGCCGGTATTGGCGGTTTACATCCGGTGACGCAAACGCTGCTGAGGATCGAAGCACTATTTCATTCAATCGGGTTTGATGTGGTTTCAGGTCCGGAAATAGAGACGGACTTTTATAATTTTACTGCGCTGAATATCCCGGAAAATCATCCTGCCCGGGCAATGCATGATACGTTCTATATTGATAATGGCGACTTGCTGCGTACGCATACATCGCCAGTGCAGATCCACTATATGCAAAACAATAAACCGCCGATAAAGGTGATCGCACCCGGACGTGTTTACCGCTGCGACTCCGACGTGACGCACACGCCGATGTTTCATCAAGTGGAAGGATTATGGATTGATGAAAATGCCAGTTTCTCCGCACTAAAAGGTGTTTTGGCAAATTTCATGGCGCAATTTTTTGAACGCGATGATTTACCGGTGCGGTTCCGTCCGTCTTTTTTTCCATTTACCGAACCTTCTGCGGAGATGGATATCGGTTGCGTTATGTGCGATGGAAAGGGGTGCCGTGTCTGTAGTCACACCGGCTGGCTGGAGGTACTGGGATGCGGGATGGTGCATCCCAATGTGTTGAAACATGTTGCAATCGATAGCGAACGCTATATTGGGTTTGCTTTCGGAATGGGAGTGGAGCGGCTGACAATGCTCAGGTACGGTGTCAATGATCTACGGTTATTTTTTGAGAACGATCTGCGCTTTCTCAAACAATTCAATTGAATCAATTAACTTACTGTCATTCATAACAGAATCTTATGAAATTCTCAGAAAACTGGCTGCGTAGTTTTGTCAATCCGCCGCTTTCCAGCGATGAACTCGCGCACGCGTTGACCATGGCAGGAATCGAAGTGGAAAGCATCGAGCCGGTTGCGGCTGTGTTTGATAAAGTGATTGTGGCTGAAGTGCTGACCGTCGAGAAACACCCGGAGGCGGACCGGCTGAAAGTTTGTAGTGTAAATACGGGAAAAGCTGGAGAGACATTGCAGATTGTTTGCGGTGCGCCGAATGTCAGTGCGGGTGTGAAGGTTCCATGTGCATTGATTGGCGCAACGTTGCCGGGCTTTACCATAAAAAAAACCAAGTTGCGCGGCATGGATTCTTCCGGGATGTTATGTTCGGCGAAGGAATTGGGTATCAGCGATGCTGCCGATGGCTTGTTATTGCTTCCCGACGATGCGCCGGTAGGCATGGATTTTCGTAGTTACTACGGTCTGGACGATCATGTTTTTACCTTAAAACTAACACCGAATCGGGCCGATTGTCTTGGTATCGCAGGTGTGGCGCGCGAAGTCGCGGCGATAACTTCTACGGAATTATCTTCGCAGGAAAAGAAATCGATTCCTGTTGAAACGGATGATACACGCGCTGTGCATGTTGTTGCCGGCGAAGCTTGCCCATTATATTGCGGCCGGGTTATACGCGGTATTAATCTCAATGTGTTAACGCCACTATGGATGACGCAGCGGTTAGAGCGTAGCGGGATACGATCGATCAATCCGGTTGTCGATATTACCAATTATGTATTGCTGGAAACCGGACAACCCATGCATGCGTTTGATCTCACTAAAATCGCCGGTACTGTGCGGGTTCGGTACGCCGCTCCGGGGGAAAAAATTGGATTGCTGAATGGTAATCAAGTCGATCTCGATTCCAAAATGCTGCTGATCGCGGATGACCAAAAGCCCTTGGCGCTGGCTGGTATTATGGGCGGGCTGGATAGCGGGGTGACGCAAGGTACGACGGATATTTTTTTAGAGAGCGCATTTTTTACTCCGGATGTCATCAGCGGTAAATCTTTTCAACTGGGATTCAGTTCCGATTCCGCTTACCGCTTCGAGCGCGGCGTAGATTTCGCGGCAACCAAAGATACATTGGAATACGCCACTTATCTGCTACAAGCCATCTGTGGCGGCAAGGCAGGCCCGGTTACCGAGATCAAGCATAAACTGCCGCAACGGCCTGCTGTGAACGTGCGCGTTGAGCGGATAAAACGGATACTAGGTATTGATGTCAGCAAGCCGCAGATCAGTGACTATTTCAAGCGCCTGCAGTTCGAATTTTTAGTAGGTGCGGATGTCTTTAGTGTGACGCCTCCAAGCTACCGATTTGATCTGGCGATTGAAGAGGATTTCATTGAGGAGCTGGCGCGGATTTACGGTTATGACCGGATTCCGGTGCATTACCCGAACGGTGGGATGGCGATGCTGCCTGCATCGGAAACGAAATATACCACGATGGATATTAAGCGATCCCTAATCGCGCGCGATTACCAGGAGGTGGTTAACTATGCTTTTGTTGACTCCGGCTGGGAGCTTGAGTTGGCCCACAACAACAGACCAATCGCATTACAGAATCCGATTGCGAGTCATATGAACGTTATGCGCAGTACCTTGATAGGCGGTTTGGTTTCCAATCTGCAATTTAATTTGAACCGCAAGCAAACCAGAGTGCGTCTGTTTGAGATTGGTTGCTGTTTTATTAGGGATGACGAAAGTGATTGCAAGCAAATAGAAAAACTTGCGGGACTGAGCTATGGCGATGCGGCGCCGGAGCAGTGGGGCGTGCCGGCGAGAAGTGTTGATTTTTATGATGTCAAAGCCGATGTGGAAGCTTTATGCAAAGGTAAAGTTATCCATTTCAAGAAATTCTCCCATCCGGCATTGCATCCAGGAAAGTCGGCACAAATCGTCATCGACGATAGGCCGATTGGATGGTTGGGTGAATTGCATCCGCATTGGCAGAAGAAATATGGATTGCAAAGGAGCGCCGTGTTGTTTGAAATGGAGGTGGGGAATTTGATGTTTAAAACCGTTCCCATTTTTAAAGAAATTTCTAAATTTCCACCGGTACGGCGCGATATTGCCATTATCGTCGATCAGAATACCACTGTGCATTCTTTGCTGACCGCTATGAATGCAGAGAAATCAGCGATCGTGTCGGACATTTCGTTATTTGATATTTATCGTGGCAAGGGAATGGAAAGCGCCAAAAAAAGTCTTGCATTCCGGGTGTTGTTACAAGATACTGAGAAAACATTGACAGACGAAGAAGCTGATTTTGCAGTAACAAACCTGATCACAGTATTGAAAAATAAATTCGGTGCAACACTACGCAATTGATGGATGCAGAATATCAGCATCGATTGATTTTCCAAATTTAATGAGTTTCTTATTTTGTACGGATTAACGGTTGAGAGAAGCTGTTAATTTCTTTTTATTAAAAGAAAAAGTGCTATAACTTAATGATTCTAATATTGATAAATTGATAGCTATAAAATTAATAACGATATGGAGTGAAGTATGGCGTTAACAAAAGCTGAATTAGCAGATTTGTTGTTTGAAAACGTAGGACTTAATAAGCGTGAAGCGAAGGATATGGTCGAATCTTTTTATGAAGAGGTGCGTACTGCTTTGCAACAAGGGGAAGGTGTAAAACTCTCGGGATTTGGTAATTTTCAATTGCGCGCTAAACCCCAGCGTCCGGGAAGAAATCCGAAAACGGGCGAGGAAATCCCGATCACGGCTCGTCGTGTCGTAACCTTTCACGCCAGCCAGAAGTTAAAAGCTTTGGTGGAGAAAAATTATCATGGAAAACAAAAAAGTAAGTAGTGCAGAGTTGCCGATTCCCGCGAAACGCTACTTCACCATTGGAGAAGTGGGCGTGCTTTGCGGTGTCAAGCCCCATGTACTGCGTTACTGGGAGCAAGAATTTACACAACTGAAGCCTGTCAAGCGGCGTGGCAATCGCCGCTATTATCAACACCAAGAGGTATTGTTGATACGGCGCATCAAAGAACTGCTTTATGACCAGGGTTTCACCATCAACGGTGCGCGCAATCGCTTGGAGCATAGCGAAGAAAGCGAACTGATCCCAACGGAAGATGTGGTTGTCAATGCACAACCCGCGATAGCGGATTTAAGCTATGTCCGGCGTGAAATTAAGAGTATCGTGTCGCAACTGCGTGCTTAAGCTGTTTTCTCAGTGAGAGTTTCTAAAGTTTCGAATGTATTGTTTGCTATAATGCCCCATTCGGGGCGTAGCGCAGCCTGGTAGCGTACTTGCATGGGGTGCAAGTGGTCGGAGGTTCAAATCCTCTCGCCCCGACCACTAAATTGTATACTTCTATTAAAAATATGACCGGCGCTGAGTTTATCTTGCATCAATGTTCGTTTGATTATCGAGTGATTTTCATAACTTCATAAAAATGCGCATACTACTCAGTAATGATGACGGTTATTTTGCTCCCGGTCTTGCCTGCCTTGCCGAGTCACTTTCGCAAATTGCGGAAATTATCGTCGTTGCGCCCGAGAGAGATCGAAGCGGTTCCAGCAACTCATTAACGCTGGATCGTCCCTTAAGTTTGCGTAAGTCCCATAATGGCTTTTATTATGTCAATGGCACACCGACAGACTGTGTTCATTTGGCAGTGACCGGCATGCTCGACATTATGCCGGATATGATTGTTTCCGGTATCAATCAAGGCGCCAACATGGGTGACGACACGATTTATTCGGGAACGGTTGCTGCTGCCACGGAGGGTTTTTTGCTTGGGATTCCTTCATTGGCCGTATCTCTGGTTAACGAATCCAAGGGAAATTATTTAACCGCTGCCCGTGTTGCAGCCGATATGGTGGAACGCCTCAGAGAAAATGAAATCCGGAATCCGGTTTTGTTAAATATCAATGTGCCGGATATCGAGTACGAGCAGCTGAAAGGAATCGAAGTTACCCGTCTGGGGCGGCGGCACAAAGCGGAACCCGTGGTCAAATTGCAGAATCCCCGTGGCGAGATGCAGTATTGGGTAGGCGCTGCCGGCCCGGCGCAAGATGCAGGAGCCGGCACGGATTTTTATGCAGTGCAGCATCACCGCGTTTCGGTCACGCCGTTACAAATCGACCTCACGCACTATGATCAAATGGATCAAATAACAAGATGGCTAAATAATTAGGTACTTGTTATGCTACTGGGGTGATATAACAATAATTAAGGGTACTGGCAGGTGAACGTACGTCATTCTGGAATTGGTATGACTTCGCAGCGTACGCGCATGCGTATGATTGAGCGGTTGCGTGCACAGGGGATCGCTGATGAAGTGGTTTTATCGGTGATGGGAGCCATTCCACGTCATATTTTCGTTGAAGAAGCGCTGGCAAGCCGGGCTTATGAAGACGTCGCTTTACCCATAAATTATGGGCAGACCATATCCAGTCCCTGGATTGTCGCGCGCATGAGTGAGCTGTTACGCGCCAATTCCAATCTGGGCAAGGTGCTGGAAATAGGTACCGGCTGCGGTTACCAGACCGCGATGCTGGCGCAAATTGCACAAAAAGTTTATTCCATCGAACGGATTGGGCCTTTGTTGACACGCACCCGGATCCGGCTGCAAGAATTGCGGATCAGAAATATTTATTTAAAACATGCGGATGGTTTGCTCGGTCTTGCGGAAGCGGGGCCGTTTGATGGTATTATCATGACAGCCGTCACCACGCATGTTCCCACTTCACTATTGGAGCAATTGGTCGTCGGCGGCAGGATGGTTTTCCCCAAAGGAACTCAGAAACAGCATTTGTGCATTATTGAGCGAAATTCACAAGGTTATGCCGAAACGGTATTGGAAGAAGTAAATTTTGTACCTTTACTGGCAGGAGTCATAAAAAAGTAGCGGCATGAGGTATAAAATGATAACTGATGCAACGATCAAATTGATCAACACGATTGATGTCCGCAAGTATATGGTTACGATATTTTATTTACCAAAACAGTTAAAATCTCCGGTTAACGATTTCTGTTTATTGCTTGTCGTCAGCTTTTTATTGAATGGATGCAGTACAACACAACCTCCTGTGCCGGTAGTTGACCGGGCGAAAGCCGATGCGGTGCAGCCCAAACCAGTTGAATCAAGCGCTACTGATAATCAGGTTTATGTGGTGCAAAAAGGGGATACGTTATTCGGAATTGCACTGGCTCACGGTATAGATTTCAAGAAACTGATGGAATGGAATGATATCGCGGATCCTAAATCACTCAAGCCGGGCCAGAAAATCAATGTGTCGATGCCGGCAAAAAGTGCGCAGCCAACGTTATTTGCCTTACCTAAACAACCGGAGACCATAGCACTTGAGCCGGGTCAGAGTCCTGCAGAAGCAGTTGTTCCACCGCCTCCGCAAGAAAGTAATTATCCTGTTGCGCAAAGCGGAAAGGTAAAAACCAGTCCGAAAGCGCTTAAGCTTCCTTTTTCAGAGCAGAACGTAGCACGGCTGCAATACCCAGAGAATAAATCCACCCCTGCGATACCGCCTGCGGCCGTAGCAGTGGAAAAGAATAGCAAAATAGAAACAGCGCCTCAGCCCGTGCCATCCGAATCCGATAAACCAGGAAGTCATTCGGTTGCCGATTGGATTTGGCCGACCACAGGGAAGTTATTGTCATCTTTCTCAAAGAATTCCAAAGGTGTCAAGATATCCGGTCAAGCAGGTCAGCCGATTCTTGCTTCCGCTGCGGGTGAGGTGGTTTATAGTGGACATGGTTTGCGCGGCTATGGAAACCTGATCATTATCAAGCATGACAATACCTTTCTCAGCGCCTATGCGCATAACAGTAAGTTACTGGTAAAAGAGGGCGAAGCGGTGGTGAAAGGGCAGAAAATTGCAGAAATGGGGAATACCGATACGGACACGATACAACTGCATTTTGAAATCCGTAAATACGGCAAGCCGGTCGATCCGTTGCAGTACTTGCCTAGTCAGTCATAACGAACAACAAAAAAATCCGATCGATAAGGAAGTAAAAAAACGGGATAACGTCAGCGTTATCCCGTTTTTTATTCTGATTGTTTTTATTCGGCAGCGGAATGCTTCAGATGTTTCAAAGCTTCGGCGGTATGTTTTGTCGCTTCTTCCGCATGATTTTGTTTTGCATGTGCGATCGCTTCTTCCAGATGCTTGATTGATTCCGTCGCATGTTGATGGGCTTCGGCAAATTCCTTTTCGGCGGCTTTGGCATGCGTGAGGCTTTCTTGCGCATGATCCAGCAATGCCTTGCTGTGACCCGCCTTACCGTGGATCTGTGCATCTTCCGCATGTTTTATCGCCTCAACCGCATGCTGGTGGGCATCTGCCGCAACGGCTTGCGCACTGAAATAAAACAGAGTGCTGATGACAGTAATAGCGAGTGTTTGCTTGAGCTTCATGATATTCCCTCCGTACTGGTTAAGAAAAAGTTACCTGCGATCGACAATTATCAATTGTTTAGTGTATGCGTCAGAGTTTATAGACTGATCCAGTTACTCAGCATTTTATGGTCAACCCAGCCTTTATCAAGTGCTGTGCCTTCAATTTGAGTGAAAGGCTGTGACGGCTCGCCCAAATCGGATAAAACGGCGACTGCGCCACTGAAATTTTGCAAGCGGGTGTAGCCGCTGACCGTGATAAGCGTGGGAAGATGTGCAGCCAGTGCCGACTTTAACCCGTTTTCCGAATCTTCGACGGCGATGCACTGTTGCGCGCTTAATGCGAGTTGATCGAGCACCCAATGGTAAATATCCGGTGCCGGTTTTTTCAGCGGTACGATGTCGCCGGCGCCGATGACGTCGAACCAACCAATTGATTCCTCGCCCAATGTCGATTTAAGCAGCGCAGTAACATTTTCCATGGTCGTCGTGGTTGCGATGGCAATCTTTATTTTTTCCCGGCGCAATTCATCAATCAACCGGGCGACACCGGGCCGCAGCGGAATGCTTCCGGCTTCCATCAAGGATTCGAAGTGCTTGGTTTTGGTTTTGTGCAAACTGGCGATCCATTCTTTGAGATCATTTCGATTCAGTTCCGCAGGTTTGTACTTTTCCAGGTAAAAACGAATACGCTCTTTTCCTCCGGTGATTTGCAACAGCTCGCCATAAAGATCGATATCCCAATTCCAGTCGAGATCGAACTGTTTGAACGCGGCATTGAACGCAAGACGATGGCCGTCTTGTTCCGTATCGGCCAGAGTGCCGTCGACATCAAACAGTACAGCTTGTAATTTGTGATTTGTATTCATTGTATTGATTAAGGTAAGGGTTGATTCAATGATAGCTCGCGCGTTGCAAGCGATCGGTAATGGCTAACCAGTCGGGATGATCGGGCGGCGCTTCAACGAGCAGATAATCAAGCGCGACCTGATCGAATTGGCGCAATCTGGCATACAGTTGCTGACCATATGCGACAGGATCGGCTGGCATGATGAATTGTTCGATAGATTCGCTCAAAGCAGACCGTGAGCAGTTGCTATCCGACCACGTGATGACCAGGATGCGCAAACCTTGTTCCGCCAGGATTGACGCGTGCCGCCAAAGTTCCGCCGCTGGATATATCCGCAACGGTGTTACCGGCGCATAATGCGCGGGTAATGAACCGGAAACACGAATCATCTGTGGGCGATGGTGCGGCAATAGCACCGGGCTTTGCAAAACGGCTTCGATCGCAGCGGATGTAATTCCTCCCGGCCGCAGTATCTGGGGTATTTCGTCGTGAAAGCTTAGGATGGTGCTTTCCAGACCGACTTGACACGCGCCGCCATCCAGAATCATATCGACTTCCGCACCCAATTCTTGTTGCACATGAGCTGCCGCAGTCGGGCTGATGCGACCGAAGCGGTTGGCCGATGGCGCTGCCAGGGCTTTTTCCGGACCCAATGCCTGCAGCAGGGCCAGCGCGACGGGATGCGCCGGCATGCGCAGCCCTACCGTGTCCTGCCCGCCTGTGACGCAATCGGGAATGCGCGGACTGCGCGGCAAAATCAGTGTCAAAGGTCCGGGCCAAAAATGCCGGGCGAGTTTCCAGGCGGATTCCGGTATCGCTTGCGCCCAATGATGCAAATCGGAAATGGCGCCGATATGCACGATCAACGGATGATCGGCCGGGCGGTGTTTTATCCGGTAGATCTTATGAATGGCGGAGGGATTGCTAACATCGGCGCCGAGACCATACACGGTCTCGGTGGGAAAAGCTACGGTACCGCCCGAGCATAATATCTGCGCGGCGGCAGCGATTTGTTTCCGCTGCCCGGGTGTTAATACGGCTTGCTGGGGTGTTGCCGATGTTTTTTTCATTATTGCAATCAACAGGATAATTCCGTTATGTCATATCAGTCTTGCGATGCGTTGTCGTGCCAGTCGTAACCGAGCATGCCTTGCATCAAGCGCACGATATAAAAGCTTAGCCAGTTCACGATATAGTTGTTGCGCCACGAAAATATACTTCCATTTGCCGCTGTGACCGGCATTGATTCCTGTGCAATCGCCGTTTTTAAACTGGTTCGTAATGCCGTGGCAAAGGGATGATCTTTTATCATGATATTGGCTTCGCGCGCCAGCAGCAGACTGAAAGGATCGATATTCGAGGAGCCTACCGTGGCCCAATACTGATCGATGACAGCGACTTTTGCGTGCAGATAACTGCGATTATATTCGTAAATTTTTATGCCCGCTTTCAGCAGATTCTCGTATAGCGCTTGCGTGGCATGGTATTGCAAGCGGTATTCGATTTTACCTTGCAGCAAAAGTTCGACTTGCACGCCGCGCCGCGCCGCATTTTTCAGCGCGTTGCTGAATGTTCTTCCCGGCAGGAAATAGGCATTGGCAATGATGATTTCGCTATGTGCCTGGTTGATGGCATCCAGATAAGCATGTTCGATGTCGTGACGGTGGCGCCAGTTATCGCGTATCACCAACGCAGCGCTTTGCTCTCCGCATGGTGTGCTCGGTGGGGTTATCGCGTCAGGATGAACCCAGCGCTTTTTAAAATGCGCCCATGCGACTACCGTCCATAAATGCTTTGCGGTTTTATGAATTGACGCAAGTAAGGGACCCTGGATCACGACAGCGTAGTCGAAGCGCGGGATCAGATTTTCCGGATTGTGCTGATCGTCAATGATATTGATTCCGCCGATAAAAGCGGTTTGTGCATCGATCACAACTAATTTGCGGTGCATGCGGCGCAAGCGGTAGCGCCGCGGTTTGGAAAAAATGAATTCCGGTCTGAAGATCAGCACCTTGATGCCAGCTTGCAGCATCCGCTGTATTTCTTCCCGGGGAAGGTCTTGCGAACCGAAACCATCGAGCAGCAGGTATACCGATACGCCGCGTTGTGCTGCGCGCATTAATGCCGCGGCGATTTTTCTGCCGATCGCGTCGTATTCAAAAATATAGGTTTCCAGGTGGATTTCAACTTGCGCGCCATCGATGGCGGCTTCCAATTCCGGGAAATATTGCGCGCCATTTTGCAACAGGGTGATTCGGTTGTTGTTTACAAAATGGAAATTCCTCATGTGCCGGGTGGGAACAACACCGGGATAATAAGCGCCAGCGCCCAATGGCTGGAGCGGCAAAAATCGTGCCGCATGTCCAACCGATTGCTCGCTGGATTTTCCGGCGCGCGCTGCGTTATGTCACTCACTTCGAGATTTGCAGCATTCTATCCAGCGCGACTCTCGCCAGCTTGGCTTCATGCCCGGGGACTTTGATCTGATTCACGACATTGCCGTTGACCAGATTTTCCAGCGCCCAAGCCAGATGTTGCGGATCAATCCGTGCCATGGTCGAGCACATGCACACCATCGGCGACATGAATTGAACAATTTTATCTTGCGCTTTGAATTCTTCGGCGATGCGGCTGACCAGATTCAATTCGGTGCCGACCAGCCAGCGTGTGCCGCTTTCTGCGGCCGCAATGGTTTTTATGATGTATTCCGTCGAACCGACATAATCCGATGTTTTACAGACTTCAAAGCTGCACTCCGGATGCGAAATGACAATGCCGTCGGGGTGCTGGTTGCGGAAACGGATAATATGCTGCGGTTGGAACATTTGATGCACCGAGCAATGCCCCTTCCACAATAAAATCTTGGCTTTTTTGACTTGTTCCGCTGTCAATCCGCCCATGGGTTCGTCAAAATTCCAAACCGCCATTTCATCCAACGGAATACCCAACTGATGCCCGCTCCAGCGACCCAGGTGCTGATCGGGGAAAAACAGCACTTTTTCGCGCCGCTGGAATGCCCATTGCAAAACTTTGCCGGCATTGCTGGAGGTGCATACGATGCCTTCATGCTCGCCGCAAAAGGCTTTGAGATCCGCTGCGGAATTGATGTACGTGACGGGCGTAATCACCTCGTCGGGATTCAGTATGTCCGCAAGTTCACGCCAGGCACGCTCGACATTGGCGAGATTGGCCATATCGGCCATCGAACAACCGGCTGCCATATCCGGCAGGATTGCAATTTGCTGCGAACTGGACAGCATATCCGCAACTTCCGCCATAAAGTGAACGCCGCAGAAAACCAGATAATCGGCATCCGTTTGCGCCGCAAGGTAAGAAAGCTTTAAAGAGTCACCGGTCAAATCGGCGTGACGGTATACATCGGCGCGTTGATAATGGTGCGCCAGGATGACGGCGCGTTTTCCCAGCGCTTTTTTGGCGGCGATGATGCGTTGTGCGCACACCTCGTCCTGTAATTGATCATAGTGTTCAAATTCAAAGGCTTGTTGATGCATTGCGGTTCATTGCTTCCAATTTGTTGATCGAATGATGCACATTACTCTACATCAAAATATAGATTCAAGCTGGAATTTAAAGATCCGGCATTGGAATCGATTCGTAAAATGACAATTAGTGTTCTGTTATAATTCATAAAAATGGATATTCAAAGCGGCAGGGGCCGTGAATTCCAGATTTCTGTGATTAAAGAAACGAGTCATATTTTCCCATGAGCGGTCGTCCCTATCTCAAATCTCCTTTGATTCTTTTGGTCTTGTTGCTCGCATTGACGTTTTGGCTTGATCGTTTGACCCGCCCGCTGAATCAGAACAAAGGCGACGATCTGAATCGTAATCCGGACTATATCGTGGAAGATTTATCCGGTATCCGCGTGGATTACGAGCGCGAAATCGAGCGGAAATTTACCGCGGAAAAGCTATTTTATTATCTTGATGAGAAGGTGACGGAATTGGAGCATGTCAATTTCACCAATACGGAGCCGGAAAAGCCGCTGATGCGCTTGTCAGCTGACCGGGCTGTGGTGAAAAGTAAAGGGCAGGATATTTATTTAATGGGCAATGTAACTGCTGTCAGAGGGGCGGATGGGGAAAAAGGCAAGATTACGTTAATGACACACTTCTTGCATCTTATCCCGGATGAGAGTTTGATTAAAACGGATCAGCCGGTAACCATTTCAAGATTTAATACCACGATTAATGCGAATGGGTTGGAATTCAATAACCGTACCGGGATGATACAGCTTTTATCCAATGTCAAAGCCGTCAATAAAAAGTGATTGAATAAAAATATGAAGATATTATTTGCTATTGGTTTTTGTTGGTTGTTTTTCGTCCAATCCGCCGCGGCTGAACGCGGTGACCGTGAGAAACCGATTCACCTGGAAGCCGATCGCGCCACGGTGGAAGATGTGAATCGTAAAGAAGGCAGCCGGATCAGCACCTTCACCGGAAATGTCGTGCTGACTCAGGGCACGATGCGCATACTGGCGGACAAATTGGTGATGAAGGAGGATTTGCAGGGATTCCGGCATGCCACGGCTACGGGAGACTTGGTCAGTTTCCGCCAGAAACGCGATCGTATGGATGAATACGTGGAAGGGTGGAGCGAGCGGGCGGAATACGACAGCAAAACAGACAAGATTGAATTATTCCGCCAGGCGCGGCTAAAGCGCGGCTCCGATGAAGTGCAGGGCGATTATATTTCCTACGACATGACCACTGAATTTTTCAAGGTTATCGGCAGCAAAGAACGTGGCGTTGAAACGGGACCTGACAAACGGGTGCGCATCACCATTCAACCTAAAAACAAATCTGAATGACGCATTGGCTATTGAAAAACGAAAGTGATTCTAAAAAATGAGTGAATTAAAGGCGAACAATTTAAAAAAGCGCTATAAGTCACGGACGGTGGTGCAGGATGTCTCTTTCTCACTGAGCAGCGGTGAAGTGATCGGTTTATTGGGACCGAACGGTGCCGGAAAAACTACCTGCTTTTATATGATCGTCGGTCTGGTGCCGTTGGATGGCGGCGGGATTTATTTGAACGATCAGGATTTGGGGCAGCTGGCGATTCACCAAAGAGCCAGGCTCGGACTGAGTTATCTGCCGCAAGAAGCATCCATTTTCCGGCGTATGAGCGTCGAAGAAAATATTCTGGCGGTACTGGAACTGCAGAATTTTGATGAAGACACGAAACAGCGGCATTTAGATGACTTATTACACGATTTGCACATCAGCCATCTACGCGATAATTCCGCTATCAGCCTGTCGGGAGGTGAACGCCGCCGCGTTGAAATAGCGCGCGCATTGGCATCGCAACCGCGCTTTATTTTACTGGACGAACCTTTTGCAGGCGTTGATCCGATTGCTGTCATCGATATTCAAAGAGTGATTGCCTTTCTTAAGGAACGGGAAATCGGCGTACTCATTACCGATCATAATGTGCGCGAGACTTTGGGAATCTGTGACAGGGCTTATATCATCAGCGAAGGCCACGTACTGGCCCAAGGTAAACCTGAAGAGATTATCGATAATGAAAAAGTTAGGGAAGTTTATCTGGGAGAACATTTCCGCTTGTAATGGGATGGAGCAATTGCAGTTGAATCGATTGTCGACAGCGGTTTTTTCAGCATCATGAAGCCGACACTGCAATTAAAGATATCGCAACAACTCAAGCTTACGCCGCAATTGCAGCAATCCATCCGGCTATTGCAGTTATCCACGCTTGAGCTTAATCAGGAAATTGAAAGAATAGTGCAAGAGAATCCATTGCTGGAATTGCACGAGGAATGGAATGCGCCAGCGGCTGACGATTCCTACGAGCACGCGCAACCGGCTGCGGAATCAGCGGATGTTGACGGTCCTCCTGTAGCAGAAGAAGTTTCCGAAGCTAAAACGGAACAGGAAGACAGTTTTGCGCCTGACGCCGAGTGGCAACAGGAAGGTATTTCTTACGGCACTCCTGAAGATGATGACATGGAAGCGCCGCAGATACCGGATCGGCCGTTAAGTCTGCGAGAGCACCTGAATTTCCAAGTTTGCCTGAGTCAGCTTTCCGAATGTGAGAAAACGATCGTCGGTCTGCTCATCGATAGTCTGGACGATGATGGTTATTTATTGCAGGATTTGGACGAACTGACGGCACTGGTGCCACCGGAAATGAATGTTTGTTCGGATGATTTTCAAAGTGCGCTGCAGCATTTGCAACGTTTTGATCCACCCGGCGTAGGTGCGCGCAATTTGCAGGAATGTCTGGTATTGCAGTTACAGGCGATGCCTGGCAACGTCGATCACCGCGAGCAAGCGATTAAAGTGGTGCAGGAATATCTGGAAATTCTGGCATCGCATGATTTCGGTCAAATTAAAAAGTTACTGGCATGCGACGATCAAAGTTTGCGGGCTATCAACAAACTGATTACCGGTTTAAATCCCAAGCCGGGCGCTCAGTTTGATTCTCATAGCGAACGCTATATTGTTCCCGATATCACTGTAACTAAGAGAGGAGGTGTGTGGGTGGCGAATCTGAATATGAGCGCGATACCGCGCCTCAATATTAACCAGCTCTATGCTAACATACTCAGACAAGAGCATCGTTCGGCGCATCAGCTGGTCGGTCAGCTGAATGAGGCCAAGTGGCTGATAAAAAATATTGAACAACGTTCCAGTACCATTTTGCGGGTGGCCAGTGCCATCGTAGAGCGGCAGCAGCAATTTTTTGAACACGGAGACGTTGCGATGCGTCCGCTGGTGCTGCGTGAGATTGCGGAAACGTTGGATCTGCATGAATCGACAGTCTCTCGGGTAACAACACAAAAATTTATGTATACTCCGCGGGGTATTTTTGAACTGAAATATTTTTTTGGCAGCCATGTTGCCACGGATACCGGAGGAGCCTGTTCGGCTACGGCGATTCGTGCGCTGATCAAGCAATTGGTACAGGAAGAGAATCCAAAGAAGCCACTGAGCGATAATAAAATTTCAACTATTCTTGAGCAACAAGGAATTGTTGTTGCCCGTCGAACCATAGCGAAGTACCGGGAATCGTTACAGATCCCGGCAGCAAATCTTCGCAAGTCATTTTAACCAGATTAGAGGAAGGATAATGAACTTAAAACTTACCGGTAACCATGTAGAGATTACGGATGCCATGCGTGATTATGTCACTTCAAAGATCAGTAAGATCACCCGTCATTTTGACCATGTCATTGATGTCAGTGTCATTTTATCGGTAGAAAAGCTGAAACAAAAAGCGGAAGCGAATGTTCATATACGCGGTAAAGATATTTTTGTCGAAACCGACAGTGAAGATATGTATGCCTCTATCGATAGCCTGGTAGACAAACTGGATCGGCAAATTCTTAAACACAAGGAAAAAAATCTTGAGCGGCGCAATCATGGTGCGTTGAAAGATCAAGAACTCGAGTAATAGAATGTTGCGGCATCATGCTTTGCGCATGATGGGCATCATTATCGTTCAAACGAAATCATTCCATTTTCCATGAATCAAATTTCGCAATTGCTGCCATTATCCAATGTCATTGTCGACCTGGATGTGAGCAGCAAAAAACGTGTTTTCGAACAAGCCGGACTGTTGTTCGAAAATACCAATCAAATTGCACGCAGCCAGGTTTTTGACAGCCTGTTTGCGCGCGAGAAACTGGGTTCAACCGGCTTAGGGCAGGGTGTCGCTATTCCGCATGGCAGGATTAAAGGGTTGCGCGAAGCAATTGCCGCATTGGTGACGATGAAAGAAGCGATACCGTTCGATGCGCCGGACGGCCAACCGGTTAATATCGCCTGTATTTTGCTGGTTCCGGAAAAAGCTACCGACAAGCACTTGCAGATCTTAAGCGAACTGGCGCAAATGTTCAGTGATAAGCAATTTCGTGACAGCATCCTGAAATGCAAGGATGCGGCAGAAATTCATAAGCTCATTACGGATTGGGAACCGAATGTCGCGAATTAGTATTGCACAGCTCTTTGAGGATAAGAAAGACAAACTCAAACTGACCTGGATAACCGGCCAGGCTGGCGGCAATATCGAACTCAGTGACGAGGAAATAGCGCAATCGGGCCAGGGCATGATCGGCCATTTGAATTTCATTCATCCGGATTGGATTCAAGTCATCAGCAGCGATGAGATTCATTATTTGAACAAACTGGATGCCGCTGCGCTGGAGAAAAAGATCAATCAGCTGACGCAGATCAATCTGGCCTGCATCATCGTCGCGGATAATGCCGAAGTTCCCCCGCCAATCTATAACATGGCAAGCACATGCAATATTCCTTTGCTGCATTCACCTTATCCCGGACTGGAAGTAATCTGGCTGATCCGCACCTATCTGAGCACCGCGCTGGCACCTTCGTGCAGCTTGCATGGCGTGCTTTTGGATGTGCTCGGCATGGGGGTGATGATAACCGGCGAAAGCGGGGTCGGTAAAAGCGAATTGGCGCTGGAACTGATCAGCCGCGGGCATGGTTTGGTTGCCGATGACGTGGTGGAGTTGCGGCGTATCGCACCGGAAACTCTGGAAGGCCGCTGTCCACCGATGCTGCGGGATTATCTGGAAGTGCGCGGTCTGGGCATGCTGAACATCCGCACAATTTTCGGTGAAACGGCGGTGCGGCGGCGCAAGAATATGAAATTGATCGTGCATTTGCAAAATAGCGGCGGATCAAGTTCAGGTCAATTGGAACGGCTACCGATCAGCGATTTGACTGAGAATATTATAAATGTCGATATCCGCAAAGTCGTCATTCCCGTGGCAGCCGGGCGCAATCTGGCGGTTCTGGTGGAGGCGGCGGTGCGCAATTATGTATTGCAATTGCGCGGGATAGACGGCACGAAGGAATTTATCGAGCGCCACGAGCGCGAAATGAATAACGAATCGGCTGACAGGAATTGATTCAGATTCAGATCGGCTCCGGTTCGTTTACTTTTCTCGTTTTTCCGGGGGTGACTGCCTAAGTCATACGGTCCCTATGAATCATCCGCATACAATTACCTTAGCATTCACCGGCGCATCCGGTATGCCGTACGGCATTCGTTTGCTGGAGATGCTGTTGCAGGAAGGCCAGCAAGTCTATTTGCTGTATTCAAAAGTGGCACAAGTGGTTGCGCAGCAGGAAATGAATCTGGCGTTGCCATCCAGTGCCAAGGAAGCGGAAGCTTTTTTTAGGCAGCGCTATCAGGTGCCGGACGGGCAGTTACGAGTATTCGGGCGCGAGGAATGGTTTGCCCCGGTTGCTTCCGGTTCCAATCCCGGCGATGCGATGGTGATCTGTCCCTGTACCATGGGGACCTTGGCTGCGGTAGCCGCAGGCATGAGTCAGAATTTGATCGAGCGCGCTGCGGATGTCATGTTAAAGGAAAACCGCCCGCTCATTATCGTGCCGCGGGAAATGCCGTTTTCCGCCATTCACCTGGAAAACATGCTCAAACTGGCGCGCAGCGGCGCGGTCATTTTGCCGGCCAATCCCGGTTTTTATCATCATCCGCAAACGGTGCAGGATTTGGTGGATTTCGTGGTGGCGCGCATCCTCGATCATTTGGGTGTCAAACATAACCTGATTGCCCGCTGGGGTGAGGAAAACTGACGCGTGCTTTATTGATGCTCGTTATTGGGAAGTGTTTTGTAGCGCTGATGCCGGTGTAAGTTGGTGATCTTTGGTACGAAAGATTCCTGCTTCGGTTACCACATAATGCATCGAGATATCGTGTGCTTGCGGACGAATGCTATCGAGCCGTTGCAGTTCGAACGCTACGCCGATGGTGAGCGGTTGATGCTCATAGGTTGCCAGCGTGCGGTCGTAGTAACCGCTGCCGTAACCCAGCCGGTAACCGTGACGATCAAAACCGACCATCGGGATAATCACCGCATCGAGCCGGACAATCCTGGTATCTACTGGAACCGGAATATCATAAGCGCCGTTTTTAACCGGCGTATCCGGCGACCATTCCCGGAAGTGCAGCGGTTCATCCTTCCCGGTCACTTCCGGTAATGCTAATGTCGTGCCGCACTGCAAGAAATGCTGAGCGATTGGGCGCGGATCGTATTCGCCACGGAATGGCCAGTAAATCCCGATGATCATGCGTTGCGGCTGCGGGAAGCCTTGTTTGAGGAAATCGGTAATTGCCTGGCTCCATTGCTGGTGGATTTCTGCCGCTATGGCTTCACGAGCGGCGATGAGCTGCTTGCGCTGATTTCTTTTCCATTCCGGTACATTGTCCATGATTTTTGATTTAAGCGTTGCGGCCAGCGTAGCCAGACAAGAAGTTTTGTTTTAATAATTTTCTAACCGGCGCCGGAATGCCTTGTTCAAGCGCATCGGTGGGACTGATCCAGATAAATCCGGGTTTTGTACTGCCGGCATCCGAGGTAACATGAAACAAGCGCGGATGAATACGCAATTTGAAATGGGTGAATTGATGATCGAACGCAGGTAATTCGAGTGGCGGATTCACTTGGATTCCCAATTGGTGTTGGCAGTAATGTGTAGCATCGATGCTGGTTGCAATTTCCGGGGGGCACCATAATTCTCCCCAAATACCCGGGGAAGATCTTTTCTGCAAGAGCAATTTCTGCTGCTGCATCAGCAGTAAAAACACGGCTTCTTTTTGCGGCAGCGGCTTGCGTGGCTTGGCGCTCGGTAATTGATCGATGCGTTGTTCTTGAAATGCAACGCACTGTGACTGCAGCGGGCAGATCTCGCATCGCGGGGTTTTGCGTATACAAACTGTGGCACCCAGATCCATCAGAGCCTGGGTATAGGTTTCAATCGCACCATTGCGGTAGTCAATGGGCAGGGATTCTTCGGCTTTCTTCCATAAGCGGTTTTGAATTTTCATTTCCCCGGGATAGCCGCTGATAGCAAAAAAGCGTGCGAATATCCGCTTCACATTACCATCCAGAATCGCTTCACGCTGGCCGAAAGCAAAAACTGCAATAGCAGCGGCCGTGGATCGCCCGATTCCGGGCAATTGCTGAATGGTTGCGCGCGTAGCGGGAAATTGCCCATGATGATCTTGCATAATCTGCCGGGCAGCCTGATGCAGATTGCGCGCGCGGGAATAGTAGCCGAGGCCGCTCCATAAAGCCAACACCGTATCCTGTGGCGCTTGCGCCAGACTTTTGATAGTCGGAAATGTCTGCATAAAGCGGGTGTAATAAGGAATAACCGTATTGACCTGCGTTTGTTGCAGCATGATTTCGGATAACCAGATGGCATAGGGATCGCAGCTCTGCTGCCAGGGCAGGTGATGACGGCCATGCTCGTGGTGCCAGTGGATTAGCCGGGATGCTATGTACGGCATAGTAATGCTGCTTGAGGATTCAAATGTGTCGGGACGGATCAGCTGATGAGACTGTCATAAATAATACGCCACGCTAACGCTTTGCGTAAGGTTTACGGAAAAATGACTTCGCTGAATCTGGCATTGGGTGTCAGCACTTCCATTTTGGCGAGCCGGGTTAATTCGACTTGCTGCTGTGTGCCGTTATCGATCACCAGACACTCGTGTTTCTCAGGGGAATTGACAATATCAATAGCTTTTCCTTCGATTATCTGATTATTTTTCAAGATAAGTCTGAGCTTGTAGCCGTACATGCAAGCAACTTCCACAAAATCATGTAGATCGCATGAAATTGCATCTTGAGTCATAGTTGTCGATCCTTTTGCTGATGATATGAAGGCATAATATACACGATACTAAAGCTGCAAGAGCAAATTATGGAAATTCTGAAAATGCTGGGTTTATTTATCGCGACTGCACTGGCTGAAATAATCGGTTGTTATTTGCCGTATCTTTGGCTGAAAGAAGGCAAATCGTTCTGGCTGCTTCTGCCGGCTGCAGTCAGTCTGGTGGTATTTGTTTGGTTGCTGACGTTCCATCCGCAAGCGGCCGGTCGTGTTTATGCGGCGTATGGTGGCGTTTATATTTGTGTGGCGCTGATGTGGTTATGGGCGGTGGATGCTATTCGCCCGGCAATAACTGACTGGATTGGGGTAGGTATTTGTTTGATCGGGGTGATTGTTATTATGTACGGAAGACAGTTTGATCGGTATTTATAGCAACACTGCATTGTGTATCCGGTATCCGGTGACTATAAGTTGTTCGGCAGGTTATTTGATTTTTCTCATTTGTTCCTGCTTGATGATGTAACGTTGAATCATCGATTCCATGCTGGTCACCAGCTCAATAAATTGACACCCTGCGCGCATGCAATTTTGTCCGTTGCGCAAAGTGATTTCATAAGTATTTTTTACCTGAATCATAACAGTGATGCTGCCTATATCGGGAAGGACAATTTTGCAGTCGTTATAGACCATGCCTGGATCAAAATTAATAATCGGGTGTTGATCGATCACAGCAATTCCGCCGCAACTGATGTCGAGTAATGCCACTTCGGCTTTGGTGGATGTACCCTTTTCAGGAATCGGGATGATGCATTTAAGCGGTTTGGCGATTGGAGTGGTAATGCGGAAATGGTTTCTTCTCTGTATTCGCAGCAGTGATTCGGGGATATTCACAGCGAAGACATCACGGCCACCATACTGAATTTTTCTGATTCGATCGCAGACGAATTCTATTTTTACTCTATTTTGTGTGGTTACAAAGACCAATTCTTTGGAGTGCAGTGCTTTTTGGCAATGCTTATCATTGATTCCGTAATCAATCACCATTTCTTTTTTATCAGCATCAATGGCGATTATTGAGGTTAAAATGAAATCGCTGGCATAATCGGGATAGAGTGTGATTAATGAATTGGTTTGCATAATCCCGCGAAGAATAAAAAGAATATCAATTTCAGAATGGATGCGGAAATTTTCGCTGGTTTCTTCTTGGGAAAATTGAGTAGGCGTTAATACGCTCATTGCTTCGGCAATTTGATTAGGTGTTTGCAACATTATTTACTCTCCAGAATTTTTTGTGTAATCCTTTTATCAAGATCGTTTCTTGTGGCTAAGGATGTTTTGCCTTGTTCCAATCTGTAAAGCCATGCTAATAATTCCGCTATCACCACATAAAGCTGCGGTGGAATGCGATCATCAAGGTCGACTTGCATCAATAATGCAACCAGTTCACTGGATTCATGAACATAGATTCCCGCTTCTTTGGCACGTTTAACAATCTCTTGAGCGATGAGGCCACGGCCTTTGGCGACCACTTTGGGGGCAATTTGCCCCTCACGGTAAGCGAGTGCAACGGCGTTTTGGTATGACTCATTCGCTGCCATCATGCTTGACTTCCACTGCTTGGATATTTAGCCCGGCAGATTGCATACCGCAAGTGAGCGGTAGTTGATTGCTCTGCAATAAGCTGACGGTTTCCGATCGTGCAGCATTCAGTTTAATGTTAATGCCATTCGCATTTAGCGCTATGCTAGCGGTAATATCGCCGAGTTCCGGCATCGATAAACGAAGCCGTGTGCGCCACTGCGTGGCAGGACCGGATTCATTTTCCTTCGTTGCATTTTCTTGCGATTCTTCATAAATATCCCACTCCATTGGTTGCCCTTGCCAAGCTTCACCGCGCCAGAGCAGGTGACCCGTTTCCAAAGTTGTCAGTTGTTGCTGCACCAATGGAATTGTTTGAGCATGCACCGGCATTTCCGGAGTTAACGGAGTTGTTACAGCCGCTTTGGTGACAGATAAATCAGCCGTTACCAACATTAACTTTCCTTGCGGTTCTTGTTGCAGATTTCCAATTGTGTTTTCTCCATTAATCCATTGCGCCTGATGTGATTCATAGAATAATCCACTTTGAACAATTGCTTTCTGTAATAAACCGGGTAAATCGGTGCTATTTGTCGGTGCACCGCTTAGGATGGGAGTTGCGCTGGTGAGTGAGTGTGTGAGAGAAGCATTTGGTACGTTTCCCCCGGTTTGTTTTAACGCATCTTGTATCAGAGCACCCAAGAAACGACCGGTGGTACTAATGGATGTATTGTCAATTTCAGTATCCAACGGTGCTACATTTAGGGTTTGAAACTCAATCGTTGGTTCATTGGAAACGAAAACGAGCTCCAGTTTGTTACCCGGTTGAAGATTTTCAGGCAAGCGCATTTGCAATTGCTTGCCTGCAACCGATACCAGAGAATCTCCATTAAGCAAACGGGTTTCAACTAGTGCTTGATACTTCTGACCCTGCACAAAATCGGCAGATGAGATTTGTGAATCGAGAATCGCCGTTACCGGCGTAACGGCTGCAACTGGCTTGATTTGAGTTGAAATTGTGGCTACATCAGTTTTAACTATAGTTGGAATCACGACAACTTGTCTTCAAGCGATATGCTAATTGAGAGAAAAAGGAGCACATGGTCTCGTTTTTGCGGGGCGCCTATACATTATTGATAGGTTGGTATGCCAACTCAAGGTTGCGTGTGCGGCTGCTTATGTTCAGCATATCCTGCAGTTTCAGCATCCACGGTTCTGTGATTGCCCTGATTTGAGCATCATCAGCCAATATTTGATGGATGATTTTTACTTTCTTTTGAAGTAATTCTTTGTCTAATATCGGCTCTTGATCATTCTGAATGAGCGATTCGGTCAGCTGCCTGCATTCGTTTTCCAGTTGTATTAATTGATCCCACTCGTTATTTTGGGCCGCAGCCAGCATTTTTCCGGTGGTCGCTAAAATAGCGTCGTAAGTTTCCAGTGTCTGTGCACTATTCATTTATCTTTATACCCTTTTCTGTATTACAAATGTTGAACTAGATTGCAGCTGCATTTATTGCAGTTTGAGTTTCACTGGATTGTCCAATTTCTTTCCAGGCATCATGTAGTTCGGTTAATAATTTATTGACTTCATTGATGATCTCAAGGTTATTCTGAATATTGGCGACCAGTAGCCGATGTGTCATGTAATCGTAGAGTGCTTGAAGCTTTACTGCTAAATCACCACCGGCATTCATATCCAAGCTTGCTTTGAGACCATGATCAATGATCATAATAGCTTTTGAGATCATTTGACCCTTCTCAGCAATTTCATTATGTTGTATGTGCATTCTGGCTTTTGCTAATGCTTCCTGCGCACCTTCAAATAACATTAGGATAAGTTTGTGTGGATTGGCTGATTCGATACCTGTTTCAATGCCTACACGTTGATAGGCAGATATGGTGTTATTCATAGGGGTATACATTTATATTCCTTTTTTATTGCAAAGAGCATTCTTTAATAATATTTATTAGAGCTTGGATAGTTGCTGCGTCAGGAAAGTGCTGGTTTGAGTCATGCTTGCCATTGTTGTATCCAATGCCGTGAATTGCGCGCGTATCCGTTTCTCTGTATCGGCAAGCCGTTGATTCAAAGCATCCCTTTGCGATCCTATATCTTTGATCGATGAATTTATGCCATCTATGCGACTATCAATCAGGTGACCATCCAACATGTCACCTACCAATTTATTTAATTTTGCTGCAAAGCCATGCGCAAAATCTATTTCGCCTCTAGCGCCCGTGCTGCCTCCGGTTACATTGAGAACGAGTCCGCTGCTGTCTGCAGTACCGGTTAATGTTTGACCGGAACCTGTTGCAGCAATGCCATTGATTGTGCCCGCTACGTCTACTCCTGCGGTTTCAACGGGAGTGCCGAATAAATCCGATTTACCACTTCCCCCGGTGATCGATACGATTGAAGCGGAACCATAGCGGTTCGAAGCGATAGCCAATTTTCCTGCAGACTCGCTAACTGCAACTTTAATTCCAGCGGAAGAAAATGCTGAAGCGCCATTAATCTTCGATTGAATTTCAGCGGCTAGAGATGTTGCTGTATAGGTGCCTGCCGCCAGTGTTATATTGGCATTTGTACCATCGACAGTAAGACTTAACGAATCATTGACTCCAGTGTTGATAGTCAATGCAGCAGCCGTATTGCCTATGGCAGTACCTTGAGTTGCAATGCGGCTGATATTCAGTGAATACTTTCCATTGACTGTATCGGATGTAGCACTGGTAAATGATACGAGACTGTCGCTGGTTTTTCCAACAGAGGCGAATAATGTTGAGACATCTTTAGTGGGATCGTACAGCGCACTAGATAACTTAGATGAATCAAATTGCAATGTTCCATCTGATTGGAAGGAGATACCCACTTCCGATAATAAACTTAAGCCTCCACCTGCTGTAGTCAATGGATCGGAGATCGCACTGCGTATCTGTGTCTGAATTGATCGAACCGTTGAATCTCCGGTCAGGATAGATGCTTTTTTAGTTGCTGCATCATATTTTGAGAGATTAACGATAGTGGTATTTAAATCATTGAAGGCCTTTACAAATGATGATACGGCGCTTTGAGCACCTGTGGCGTCGCGCGATACGTTTAGGGTGGTTGTAGTACCTGGGTTTGCTTTTAATAAATTTAACGTAACGCCCTCAAGGGCATCTGTGATGTTGTTTGATGTTTTGCTAACTGAAATGCCGTCGATAACTAGTGTGGCATTGCTAGCGGCTACAGTTTGTGACAGGTTGGTCGTTCCGCCGGTCGATGCGTCATAAACAAGTTGAGAAAGCCCTGCATTATCGGTATTGTTTCCATCGTCATCGGATGCAGTTATTTTTAGTGCGTTACTCAAGCCGGTATCTTGAGAAGCAATTACCAAGCGATTGCCTGTGCCATCGTTGACTATGCTGGCAGATACGCCTGCATTGGCTTGATTGATTGCGTCACGGATACCGGATAGCGATGAATTGCCTGGAGATATAGTAATAGACTGTGCCGCTTTATCCGGATTGAGTGTGAACGTGCCGCCATTATATGTACCAAATTGTATGGTTAAAGTACCGCTACCAATTGCTGTGCTTGTGGTTGCAAAGCTTGCAGATTTTAGCTTCTGTGATTGTGCGAGTGTTTGAATCTCTACAGAGTGACTGCCAGCTATTGCACTTGAGGTTGCGCTTGCGTTAGCTAGCGTGTTATCAGCAAAATTTGCCGATACAGCGTTAAATTTTGCTGGATCGGATAATGCAGAAAGGCTACTTTGAAATGAGGATAACGCCCCTTTTAGGGTACCAAAAGCGGTTAGCCGGGTCTGCTGTGTTGCTTCTTTAGTATCCAGGTCTGTCAGCGGTTGGCTTTCCACCTTCATGAGTTGACTGACAATGCCATTGACATCTAAACCTGATCCTATTCCTGGGGATGAAAGCATTTTTAGACCCTATCCATATTATGATATTAATTATGCCTTGCCGTTGAATAACAATCCTTGGACCTTGTCCAATGTGCGAGCTATTTCAACAGCTTCTTCGGACGGGATCTGCCGAATGACTTCTTCAGTGTGTACGTCCATTACTTTGATAATTGTTTTGCCAGTATCTTCGTCAATTGAGAATCGCAAATTGTGAGCCAAATTGTCTACAGTACCTTGAATTTTCTGAACAGCTTGGTTAATTTGTTCTTCGGACTGTGGGTTGCTATTTACTTTAGATTCTACGGTTGAAACAGGCGGAAGCGCAGTGTCCGAATTAGGTGCTGATACTTTTCTTGCACTTGGTGATGATGGCGAAGATGCTGGGAGCGCTCCGATCGCATTTAATTGGTTGATGGTCATTTTTGTAACTCCTTAAATAAGGCTGAAAAGAGTATGAGATGTTTCTTGAGTTCCCAAGCTCTGTTAGCCTTATTTAATTCACAGTATCACTAGATTACGAATTGTTTAACGTAATAGTGATAGTACGTTGTTAGGTAATGAGTTCGCCTGCGCAAGAATTGCAGTACCAGCTTGTTGCAGAATTTGCCCACGAGTCAGGTTGGCTGATTCTGCTGCAAAGTCGGCATCTTGAATCCGGCTGCGAGAAGCGGAAAGATTTTCCGATGCGGTTTGCAGGTTTGCAATCGTTGAACTAAAACGATTCTGAATAGCACCTAGATCACCACGTGAGCTATTTATAGATTTTAAAGCTTCATCCAGTGTTCTAATTGCCGTTTGTGCATTGGTTGCCGAAGATATATCCAATGTTGCCACTGAGTTAAATGAGCTGGAGGTGGCACCAAATACATCAGCATTTGCACCGCTAGCGGATATTTGTCCATAAGAGCTTGAAAGCTCAACAGTGCCTGTTGCAATAGTTGAGTCAGTAGCTGCACCACCCGTTAATGTGGTTGTGGTAGTACCAGCCACAACATCTGCTGTTTTCGTTGCGCCGGTGTTGTTAAAATCTTCTATTCCGATATCTCTTCCATCGGCTGTAGTTAACGTAATAACTGATTTGTTGGATGAGTTTGAGAAAGAGGCGGTTACACCGGTAAGTGATTGTAGTCCATTTATGGCAGAGGCTAATCCGCTTAAATCGGAAGTATCAGTAACTGTGGCGGAAACTGTGTTGCCATTCAAATTAAATGATACAGTGCCAGCTGAAGCGATATTGCCTAACGTAGCGCTATTTGTAGCAGTTGCGGTAACGCCAATGTTAGAGGCGGCAGAATTAATTGCTGCTGCTATGGTTTTTGCATCGGCACCAGCTGCATAGCTAATACTGCCCGTGGCTCCTTTATTATTGGCAAGTACTAAGTTAGTTTCAGCAGTAACTCCATTACCAGCTGAGTTATTAGCGGAAGCAGCGGTTGTAGTGTTGACGGCGGTACCATTTGTAGTTAGTACGTTACTGCCTAAAGCGGTTGCGCGAGCATCACCGATTGATGCAATGTTGATGGTTTGGTTTGCATTTGCACCAACTTGGAAGCTTTGATTAAGGAAGGATCCATCCAATAAATTTAAGCCGTTAAATTGGGTTTGGCTGGCAACACGAGTTACCTCTGCACTTAATTGAGCAGCCTCGGCTTGTAGCGAAGCGCGATCACTAGCGCTATTGGTTGCGTTGGCAGATTGAACCGCTAGTTCACGGATACGTTGCAAGTTGTTGCCAATTTCGCCTAGGGCACCTTCGGCGGTTTGCGACAGTGAGATACCGTCATTGGCGTTACGTACAGCTTGGTTTAGACCGCGAATTTGCGAGGTCATCCTTTCTGAAATTGCCAAGCCGGCGGCGTCGTCTTTAGCACTGTTGATGCGTAGGCCGGACGATAAGCGTGTTAAAGATGTGTTTAATGCACTTTGTGAAGTATTTAAGTTACGTTGTGCATTTAGTGAAGCTACATTAGAGTTAATAATTGCTGGCATTTGGGTTCTCCTTTTTGATAACTATTGATTTTTGGCATAATTGCCATTTACGACGTTGGCAGCCCTGCAATCCAAGAGGGTGTTTAACCACCGTTGATTGCAGTTATCGGAAATCATTTTGGAAAGTTTAGGATTTTACTTTCATGATTTTTGTCTAATCTATTGGTTAATATAAGTTATTAATGGCGAAAAATAATTTTTTCGCGTAAAATTATCTTGTGAAATATGGAATATATTCATAAAGTTAATTTGTGAGGTTAAGAGAAACCATCTGTTATATCGACTTCAACCGGCGATGCGTTGAAATGAATACTGAAAAGGAATTAAAAATCTTGATGATTGAGCATTCTGAGAAGAATGTTGATCAGGTATTGCAAATACTTTCGCAGGCAGGTTTTAAGGCGGATTACCTGCGTGTCAGTACGGTAGCCACTTTGCGTGATGCGCTGAAAATTCGGGATTGGGATGTCATTTTATCCGACTATGATTTGCCTCAGTTAAGTGCGCAGGAAGCTTTGCAAATCATGGAAAGTGAAGAGCTGGATATACCACTGATAATCATATCCAGCCGGATAGGCGAAGAAGCGGCAGAACATATTATGGCGTTAGGTGCCTATGATTTCATGATGAAATCGAATCTTGCCCGATTGGTTCCAATAATCAGGCGCAGCTTACATGAAGTTGAGAACTTCCAGCGTTTCATTACAACACAAACTGCATTGCAAAAGAGTGAGGCGCTTTTTCAAGCGATTACGTCAAATCTTCCGGGTGTGGTTTTTCAATTTTCATTATCTAGTAATAACCAAACGAGCTTTCCGTATGTGAGCGATGCCAGTGAAACGCTACTGGGATTATCTCCCCAGATACTTATGGAAAAGCCTGAGCTGTTTCCTGCATTAATCTTGCCGGAAGACAAAAAATCTTATCATCAGTTGATGATGACATCCGCTGAGCAACTTTCAACCTGGAACTGGGAAGGTTGTATTCAGGTAAAAGGTGACAGCGATATCAAATGGATCAGCCTGCGTGCAACACCAAGGAGAATGGCGAATGGCGTTACTCTTTGGGATGGGATTATGATTAACATTACACGTAATAAGCTGACCGAAAGAGAGATTGTGCGTTCCCGTGAGCAGCTTGCGGAGTTATCGTCTTATTTGCAGAGAGTAAAAGAGCAGGAGCGGGCTCGAATTGCGCGCGAAATTCACGATGATATCGGCGGAACGTTAACTGCAATCAAATGTGAGTTGTATCCTTGCATGGATACAACAATAAGAAAACCGGAGTTTTATCAACAGAAAGCGAGGTCGATCGAGTCGCTTGTGGATCGAGTAATCGATAGTACACGGCGGATTTCACTTGATTTGCGGCCGGGAATTCTGGATTGCGGTATTGTGGCGGCGGTACAATGGCAGGCCAAAGAATTTAGTGACCGTACCGGCATTGCCTGTAAAGTTGCATGCGCGGATGATGAAATATCGCTAGATTCCGATTTGGCGATAGCGATCTTTCGCGTTTTCCAGGAGACCCTGACCAATATTTCCAAGCACGCCAGCGCTTCCCGGATTCAGGTCAAGCTTGTCGAATTGGAAGGGTTGATTTTTCTTGAAGTGGTGGATAATGGGTGTGGTATTACTAATATTGATATGGAAAAGCAGGACTCTTTTGGGATACGGGGAATGCGCGAACGCTGCCAGCAGTTGAAAGGAAACTTCCATATTGCTGGAGATCCCGGTAAAGGAACAAAAGTGACGATACTGATACCCACCGGTAACTTGGATTATCAACCTCATGTGGTTGAATTGGAAGGTAAGCTTAAAGGTTCTGTGCAGCCTCAGGCAGCGATAAAAAAGAAAAAGAAGGTTTCGCGGCTTTAGAAGCCGGAGGTTTTCATGATAAGTGTGATGATTGCTGATGACCATGCGATTGTGCGTCAGGGTTTGAAACAAATACTGAGTGAAACTGATGATATAAAAGTAACCGGTGAAGCGGAGACCGGATTTCAGGCAATCAAAATTGCACGGCAGCAAGACTTCGATGTCATGTTGCTGGATATTTCACTACCGGATAGAAATGGTATTGAAATTTTAAAGCAGATTAAAAAAGATAAACCAAGTCTGGCAGTGCTCATGCTCAGTATGCATAACGAGCATGAATTTGCCATTCGTGCATTGAAGGCGGGTGCGTCCGGTTACCTCAATAAACAAAGCGCGCCGGCGCAATTGGTAGTGGCTATCCGCCAAGTGGCGGCTGGCGATAAGTATGTCAGCCCGGTCGTTGCGCAAGAACTTGCCAATATCATTAATTCGGATGTCGATAAGCCGCTGCACTCCACATTATCCGACCGGGAATATCAAACTCTGTGTTTCATTGCTGCCGGTAAAACGTTGTCGGAGATATCAACCGAGATGTTTCTGAGTCCCAAAACAGTCAGCGTTTATCGGGCACGGTTACTGGAGAAACTCAAGCTGACCAACAATTCGGAACTTATTCGTTATGCGATAAAGAATAAATTGGTCGACTGATTTTCTGGTTGTTATTACGTCAGTTAATTTTTTCAGTTTTTTATCGGATTAGGATTAAGATTTATGCCGCTTGGCCGATACTTTTTAACTCTTTGAACTGCTGGATACTGTAATTAATTTTGGCCAATGCTATGAAGCAATTAAAAGACTCCAACCCGACTATCATTGCACGCGAAACATTGCGGCAGCTCGCATCGCTTAGAATTCCTCCGACACCCGACAATTATCATAAATTGTATAACCAGATTTCAGGAAACTCTGAAAATACTGCAAATTCCGTTGTGCCCGCAAATCAGGATGCGTCACTGGAGAATGCCACAATTGAATCTGTGCCGGATTGGGGAGAAACGATAGAAACGTTGTTGAAACAGCTCGAGAACAAACAAGGCGCGTTAACGACCGCGAAAAAGAAAGAAGGAGTGAATCGGGTTCTGGTCAAGTTCTCGAAGGATTCAAAGCAACTGCATAATAAGCTGAAAGCGCTGATTGATTCATGGGGAGCATCAGCAGTTGCGGCCCAAGAATTAACTACGGATCTTCAGACAGAAGATGCCATATCGCAGGACTCGGATAAACATACTCAATCAAAACGAGTAGCTTTGCAGCAAACTTCTTCTGCCGGTCATTTTACGGATCAACTGCTGGGGGTGCTGGCACAAATGCTGGAGCATGTTGTCGTCCGGCAGGTGGATGATATCGCTTTAGCTGATGAAGCGAGAATGCTGGCACAGCAGGTGCGGAAGATTCAGGAAAAATCGGAAATGGAGCAATTCACGGCTGATTTTGGTCAATTTTGCCGCAAATTTGATGCCTATGGTGAGAATGGCCGCAAATTGCAACAGGGCTTGCTTAAGCTACTCAATATGCTGATGAATAACACCGGTGAGCTACTGGCTGAGGATCAATGGATCGGTGCCCAGATCGGTAAATTGCGTGAAACAATATCCAGACCGCTGGATTTACAGGTTATTGAAGAAGCGGAACACTATCTGGAAGAAATCTCGCAAAGACAGGAAATAATCCGGCGTAACTTGAGCGAAGCCAAGCTGACACTGAAGCTGATGGTGACTTCATTGATCACCAATATTGAGGAGCTGAGCGATACGACCGGCGAGTATCAAGTAAAGCTGGAGCAATATTCCGAAAAAATCAGTAAAACGGATGATATAAAAGAGTTGAATCAGCTGCTGGCGCAACTCATGGATGAAACCAAGCAGATGCAAAAAAGCGCATTAAATTACCGCAATGATTTTCTCGCGGCACGCGCTGAAGTCAGCATGGCGCAGGATAAAATCAATCAACTTGAAACCGAGTTGCAGGAAATGGGTGAAAAGGTCCATGAGGATCATCTGACCGGTATACTGAACCGGCGTGGTTTAGATAACGCTTTTGACCGCGAAACTTCCCGTTCAGTACGCCATAAGACGCCACTATGTTTTGCTCTGCTGGATATTGATAATTTCAAACAGTTAAATGATACGCATGGCCACAAAGTAGGTGATGATGCGTTAGTGTATTTGGTTGAATCGGTTAAAGACACAACACGTCCCGAGGATGTCGTGTCACGCTATGGTGGTGAAGAATTTGTGATTCTACTGCCGAATACAAGTCTTGAAGAAGCCGTTCAGATTCTATCCAGGATACGGCGGAATCTGACCAAGAAGTTTTTTTTGCATGAGAATAAACGCTTGCTGATTACTTTTAGTGCTGGTGTTGCACAGCTGCGAACAGGAGAGTCTCAGGAAAGTATTTACAAGCGCGCCGATGAAGCAATGTATCGTGCAAAAAAAGGCGGTAAGAATCAGATCTTTATTTCTGAGTAATTTCTCTAACTTTCTGTTAGTTAATAGATATATTCTTTTTTTCGGTAAATAGCGCCGATTTCCCTTTTTATTCATTCAATCCATTCGCAGACTGCTCTGTTACTGTTATTGACATAGCAGTCTACACCGGAATGGGTTCTCCTTCGCAATCCAACGAATTATCTCCCGAACTGGTATAGCCTGTGGCTTAAATGATGTCAACTGAGGAGGATAGCCATGCCAGAAGCTATTAAACAAAAAAGAATGCTGAGATTGGTTAAATCGACAAATGCTATTAAAAGTGAGCAGAAACCCATGATTGATTCTGAGGACTATTACAAGCAAGTAGAACGCTATGCTGAGCAGATTCGTAATACGAGTAACGCCGATGAAATTATCGGGATTCTTGACATCGTGCTGTCAGAAACTCGCGGGCTGCGATTTAGCGACGAAGTCTTTGCTGCGCAAGAACAAGTGAAACGTGCAGAGCAAAAGATCGAATCTTTGAAGAGCGAATTGGAGCAACTGCGCGGATTGGTACAAACGGATCAAATGACCGGCGCCTTCAATCGCCGTGGTTTAGAGGATATTTTCAAACGCGAGGCCGCACGTGCCGACCGCAATGCGCAGTCATTGGGCGTGATTTTGGTTGATCTGGATAACTTTAAACAGATCAATGACAACTTTGGTCATCAATACGGTGATAGTGTGCTGATCAATTTGGTGACCGTTGCCAAAGAAACGTTACGGCCATCCGACATCGTTGCACGTTTTGGCGGCGAGGAATTTGTGATCTTGTTACCCGATGTTGAGATGCAAGATGCACTGACGATTATTCAGCGGATACAAAACAATCTGACAAAAAGTTTCTCGATCCAATCCGATAGCAAAACATTGCCGATAACCTTTAGCGCGGGCGTTGCGCTGAGGTCATTTGGAGAACATCAAAATTCAGTGCTGAGTCGAGCGGATAAAGCACTGTATCAAGCAAAACGTACAGGAAAGAATCGAGCAATTCCTGCCCTGATCTAGCTGATTTAAGCAGAGACTTTTTATATGTCAGCACTCTGATGTAATCAGGCTGGAACTCTGATTAATTGTGTTTATGAGTAACAAAAAAGTACTTAAGAAACACGCGATGAAGCCGATGAATTGAAACTTTTGTATTAAAAGATGAATTAACGCGAGGGAATAAATGGAAGGTTTTTTTCTTGGGCGCCAGCCAATCCTAGATCGTAATCAAAACCTTGTGGCATTTGAGTTACTGTTTAGACAAGAAGAAACTGAAGAATCGGTCAGTATAAAAAACGATTTGTCCGCATCAGCAAACGTCATTATCAATGCCTATTGTCAACTGGGAATCCAGAATGTGCTCGGTAAGCAGCGTGGCTTTATCAATGCAAACCCCGAATTGGTGATGAGTGACATTATCAATTTATTGCCTAGTAAGCATGTCGTATTGGAAATAAAAGAAACGGCGACCGTAACAGCAGAATTCATGCAGCGCTGTAACGAGTTAAAGCAAAAGGGTTATCAGTTTGCGCTGGATAATATTGTTGAAATGAATAGCAAAGTAGAGCAATTGCTTCCGGTTGTCAGTGTTGTGAAAGTAGATGTACTCGTACTTGAACAAAATGCGCTTGCTAAGTTAGTAACCGAATTGAACCGATGGCCGGTATTGTTGCTGGCACTAAAAGTGGAAAACCGGGAACAAGAGAAGCGATGCATGCAACTGGGCTTCCAAATGTTCCAAGGATACTATTTCGCAAAACCCGAAGTGCTGTCAGTAAAACGCGCCGATCCGGGAAAACTTTCGTTGTTGAAACTATTGACATTGGTCATGGGGGACAGCGATATCGAAGAGCTGGAACGGGAATTTAAACATCAACCCGGTTTGAGCTACAACCTGATGCGCATGGTGAATTCCGTCGCCAGCGGTCTACCGCAAAAAATCAATTCCATCAAGCATGCCATCATGATCTTAGGGCGCAAGCAATTGCAGAGATGGATACAGCTGCTGCTTTATACCGCCAATCAATCCGACGATAGTATGTCGAACGCATTGATGCAAACAGCGGCAACGCGTGGAAAATTGATGGAGTTAATTGCAACGGCGGAACGCCCGCATGACAAAAACCACCAAGAAAGAGCATTCATGGTAGGAATTTTATCGCTGCTGGATGTTTTGCTCGGTATTGAAATGCAACAGATCGTGGACAAGCTCGGGATTCCGGATGATATGAGCCAAGCTTTATTGGTCCGGGAAGGACGTTTAGGGCAGGAATTAAAATTAGCTGAAGCCAACGAAAAGGGTGAGGTCGCCGCGATTCAATCACTGCTGACCGAATTAGGATTTCTGAGCTTAAATGAATTAGCGGATATTGAGATACAAGCTATTGCGTGGGCGAACCGGATCGGTGAAGCAGCTAATTAACTTAGAAAAATCTTGGTTGCTAATTTCACTCTAGTTCATGGTGTATTTTTTATTTTAACGAGCTAAAGTTGTTTCTCGAAAATCCGTTAACCATTTGAGTGTAAATGATTTTGTGAATGAACGAGAGTCTCTGATCAGTGTTCAGCAAGATCAGCTTCTAAGGCTTTTATCCGCAGAAAATATGAGTGATTAGAGCATTATAAGTTGTAGTTTTGCTAGATCGGGCGGTAAGTTCCAAGAGCTTTGATCAAGACAAGCGACAAGGAGAAGGTTATGGCTGAGATGCAAGCAGCTGGCGATGAAAATGGTAGCTACGCTTCACATCAATCCACAGTGATGGAGCACGATGACGTATTGTGCACTGCTGAAGCTGATGAATACTTCATGAGTATTAAAGGAGAACTAAGCCAAGTTGATCGGCTCGTGAGTGATGCGGTAAATAATTTGGTTATCAATTTCAGATACATCAGTAAGCTGACCAAGTCTCACCACGATATGGTTTTGGCAATTGAAAGAATGGCGGCTCCGGAAGGGAGTAAACCTATACTTGAGTTACTGGAAAAACAGATGGTTATTGCCGACAAAATAGAGCAAGAACTGGAAATGGCAATTACTTCATTACAGTTTGGTGATCTAGTGACACAACTGCTCGCGCATACTTCTGGTCAAGTGGAAGCTTTGAATATCGAACTGCAGCGCATCGATCGGAAAGGGAGTTGGAAAGAAAATACGGAAAAAAATGCACTTGATGCGATCCAGGAAGGAATTTCAAAGGCAGTGGAGATGGCGAAAACTAAAAGTAAAAGGAAGCCAGTTGTGCAGCAGGGTATGCAAATGGGTGATATTGAGCTTTTTTAGCATATTGATCGGTGTACGTATTTTTCAAACAAATTAATAATATTGGCGAGAGGAGTGAAGTAAATGGCTAAGACGATACTTGCGGTGGATGATTCCGCTTCCATCCGGCAAATGGTTGCTTTCACGCTAAAAGGAGCCGGGTATGAAGTCATTCAGGCAGTAGATGGTCAGGATGCATTGGATAAAGCTAATTATCATCAGGTTAATTTGGTGTTGACTGATATCAATATGCCACGTATGGACGGGTTGAAGTTACTTGAGCTGTTGCGCAAGCTAGCACACTACAAAAATATTCCTATTCTGATTCTAACCACCGAATCCGGTGATGAGATCAAGGCAAAAGGCAGAGCGGCAGGTGCAACCGGTTGGCTAGTGAAGCCGTTTGATCCTAAGAGATTGCTGGAAGTGATCGGTAAGGTTATCGGTTAGAGATCGATGCGACCGGTCAACTTAATCAGCCATGAATGATTTATTTTATTTCTCAGCGTGAGTAGTGATTGCCATTATTTGTTTTTGCTCATTTCATTAGGGTGCTCACCTAAAAACTTAACGTAAAACAAGGTTACCTATGAGTACAGATCTCGAACAGTTTTATGAAATATTTTTTGAAGAATCCTCGGAATTGCTGGCGGATATGGAAGCATGTTTGCTGAGGCTCGATGTAAATTCACCGGATTTGGAAGATTTAAACGCTATATTCCGTGCGGCACATTCAATCAAGGGTGGGGCCGGCACTTTTGGTTTTACAGATATGACGGAGATGACGCATATGTTGGAGACATTGCTGGATAGATTGCGCAAAGGGGAACTCGCTGTTCGCAGCGAGATGGTAGATGCTTTTTTGAGGGCAGGTGACGTCATCAAAGCACAACTTGCCGGTCATCGAGGAGAAGGCGAGGCTGATCCTGCAATTGCAGCAGAGGTGTGTGAAGAGTTAAAGAGACTGAGCGATGAAACCCAGAATCCGTTAGTTGTCGAAACGATAGTCGATGCTAATGCTAAGCTGGATACAGCAACGGTAGAAGTCGATATTGTTAAGGCTCCTGAAGTTGCCGTCGATGCGCCTCAATCTAAGGATGATTCCTCGAAGCTAACTTATTGCATTGAATTCTCCGGAACGGGTATGGGTGATGCAGCAGTAGAAAACTTATTCGCTAATTTAAAGCGTCTGGGTGATCTCGAGAACCTAACGCCTGAAGATCAGAAGGATCACTTTAAGTTAAGACTTGCAACCGCAAGCAGCGAGGAGGATGTCTGGGAAACATTGGCTTTTGTTGTTGATCCAGCAAACCTGAAAATCGAAGCAGAAACAAATAGTATTACAGAAACTGCCGGGGCTGATGAAAATTTCTCAAGTGATGCCGGTAGTGTCTCAGGTATTTTTACTAGGGCCTGTTAACACTACCTAAGTGCTTCGACGATGAGAGCGAAATGGATGAATGAGAGAAAAATGACATCCAGTTTGTCGAATCTGGAGAATATTCGACGGAATCCCTTGAGTCTGCGGAATAATCTTTCGATCTCATTGCGTTTTTTGTACATGGCGCGGTCATATTCCCAGAGCTCCAGCCGATTAGTTTTGGGTGGGACAACCGGGATATAACCGAGCTCCAATGCAAGCTGTCTGGTTTGATCACCCTCATAAGCGCGATCCATCAGCAGATGAGTAGGAGAAGAGACGGGGCCGAGTGCTAACAGGAGTTGTCGTCCTTCCGGTGCGTCATGTGTATGCCCCGGAGATAAGGAAAAAGTTATGGCTGTTCTGGTATCTGCGGCAACCAGATGAATTTTAGTGGTCCAGCCACCTCGGGATTTGCCGATGGATTGCGGGCCGTTTTTTTTAATGCACCAGTACCATCAGGGTGCACTTTGATGCTGGTGCTATCCATCGAAACGGCTTCAATCTTGATGCGAATGATTTGTTGATGCTGCAGCTGCTCAAAAACTTTTTGAAGCACGCCGCTTTTCGCCCATCGATTCATTCGAGTGTAGATGGTATGCCAATTACCGAAACGCTTGGGTAGTCCGCGCCACTTGCAACCATGCTCGGTAACATACAGAATAGCATTGAGAATTTGTAGATTGGAATGACTGACATTGCCACGCTGGCGCGGCATGCAGTGTTCGATCTGTTGATATTGAGTTTCGGTGATTTCCATCACCATATTATATCAAATAGTGTTAACAGGCCCTAATGAAGACGAGTTCTCGATGGCTGAATTACCGCCAGCGCCGGGTTACGGTTTTTTTCCTGGAGCACCTGCTGCACCAAAGGATCTCGATGATTCAGAATCGCATCTGAGTCCAGCGCCACAACAGAATGCTCATGGCAGTAAAAATGAAGCACACAATAATACAGTGAATAAGCCTGCCAGCAAGGCTAATGCTGCAGCTCTCACCTCCACTAATGAAACTTCATCAATCCGTGTCAGTATTGAGAAAGTTGATCAAATGATTAATCTTGTCGGTGAGTTAGTGATTACTCAGGCAATGCTGGCTCAGACCGCTTCACAGCTTGATCCGGTAATTTTCGAGAAACTGCTGAGCGGAATGAGCCAACTGGAAAGAAATACGCGAGATCTACAGGAATCAGTAATGTCGATCCGGATGATGCCGATTAGCTTTGTGTTTAGCCGATATCCGCGAGTTGTACGTGACTTGGCAGCGAAACTGAATAAACGAGTTGAATTGAAGACTGTTGGTGAGAATACTGAGCTTGACAAAGGTTTAATCGAAAAAATTGCCGATCCGTTGACTCACTTGGTCAGAAATAGCCTTGATCATGGTATAGAAGTAGCCGAGAAGCGTATTGCTGCAGGTAAATCAGCGCAGGGGACGATTACATTACGCGCTTTTCATCAAGGAGGCAGCATTGTCATTGAGGTGAGTGACGACGGTGCAGGGTTAAATCGCGGAAAAATTCTTGCTAAAGCCAAAGAACGAGGTTTGCCGGTCAATGATGGAATGTCCGATCAAGAAGTTTGGTTACTGATATTCGAAGCCGGCTTTTCCACCGCTGAGACAGTCACGGATGTGTCTGGGCGTGGTGTCGGTATGGATGTTGTCAAACGTAATATTCAAAGTATGGGTGGGCGTATTGATATCGAGTCGGCACTTGGTGTCGGTACGCGCATATCGATTCGATTGCCATTAACACTGGCTATTCTTGACGGACTGTCGGTGGCGGTTGGAGATCAGATGTTTATTGTGCCGCTCAATTACATTATCGAATCTATGCAGCCGACAGCTGCTGATATTAAAACGGTCAGCGGTCATGGACGAGTGGTACAGGTGCGCGGCGAGTACCTGCCTGTGATCGCATTGCATGAGGTTTTCAACTTACATCCCAATGTGACTGCAGTGCACGAAGGGATTCTGGTTATTCTTGAAGCCGAAGGTCACAAGGCGGCGTTGTTTGTGGATGACTTAATCGGGCAGCATCAAGTGGTCATCAAGAGCTTGGAAAGTAATTATCGGAGAGTACAAGGGGTTTCAGGTGCAACAATTATGGGTGACGGTAAAGTTGCGCTTATTCTGGATACTACTGCGCTCGTATTGGCATGCCAACAAGAAATGGTATAGATAGATCGAACAGCGAACTCTTTCTCTAATATAGATAATTTATTTAATCAGGAGTGCGTACCATGTCTCAAGAGCAAACAGTGATTGCAACCTCGAGTTCAATCAGTCCACAGACTAGTCATATGGCGAATGAGTTTCTGACTTTTCGTTTAGCAAACGAGGAGTATGGCATAGAAATTCTTAAAGTGCAGGAGATTCGTGGCTATGACGCCATTACACAAATAGCCAATGCGCCTGAGTTTATCAAGGGAGTTGTTAATTTGCGCGGAATTATCGTTCCTATTATCGATATGAGAATCAAATTTAAATTCGATAATGTAGATTACAACCAATTTACCGTGGTGATTATTTTGAATGTGGCTGGGCGAGTTATGGGAATTGTGGTGGACGGCGTATCTGATGTAATTACGCTTACTACGGAACAAATGCGGCCTGCTCCCGGTCTTGGTTCGGTAATTGATACCGAATATATCCTAGGACTGGGTACTGTTGATGAGCGTATGCTGATATTGATCGATATAGAGAAATTGATGGGTAGCAGTGATATGGGACTGATTGAGCGCACTCTAAACTAATAAATTACTATTTCTAGTTAGAAAATCTTCTTAATTATCCGCTTCATGTTAGTAATCAATTGAGGCTCGTAGTTTCTGGATCATCATTTTATCAATGAAATTCCGGAATTTAATACCGTAAGAGAAGATGGAAGTGCAATGTCTCTTGGAATTCAAATGGGTATATTATGGAACTGATCTTGGGTGGTGAAGAAAATACCGATAATAGAACACGTGAATATGCTTTTACTCAAGCTGACTTTGAACGTATTAGGAAGCTGATATATTCGCATGCGGGTATCTCTCTTTCAAAGAGTAAGCAAAATATGGTGTACAGTAGGCTTGCTCGGCGTTTGCGGGCTAACGGCATAACAAGCTTCCATGAATACCTGAATTTTCTGGAACGTGGAAATCCTGAAGAGTGGGAAGCTTTCACAAATGCACTGACAACGAATCTGACAGCCTTTTTTCGCGAACAACATCATTTTCCAATTCTTGAGCAACATGTTGAGAAACGCAAGAATCATAACAAAATTCAGCTTTGGTGTAGCGCATCATCTACTGGTGAAGAACCGTATTCAATGGCGATGGCGATGGTACAGGCATTTAAGACATTCACGCCGCCAGTTCATATTCTGGCTACAGACTTGGATACCAACGTACTTGCAAAAGCACAGCTAGGAATTTATTCACTGGATAAACTAGAGAAAATACCCAAAGAAAAACTTAAGCAGTTTTTTCTTAAAGGAAAAGGGGCTCATGCAGGATCAGCGAGAGTGCGACCTGAGTTACGGAATATGATCACATTCAGGCAATTGAATCTACTTGATGAGAGCTGGCCAATTCGTGGTCCTTTTGATGCGATATTCTGTCGTAATGTCATGATCTATTTTGATAAACAGACTCAATATAAAATTCTGAAGAAATTTGTGCCATTGCTGGCCCCGGATGGATTGTTGTTTGCCGGCCATTCCGAAAGTTTTCAACACGCAGTCGATTTGTTTAAATTGCGTGAGAAAACCGTTTATGAGCTTGCTAATAAACCGAGGGGATCATATGACCGAGATCATTGATGATCAGGTTGCAACCAATCTGTATTTTGACAAGAACTTTAACAGTCAAGCCGTTAAATTATTGCCTGGTGAGTATTATGTGACCGACAAGGATTTGCTTCTGGTAACGGTGCTCGGCTCATGTGTTGCAGCTTGCATTCGAGATTGTTATAGCGGTATTGGCGGCATGAATCATTTTATGTTGCCTGATGGCGGAGGTGATGCTGGCAGTCCGTTGAATGCCTCGGCACGTTACGGCACTTATGCCATGGAGATACTGATTAATCAGTTGTTAAAACTAGGCGCCCGCCGATGTAATCTCGAAGCCAAAGTTTTCGGTGGCGGTAATGTTTTGGATGGATTAACCGTGGCAAACGTCGGTCAGCGGAATGCGGATTTTGTATTGAAATTTTTACAAACCGAAAAAATAAGAGTTGTAGCCCAAGATCTGGTTGATATATTTCCGCGCAAAGTCTATTTTTTCCCCAAGAACAGCAAGGTGATGGTGAAGAAATTGCGCAATACGCATAATACGACCATTTCCGAGCGTGAAAAAGATTATAGACAGCGTCTGCATAAAGTTGATAGTGGCGGAGCGGTAGAGTTATTTTCTTAAAATGCCGCTACGTGGATTACATTGAGCTTTTATCATGAAAAAAATAACAGTTATCGTTGTTGATGATTCGGCGCTAATTCGTAAGCTATTAAGCGAGATTATTAACAGTCAGCCAGATATGGAAGTTATTGGAGCAGCGGCTGACCCATTGGCGGCACGTGAAATGATTCGGGAATTGAATCCTGATGTGCTGACATTGGATGTCGAGATGCCCAAAATGGACGGGCTTGATTTCTTGGAGAAACTCATGCGCTTGAGGCCCATGCCGGTAGTCATGGTTTCAACTTTAACGGAAAGGGGCTCGGATGTAACGTTTCGCGCACTTGAATTGGGTGCAGTGGATTTTGTGTCTAAGCCGAAAATTGACATCGCAGTTGGATTAAAGGAATACGGTAGTGAAATTGCCAATAAAATTCGCATTGCGAAGTCAGCGAGACTCAAACGAGCGGCACCCCTGCAGGTAACTAAAAGTGCGACAGCCGATGCAGTGTTGCCATCGATTTCAAACCGCATCGCTTCAACAGAAAAGTTGATCATAGTTGGTGCTTCCACGGGCGGTACTGAAGCTATCAAAGAATTTTTAATCCGCATGCCACCTGATTCGCCAGGAATTTTAGTTACTCAGCATATGCCGGAAGGATTCACAAAATCATTTGCCAATCGCTTAAACAGTCTTTGTAAGATATCGGTGGTCGAAGCCCAAGGCGGTGAACGGGTGCTTCCAGGGCATGCATTTATTGCACCCGGGCATTCGCATTTACTGCTGAAACGCAGCGGTGCAAACTATATGACCGAACTAAATCAAGGGGAATTGGTAAGTCGACATCGCCCATCGGTTGATGTACTATTCCGTTCAGCTGCAAATTGTGCGGGTAAGAATGCGATTGGCGTGATCCTAACCGGTATGGGAAAAGATGGTGCTGCTGGAATGTTGGAGATGCATAAAGCAGGCTCTTATAATTTTGCTCAAGATGAGGCCAGCTGTGTTGTTTTCGGAATGCCTAAAGAAGCGATTGCTGCTGGTGGAGTGAACGAAGTTGTTTCTTTAAAAGATATGGCAAGAAGCGTCTTGGCTAAAATCTCAAGTATGGGATCACATGGTAATCGCGTATAGTCTGTATTAATTAATGTTTACTTTTTACTTCGGGATAAAAAAGTACATTGTCAATGAACAGGAATATTTCTCGATTTATTATATTGATTGGCATCAGCTTCTTGCTAGTGAGTTGTGGATCGCTTCAAGAAAAATCTTCATTTAAACAAGATCCACATCCTAACGCCAATAAATCCGCAGACCACAGTCACATTAGAAAAGCGCTTTATTCTCAATATAATGAATGGCAGGGTGTGCGATATCAGCGCGGTGGACTCAGCCAGCGCGGTATTGATTGTTCCGGTTTCGTGCATTTGACATTCAAATCGAAGCTCGGCATGCATCTGCCGAGAACAACCATTATGCAATCCATGGCTGGAAGGGAAATTGGGAAAAATGATTTAAGGGCAGGCGACCTGATTTTCTTCAAAACCGGTTCAGCTTCAAAGCATGTCGGAATTTATCTGGAAAAGAATAAGTTTCTGCATGCTTCGGAGAAAAAAGGTGTCACAATATCCCGGCTTGATCATGTTTACTGGCAATCCAATTATTGGAAAGCTGTTCGTATTTAAGCGCTAGACTTGCATATCCGCAAATAAACCCAGTGTGTAGTACTTTTTCATGACCGTGTTGGCGAGTGGTAGTATCGCCACATTGTGATTTTTTTGCGTATCAGCCAGTGAGAAATATGACTGTATTTGATCGAGGGGAAATGGAATGAACGAAGAAATTAAACAGAGACTGCAAACAAAGGAAATCTGGCAACGTGGCCTTTTTATGCTTTTTTTCATGTTTGTCTACGGTTTTTCTAATTCGCTGACTATCGGTATCATGTTTTTTCAATTTGCCACATTGATAGTAACCGGAAAAACAAACGAATTTTTGCTTGGATTTAGTCAGAGTTTAAGCATTTATATCCATCAGACCATTAGCTTCATGACTTTTAACAGCGAGCAACATCCATTTCCGTTCAGTACATGGCCAAGCGGCAACGTACCGCGGTGATTAAAGATATCAGCAAAAACGATTAACTCACTGTCCACGTCTCTATCTAGTTTTTCCTTTGCTGATTTAAACAAATTCCAGTCCCGTAGAGGCTAATCCGATCAGATTGATGTGGTCGGCATTGGCCGTTGAATCCGCCGCCAGTATGCCAAGGCTGGTCTCGTTGTAGGAACCGTTTTGTAATAAGCCGACATAGTAATTCAGATCACTCGCTATTGGCGCAGCGCCGATGACATTGGTATACAACAAGTTAACGATTTCCGTATCGCTGGCATCGGCACCGAGCTTGGTATTTATGGCCAGCTCCATGAGATCACTATAGCTCATGCCACCATCCAGCAGTTTCAATCCGATACCCGCGTATTCTTTGTTTGCTAGCGCGTCCTTGCCGAATACCGCGCCCAGTGTTTTAGCGACGATACCGGCGTTGCCGCCGATATCCAATGCGAGATGGTCGTCGCTGAAGCTGATCCGCTCAATGCCATTGAGTGTGTCAGTTCCTTCAGTATGCGTATTGTCGTTGATCGTAAAGCTGTGATCGGTGTTGCGGGTGATTGTAAAAGCGCTGCGGCCGCCAACATAAACTGCGGTATCGATACCGTCTTGCCCATTGAGAATATCATCTCCACCGCCACCGTTTAAACTGTCGTTGCCGCTGCCGCCGGAGAGTGTGTCGTTACCGTCTTTGCCCTCAATCACATTGTCGAGTGAATTACCGGTGATTTGGTCGGCCGCTGCCGAACCGGTGGCATTCTCGTATTCTCCATAGAACCAGCGCAGATTGGCAGGGTCTTTGCCTAATGCAATCATATTCTGCGCATCGGAAGTGCTCATTGACACCCCAACCAGATGGGCGGCGCCTGTGATGGTAACACCCATATTGAAGTAAGCGCCGCTGGTGTACTCCGATAAATCGACGGTATCGATTCCGCCGGTATCAAAATAGGTGCGATAACCTGCGATTCCCGGTGTAAGGGTGTCATTGCCCGATCCGCTTGTGCCGCTTCCTTCGCCGTAGGCTTGTTGCAGTGCGATCACGTCCAGAATCATCGGCGTATAAGCCTGATATACGACATTTGATCCGGGTAATAAGGAGTTCTGATCATCGTACGACATGATCGTAAAATACTCCTTGTACATGTCGGTTGCGGTATTGGTGCGAAAACCCAGTTGGGAAAACCCCAGATCCTTGGTGGCGGCGTAATCATCGGTGATGGTGGGTATGCCGGTATCGATGTTATACGCGCTATGCGGATGGGAAAGACCGAGCGAGTGTCCCAATTCGTGCATCAAGGTTTGCCGGGCGCGTGTGTTCAGGTTAAGTGAGAGATCATCGTCGAATTTTGGTGCATAAGCATTGAGAAAAATATCGTTGGCCGCGCCGGTGTAGTTAAACAGAAAATCATCGGAACTGCCGCCCGAGATTCCGGCAAAATTGACGTCGGAGCGATAAATCCAGTTGATATTGATATCGGAAACGCCGGCTCTGCCGACGTCTTCAGGATTGGGTGTGGTGTCGGCGCTGCTTGAGAGCGTGTCATAGTCTCCCACCCATTGAAACGTGATGTTCACGAATTGTGAATACGTTTGCAGGATGTCCTGGATATTGCTTTTCATCTGCGAAGTCCAAGCGACCTCGTTTGCTCCCGCGGTATAAAGAATCGGATTGAAGTGCGAATAACTGGGATTCGAGTAATCGTCGCGGCTAAAATCGTCGGAAACCGAGACGCGGATGGTACCGCTGAGTTTGTAATCGGCTAAGCCGAATGCGTCAAAGTTGAACATGGCTTTGGTGATAATGGTATCGGGTGTGTAGGCAATATCCGTCGCCATATTTTCTCCTGAACGGGTGGGTTAATCAGATTCCGATCCGTGTGCCCAATTCGAGCACGCGATTGGCCGGCAAATTGAAGTACTCGGCTGCAGTACCGGCATTTCTGGCCATCGCGGCGAAAATTCGCTCGCGCCACTGCGCCATGCCCTCGCCGGGACTGGACACGATAATCTCGCGGCTGAGAAAGTACGATGTTTTAAGCGGCTCGAATTCCAGTCCCGGATGCTCGCACAATTTAAGCGCTGCAGGAATATCGGGTTCATCTTTGTAACTATACCGGACATTTATTTGATAGCAATTTCCAATCAGCGGATTCAGCGTGATGCGCTCATTCTCCGGAACGCTTGGAATTTCGCGGTAATTAAACCCAGTGATTCTTTTTTCATAGCAGTGGTTCTCGATAGTTGTCAGTTATTGAAACTGAAGGATTATTTACAACCTTACAACCGCAGATCCAGAATTTCCGGATATAAGTATATTCCTAAATAGTATTTCTATTTATGTTCGAATGCGGTTATAGTTCGGCACATTTTTTTGCGTCATCGAACTGTTCATGAAAATCCGCAACCTTGATCTGACACGTAATCCGGTCAATGAAGAACATCAGCAATTAGGATTGCCCCCCGTTGAAGATACTGTTTCCCATCTGGAGGCGCATCCTTTTTTACGGGCTGCCGTATGGTTCGCCGTCATTGTATTGGTTTTGCTGATCGCATTTCTTATCGCGCGCTTTTTTCTCGCGCAAGACTGGGGTGCCAGCTGGCAGATCATCAACGATACGCTCGATAGCCGGATTTTTTGGAGTGCCGTTGCCGTCGGTTTTCTTGCACAAGTGGTCGATGGCGCTTTAGGCATGGCTTACGGCGTCACTGCCACGACTTTTTTATTGGCATCTGGCGCGAGTCCGGCCGCTGCCAGCGCCAGCGTGCATATTGCGGAGATTTTTACCACCGGCGTATCGGGGGTGGCGCATGCCAAATTCGGTAACGTCAATAAACAATTGTTTACCCGTTTGCTGGTACCCGGCGTTCTAGGCGGCATTCTGGGAGCGTTATTGGTTACACATGTCAATAGCGCCATGTTCAAACCGTTCATATCGGCTTACTTGGTTCTGCTGGGCGCTTATATTCTCAGCAAGGCTTTCCGGCAATTGAGTATTCGCAAGGAAGCACCCGAGCATGTCGGCAAGCTGGCATGTTTCGGCGGATTCATGGATGCAGCGGGTGGCGGCGGCTGGGGGCCGATTGTGACGACAACGCTGGTTGGAACAGGTACCGATCCGCGCACCACGATCGGTTCGGTGAATTTCGCGGAATTTTTTCTGACATTGGCCAGCGCGGCGACGTTTGCGCTGCTGATGGAAACCGACAACTGGCCGCTGATCATCGGTTTGGTTTTCGGCGGTTTGTTTGCGGCGCCTTTTGCCGCCTACCTGTGCAAAAAATTTCATGCACGTACATTGTTGGTCATGGTGGGCGTGCTTATTATTACCATCAGCTTGTTCAATCTGTACAAGGCGCTTATCGCGCTGTAAATACAATATCTTCCGGTAATCTGAGATGATCCCGGAAGATTTTTTCCGTTCTTCCCGTTACACTGACTCAAACTTTGCCTTTTCTCCCGGATTCGGCGCTAACATTTTTTCTTGTCACTATCCTTATGTTTCTTATTGATTTCATTCTTCACATCGACAAGCATTTGCAGCAACTGGCTTCCGAATATGGGTTATGGATTTACGGTATTCTTTTTTTGATTATATTTTGCGAGACTGGGCTCGTCGTTTTGCCGCTTTTGCCGGGCGATTCCTTATTATTCGCCGCTGGTTCGCTGGCGTCGCTGGAAGACTCGCAGCTTAATCCGCATGTCTTGTTCGCCGGGTTGAGCATTGCCGGTATTTTGGGGGATTCTGTGAATTACTGGATCGGCAATAGGATGGGGCCGAAAGTGTTCTCCTCACAGGAATCCCGCTTCTTTAAACGCGAATACCTGGAAAAAACACGCGCTTTCTATCTCAAATATGGAGTCAAAACGATCATCATCGCGCGCTTTATTCCCATCATCCGCACATTTGCACCGTTTGTTGCCGGGATCGGCACGATGCCGTACCGCACTTTTATCGTGTATAACATCGTCGGTGCCGTGTTATGGGTCGGAACGTTTATTTACGCCGGATTTTATTTCGGACAACTGCCGATGGTGCAGCAAAATTTCAAACTCATCATTTTGGCAATCATCATTCTTTCGATAACACCACCGGTAATCGAATATCTCAAACACCGCTCCAAAAAATAGTGGAAATTCTTCAAATAATCAACATGCCACCTTGCAAACCGGGGCGCGATGCTTATCGGCGGGTTGTGTGCACGGTGTGAGTTTCTGCCGTAAGATCCGGTTCTTAATGTAGAATTGCCGGGTTTGACAAAACCGGAAGAAAACCCGGTACGATCGGCTGCATGTTGCGTGTGGGAAAATAATCGACATTGCATTATATTTTATCGATACGCCGGTTTTTACACGATCGATTTTGCATGAACCATCTAACTGATCATTTCTAATTCTCTTCAGAACAATGACGACACCAGCGGAAACTTCACATAGCCGTATTCATGCCATATTTGCGCGTTGGACCACATTCTCCTATCACTATGCGCTGTGGGTATTGCTGGCAGCGTTATTGGTGGCGATTGCCAGTGGTTTGTATGTGGCGCGAAATCTGGGTATGAATACCGATACCGCCGAGATGCTTTCCGAAGAATTGCCGTTTCGCGTCAATTTGAAGCGTTACAACGAATCATTCCCGCAGGACATCGATACCCTGCTCATTGTGCTGGATGCCCCGACGCCGGAACAGGTGCGTGTGGCGGCAGAGAATCTGGCAGTACGCCTGAAGCAAGATCCAGAGCATTTTTACGATGTGTACTCTCCCCGGGTGGATGATTTTACCGCGCGCAATGGATTGCTTTATCAAAGCATTCCGGAACTCGAACGAATCACGGATAGTCTGGCCGCGGCACAACCGTTAATCACGCGCATTAACCGGGATCCTTCGCTGACGGCTTTTGCGGACGTGCTGACCAGCGCGGTGGATGAATTGAACAAGGGACGGAACATCGAATTGCGTCCCGTGCTGAACGGCGTCAACGCGACACTGGCAGCGCGGCTGAATGGTTCACCCCGGGCATTGTCATGGCAGACCATGTTCAGCGGCGAAGCGCAAAAGAATACTTACCAGGAACTCATCATCGTCAAACCAAGGCTCGATTTTTCCCAGCTGTTTCCAGCTGAGCAATCGATTGCCGCTTTGCATGCCGCGGCGGAGAGCGTCGGAATTACCGCAGGTAGCCCGGTGAAATTGCGCATTACCGGTGAAGTGGCTCTGGCAGAGGAAGAACTCAACAGTTCGCTGCGCGGTATGGAGTATGCCGGGATCATTACGTTCGTATTGGTCGGCGTGGTGTTGTTTTTTGCGATGCGCAACGGCGGACTCATCCTCAATGTGCTGGTTTGCCTGCTGATGGGATTAATTTTGACCGCCACATTCGCCACTGCCGTGGTCGGTCATCTGAATCTGATTTCCATCGCCTTTGCGGTACTGTATATCGGTCTTGGCGCGGATTTCGCGATCCATTTTCTGTTGCGCTACCGTGAAGTGCTGGAAAATAATCATTCCCCGGCTGAAGCCATTTACATATCGGGTGGCGACGCCGGGGCGGCACTGACCGCGTGTACGGTTACCAATGCGATCGGTTTCTACGCTTTCATGCCGACCGACTACAGCGGCGTGGCCGAACTCGGCATCATTTCCGGCACCGGCATGATCGTCAGCTTGCTGGTCACCCTGATCATCGGTCCGGCATTGTTACGTTATTTGCCGAGAAAGATGGCAGCGAAACCGGCCGCAAAGAGCGCTGTAGGCAAGGCGCTGGAATTATCCCTGAAATGGCACAAGCTGACTTACGCGTTGACATTGGCGGCTACGGTTGCCGCGTTGATCATCTTGCCGCAGGTGCGATTCGATTACAATTTGCTGAATATGCAGGATCCGCAAGGCGGCGCAGTGCAGACATTCCGTGAACTGCTGGCCGAACCTGATCTGACGCCCTGGCATATTGCGGTACTGGCTGACAATCGCCAGGAAACCGATAATTTGGCTAAACGCCTGGCGGAATTACCGGAAGTGAACAAGGTTGTTACGGTACTGGATTTTGTTCCTGATCAGCAGGAAGAAAAGCTTTCGCTGATTCAGGAGATGGCACTGACGATTGGGCCGATTGCCGCTACCCCGCCGCCGCAAGTCCAGATAGCCAGCGATGCGATTCTGGTCGAGCAATATAAATCCTTGCGAAGACTGGTTGCGGCATTGGAACGGTTTGCCGCCCAACATCCCGAGCATCCTGCCGCGGTCACAGCGAGCGCTTTAAAGTCGTCGCTGGCGCGTTTGTTCGCAGAACTGGATAAAGTCGGCAGCAATGAGAAAAGTAAATTATTGTACGCCGTGGAAGACGATCTGTTGGCCATGTTGCCATTGGCATTGCAAAGCCTGCGCACGGCCACGGAAGCCGGTATTTTCGATGAACAAGATCTGCCGGCGGCGTTCCGCGACCGTTGGCATAGCGAATCCGGCGGATACCGTCTGGCGGTTTATCCCAAAGAAGATCTGAACGATAATGATGCGCTGCGGCGTTTTGTCCGTGCGGTGCAGCAAGTGGCGCCGCATGCCATCGGTGTGCCGGTGATCAGCTTGGAAGCGGGTGAAGCCGTGGTGCAAGCGTTTATTCAAGCGTTTTCATTGGCGCTGATCGGCGTGATCGTCATCCTGCTGGTTTTGCTGCGCAGTATCAAATATACCTTGCTGGTGCTGCTGCCGTTGCTGCTGTCGAGTTTGTTCACCACCGCATTCACCATTCTGCTGGACGTTCCCTTTAACTTTGCCAATATCATTGCGTTGCCGCTGTTGCTGGGTCTCGGTATCGACAGCAGCTTGCACATGGTGTATCGCAGTATCAATAATGAACTGGTGAGTGAAATTCTGATTCACACCAGCACCGCGCGGGCGATTTTCTATAGTGCACTGACCGCACTGGTTGACTTTGCCAGTTTGATGTTTTCGGCGCATGTAGGTACGGCGAGCATGGGGATTCTGCTGACGGTAGGGCTGGCATTTACGCTCGTTTGCACGCTGATTATTTTACCGGCTTTGCTGCGCGCTCCGGCCACTCAGGCTAAAGCGAGTGCATGAATGAAACTAAGGAGCAGAAATCAATCTACTTACTGTTTGTTGTGCCGTCCGGATCGCTGTCGGCAAGCGGCCGTACCGGGCTGATGATATCTTCACCGCCGGTCGGCGTATCGATACCCCGGGCGACATGGCTTTTGCGGTAACCGTAAAGAAAGTAAAAAATCAATCCAATGCCCGACCAGATCGGGAACACCAGTTTGGCGTCCGCCGGCAGGAAGAGAAAAAGTGTGATGCAACCGAATACTGCGAGCGGGCCTACCAGCCAAATTGCCGGCGTTCTGAATGGGCGTGTACGGCTCTTGTCTTTGATGCGCAATATCATGACGGTAAACGCCACGATCATGAAGGCGAACAAGGTGCCGGAATTGGAAATATCCGCCAGTTTCCCGACCGGCAGGAAAGCCGCAGCAATAATGACGCCGAGACCGGTAACATAGGTGACGATATGCGGTGTTTTGAAGCGCGGATGAATGCGGCTTAAGACTTCCGGCAGCAGGCCATCGCGCGACATGACGAAAAAGATGCGCGTTTGGCCGAACAACATCATCAGAACTACCGAAGGCAGTGCCAGAAAAGCGGTAAATCCGAGTAAGTTGCCGATCTTTTCCCAGCCGATCTCCCGCAGTACCGAGGCCAGCGCTTCGCGCGAGCAGACCAGCGGTTGTTGTCCGATAGCGGCAAGCGACTGGCATTGCTCGGCCAGTTTGAGCGAGCCCGGGATCAGATTTTTACCGGCTTCATCCAGCAGTGGCTGCGCGCCGACTGCGCCGATTGCACCGGCTGAAATGAGTAAGTAAAAGACTGTGCAGATCACCAGCGAACTGATCAATCCGATCGGTACATTCCGTTGCGGATCCTTGGTTTCTTCGGCAGCGGTCGAGACCGCATCGAAGCCGACATAGGCAAAGAAAATGGACGATGCCGCTGCGATGACGCCCGTCTCGCCCAGCGGTAAAAACGGCTGAAAGTTTGCCAAATTGGCGACCGGAAGCGTTAATGCAATGAAGAGCATCAGCGCGGCAATTTTGATGGCGACAAGAACGGCATTGAAAGTAGCGCTTTCCCGCGTGCCGATAACCAGCAGCCCGATCACCAGCATGCAGACAAAAACCGCCGGTAAATTGATGATCCCGCCGGCAAAGGGACCATTCGCCAGCGCAAACGGTATTTCGATTCCCAGCGAATTTTGCAGCAAGCCGACGAAATAGCCCGACCAACCGACTGCGACCGCGCTGGCGGCGACGGAATATTCCAACATGAGTGCCCAGCCGACCAGCCAGGCGACCAATTCACCGAGTACTGCGTACGAGTAAGTATAAGCGGACCCGGAGACAGGCACCATGGAAGAGAGTTCGGAATAGCACAGCGCAGCGACGGTGCAGACAAAACTGGCGATGACAAAGGAAAGCATCATGCCGGGACCGGCTTTCTGCGCAGCCTCAGCCGTCAAAACAAAAATACCCGTACCGATAATCGCGCCGATACCTAATAGCGTTAATTGCCATGCACCCAAGGTGCGGTGGAGACTTTTCTTTTCTGCTGTAGCCAGGATGGCATCAAGTGATTTTACGCGCCAGAAAATCATGCAAGCGACCTTTTACTTTTAGTGAGAAAACATTGAGGGTGCACCGGAAATTAACTCAGGAACGGGCTCGAATAATATCACAAAATCTTTTACTGACCGATCGCCCGCATTGAATGCCGATCCGGCTTTTGTAGCCAATGCAAGTGTCGAAGTTTTGCCGCTCACTTTATCCGGTATAAAATCTTTTGTCCCGAAAAAAAACAGGCAGTCTAGTGCAATAATCAAGCTTGTCTGCGGTCCGATTGCTGAAAAGAGGCGGGCAGTCCTAAGTCTAAAATTGGTAGTTCCCAAACTGCCGCCAACCGAGAGTTGGTAACATGAAAAAGTTGACCTAAATAGCTTGCGAATAGTGTTTACTTCTAGCATTCATCGTGTGTTGCACAATTTACTGCTCGGATTTCTGCTGCTGTGGGGAATACTTCTTTCCTCTATTCAAGCCGAAATTTGGAGTCGAACGGAAATCAGTGGAATGAATGATATTGCCATGGAGCCGGGTGGCCGGATCTGGCTGACTGGAAAGAGTGGAATCCTATGGAGCTCAACTTAAGCGATTAATTAATCGCAAAATGTTTAATGATATGACAGCCGCTTATATTGTAGTGATGTAGAACGATTAAAAAAATCAATGGAGCAAGTATCCACACAATTAATACAGTATTTTCGTGTTGACAAAATATGAAATACTGCAAAGTTATTTCACTTTTAATCTCTGCGGGTTCAATTCCCCGCCCCTTGGGGCGAAAGCTGGTTGAAAAACCAGCAGATTGAAGAACGCAGTTAATACCCCGCTGCTTGCGGCGGGGTGCTTTATTAAAAAAGGCCAATGCTTAAATAGCATTGACCTTAAAGGCGCTTCTAAAAGTTTAGGCAAAAATTTTCTTCATCGGAAGACGTGTTCTATTTTTCAATGTACTTCCAACTAAAAGATAACTTAGAAAAAATACAGTTCCTAAAATGAAATCAATTTCTAACCAGTTTATTTCAGATTGTATTACTGAAAATGAATGCAAATCGCCAAACGCAACAAGTCCAACTAACGGTAAAACACCAAATAAAACGAAAGTGGTTTTTACAGCTGTGTTAAAAAGACTTTGACTTATTTTCATTTTTATCTCCTAAATGAAAGTTTATTAAAGGTTTATAAATAATAAGATTCAGTAATTCACAAAAAGTTCACATAATTTTGATTAAAGATTCACACTAAAGAGATTTTATTTATAGAATAAGGCATTATTAAAATAGAGTCTTAGGAAGTTGAGCACTTCCAAAAATGTGTTAACTTGCTGAGATGAACTTGTGATTCCTCGTGGTCTTGCCACGGGGATCTAAGTAGGCTTTAGAATGTTGGGATGCGAGATGTTGTAGAGAAAGCGAGCCACTGTGCATGGCAGATACATTATCACATTGTATTTCCTGTGCAATACAGGCGTGGACTGTTAGACGAAGCGGTTGTAAGAATTATTATGCTGACAGCGAAAGAGATAGAAGAACGATACGACATTGAGTTTGGGCAGATAGGTTGTGACAAAGATCACGTACATATACTTTGTACGGCCCATCCTAAAATTGCACCGGGTCAGATTGTTAGGATATTCAAAAGCATAACAGCGTGGGAATTGTTTAAGAAGAAGCCGGATTTGAAACGAGATTTGTGGGGTGGTGAGTTTTGGACAGATGGCTATTATGTTGCAACTGTAGGGGAAAGAGCGGATTGGGGTGTAGTTGAGCGTTATGTAAAGAATCAAGGCAAACCAAAAGAAGAGCTGCGTCAACTTGAGCTTTTCTAATACCCCGTGGTCTTGCCACGGGGTTGTTTATTGACTTGTTCAAGTTGGCACAAGTGTTGTGCCGATAAAATGAAGCAAGTGAAAGAATATCGGCAAATTTTCCATACTCCCCTTCATGTAAAGGGAGAAATTAGATTGTCGGTATAGCTGAATTATAAATTGATACATCCAATTAAATTTAACTGCGAGGGAAATGTTATGGACATGAACAGTATCTCATCCACATCGTCAATATATTCTAATTCGAGCACGACACCGCAGCTAGCGTAGATACAGGGTCATCAACTACAGCAACAAGTGCAGCCACAAGTGCAAACGATCCTAGACAAGCTCTGCATCAGTTGATGCACGATTTGGGTCAGGCGCTGCGCGGAATGGACTCTCAGCAAACCAGCTCAACATCAACGACTGCTACAGCGACTGATAGTGATGGCGATAACGATAACAGCGGTTCGATGCAGGTTGTAGAGCAAAGTCATGGCTATCAGCTTTGATACAAAATTGCAGGGTCTGATCACTATGATTAGCAACGGTTCTAGTTCTAGTAGTAGTGGCGGCAATGACGCGATCAGCAAATTACAAGCCGATTTCTCGAATTTGATGAAAGCATTGAATCGGGACTCATCGAGTACGAGCACAAATTCCACTGGAACCACTGCAGGAACAGGAGCAACCAATACTGCTCCAACCTTGAAAGATTTTTTAACTACGTTGGAAAAGAATGTTTCGAGTCACATGAGCAATCAAGCAAGCACCGGTGCCCTATTCAATACGACGGCCTGATCTGATCAGGTCGCGACTACTGCAGATCAGATGGGCAGAAAGAGATTTCAAAAAATAGAATTCTAGATTTTTCTGCATTCTTACATTTTTATGTCGATATAAAGAAGCAAGTCTCTTGTATGACATAGGCCTGTATTGCTTGATTAAAAATGCCAATGTGTTAATCGACATGTAAAAATTACCAGGGAAGGGTTGTAGTCACCTCGAATTTTCGATCCACTCAAAAGTAGAGGCTATTGGAATTTTACCATAGTAAACTGGACAGGTGGAAGTCTGCCAAGCGACTCATGGGGCCGTTCATGGTTGTAGCGATACCGCCATTCCTCGATCATGCGGCGCACCTCATTAAGTGTTTCAAAAACGTAGCAATCCAGCACCTCGGTACGATAAGTGCGATTAAACCTTTCGATGTAAGCATTCTGGGTAGGCTTTCCAGGTTGAATGAATCGTAAGTCGATGCCATGATGCGCTGCCCAATCGGCCAGTAATTTGCTGATAAATTCAGGGCCATTACGACACGCAAGCGCTTTGGCTTACCATGAATCTCAATGAGTTCATTGAATGCCCGGACAATGCGGCAAGCCGATAGGCCGGTATCGATTTCGATGCGCAGCGCCTGCCGGTTGTAATCATCAAGGATATTTAAGGTGCGGAACCGTCGTCCATTCCATAAGCTGCCGCTCATAAAGTTGGCAGACCAGGTATGATTGGGAAAAGCAGGAACTTCCAAAGATTCTCGAATCCTTTCCGGCAACCGCTTCTTGCCCCGGCGCGGCAGATTCAGTTTAAGCTTGTAATAAATCCGCCACAACACTATTTTCCCCCAAGGTTGTTGCTCGAAGTTGAAGCTCGATACCAGCAAACCAAATCCATGTTTGGGATTCTTTGCTATGTAAGCGTTGATGGCTTCGATCACGCCTTCGTCATTCTTGCTGCTGGCCCGGTAATAGAGTAACGATCTCGCCATCCGGATCGCCCGGCAGGCCTGACGGGAGGATAACTCATGTTCCGCAGTCATAAACTGAACTATTTCAACCTTTCTCGCCGGGGCTATAGCTTTTTTGCGACAACATCCTGCAGCGCATTGTGCATGAGTGCCAGCTCAGCATACATCTTCTTGAGCTTGGCGTTCTCGGTTTGAAGTTCCTTCAACTGCTTGAGTTGCGATGCATCCATACCACCGTAAGCGGATTTCCATTTGTAATATGTCGCATCACTGATGCCGTACTTGCGGCAGGTCTCGTTGATTTTGGCACCTAGCTCAACTTCCTTGAGCAAGGCAATGATTTGCTGTTCACTGTATTTCGATTTCTTCATCATAGAGCTCCTTTTGGTTAAGAAAACTCTACTTTAAGTTGGATCAAATTTCCGAGGTGACTACACTACAGCCCCAAATAAATATATCATTCCGTGCAGCTAAATCTGCTCTGACCGTGCAAAGATCCTCCTGATGATGTGATTGTCGAAGTCGGGTAGCCGTCGCTGATACTTTGCGACCAACCGCGGATCGAAGGTGACATGCCGGTCGCGCGGTATATCCAACGACAGCCCGTTGCCAGCATAAGCTCGCAGCTGCTTCTTGAGCAATCCAGCAAGATCGGATTCGTCGAGGATGGATTCGGCATCCTTGTTCTCGATTTACAACAGCAGCTGATCAATCAATCAGTTCGCTAGGGAAAAGCTTGGGTAACTTTGCTATCGGGTTTCTTGGGATTCATCGCTAGGATCATGAAATACCCTTCATTTCATTATTCCATGACCTAGGGCGTGTGGACAATTAAATTGTATATAGTTTCCCAGAGAATCAGATTGTGATTTACTGTTTATAAACAGTTGGAGGAGGTTATAAATGGTGAAGCGCTATGGATTACGGGACGATCAATGGCAACGGATCGAGCACTTGTTACCGGGCCGCAAGCAAACAGTTGGTGTAACAGCCAAGGATAACAGGCTATTTGTTGAAGCTGTTTTGTACCGCTACCGTGCTGGGATACCATGGCGTGATCTGCCGGAGCGTTTTGGAGATTGGAACAACATAGCCCGCCGTCATCGCCGCTGGTCGGAAAGCGGCGTATGGGAAAGGGTTTTCACGTATTTGGCCGAAGATTCTGATAATGAGTATGCGATGATCGATAGTACAATTATCCGTGCTCATCAGCATGCTGCGGGGACAAAAGGGGGAATAGGGAAGCGGAGTGCATTGGGCGCAGCAAAGGCGGACTGAGCACAAAAATACATGTAACCTGTGATGCTCTTGGCAACCCGACCGGTTTTCATCTTACACCGGGGCAAGCCCATGATCTTCAAGGTGCGGATGTTTTATTGCCGGACATTCTGACGTGTATAGAATCTTTTCTGGCCGATAAAGCGTATGATGCGGCGGAACGGGTTCTTGATCTGTTAAAGAACGCCGGGGTTCGGGCCGTCATACCACCAAAGTCAAACCGTAAGGAACCACGCGAATACGATGAGGAAATGTATAAAGCACGGCATTTGATCGAGAATTTCTTTGCAAAACTCAAACAATACCGTGCCATTGCAACTCGGTACGATAAACGTGCTTCAACTTTCCTCGGCGGCATCCACCTCGCTGCAGCTATCATTTGGCTCAATTGACCACACGCCTTAGTTAAACTTTACAACATAAATGGTAATGATTATTATTTATGAATCATAAATTCACCAGAATAATCTCATTTAATCAGATCTGCACCGTTAAAAATATTTATATCTTTGCTTAACAGCAGGAGAATAACTTTCTAGCCAGCCAACAAACTTACATTACTTGCCAGCCAGCTATCACGTCACTCATTTGGAGATAGCGTTATGGTTGGGAAAAAGAAAATTAAGTATACGGTTCTAATATCGTATTGTTGGTTAGTCACTACTGACGTACGAAAGATACCATTTCGAGTCATCAATCTACATTGCTTCACATTATCGCATCGCCTTAATTTTCAGCCAGCTGATTCATTATTATGAATTCAGAAGATGGATGGGTTTTGCAAGTCGATGCGTTGTTTATTGCGCATCGTGCGCAGTTGCGGCGAGCCGCATTTAAGATTTTGGGAGACTGGGATCGAGCTGATGATGTGATTCATGATGCTTATCTCAAGATTCGTGTCTGTTCCGATAATAAATCGGAAGTGAAGCAACCGATTGCCTATTTATTTCAGACTGTCCGCAATATGGCAATCGATCAATACCGCCGCTCTGTATTCGAGTTGGATTTGTTCGATAGTGAAGAAGAAGGTTTTTTAGTGCCTGATAAACTACGGACGCCGGATATCTATTTGATGCACTTCCAGAGTTTGGATCTGATAATAGTGGCATTGAGCGAGCTTCCGGAGAGAACTCGCAGGGTATTTGAACTTTATCGCATCGAAGGATACACGCAGCGCATGATAGCGGAAGAACTCCAAATATCCGTTTCTTTGGTAAACATTCTGATTCATACCGCAATTCGCCATTGCAAAGAAGCTTTATCCAGCAGCTCGTAAGCAACATCAAGCCGAAAAGTTTTATAAATTTCTTGGATTTTTCCTGAATTGATTCGTCTAGTGAAATAAGAAGCATTCTTATTCTCATTAATGTAATGATTGAATCTAATTGATAAGGAAAAAACAATGACGAGTTGTTTCGATCGTGAAGATGGTGTGTTCCGGGTATTGGTCAACCATGAGGAGCAATATTCACTGTGGCCGGAATGGAAAGCGATTCCGGGCGGTTGGCGGGACACCGGGTTTCTGGGCGATAAAAAAGCCTGCTTGAGTTATATCGAGGATGCCTGGATCGACATGCGTCCGCTCAGTCTGCGGCAATTCATGGACAATGCATCGTAAGCGCGTATCGGCATGTCAAATCAGTTAACACTTTATTGTTTGCCGTGCGCAGGTGCCAGCGCGACGATGTATTTGCGCTGGAAAAGATTGCTGCCTTCATGGATCGAAGTAATCCCGGTGGAATTACCGGGTCGCGGTAGCCGTTTGGGCGAAAATCCGCAGGAAAATTACCGGATGCTGGTTGACATCCTGAGCCGGGAGATTGCATTAACGGTACAAGGAAGTTACGTGCTTCTCGGTCATAGCATGGGAGCGCTGCTGGCTTATGGGATCGCGCAGCAATTGCATCAATTGAAAGCTCGCTTACCTGACGCGCTGATGGTTTCGGGATGTGCAGCTCCGGCGCGGCAGGATAGCCAGCGCTATCGCAAAATCTGCACGGAAGCCGCATTGATCGCAGATTTGAGTAAGCAAGGCGGCACGCCTGAAGAAGTATTCAACAGTCCGGAATTGCTGGCCATGACATTGGATTTGCTACGCATCGATTACCGCGTATGTGGCAGTTTTCAATACATAAAACATGACCCTCTTCCTGTTCCGATTCATTGTTTCGGCGGCAGATCGGATACGATCGGTGCGAACAATCTGAGTTTATGGCAACAGGAAGGCAGCCGAGCGTTTACACTCGATTGGTTTGACGGCGGACATTTCTTTCTGCGGCAATCGGAAGAATGGTTCATCCATGTTGTAAAGAAACGATTGTTCGAGAGTCAAGAAGGGGTGATGTGTGACATCTTTGCAACGGCTTGAGGCAGTACCGGAAAATATCGATGCATGGTTACTCGAATTCGCATTTACCTCAGCACAATTGGCGCACGATTGGCCACTTCTTAGCGCAGCAGAACAACTTCGGGCGCAAAGTTTTCATCACTATCAAGATCGGATCCGCTTCGTATCGGCGCGTGCTGCACTGAAGCGGTTGCTGGCCGAACGTGTCGGTACCTTGCCTGATCGTTTAACCATCTCAATCACCGCTTCCGGTAAACCTTATTTGGCTCAGCATGCCGAAATTCAATTCAATCTCTCGCATGCCGGCAACTTTGCGCTGATCGCCCTATCTTCAGCGGGCAGGGTCGGAATTGACATCGAGCGCTGTAATCGCGATGTAACCGGATTAATTCATTGCGTACTGTCTCCGCTGGAGCGTACCCGGGCATGTTGGCCGGAAAAGCGGTTCATTGATCTATGGGTGGCGAAGGAAGCAGTCTTGAAAGCTCTGGGACTGGGGATTGCGGAGAATCTGCAGGACATTTCCGTGTTGCCTGAACCTGGTAGTCGTTACTGCATCGCGCATGAACATCCGGATTGGGGAAATATCCGCGCCTGGCCAATCGAAGTCCCGGAGGATTACGCTGCGGCGCTGGCTTTGGTTCACTAATCGTGATGGTCACCATGAAACAGGGCACTCCTAACATCCCATATCCGAGGATATGGATCATTTCCTATCAATAAGGCAACTCCAGAAAAATTGTTATGAACACAAGATTGATTCCGAATCGTGATTTTCCGGTGAATCTGGTAACACACCTGCAAAAATTGGCTTTGACAAGACCCGATGATACCGCACTGATAACCGTATCCGAAGTGAATGGCGGCTGGCAGGAGCAGCGCTTCGATTACCGGCAGCTTGATCAGCGTGCCAAGGCTTTCGCAGCAGAATTGCAGAGCCATGTGATGCCAGGCGGGCGAGTGCTGTTGCTGATGGAAAACGATGAGCATTATGTAACCGGTTTCCTTGCATGCCTATATGCCGGAGCAATCGCAGTGCCGGTATTTCCACCGGAAGCGGTAAAAGAACAGCATATGGCAAGATTGCTGGCGATCGCTGCGGACGCCCGGGCACAGTGCATCGTAACCACCCGTGACGGCGTATCCTTGCTGCATGATGCCGGCACAATGCAACTAAGCGGTATTCCGGTATTGACCGTCGATACTGTCGATGGCAACCGTTCGCTGGATTGGCAGGTATTTGAACCGCAAGCCGAAGATATCGCTTTTTTACAGTATACCTCGGGCTCAACGGCCATTCCGAAAGGGGTCATGGTCAGTCACCATAACTTGATGGTCAATGCACGGGCGTTTGAAGAGGGCATGTCGATCGCTGCCGACGATATTTTTGTCAGCTGGCTGCCGCTGTATCACGATATGGGATTGATCGGCGGGTTGTTGCAGCCGCTTCACCGCGGGGTGCCGGTAATCCTGATGACACCCAAGTTTTTTATCGAGCGCCCGGTACGCTGGCTGGAAATCATTTCACGCTATCGTGCCACGGTCAGCGGTGCACCGAATTTCGCCTTTCAGCTGTGCGCCGATCGAATCAGAGATTCGCAACTGCAGACATTGGATTTGTCCTGCTGGCGGGTTGCCTTCTGCGGCGCCGAACCGGTACGGCAAAACACCATGCGTGCCTTTGTCGAGCGTTTCGAACCGGCCGGTTTTCCTGCGGGAACGATATATCCTTGCTACGGCTTGGCGGAAGCCACGCTGTTCGTGACCGGCGGGGTGCGCGGTGAAGGCATGAAAACGCAGCAGTTCTCGCCTGAATTGCTGGCGCAAGGCAGAGCGGAGCGATCCGAACAAGGCATTCCGGTTGTTGCCTGCGGTTTCCCGGCATCCAGCCATGCCGTCAGAATCGTCGATCCGGAGACACATATTGCATTGCCAGACGATCAGGTTGGCGAGATCTGGAGCAGCGGTGACAGTCTGGCGCAAGGTTACTGGCAGCGTCCGCAAGAAACCGCGGAAGCATTTGTGCAGCATGACGGGTCGCGCTGGCTGCGCACCGGTGATCTGGGCTTCATACACGCGCGGCAGCTTTATCTCATGGGAAGACTCAAGGATTTGATCATCATCCGCGGACAAAATATTTATCCGCAGGATATCGAACTGATGATCGAAGATGAAGTCGACACAGTGCGCAAAGGCCGGGTTGCAGTGTTTTCCGTGGAGAGCGGAGAAGGTGAAGGCATTGGTGTCGCCGCCGAAATATCGCGCAATATGCAAAAACTGGTCAGCGCGGAAACTTTGGTGCAAGTGCTTGCAGAAGCTGTCAGCGCCAGTTGTCATGAATCTCTGTCGGTCGCCGTATTGCTGAACCCCGGCGCATTGCCCAAAACTTCGAGTGGAAAGTTGCAACGTGCCGCGTGCCGGCAAGGCTGGATCGCTCGCTCGCTGGATGCCTATGCGATCTATGAGTACGGCCGTTTCGTGCGCGGCGGTGGCAATCGAATGGAGCAATCGTTTCAGGATGATACCGAGCGTGAGGTCGCAATCATTTGGGAAGCGGTACTGGGTCGTACCGGATTGAGCCGCGACGATCATTTCTTTGCAGCCGGCGGCAATTCGCTCAAAGCGATTCAAGCGGTTGCCCGGATTTGCAATCACTGGAAAATCCTTTTTACTGCGCGCCATTTGTTTCAAAACCCGCGATTGCATGAATGCGCGGCGATCATCCGCCAACTGATCGCGAATCGGGGAGTGCAAGGCGGGAGAATCAACGATGAATACAGAATCACCAAATGCGAACGCACCGGTACGTTACCCTTATCTTATGGCCAGCAGCGGTTATGGTTTTTATGGCAACTCGACCCGGGCAGTACCGCTTTTCATGTTCAGCATGCGGTCCGCCTGATGGGTGAGCTGAATTTGCATGCGCTGCGCGTCAGTTTGAATGATTTGATCGAACGGCATGAAGCGCTGCGCACGAATTACGGCATCGGTGGCACCGGTATCGTGGAACAGGTGATTTTGCCATCGCTGCAGTTGCCAATACCGGAGATTGACCTGACAACGATACCGCAATCGGAGCACGACCGGCGTATTCAAATGGAAGTTACGCGCTTGCTGTCGCAGCCATTCGACTTGACCCGCGACCCCTTGTTGCGGGTTGCGGTGATCCGGTTAACCAGTCACGAGCAAATTCTGGTAATCGTGATGCACCACATCATTTCCGACGCTGCTGCGCTGCAAATCCTGCTGGATGAACTGGCAACCGGTTATCAGGCGCACGTGCAACAACGGCCGGTCAATCTGCCGGCGTTACCGGTGCAGTATGCGGACTTCGCGCAATGGCAGATGCGCTGGCTGGATGCAGGCGAAAAAGACCGGCAACTGGCTTACTGGAAGAATTACCTGGGCACGGAACACGACGTGCTGCGCCTGCCGGTCGATCATGCCAGAAAACCGGTGACGCATTATCGCGCTGCACGCTACCGTTTCGATTTTCCGGATGATGCCGTGCAATCGTTGCGGCAGTTGTCGGCAGCGAGGGAAATCACCTTATTCATGGTGCTGCTCGCCGCTTTGCAGGTACTGTTGTACCGTCACACGGGTCAGCCGGATATCCGGATTGGTGTGCCGGTTGCCAATCGTAACCGGATCGAGACGGCATCGCTGATCGGGTTTTTCGTCAATACCCAGGTCATGCGCGGGCGCTTGTATGGGCGCATGACGCTCGATGAATTGCTGCTGCAGGTGCGGGAGGATGCGATCAACGCTCAGGACTATCAGGACTTGCCATTCGAGCAATTGGTGGAAGCACTTCAGCCGCAACGGGATTTGCGGCACAGCCCTCTGTTTCAAGTCACGTTGAATCATGTGCAGTTGGATTACCGGCTGTTGCAGCAGCGCATGGGACTGCAGGCCAGCGGGTATGCCTTACCGGAATCCGACGGTCAGCTGGAGTTTCGCCTGGAGACGGTTGAATCACCCGATGGACAGCTCAGCGGTCACTGCATTTATGCGGCCGATTTGTTCGATCGGGCGACGGTGGAGCGGATGGCAAGCCAGTATCTGCGCATTGTGCAAGCACTCGCCGCGTCTCCTGAAATAGCTATCGGCGAGATCGCATTGCTGGATGAAGCCGAAATTCGCTTGCTGCACGCCCGGGGAAAACCGGATGCGAATTTCACGCACGGTTCAGCGGTACAGCAGCGTTTCGAGATGCAAGCCGAAGAGTATCCCGATGCGGTTGCAATCGTTACCCAGTCGTTACAACTCAGTTATGCCGAACTGAATAACCACGCCAACCGGTTGGCTCATCGCTTGATCGATCTGGGCGTGCAACCGGAAGTGCGCGTGGGTATTGCCGTGGCGCGCGATTCAGCCGCCTTGCCGGTTGGATTGCTGGCCATACTGAAGGCTGGCGGCTGCTATGTGCCGCTCGATCCCGAGTATCCGCAGGAGCGGCTGGATTACATGATCAAGGACAGCGGTATTCGTTTGCTGCTGACTCAATCGCAATTTTTCGGAAAACTGCCGGCAGGGGATGGTCTGACCGTGGTCGAGCTCGATCATGCGATCACCGCAGCAGGCAATACAAACAATCCGCTGGTTGCACTGCATCCGGACAATCTGGCGTACGTCATTTATACCTCGGGATCGACCGGCCGGCCGAAGGGGGTGTCGGTGGCGCATGGCGCGCTGGCCATGCATTTGGCTGCCATCGAACCGGTTTATGACGTGCGCGCCAATGACCGGGAATTGATGTTTTTCTCCATCAACTTCGACGCGGCTGTGGAACAGTGGATGACACCGTTGATGGCGGGCGCTGCTCTGGTATTGTCTTCTCCGGAACAATTGGCAGGCGAGGGATTTGCCGAACTCATCGCGACGCAGCAAATCAATCGTTTGCATCTGCCACCGGCCTATTTACGCATGCTCCTGCCGTTGCTGGAAGGTACTGACCATCCGGTACGGGTTTGCATCGTCGGCGGCGAAGCCTGGCATACCGCCGACGTTGCCGCAACGCGCGCGCGATTCCGGCAAGCGCGGCTGGTTAATGCCTACGGTCCGACCGAGACAGTCATCACACCGACCGCCTGGGCCGGTGATGCCGGGCAGGATTTGTCACCGCAATTGAATGGCGAATTCATGCCGATCGGCCAGCCGGTGGGCAAGCGCTGCGCCTATGTGCTGGATACGGAATTGAATCTCGCGCCCTCCGGTGCCATCGGGGAGCTTTATATCGGCGGCACAGGCTTGGCGCGCGGCTATCTCGACCGGCCGGGTCTGACCGCCGAACGTTTCGTCGCCGATCCGTTCGATCCGCAGGGAGGACGCCTGTACCGCACCGGCGATCTGGTGCGCTGGCGTGGCGACGGTCAATTGGAATACTGGGGGCGTGCCGATCAGCAAATCAAGCTGCGCGGTTTTCGCGTCGAACTGGGTGAAATCGAAGCGCAATTGCTGGCGCTGGATCATGTGCGCGAGGCTGCCGTGATTGCGCAGAACGGCCCGCACGGTTTGCGGCTGATCGCTTATGTCGGCATGCCGGATGCCGGGCACAGGAATGCGCCGGTGTTGAAAGCAGCGTTGGCGGCGGTACTGCCGGACTATATGGTGCCGGGATTGATTATCTTCCTCGATACCCTGCCGCTCACGCCAAATGGCAAGATCGACCGGCAGGCACTGCCCGTAGCGGATCACTCGGATGCGCCCGATTACGATCCGCCGGTAAACGATCTGGAAGCGAAGATTGCCGGAATCTGGGCGGCGGTACTGCATATTCCGCAAGTGGGTCTGCACCATAACTTTTTTGATTTGGGCGGTCATTCGCTGTTGCTGATCAAGGTCAAGCAAAGTCTGGAAGCCGAACTGCACGTGTCGGTGGCCATTGTCGATTTGTTCAAATACACCACGGTAGCCAGTCTGGCTAGATTTCTCGGACAAGATGAAATACATCCGGTTTCATCCTTGCCACGTCATTTACAACGGGCACAGCGGCAACGCAGTGCTTTCCTGCCAAGAAAACAGAAATTGGAGAAAATAAATTAATGGATACTTCCGAACAATTAACCGATGCTGCATCCATTGATATTGCAGTGATCGGTATGGCGTGCCGGTTCCCGGGGGCGGACGATGCCGGATCATTCTGGCGCAATTTGCGCGATGGAGTCGAGTCGATCAGATTCTTTACGGACGAAGAATTGCTTGCGCGTGGCGTATCAGCGGAAGCACTGGCCGATCCGCATTACATCAAAGCCAGTGCGGAGATAACCGGGGTGGACGGCTTCGATGCCGCTTTTTTCGGCTATACCCCGCGTGAGGCGGCGGAGACCGATCCGCAGCACCGGCTTTTTCTCGAAGTAGCCTGGCAGGCGCTGGAAGATGCGGGTTACGACGCGAGCCGCTATGCCCAGCAGATCGGCGTATATGCCGGCTGCGGCGTCAACACTTATATGATGCTTAATCTGCTGGCCAGCGACCGCATGACGGACAAGCGGGATATTTCCGCGCTGCAGGGTCTGATGAATGGCAACAACAAGGATTCCATGACCACCACGGTTGCCTACAAACTCAATTTACGCGGACCGGGAATCACGGTACAGACCGCTTGTTCGACCTCGCTGGCGTCGGTACATGTGGCCTGCCGCGGTCTGTTGAATTACGAAACGGATATGGCGCTCGCCGGTGGTTCCTGGGTTAATTTGTTGCACGACAAAGGGTATTACTATCAACCCGGAGCGATTTTGTCGCCGGACGGACATTGCCGGGCATTCGACGCCAAAGCGGCCGGTACCGTGATCGGCAGCGGCGCCGGTATCGTGGTGTTGAAGCGGCTGGCCGATGCATTGGCGGATGGCGATACCATTCATGCCGTGATCAAAGGCTCGGCTGTCAATAACGACGGCTCGGCCAAGGCTGGTTATACCGCGCCCAGTGTCGAAGGGCAGACGGAAGTGATTCTGGCGGCGCAGGCGATTGCAGGTATCTCCGCGGATACCGTCAGCTACGTCGAAACGCACGGCACCGGCACGACGATCGGTGATCCGATCGAAATTGCCGCGTTGACGCAGGCTTTCCGGGAAACCACCGGGCAGCGCGGTTTTTGCGCGATCGGATCGGTCAAAACCAATGTCGGACACCTGGATGCCGCAGCCGGTGTAGCGGGTCTGATCAAAACCGTGTTGTCGCTGAAAAACGAAATGCTGCCGCCCAGCTTGCACTTTGAACAACCCAATCCGCAGATCGATTTCAGCAGCAGTCCGTTTTACGTCAACACGCGCTGTAAAGACTGGCCGGGCGGCGCGCTGCCGCGCCGGGCGGGAGTCAGTTCGTTCGGTATCGGCGGCACCAATGTGCACGTGATCGTGGAGCAAGCGCCAACGCAAAAACCATCCGCTTCATCGCGCGATTGGCAATTGCTGACCATCTCGGCGCGCAGTCCCGCTGCACTGGAACAAGCCGTGGCGAATCTGCAGCAGCATGTGGCCGCACATCCGCAACTGGCGCTGGCTGATGTCGCTTACACCCTGCAGCTCGGCAGGAAACATTTTGCCCATCGCGCCGTTGCACTGTGCCGGGATCATGATGATGCGGTGTCGCTGCTGCACAGCCGGGACAGTGCGCGTTTTCTGTCGCAAGGATCGGTTGACGGACATCATCCGGTCACTTTTATGTTTCCCGGTCAAGGCGCGCAGCATGCCGGTATGGTGCAAGATTTGTATCAGCGCGAACCGGTTTTCAAAGTCGAGCTGGATCGTTGTTTGCGCTTATTGCAACCGTATCTGGATTACGATTTGCACGCGCTGCTGTTGCCGCAAAACGATGAGGAACGGTCGACTGCTGCCACGCGGCTTGAACAGACCGAAGTGACGCAACCGGCGCTGTTCGTGATCGAGTATGCGCTGGCGCGGCTATGGATGGCATGGGGCGTTCAACCGGCAGCGATGATCGGTCATAGCATCGGCGAATATGTGGCCGCTTGTCTGGCGGGGGTGTTCACGCTGGAGGATGCATTGGGGCTGGTGGCGATGCGCGGTTCTCTGTTACAACAAATGGAGTCCGGTGCCATGCTGGCGGTTTCGCTGTCCGAATCCGAACTCGCGCCTTATCTGATCGAAGGTTGCGATCTGGCGGCAGTCAATGGACCGGAATTGTGCGTGTTGTCCGGAACTGTTGCGGCGATCGATACGATCGAACAGAACCTGAACGAGCGAGGTATATTTTGCCGGCGGTTGCATGTTTCGCATGCTTTTCATTCCGCCATGACGGATGCGTTGTTGCCGGTATTTGTTGAGCGTGTTGCCAAACTCAAGTTGAATCCGCCCGCCATCCGTTTCTTTTCCAATGTCAGCGGTGACTGGATTACACCGCAACAAGCCACCGATGCGCAGTACTGGGGACGGCATTTGCGCGCCACGGTGCGTTTCAACGATAGCTTGCAGCAATTGTTGAATCAGTCCGACATGATATTGCTGGAAGCGGGACCGGGAGAAACGCTGACCCGGCTGGCGCAGCGCCATCCTTCCTTGCAACCGCAGCAATTGATCGTGTCATCGTTGCCGCACCCGAGTCAGATTCAATCCACGCCACTGCATCTTTATCGGACGCTGGGGAAACTCTGGCTGCACGGTGTCGATATCGACTGGGCGGGTTTTTATGCGCAGGAACGCCGCTGCCGCGTTTCCTTGCCGACGTATCCGTTCGAGCGGCGATCGTATTGGATCGAAGCGGATCAACAGGTCTCGCAACCGGTTGCCGCGAGCAACCGGCAATCCCGGTCCGGACCGAAGCACACCGGCTCGATTCAGGATTGGTTGTACGTTCCGTCATGGCAACGTACGGCCGCCGGTACGGAGAAAGTACCGGCACTGAAACAGGATGATCACTATTTGATTTTCGGTAATGAAGATGCCATCTCGATCGCGCTCGTGACCGCGCTGATTCATCAGGGCGCTCATCCCGTCGTGGTTACCGTTGGCGAAGCATTCCGGCAAACCGCCGACACCGACTATACGATCAATCCGGACAGACCGGATGATTTTGTGCAATTGCTGAACAGGTTCGATGACAAGAACATCCGGGATTGGCAAATTTTTCATTTGTGGAGTGTGAGTGGCGACGAATGCGCTCAATCGCTGAAAGAAGGCATCAGCAGAAATTTCTATAGCGTATTGAATTTGGTGAAAGCGCTGGAAACCGCGCAAGCCGCTGTACCGTCAGGCAAGAAAATCACCATCAATCTGATTACCAGCGGGTTGACGGATGTGACCGGCAGCGAAACGCTGCATCCGCTGAAATCACTGCTGATCGGTCCTGGCAAAGTGATTCCGCAGGAATATGCAAATCTCGGTTGCCGGATTATCGATATCGAGTCGCAACATACGGCGGGTGATATGCCGATGCGGTTGAGCCGGCAGCTGATTGCCGAGTCGCACATGGATAGCGGCGATGCCTTGGTGGCGTACCGCGGTCCGTACCGTTGGACTCAAAATTATCTACCGGCCGGTCCGCTTGCAGCGGTGAAAAGACGTTTCAAGCAGGAAGGCGTGTATTTCATTACCGGCGGTCTGGGCGGAATCGGATTGACGCTGGCGCGCCACCTGGCGCAAAACTATCACGCGCGACTTGTTTTGCTGGGGCGTACCGGTCTACCTGAAAGAGCAACCTGGCAGGATGGCCTGCAGGACGAAATGAATCCGTCGTTACGGCAAAAGATTACGGCAATTCAGCAATTGGAGGCAATGGGCGCCAAGGTTCTGCCGTTACAGGCCGATGTCGCCGATGCCGGACAGTTACAGGCAGCGGCGGTAACCGCACGCGCCTATTTCGGCAGGATCGATGGCGTTATCCATGCTGCCGGGGAAGTCAGTTCCGGTTTGATGACGGCCAAAACCGAGGCAACCATCGCGCGCGTATTGGCGCCCAAAGTACAGGGCATGCAGGCACTGCAAGCGGTTTTCCGGGATGAGGCGCTGGATTTCATGGTGCTGTGTTCGTCCTTGGCGACGATCGCCGGAGGATTGAGCAAGATCGATTACTGCGCAGCCAATGCCTACCTGGATGCGAGTGCGCAAGTCGCTTACCGGGAAGGCCGCTACCCGGTCATTGCCATCAACTGGGACAGTTGGCGCGAAGTCGGCATGGCCGCCGATATGGATATGCCGGAAGGCATCGGGATTGCACCCGGGGAAGGCGCGGAATTGTTCGAACTGATCGTGAATGGCCCGGACATTCCGCAGATCATCGTATCGACCAGCGATTTGTCCGAACGGCTGCGTCAATCGCCGCACGATCTACTGACGCAACCGTTGGCTCTGGTACCCGCCGATAAAATGAAGAGCAACCGGTTTCCCAGACCCGCGCTGCAAACCCCTTTCAATCCGCCGGCCAATGATCTGGAAAGCAAAATCGCGGAAATCTGGCAAAGTTTACTCGGTATCGATACCGTGGGCATCGATGACAATTTGTTCGAACTGGGTGGCGATTCGTTGCTGGGGGTACAACTGCTGGCCAGGGTGCGAGCCGGTTTTGCTATTGATTTGCACCCCGCCGACTTTTTCAGGTCACCCACTATTGCCGGTTTGGCCGCACTGGTGGAAACCAGACTGCTTGATGAGATCGAGTGTTCCTGATGATGAATAAGCAACATGAACTGGAACAGCGGCGCGCGCGTCTGACGCCGGAGCAGCGCCAACGCCTGGCACAAAGAATTCAAAGCGGTGATCAAACGGCGCAACAACAGGCGCAGATTGTGCGCCGCCCGGATACGGATTCGATTCCCTTATCCTACGCGCAACAACGGCACTGGTTTTTATGGCAGTTGGATCCGCAGAGCACGGCGTATCACCTGAGCGCGGCGTTGCGCTTGAGCGGCGAACTGGACGTTGCGGCGTTGCAGGCGGGTTTCCGTATACTGGTGCAGCGGCACGAGTCGCTGCGCACGGTATGCCGTGCCAACGCGCAGGGACAGGCGGAGCAAGTGATCGAAGCAGTCGGTGATTTTGCGTTGCAAACGATCGATCTGAGCGAATTGCCACCGGATTCGCGGCAGCAACGCGCGGCGCAGGAAGCGAAGCAGATCGTTACGACACCGTTCGATCTGACGCAAGGGCCGTTGCTGCGCGTGGCGGTGATCCGCATCGATGCGCACGAACACCACTTGATCGTGGCGATGCATCACATCATTTCCGACGCCTGGTCCAACCGCATCATCATCGACGAACTGGCGGTATGCTACCGGGCGTGCTTGGCAGGGCAACCGCCGCAGTTGCCGGAACTAGCGGTGCAGTATGCCGATTATGCGGTCTGGCAGCGCAACTGGCTCGAAGCCGGGGAAAAAGAGCGCCAGCTGGCGTATTGGCGTGCGCAACTGGGTGACACGCACAAGATTTTGCAATTGCCGGTGGATCATGCACGGCTGCCGGTCGGCAACTATCGCGCCGCGCATGCCAGCTTTCAATTGCCGGCGCCGCTGGCGTCCGGTTTGCGGCGCCTGGCGCAGGAACGCGGTGTCACGCTGTTCATGGTGCTGCTGTGCGGTTTTCAAATGCTGTTGTACCGCTACAGCGGACAAAACGATATCCGCGTCGGCGTGCCGGTCGCCAACCGGCACCGCACGGAAGCCGAACGCATCGTCGGCCTGTTCGTCAACACGCAGGTATTGTGCAACCGCATCGATAGCCGCATGACATTGGCGGCGATCCTCGATCAAGTGCGCGATGCCGCACTCGGTGCGCAAGCGCATCAGGATTTGCCGTTCGAACAACTGGTCGAAGCACTGCAACCGGAACGCAGCCTGCACCAGAATCCGCTGTTCCAGGTGATGTTCAACCACCTACGCGAGGATTACCGCGCACTGTATCAATTACCCGGACTGACGGTGAGCGAATTCGAACCGGGTGAACGCAGCGCGCAATTCGAACTGGTGCTGGACACGGTGGAGAATCCGGACGGACAAATCGCAGCACGTTTCACTTATGCCGCGGAATTGTTCGAGGCGGACACGATACAACGCCTGAGCGAACATTACCTGTATCTGCTGCAGCAACTGGCGGACGATGCGCAGCAATGCCTGGGCGATGTGAATGTATTGAGCGCAGCGGAATGGCATCAACTGCTGAACTGGGGCGTCAACGAACGGCGCTACACCGGTGTCGAACCGGTACACCGCCTGATCGAGCAGCGCACCAAGGAACAGCCGGATGCGGTGGCGTTGATCTTTCAAGACAGCGAACTGAGTTATGCGCAACTGAACCGGCGTGCCAATCGACTGGCGCACCGTCTGATCGCCCTGGGCATCAAGCCGGAAAGCCGGGTCGGCATTGCGCTGGAACGCTCGATCGACATGGTGGTGGCGCTGCTGGCGGTATTGAAGGCAGGCGGCGCCTATGTGCCGCTGGATCCGGATTATCCGCCGGAGCGGTTGCAGCACATGATTGCCGACAGCGCCATCGAACTGTTGCTGACGCAAAGTCATGCCAGGGTAAGGATACCCTGTGCGGAACACTGTCCGGTGCTGGAATTGGATACGGCAACCTTTGCCGCTTGTCCGGAGAACAACCCGGACGTGGCACTGCACCCTGAACACCTGGCTTATATCATCTACACCTCCGGTTCCACCGGTAAACCGAAGGGCGCGATGAATCGTCACGGTGCACTGCATAATCGCTTGGTATGGATGCAGGAGGCTTTTCCCATTGATGGCCGTGATGCGGTTTTGCAAAAGACGCCGTTCAGTTTCGATGTGTCGGTGTGGGAGTTTTTCTGGCCATTGATGCATGGAGCACGGTTGGTCATTGCCAATCCCGGCGATCACCGGGACGCCGGGCGGTTGATCGGACTGATCCGGCGGCACAATGTGACGCTGCTGCATTTTGTGCCGTCGATGCTGCGCGCTTTCATGGCTGATGCTCAAGCTGCAACCTGTGCCTGTCTTAAATTCATCATTTGCAGCGGTGAAGCGTTGCAACCGGAAATGCAGCAGGCGGTGTTCGACCGGCTGCCGGCGGTTAAGCTGCACAATCTTTACGGACCGACGGAAGCCGCGATCGACGTGACGCACTGGGCTTGCCGCCCGGAATCATCGAGCAATATTCCGATCGGTCGACCGATCAGTTCCACGCAAACCTACATACTGGACAGCGACCTCAATCCGGTGCCATCAGGCGTTGCCGGAGAGCTGTATCTGGGCGGGATCGGATTGGCGCGCGGTTATCTGAATCGTCCCGGTCTGACCGCCGAGCGCTTCGTCGCCGATCCGTTCGGTCAGCACGGCGAGCGATTGTATCGCACCGGCGATCTGGCGCGCTGGCGGCGCGACGGACAAATCGAATACCTCGGACGTCTGGATCATCAGGTCAAGATTCGCGGTTTTCGTATCGAGCTCGGTGAAATCGAAGCGCAGCTACTGCAACAGCCGGAAATTCGCGAAGTGGTGGTGAACGTGCATACCGCCGGTCAAGATGCCCGGCTGGTAGCGTATGTCGCATTGCAGAACGGTGCGACGGCATTGGATACGGCAGCGCTGAATGAATCGCTGCGCAAGGCCCTGCCGGATTATATGCTGCCATCGCTGATCATGGTTCTGGATCATGTGCCACTGAATGCCAACGGCAAGATCGACCGCAACCGCTTGCCGGCGCCGGAGTTTACTTCTGTTGACAGCGCTGCGCCGCCGCAAGATGAAACCGAGCGACTGCTGGCCGGAATTTGGCAGGAAGTGCTGGGCATCGGCCAGGTCGGCAGGAATGATCATTTTTTCAAACTGGGCGGGCATTCGCTGATGGTCTTGCAGGTGCAGCAAAGATTGCAATCCACGCATCCCGTTTCGCTTTCCCTGCGGTTGCTGTTTGAGCATCCGGTGCTGAAAGACATGGCTTTTGCGGTGCGCGCCGAACTGAGCAAAAGCACCGGTGAGCCGGGTGGGTTGGGTCAAATGGCGGAATTATTGGATATGTTGGAGAATTGATTGGAACTGGATAAATACGCGATCGCCGAGCGGTTTGCAGCGCTTGTTGCCGACAAGCAAAAAGTATTTCTCGAGGCGCTGAATGAACGGGGCATCGATTTTTCACAGTTACCGATCATCCGGCAGCCGGATACAAAACGGTCAACCTTATCCTACGCACAGCAGCGGCACTGGTTTTTATGGCAGTTGGATCCGCAGAGCACGGCGTATCACCTGAGCGCGGCGTTGCGCTTGAGCGGCGAACTGGACGTTGCGGCGTTGCAGGCGGGTTTCCGTATACTGGTGCAGCGGCACGAGTCGCTGCGCACGGTATGCCGTGCCAACGCGCAGGGACAGGCGGAGCAAGTGATCGAAGCAGTCGGTGATTTTGCGTTGCAAACGATCGATCTGAGCGAATTGCCACCGGATTCGCGGCAGCAACGCGCGGCGCAGGAAGCGAAGCAGATCGTTACGACACCGTTCGATCTGACGCAAGGGCCGTTGCTGCGCGTGGCGGTGATCCGCATCGATGCGCACGAACACCACTTGATCGTGGCGATGCATCACATCATTTCCGACGCCTGGTCCAACCGCATCATCATCGACGAACTGGCGGTATGCTACCGGGCGTGCTTGGCAGGGCAACCGCCGCAGTTGCCGGAACTAGCGGTGCAGTATGCCGATTATGCGGTCTGGCAGCGCAACTGGCTCGAAGCCGGGGAAAAAGAGCGCCAGCTGGCGTATTGGCGTGCGCAACTGGGTGACACGCACAAGATTTTGCAATTGCCGGTGGATCATGCACGGCTGCCGGTCGGCAACTATCGCGCCGCGCATGCCAGCTTTCAATTGCCGGCGCCGCTGGCGTCCGGTTTGCGGCGCCTGGCGCAGGAACGCGGTGTCACGCTGTTCATGGTGCTGCTGTGCGGTTTTCAAATGCTGTTGTACCGCTACAGCGGACAAAACGATATCCGCGTCGGCGTGCCGGTCGCCAACCGGCACCGCACGGAAGCCGAACGCATCGTCGGCCTGTTCGTCAACACGCAGGTATTGTGCAACCGCATCGATAGCCGCATGACATTGGCGGCGATCCTCGATCAAGTGCGCGATGCCGCACTCGGTGCGCAAGCGCATCAGGATTTGCCGTTCGAACAACTGGTCGAAGCACTGCAACCGGAACGCAGCCTGCACCAGAATCCGCTGTTCCAGGTGATGTTCAACCACCTACGCGAGGATTACCGCGCACTGTATCAATTACCCGGACTGACGGTGAGCGAATTCGAACCGGGTGAACGCAGCGCGCAATTCGAACTGGTGCTGGACACGGTGGAGAATCCGGACGGACAAATCGCAGCACGTTTCACTTATGCCGCGGAATTGTTCGAGGCGGACACGATACAACGCCTGAGCGAACATTACCTGTATCTGCTGCAGCAACTGGCGGACGATGCGCAGCAATGCCTGGGCGATGTGAATGTATTGAGCGCAGCGGAATGGCATCAACTGCTGAACTGGGGCGTCAACGAACGGCGCTACACCGGTGTCGAACCGGTACACCGCCTGATCGAGCAGCGCACCAAGGAACAGCCGGATGCGGTGGCGTTGATCTTTCAAGACAGCGAACTGAGTTATGCGCAACTGAACCGGCGTGCCAATCGACTGGCGCACCGTCTGATCGCCCTGGGCATCAAGCCGGAAAGCCGGGTCGGCATTGCGCTGGAACGCTCGATCGACATGGTGGTGGCGCTGCTGGCGGTATTGAAGGCAGGCGGCGCCTATGTGCCGCTGGATCCGGATTATCCGCCGGAGCGGTTGCAGCACATGATTGCCGACAGCGCCATCGAACTGTTGCTGACGCAAAGTCATGCCAGGGTAAGGATACCTTGCCCGGAACACTGCCCGGTGCTGGAACTGGATACCGAAACCTTTGCCGCTTGTCCGGACGATAACCCGGATGTGGCACTGCATCCGGAACATCTGGCTTATATCATCTATACTTCCGGGTCCACCGGTAAGCCTAAGGGTGTGGCGGTGGCGCACGGACCGCTGGCGATGCACGTGCAGTCGATCGGTGAACTGTACGGCATGACGCCGGCAGACCGGGAGTTGCAATTCGCGTCGATCAATTTTGACGGTGCGCACGAACGCTGGCTGGTGCCTCTGGTTTTTGGTGCGGCTTTGATGCCGCGAGATAATGAATTGTGGGCCGCCGACCGGACCGCCGGCGAGATCGTCAAACACGGTATCACCATTGCCTGTTTTACCCCGGGTTACTTGCAGCAGCTGGCCGAGTTTACCGGCAGCGCCGGACGCAACTTGCCGATCCGTTCGTATACGGCGGGGGGTGAGGCTATGAGCCGCAGCGCTTTCGAGTTTGTGCAGCAAACCTTGCAACCGCCGCGCATCATCAACGGTTACGGTCCGACCGAAACCGTCATCACGCCACTCATTTTCAAAGCTTATCCGGATACCCGGTTCGATTCGAGTTATTTGCCGATCGGTTCGCCGGTGGGCGATCGTACCGCCTATATCGTCGATGCCGAGATGAATCCGGTTCCGGTCGGTGTGCCGGGCGAATTGTATCTAGGTGGCACCGGATTGGCGCGTGGTTATCTGAACCGGCCCGGTCTGACCGCCGAGCGCTTTGTCGCCGATCCGTTCGGTCAGCAGGGCGAGCGGTTGTATCGCACCGGTGATCTGGCGCGCTGGCGGTTGGATGGTCAAATAGAATACTTGGGGCGATTGGATCATCAAGTCAAGATTCGCGGCTTTCGCATCGAACTTGGTGAAATCGAAGCACAACTGTTGCGGCAACCGGCGGTGCGGGAAGCCGTTGCGGCAATCAAGGAGGGTCCGCATGGCGCCAGGTTGATCGCTTATGCCGTGCTGCATGAAAACCAGGTAGAAGACAGCGGATCATTGCGCGACGCATTGGCGCGCGTATTGCCGGATTATATGCTGCCGTCCGCGATCATGATTCTGCAAAGCTTGCCGCTGAATGCCAACGGCAAGGTCGATCGCGATCGCCTGCCGCAACCGGAATTTGCGCACGACAAGGAATACGCGGCGCCGCAAGCCGGAATTGAAACCATTTTGGCCGATATCTGGGCGCAGGTGCTGGATCTTCCCCGTGTCGGCCGTCATGACAATTTTTTTGAAGTAGGCGGAGACTCGATCCTGAGTTTGCAGATTGTCACCAAAACCCGCCGTGCCGGATGGAAAATCACGCCGCGGCAACTGTTCGAATGTCAGACCGTGTCAGCCCTGGCACAGAAAGCTGTGTCTGTGGAGATGAGCGATCCGGGCGCTTTGCACTTCAACCGGATCGATGATTTGACGCCGATTCCGCTGTTGCCGGTGCAACAGGATTTTTTCGCACAATCGATACCGGTGCGCTCTCACTGGAATCAGGCGGTGCTGCTGAAATGCCGGGAAAGATTGCGAGCCGATCGGTTACGGCAGGCCATAGCTGCTTTGGTGCGGCATCATCGTGCGCTACACTTCCGTTTCGATGAAGATGTCCACGGCTTGTGGCAACAGACGGCCAGCACTGCGCCTCAACAGGATTACCTGTGGGTCCGGCAAGCGGCGGATGAAGCGCAGTTTCTGGCCATCTGCAACGCCGCCCAGCGCAGCCTGAACGTGCAGCAAGGATTACTGCTGCGCGCGGTGCTGATCGATTGGATCGATGATACGCAGCGTTTATTGCTGGTGATTCACCACGCCGTGATCGATGGCGTGTCCTGGCGCATCGTGGTGGAAGATCTCGAAATCGCTTACCGTCAGGCTGCACAACAGCAGGATATCGATCTGCCCGGGGTGACCACCGATTATGCCGTGTGGTCGCGGCGCTTGATGCAGTATCCGCTGCAACATGACAGCGAGTTTGATTATTGGCAAAGCCTGAAAGGCATACCGGTTGCACCGCCGTGTGATTTTCCGCAGGGCGCCAACGATGCAGCGAATCGCACCAGCATCACGGTAACGCTGGATCAACCGCAAACCCGCGCATTACTGAAGGATGCGCCGTCCGCTTACCGTACCCAGGTCAACGACTTGCTGCTGACCGCGTTGGCTGGGGCGTTATGCCACGGCTGCGGACAGCAGAACATGGTCATTGACTTGGAAGGCCACGGACGTGAGGATCTTTTTCCGGATATCGATTTGTCGCGCTCGGTCGGCTGGCATACGACGGTATTTCCGGTGATGCTGGATGCTGGCGGTGACTTGCCGCAGCGCATCAGGCAAATCAAGGAACAGCTGCGGCACATACCGAATAAAGGGATGGGATACGGTCTGTTCAAGCATCATGGTTCGGTGCAGCAACGGCAGGTCATCGCTGCGCTGCCGCAAGCGCAGGTGGTATTCAATTATCTCGGACAACTGGATGCCAGTTTCACGGCGGATTCGCTGTGGCAACTCGCCGATGAACCGGTCGGCGATCTGATCGATCCGGGCATGCCGCAGACCCATGAACTGGCCATCAACTGTCATGTTGCCCGTGGCGAGCTGTGCATCGATATCAACTTCAGTTCGGCGCGCTATACGCATGCCGCGATGACCGCATTGGGTCAGCGTCTGCTGACGGAACTCGGTGCGATCATCGCGCATTGCACCAGCGGAGTCAGTGCTGTCACACCTTCCGATTTTCCGCTGACGCGTATTTCCCAGGACGAACTGGATGGCTTGCCGGTTGCAGCCGGGCGGATTGAGGATTTGTATCCGCTGTCGCCGATGCAAACCGGTATTTTGTTTCACAGCGTTTTTCAAACCGATAGCCGTGCCTATGTGAATCAGTTGCGCGCGGATATCGCGCAGCTCTCGGTCGCGCGATTCAGAATTGCCTGGCAAACCGTGATAGACCGGCATTCGATTTTGCGCACCGGTTTTCTGCCGGAAGGGCGAGTACCGCTGCAGTGGGTGGCAAAAACTGCGGCCTTGCCGTTTGCCGAATACGACTGGCGCCGCAAGAGTTTTACCTCGCAGCATGACAGGGAACAGGCGCTGGATGCGTTGGCGCAATCGGAGCATGCCGAAGGTTTCGATTTGCCGCAACCGCCGCTGATCCGGATTGCGGTAGTGCGCATCGACGAGCATCGCTACCATGTAATCATCACATTACACCACCTGATATTGGACGGCTGGAGCACTTCGCAGCTATTGAGCGAAGTGCTGCGCCAGTATGGCGGCGAGCGCTCTGCAACGCCGCAGGTGCGCTACCGCGACTTCATCGCCTGGTTGCAGCGGTGCGATGCCGCAATGTCGCAAAGCTACTGGCAGCAATGGCTGCAGACCGTGGATGATCCGGCCCGATTGGCCGAGTCGGTCGCGGCACCGGTGTCCGGCGACGGTTACCGGATTGCGATACGCGCGCTCGAACCGGCGGTTTTTGACGCTTGCAAGCGCTTCTGCAAACAGCAGCGCGTTACCGTCAGCACCCTGGTTCAGGCGGCGTGGGCACTGCTGCTCGGCCATTATACCGGGCAGCAGAACGTGATTTTCGGCGTCACTGTCGCGGGACGCCCGGCGGATCTGCCGGGTGCGGAGCAAATACTCGGATTGTTCATCAATACATTGCCGGTACGCATTGCGCTTAAACCGGAAGTTGCCGTCGGCGCTTGGTTGCGGGAGATTCAGGCGCAAAACCTGGCGACGCGCGAGCACGAACAAACGCCGCTGTATGATATTCAACGCTGGGCGGGGCAAACCCGGCAAGGATTGTTCGACAGCATTCTGGTATTCGAGAATTATCCGGTTGATGCGGCGCTCAAGCAGCATGCGCCTGGCGGACTTGCTTTTTCGAATGTCGCAAGCCACGAAACCACCAACTATCCGTTGACGATTTCGGTGGTTGAACAGGATGGGTTGAGCCTGCATTACGGCTATCAGGGTGAGTCATTTGCGGCCGAAACCATTGCCGCCATCGCAACGCAGGTTGAGCGGCTGCTGGAAGAAATAAGCCGTTCCGGGGCAAGCTGTCTGGGCGATATCTCGATCGTGGACGCCGCCGCACGGAAGCAACTGTTCGATTGGGGAATCAATCCGCAGCGCTACCGGCAAAATGAGCCGGTGCACCGCTTGATCGAGCGGCGTGCTGCGGAACAGCCGGACGCTGTAGCGCTGATTTGTGGCGATACGGTGCTCGGTTACGCTGAGCTGAACCGGCGCGCGAACCGGCTGGCGCACCGTTTGATCGCGCTCGGCATGCAAGCGGAAAGCCGGGTGGGAATCGCGCTGGAGCGCTCCATCGATATGGTGATCGGCGTGCTGGCAACATTGAAGGCCGGTGGCGCTTACGTGCCGCTGGATCCGGATTATCCGCGCGACCGCTTGCAACACATGGTGGCCGACAGCGCGATTGAGTTGCTGTTGACACATCGGTCATTGCGCGAGCAGATTCCTTGTCCGGTATCCGGTAATGTGCTGGAATTGGATGCGTTTGATTCAACCGGCTGGCCGGATCACAATCCGTCAGTCCGGCTGCACGGCGGACACCTTGCTTATATCATCTATACTTCCGGATCCACCGGAAAACCTAAAGGCGTCGCTATCGCCCACGATGCGCTGGCCGAGCATGCTTACGTTTCGATCGATTTCTTCGGTTTGCGCAGCACAGACCGGATGCTGCAATTTTCCACCATCAATTTTGACGGCTTTATCGAGCAGTTTTTTCCACCGCTGTGCGCAGGTGCAGCAATGGTGTTGCGCGGAACTGCCTTGTGGGACAGTGAAACATTCTATCGCGAGTTGATCGCCCAGCGGATTACCGTCGCCGATCTGACCACCGCTTATTGGTTTTTGCTGGTGCAGGATTTCGCCAAGGCAGGTCGGCGCGATTACGGCGTGTTGCGGCAAGTGCATGCCGGCGGCGAAGCGATGCCGCCGGAAGGATTGAAAGCCTGGCGCGCTGCGGGCATGCAAGGCATTAAACTGCTCAATACCTATGGTCCGACGGAAGCCGTGGTAACGGCTACGGTTGCTGATTGCACCGTGAATGATGCGAGTGGCGATCCGGCACCGCTGCAAGTCAGTATCGGCAAGCCGTTGCCGGCACGGTGTATCTATTTGCTGGATGCGAATTTGGCGCCGGTACTGCCGGGGGTGCCGGGAGAACTGTGCATCGGCGGCGAGTTGTTGGCGCGCGGTTATTTGAACAAAGCGGGATTGACGGCGGAGCGTTTTATCGCCGATCCCTTCGCCAATAACGGCGGGCGGCTGTACCGCACCGGCGATCTGGCGCGCTGGCGCGCCGATGGGCACATCGAGTACCTTGGGCGGCTTGATCATCAGGTCAAAATTCGCGGTTTCCGTATCGAACTGGGTGAAATCGAAACGCAATTGTTGCTGCATCCCGAGATCCGGGAGGCGGTAGTGACTGTCAAACAAGGCCCCGCGGGCGCGCGGCTGGCCGCGTATATTTCGTTGCAGCCGGATTGCGCGCTGACGATTGCGGCGTTGCGGGATGCGCTGGCGGATGTACTGCCGGATTACATGATTCCGGCGGCGATCGTGATCATGCCAAGCTTACCGTTGAACGCCAACGGCAAAATCGACCGCAAGCGGCTGCCGGAGCCTGAATTTGCCGATGCGGCCAATTACGAAGCGCCGCAAGGCGATACCGAGCAGGCGCTGGCGGCGATTTGGGCCGATGTGCTGGGGCTGAGCCGGATTGGCAGGCGGGATAATTTTTTCGAGCTGGGCGGGGATTCGATTCTCAGCTTGCAAATCGTTACCGCGGCACGGCGGGCGGGCTGGCATATTACGCCACGCCAATTGTTCGAACGGCAAACGGTGGCCGAACTGGCGCAGGTAGCCGGTATCGCGCCGGAGACCACCAGTGAAGCACCGCCATCCACAGCATCCGGATTGGCGGATTATTTGGACGCTGCGATCATCGCTGCGTTGCCGTTCGGCGAACAGGATATCGAGGATATTTTTCCGTTGTCACCGACGCAGGAAGGTATGCTGTTCCATACCCTGGAAGCGCCGGGCACCGGGTTATATGTGAATCAGATCAGCGTCGCGGTGGAGGGATTGGACGCCGACCGCCTGGCGGCCGCCTGGCGGCAAATGGTGATCCGCCATCCGGTACTGCGCACCGGCTTCCTGTGGCGATCGGAGCTGCCCCGTCCGTTGCAAGTGGTATTCAAACAAGCCGACATACCGGTGATTCAGCTCGATTGGCGCGGCCAGGAGGGCGTGGAACAGCGCATCGTCGCATACGCGGATGAAGCGTTACGGCACGAATTCAACTTCGTCGAACCGCCGATCAGCTTGAGCTTGATCCGCACCGGCGAGAATCGCCATCAGTTGATCTGGACCAAACACCACATATTGCTCGACGGCTGGGGCGATTCGCTGCTGATCGGCGACTGGCTGCAGTGCTATAACGGCGAAATGCTGCCGCAGCCGGGACCTGATTACCGGGTTTATGTGGATTGGCTGGCGCGGCAGGATAAACAAGCCACCCAGCAATTCTGGCAAAGCGAGCTGCGTGAAACCGACGGGCCGACGTTATTGGCGCAATCGGTCGGCAACCGTGCGCAAGCCGGAAACCGCTCCGGTTATGCCCAGCTGTATACGCGGCTCGGTGTCGAAGAAACCCGTCAGATGCAAGCATTCGCGCAACAATTGCACATTACGCTGAATACGTTGGTGCAAGCGGCGTGGGCGCTGTTGCTGCAACGCTATACGGGTAAACAAACCGTGGTGTTCGGCGCAACCGTGGCGGGACGTCCGCCCGCTTTACCCGATGCGGACCGGATACTCGGATTATTTATCAATACCATTGCGGTTCCGGTGGCGCGGTGCAGCGAGCAAACCGTGGCATCGTATTTGACCGGGTTGCAGCGAACCAATGCGCGTTTGCGCGATTACGAATATGCATCGCTTGCGGATGTGCAGCGCTGGGCCGGGCTTTCCGGCCAGCCTTTGTTTGACAGTATCGTGGTGTTTGAAAATTTCCCCATTAACGCCGCGTTACGCAGCGACGAGCATTACGGATTGCGTTTCGGTGAAATCGCCGGCAAGGGATTGACCGGTTATGCGATGGATTTACAAGTGGTAATCGGCGCGACGCTGGAAATCGAATATGCCTATAGCTGCGGCGATTTTAGCGCTGCGTTTGTAACCGATTTGCGCGCTCAAATGGAAAGCCTGATGCGGGAAATGATGGCGCATCCGCAGCGTGCCGTGGGTGAGCTGGGCTGGCTGGACAAGCAAGAACTGGAACGGCTTTGGCTGCTGCGCAGTGACTGGGATGCGGGTAAGCATGATGCATACCAGCCGGTGCACCATCTGATCGAACACAATGCGGCGGTTCAACCCGATGCGATTGCATTGTTGATGGGTGAGCAGGAGATGTCGTATGCCGAATTGAATTCGCGGGCCAATGGTCTGGTGCACAAACTGATGCAGCTCGGTGCTGCGCCAGAAATCCGTATCGGCGTCGCCATGGAGCGGTCGCTCAACGTCATCGTGACATTCCTGGCCATTTTAAAAACGGGTGCCGCTTATGTGCCGCTGGATATCGATTATCCGACTGAACGGTTGCAGTTCATGATCAAGGACAGCGGGCTATCGCTATTGATCACGCAACAGGCGGTACTGGCCCGGCATGCGTTTGACAGTGACGTGCCGCAACTTGTGCTGGACGGCATTGGCCGGGAGCTCGAACAAGCGGCAAATCCGGCAATCGCCGTGCATCAACAGCAATTGGCGTATGTCATCTACACTTCCGGATCGACCGGCCTTCCCAAAGGTGTCGGCGTTACTCACGGTCCGTTGTCGATGCATTGCCAGGCAACTGCGCAGATTTATGAGATGCATTCTAATTCTTGCGAGTTGCTGTTCATGTCGTTTTCCTTCGACGGTGCGCATGAGCGCTGGTTGACTGCGTTGACGGTCGGCGCCGGACTGGCGGTGCGTGATCAGGAATTATGGACGGCGGAGCAAACCTACGATGCCTTGCATCACTACGGAATCACCAATGCCGCCTTTCCGCCTGCGTATCTGGGCCAGATCGCCGAATGGGCATCGTCTCGGACCGATCCGCCGCCGGTGGAATTGTATGTTTTCGGCGGCGAAGCGATGCCAAAGACTTCCTATGATCTGATCCGGCAAACGTTACAACCGGACAGACTGATCAACGGTTATGGACCGACCGAAACCGTGGTGACGCCGCTGATCTGGAAAACCGATGCCGCTCGAAGTTTTGATTGCGCTTATGCACCGATCGGCCGCCCGGTCGGGGAGCGCACGGTCTATGTTCTGGATACCGATTTGCAGCCGGTGCCGTTTGGCATTGTGGGCGAGTTGTACATTGGCGGGTATGGCTTGGCCAGAGGTTATCTGGGACGCGCAGGGCTGACCGCGGAACGGTTTGTTGCCGATCCGTTCGATCCTGCGGGAGGGCGTTTGTATCGTACCGGCGATTTGGTGCGCTGGTTGGATGATGGCAACATCGAGTACGTCGGCCGTGTCGACGATCAGGTGAAGATACGCGGATTCAGGATCGAACTGGGCGAAATCGAAGCGCGCATCCGTGCGGCGGATGGTGTGGCCGATGTGGCTGTGGTTGTGCATGCGGGTGCAAGCGGTGCGCAACTGGCGGCTTACATCCTGCCAATGAACGAATCGATGGAACAGGCAGTGCTGACCCGATTGAAACAAGTACTGGCGCAACAGCTACCGGAATACATGGTACCGTCACATTGGATTGCCGTGAGCGAATTGCCCCGGCTGCTGAGCGGCAAGCTGGATCGCAAGCGGCTGCCAGAGCCGGAAGCGGCCGGCGATAGTTATCGCGCGCCATCGACTCCGCAAGCACGGGCGCTGGCAGAGATATGGCAGGAAGTGCTGGGTGTGGAGCGAGTTGGCGAAACGGACAATTTCTTCGCGTTGGGGGGCGATTCGTTATCCAGCCTCAAGGTCATTGCCCGTATCCGGAATCTGAAGCATCTGAATCTCAGTTTCAAGTTGCGCGACCTGATACAGAAGCCGACCATCGCGAACCTGCTGGGATTGGATAGTCAGGTTGCGAGCGGTTTGCTGATGCTGAATCAGCCGGTTGCTGATAGCGGGCGGCAACCTTTGTTCTGTATTCATGCCGGATTGGGAACGGTGTTCGACTATCAGCCGCTGGCACGGCATTTGCAAGGAGCGCGCACGGTGTATGGTCTGCCTTGCCGCATGCTCGCCGATCCGGCGCATCTGGATGTTTCGCTGCGACAAATGGCGCAAGATTATTGCACCATGATCCGCACCGTTCAGCCGGAAGGACCGGTACATCTTGCCGGTTGGTCGTTGGGGGGGACTTTGGCGGCACTGATGGCGGAATTATTCGAGGCTGATGGCCAATCCGTGGCTTTTCTGGGATTGATCGATCCGTATGTCCCTAATGTGGAATCGCCGCAAGCGGATGACTGGCGGCAGGATCTCGCGGATTTTGTGGCCGTTGTCGCTCCCGGTGCAACTCTCGATGGTGTATTGCCGGCTGTGTCACCCCATGCACCGGAGGCGCAGGAAACTGTGCAAGCGATAACCGCAATACTCGAGACTCTTTTTGCAAGCCCGGCAGGTGCATGTAAAGCTCCCGGCTATGCCGCCATGGGAGCGGATGAGCTGGCGCAAGTTTTTGTAGTGGCGCGGCGTTTGAAAATGCTGTCGATGCAGACAGGAAAGCTAGGGGCGCTGAGTGCAAATCCCGTGTGCTGGTGGGCATCGGATCGCGAATCCAGCCATCGGGCGGCACTCGGGCAGCAGATCGTCCCCGCTGAGGTTCATTCGATTGAGATTGAGGCTGGTCATTTCGAGATCGTCCGCACCGACTTATTGTTGCAGGGAATTGGTGATATTTTGATGAGCAGTGATCTCACAAAACCGAGCAGTCTGTTAAGTGCTAGTCTTATTCAATCCAGTCCGTGAAGTTCACGGCAAGTCAGGAGCGACAGTACGAAAAGGACAAGAGGGAATCATGCATCGGGATTCAGGGTCAAGCCGACAATCGCTGCGATCAAAAAACCGCTGCCCGGCGGCTTTACCCAATCCATTTCGCCATCGGTTAGCGAAATGCAGTTTTGTTTCGAATCAGATTCAGGCTGGCGTTAACATCACAATGATTCAAGAAATTTAATCAGCGCTTCTCGATCGGTAGAAGGTAGCATGCGAAAGTATTCCTTGGCAGACTCGGCTTCACCGCCATGCCACAAAATAGCCTCTGTCAAGTCCCGTGCACGCCCATCGTGCAGAAGAAAAGTATGGCCATTCACAACTTTGGTATAGCCGATTCCCCACAGTGGAGGGGTTCTCCATTCCTGACCATCAGCAAGAAAATCCGGCCGGCCATCGGCAAGCCCTTCGCCCATGTCGTGGAGTAACAAATCAGTATAGGGGTGGATGACTTGCCGGGATACTTCCGGCACACCGCCAAGAACGCCGGTAGTTACTGTGGGAATGTGGCAAGCAGCACACCCGGCCCGGTCAAATACGATCTGACCTTGTTTTACTTTTGGGTCATCAATATTACGGCGCGAAGGCACTGCCAAGGTCTGGATATAAAATGTAACATCATCCAGGATGCCGGGTTTCAGTTCAGGGTCGTCACTCAAGCCGTCATACTGAGGTTGTCCGGCCGTACTTTCCACGGGAAACAATTCATTGGTAATGCCCATATCGCCATGGTACGCGCCAGCCGTTTGTACCAATGTCGAAGGGCTGTTGGCTTTGAGTCCGAATCGGCCGATTACAGTTGTTTCGCTCACTGCATCCCAAACGCGATTAACACGGCCCGATATGCCATCGCCATTCAAATCATCTTCATCGGTCCAACCGAGTAGAGTGTCATCAGTAATGGCTTCAAGCAGGCCACGGCCGAATACAGGGGGCGCGACGCGAGGCGATATTAAATACTTGGCGGGTAAGTCCATGTAAGGCTTATCGATAGTAAAAGCCGGTTTACGTAATTGATACGGTGTATTGTCGCCAAACTTCCCGTCAATTTCGATATAACCCGTTTTAACGGTGGCTTCTGGTTGAACGCCAAATACCGCTTTATCAAGGAGCTGAGTACCAAAGCCAGGTATGGCTAATGGGCTTCCAGTTTTTGAATCAGCGCCTGGAATGCTGAGACGAAGAAAAAATGTATTAGATATTCCGCCTTCCTCAGGAGGCCGCCCTCGGCCGTCTTTAGGGTGACAAGCGATACAACTATTGTTGTTGAATGCCGGTCCCAATCCGCTGTTAAATGATGCAGGAGCCGTGACAAAGCTTTGCTCGAACTCGGAATCGCCGATTAAATGACGCACCAAGCCTTCAGGGCTGAGATTTGGTGCCGGATTGCCAAAGGCGGAGCTGCTCACGACAGAGATAGTCGTATCACCGCCCGAAAACTCATTTTTGATTGCAATCACTTCGATGTTCGAAAAAGCGCTTTCCCCATCGGAGTTATAAGCAGTAACGGCGACATAAAACATGGTTCCGTCATCCAGTACTGCAGATGCCTTGGTTTCGGTTCCAAGATCGATACTGTTAATGGTTTCAATCGGTTTGGGTAATGGATAGGGCAACCAATATAATTTGTATTTGCTCGAACTATCGATCGGCAACCAACTGACAGTGGCGCGATTACCTTCTACAGAAAAGGCAGCAACAGGTGCCGCAGGAGGAGCGGCTTGTACGTATGAGCAAAGCGCAAATGCGGCAGCAATAAATAAAATACGGTATTTCATAATCTGTAAAACAAAGATGAATCGGTTTGCTCGATCTCGTAAAAAAGCATTATCTCAGCGAACTGAGCGAGCTAAAGGCAACAATTGGTCGATCAATAATGCTACCAGGTTCTTCGCCTCGTTAATGGCTGTTTGTACTGAATCGGCATTGCTAATAATGGATTCGGTAAACGGTTGGGGTATGGCGTAAATGGCAGCAATGGTTTTTTCAATTTGATTGTTTATGGCTTCGTCTAATGCCGGGTTGATCGATTTGACCAAAGCGTTCAAACCAGGTCCCTCGGATAACAAATAAGTTCCGGTATAAACATTTCTTATACTTCTGATATTATTTATAAAATCGGTTATTGAATTAGCACTGAATTGAGATTCAGTCAAACTGGGATCGCGTCCAGCAAGCGGCCTGCTAAGCTTGCCGGTGCCTACTTCGTCAGCAATACCAATCATTCCTTCGAGCATTTCCTGTACAGCGGAAGCCAGGCTCGGATACGTCGCGCTGCCTGCGCCAGCCTTAGAAAATTCCGCAAGGAAATTGCCGGCATTTGGATTCCATGCATCGGCTAACATTTGCGCATCATTAGACAGCGCAGTAGCAGCTGAAATCAAATACGCCATTTCTCGCGCAGTTAATTCCGAAGCGGCTTTATTATTTTTGCTGCCAAATAGCAAATATTCGATGACATGAAAGCCTTTGAGCGTGGGCTCAAAGGCACTAACTGTTTCTGTCGTCAATGGGGTAGTGCTATCGATGATATTCTGTATGTCAGTCGCGTTGATAGGCCAGCTGTCCAAAGCAGGATCCAGATCTAGAGTCTCGGCGGGACCAAATAAAAATGCTTCTGATTGTTCCCACGGGCGGCGTGCATTGCGCCACGCATTCTGAGCCTGGTGGAGATTTTTAGCCGTCGTTTCGAGTTGCAGCTCAAGGATCGCGGCCCGTAATAATTTAGTTTGCTCGGCCAAATCGATATAGGTATTAAATATCACATTACGCGCATAATTTTGAATCACTTGCTGTACTGAGGGTATTTCAGTAGGAACAGACGGTACCAACAGCAAGCGCGGTAGAGAAAAGCCGCTATTCCCTTCAGTATTTCCTGCGCGGATTGAAACAAAAAAACCGGAGCCAGGCGGTAAAATCGTATTCACCTGTGTATTAGTACCCAGATCAAATTGACCAAAGAGTGATCCATCATTTGAGTTGGAAGCGATCAAAGTGTAATTGTTGGCTCCCGAGACTTCGTCCCAATACAAATTGACTTGCGGACCGTTTGTAGTGATATAAAGCTTTGGAATTTCTGGTAGCTCAGCGTGTGATACTGAAGCGAACATTATTATTGCCATTCCGATTAGAATCAGTTTCATATGGTTTTTCATAAGTTGATATCCTTTCTAATTATTATCGGGTTTTCTGAAATGAGAATCATTATTATACAATGGGGATTGTATGGCAAGAGCGAATTTTATCGGAACACATGATGCAATCGGATCGATCTTGGAAAAACCTATTTGGATTCAATGAATCATTGCAATACCGCCAGAATCTCATCTATAGATGATTAAAAAACTCAATGTCTTACAAGGGAGACTTTTTAGCAATCAAGCGACATCGGCTTTAACCATTTCGGGTTTAATTCCTCGCCCCTTGCAGTGGGGTGCTTTATTGATAATAGTAGGCTATCGACCGTGCCTTGCGTTTGCGGTACCAGATGATCACACCGGTAACCGACAGGATTGCAACCAGTAAACCCAACAGCGAAACCATAATGCGCCCCGGTAATCCTAGAATTCTGCCGGAATGCAAAGGAAACTGCGCATCCAGGAAAATATCCCCGGCACTGCCGCTGCCGGGAATTTTATCGCCCAGAAAGCGCCCGTCCTGGCCATCGAAATATAACCAGGGATTGCCGAGTCCGCGATCTGCATGATCTTTGCCGGGCTCATGAAACGTTACACCGTAAATGCTATATTCCGGATCATAAAACATCCCGCCCAGCGGTATATCCCAGCCTAACCGGCGCGCTTCAGCCTGTGCCAGCTTGACGATTTCATGCCGGTTTATACCGGGTTCGATCGGTTCGTCATGCGGATTGGGTGATCGCGCTGCAAAAGGATCGGGGCTGAGTGTGGAAAATACCGAAACGACGGGACGCATCACTTCTTGATTCAGATTCATCGATACCGCTGTGACAGCCAAAATCAGCAACAGACCCCATAACCAAACGCCGCCGGAGCGGTGCAAATCGAAATTCAGTTTGTATCCGCCCTGATGCCAACGGAAAGAAAACGATTTGCGCCAGGCTTGCCAATTGGGGAAAGACAACAGTAAGGCCACAAAACAATCGATGGTCCAGACAATGGCCAGTATGCCCATGAACAGGATGCCGAATTCGATATCGAAAAAATCCGGAAGGTGCATGCTGTAATGCAGCTTGTACAGAAACGGCACGAAATTTTCCCGTGTCAGCGCAATATCGCCCCACATACGAGATCCGCGGATGTCCGCAGTAACCGGATCAAGCGCGATTTGATTTACCCCGATATCGATCGCTTTTCCAGTTTGCGGATCCGGGCGGCCGATAACAGCCAATCCGAGATTCTGATCCGGTTCGATGGAAAGCGGCAACCAGGTGATCAGGATGCGGGCATCGGCTTTTTCCAGATGATCGGCCAGCATGAGCGGAGGCAACGTTTCACCTTGGCTCTGTCGTTCAAACAGTTGCGGATTCAACCATTCATCCAGCTCGTGATCCCATGAAATGACGGCGCCGGTAAACCCGGCAATAAACAGGAAGACCGCCAGCGAGAGACCTGCCCAGCGGTGAAGTGAAGTCAGAATGTGACGCGTTATTCTTGTTTTTGTGATGTTTCTTATGGAGTGCTGAGGCTGATCAAGCAATTCCGTTGCGAGAGGCTTTTTCATAATGTCAGGTGCTGCTATTGAGTGCAAACTGCAGGGTTGAAGCCGGTTCGGATTTGCTTGAACGGCTATGACTCTGATCCACCGTCAAGCGGCCATTTTCCATACGCAGCAAGCGATCAGCCAGATGAAAATAACGATCATCGTGCGAAATCACCAGCACGGCTTTACCCATTGCGCGCAATTCCGGCAGCAGCTCGTGATAAAAGATGTCCTTGAACAAGGGATCCTGATCGGCAGCCCATTCGTCAAATACCAGAAACGGGCGCTTCTCGAGATAAGCTATCACCAGGGCCAGCCGTTTACGCTGACCTTGCGATAACGATAGCGTGGTAAAAGCGCCGTGCCGTACCTTGACCTTGTTTTGCAGGTGCAGCTTGGCAAGCAATTGGTTTCCGTTGTGATCCAGTTCTGTGTTTAATCCGGTTTCCAGAATCCGGTCAAAGAGGTGAAAGTCGGAGAAAATGGCGGTGAAGCATTGACGGTAATAATCGCGATTGAGGTCAGTAATCGGGATCTGATTCAGCGTAATCGTGCCCGCCTCGGGTGGATACAAGCCGACGAGCAGCTTTGCCAGAGTGGTTTTACCGCTGCCATTGCCGCCCACCAGAAAAGTGATTTCACCGGGATGAAACGATAAATCGACCGGACCGAGCGTGAACATTTCATCCTTTTGTTCGTGATAGTAGCGATGCAACACTCCTTTGAGCACGATCGATTGCAACGGCGGCACCGTCGTCCCGGTTACCGGTTGTTCCGTGGAAGCCATGGCTTGCGTAATTTCCTCGATCCTATCCGCGGAAACCTGCGCCAGGTTGGCGCGTGGAATATTCAGCAGCAACGCTTCCAGTGGTCCCACCATGTAAACGAAAATCAGCGCGTAGCCGGTCATGATCAAGGTGCGGTCAGGTACATCGCCGACCAGAACGAACAGCACCAGGCCGATGAAGGCATAGATCAGAAAGTTACCCCATCCTGCGGATGCGACAAAAACCGACATGCCGAAGGTGCGCTCCTTGCGTACTTTCTCGATCGAGCGCCGCAATACATCGTCAAAAAAGACAATCCGCTTGTCGTGATTAAGGCGCAATTCTTTGGCGCCATCCGTCAAGGAGCGGAAGTAACCGAACAATTGGTCCTGTTCCTGTGCCGCCGCATCGAGGTGCCGGATTGCGCGCAAATGGGCGAGATGATAGCCGACGCAGCCCAGGCCGACGATGAGAACCGCCAGGAAGAACACGTGCCAGGATAGAAAGGCCATATAAGCCAGGCAACCGATCACGACCACGGCATTGGTCAGAATGACCGGAAAGCTGACGAAAAATTCGGCAACCCGGCTGCAGTGATCGGATAGAGCGGATTGCACCCGGGCTGCACCCAAAACTTCCAATTGCCGGTAATCGGCGGTAATCACTCGTTTTGCTATGAAGCTGCGCAACTCGGCGTGCGCCTGTTGACCGAGCCGTTCGAAAAGAATGGCTGCGATGACATAAGTGAACATTACACCGAGCGCAGTAACGGCAAAAAGCCACGCCATCCGTTCATGCTCGGTATTTTCCGAGGTCAGCGCAGAATTGATCTGCGCCAATAACATTACACTGCCGATGCCGTGCAGGATGCTGGCAAGCGATGCGCCAAGCAACAAAGGTTTTGATTGTTTAACAAGAAATTTCAGCATGCTCCACCTGGTTCATTTTGATACAACTTTTGAGACGAATGGCAATAAGAATTATTTACAGGGCTATTGCCGGATTGTGTCGCAACAATATGAATCGAGTAAGTCATTTCAACTGCTTTTCAGAAAATAAAAACCTTAATAATTATTTGCTTAATCTTAATTAATTAGGTTGCACATTATCAGGAGCAACAGTTATTTATAAATAAAAATAATTCTCATTCGTCTTCAATGTTTAGAGAGTATATCGCTAAAATTAAATTGTGTTGAAGATAAATGAAATCGAATCTGCTGAGTGATTCATCCGCGACCTTGATCGACGAGCGAATGGTTGATCAAGTGAATCTGCTGTCGTACCCCGATCAGGCTTGCTGTGTCATCAAGCTTGATGATCAAAGGTTATACGTTGGGCATCGTGACAATGGACAACCGTCGATTTGGTCTCTGCGAAATACCGATGGACAGCTGGAATTGGGGTTAATCGATGCAATCGGCAAACAACCGTCCGCAACGGAACTGTTGGCGGTTATCGAAGCCGCGCTGACTTACTATCCGGCGCAAAAGAAAGTGATATTGTCCGTTGCGCAATTGCAATTTCCCGGATTGTTTGCGACAGGAGTGCTGACTACCGATGGCAATCGGGTGACAGCTTATGCTGAGACATTCTGGCAGCAGTCCAGGCTATGGCATCAACGCGGCAGCGGCGAACCTTATCCCATCCGCTATGGATTCAGTCAAGGACGGCGCCATCCGCTGCGCTCGCCCAAGCCTTCCGGTCGGGTCTACCGGCGCTATATTCCATGGCTCGGACGCACGCTGAATTTCCGCTGCGTGGCAATCGATACCGACCTGCAACGCTTCAACCGCTGGATGAATGATCCTGTGGTCGCTGCTTTTTGGCAGGAGACCGGAGACATGCAAAAACATCGGCATTATCTCGAAGCAATCGATGCGGATCCTCACATGCTGAATCTGATTGCGTGCCTGGACGATGAACCTTTCGGTTACTTCGAGGTTTATTGGGCCAAAGAGGACCGTGTTGCACCGTTTTACGATGCGCATGACTTTGATCGCGGTTGGCATGTGCTGATTGGTGAGCCGCAGATGCGTGGCAAACCTTTCGTGACGGCCTGGTTGCCATCGATTTCACATTATTTATTCCTGGACGATTGCCGGACGCAACGCATTGTCATCGAGCCTCGCGTCGATAATCTCAAGATGATGCGGAATCTCGCCCATGGCGGTTACACCAATCTCAAGGAATTCGACTTTCCGCATAAACGCGCTGCACTGCACATGCTGCTGCGCGAGCGTTTCTTTTCCGAACAATTGTGGGTGCCGCGCAGTACCGTCACCGCACATTCCTTATCGTTATCCTGAGGGTTACATCATGCAAATTTATGATTTGATTGGTATTGGTTTTGGTCCATCGAATATCGCCCTGGCCATTACTCTGGAAGAAAAAAAACAAGTCGGCTATGACATCGATGCCTTTTTTATCGAGAAACAACCGGAGTTCGCGTGGCATGCCAATATGATGCTGGACAATGCGCACATGCAGGTTTCATTTCTCAAGGATCTGGCCACGCTGCGTAATCCGGCCAGTTATTTCACTTTTATCAATTATCTGCATCAAAAAAACCGGTTGCAGGATTTCATCAATTTGAAGACTTTTTTCCCCAGCCGGCACGAGTTCAATGATTATTTGGCATGGGCTGCCTCACATTTCGATGATAGTTGCGCTTATGGAGAAGAAGTGATCGAGATCTTGCCGGAAAAAGTCGGCAATGAAATCGTGTACTTGCGCGTAAGATCCCGCGACCGGAATAACATTATGCATGAACGGTTGACGCGCAGCCTGGCGGTAGGTATCGGCGGTAAACCGAGAATTCCCGACGGTTTCCTGGCACTAAGGGACGACAAACGGGTTTTCCATTCCAATGATTATTTGAGAAGAATCAAGGAATTCTCAAATGCCAAAACAATAGCTGTCGTGGGTGGCGGACAGAGTGCTGCGGAGATTTTCATGGACTTGCACGGCCGTTTCGATAACGCAAAAGTCGATTTGATCATGCGTGCCCGCTCCATTAAACCTTCCGATGACAGCCCTTTTGTCAATGAAATCTTCAACGCCGATTTCACCGATTTTGTTTTCAATAGCTCGGAACAGGAACGCAGCAGGCTGCTCGGGGAATTCTGGCACACCAATTATGCTGCACCGGACCTGGTGCTGATCGAACAGATATTCAACGTGCTCTATCAGCAAAAGGTAACAGGCGCGCAGCGGCATCGGTTTTTACGCAGACACGAAGTGAGGCGGGCTGACTCATTACCGCAAGGGATTCAGTTTGCATTGCATGATTTGAACGATGATTGCGATTTCTCTGAAACCTACGATGCCGTCGTACTCGCGACCGGCTATCACCGTGACCATTTCCAAGCATTGTTGTCACCGCTAATGCCGTTTCTCAACACCTTATCGGTGGATCGTAATTACCGGCTGAGTGCCACGCCGCAATTCAAACCGGCTATTTTTTTGCAAGGAGCCTGCGAATCCAGTCATGGACTGAGCGACACCTTGCTATCGGTTACTGCGATTCGTGCCAGCGAAATCACTCAAGCCCTGATGGATTCTCTGGATCAGATCAAACCTCTGGTAACAGCACGAGCCGTTTCATCGTTGATCGCCTGAGCAGTGGTGTACTGAGCGATTACTTTTTTATTCATAGTTTTTTTATATTTCTAGTTTCCAGTCATGTACAAAAAAATAACAATATCACTTGGCCTATCAAAGCATCTGGCATTTTCTGCAGTTTTGTCCATCGCATTAACTATGACCGTCAGCAGCGGCTTTGCGCAAACGAAGCAGACGGAAGTGCAAAATTCAACCGGAGCATCTGAGCGGAAGGACGATTCTCAAGAAAAGGATTCCGGCAAACCGGATGCAAAGAAAACAGCCGATTCGACGCTTCCGACTGTGGTAATTGAAGCCAAGAATACCGGGGAGGCGACAGGGTATGTCGCTAAACGCAGCATTACCGCGACCAAGACCGATACGCCGATCATCGAGATACCGCAATCGATATCGGTGGTGACCCGCAATGAAATGGATATGCGCAGCGTGCAAAATTTCACCGAGGCCTTGCGTTATGTTCCCGGCGTTACCGTTGATCAATTCGGATTCGACGGACGCGGGTTCGAGTATTTGTATATGCGGGGATTCAATGCCTTGACGACCGCCAATTTCCGCGATGATCTGAGCAATGCGGCACAGGGTTTGTTTTTCAACAGTTTTATCACGGATACCTATGGCCTGGAGCGGGTCGATGTTCTGCGTGGCCCATCTTCGGTGATGTTCGGGCGTGGTGATGCCGGCGGTATCGTGAACCGGGTAACCAAGCGGCCGACTGCTGCGCCGATCCGTGAAGTGGAATTTCAGTACGGTAATTTTGACCGGAAAAGATTCGCAGCCGATCTGGGGGTGGCGAACAAGGATGGAACGATCATGATGCGGCTGGTGACCACCGCGCTCGACAGTGATTTGCAAGTCAGATATCCCAATACCGGCGGTGACCGGGGGCATAATGAGCGGTTTTATATCGCGCCATCCATCACTTTCCGGCCGACTGTTGCGACGACCATCACTTTAATGGGTGATGTGCTTAACAACCGGAGCGGTTCTTCACCCTTTTATATCACCGCGCCGGATGGCCGGTTTACCAACGTGCTGCAAAGCGATCCGAAGTTTTCCCGCTACGCGCAGAACCAGGGATCGTTCAGCTATCGACTCGAACATCACTTCAATGAAATGCTGACAGTCCGGCAAAATTTCCGTCACGCGTTTCAGAAGGGTACTTTCCAGGATCTGTTTTCGTTGGACTACAACACTGAACAGCCGACTGTGATGGAGCGTCAAGCCTATGCGACTAATGAGCGCTTGAGTCAAACCGTGCTTGATACCCATTTGCAAGCAAAGATTGCGACCGGTCCCGTCAGTCATACCCTATTGCTAGGGGCCGACTGGAATCAGACCAATGCATCCATGCGCTACTTTGAAGGATATACCAGCGACTATGTGGTGCCCGCCATCGATATTACCAATCCGGTCTATTCGCAACCGATTCCGAGGCCTGATTTGTTATCGCAGAACGCGAAACAGCGGATCGATCAATTGGGTTTCTACATCCAGGATCAGCTTAAATACGATAGCTGGATTTTGACTTTAAGCGGACGCTTTGACAGGCTTAACACCAAAGATAGCGATCTACTGAGTGAATCCGCAACCCGCAACAAGGATAGCGCATTTACCGGTCGAGCAGGTTTATCCTATCTGTTTGCGAACGGTATAGTGCCTTATTTCAGTTATTCGCAATCGTTCATGGCGCAACCCGGCGTCGATAAAGAAGGCAGGCCGTTTGATCCTTCCCGAGCTTCGCAATTCGAAGCGGGTGTCAAGTTTCAGCCGGTGGGAGGAAAGTCTCTTTATACGGTAGCGTTTTTTGATCTGACCAAAACGAACGCGCTATCGCGAGACCCGAGTGATTCTAGCGGAGCGCATCTTATGGCAATTGGGGAAGTCAGATCGCGCGGCGTTGAGCTGGAAGGACGGGGTGAATTGCTGCGCGGGCTGAATGCCATCGGTACCTTTACCTATCTGGATGTGGATAATATGAAAGATACCGACTTCAAGGGAAAAACACCGATACAGGTTCCCACTACGATGGCTTCCGGGTGGCTCGATTATTCCTTCGGTGCTTTGGGTTATGAATGGTTGAAAGGATTTGGATTGGGAGGAGGTGTTCGTTACACTGGCAGCACATTTAATGAAGAAGGCAATATCAGCACTACGCCATCGTTTACCTTGTTCGATGCTACGCTGCGCTATGAAAGAGGTCCCATGTTGTTCAATATCAATGCCAGTAATATTTTTAATGAATCCTACATTGCGACAACAAACTTCAATAGATATTATCTCGGAACACTACGTACGGTGATCGGTACTCTGACATTCCGGTTCTAGCCGATGATCATGATGTTTTTTTCCGCTATCGGGTTGATGACCGGAGGAATCGCATGCCGCTGAATGACGAGCTGTCGGTATTTCTCGAACTGGCAGCGGAAGCGGTGGCCAGTGGCGACAGGCCGGCGATGCACGATTTGCCGCCGGATCTGGCGTGCCGCGAATACGAAGCGGCCACGCACATCCTGGATGTTCCGGGTCCGCAGGTGGCAAGCGTGCAAGAACTCAGCATCGAAAGCCGCGATGGATATCGGATCAGCGCCAGGTGGTACAAGCCGCTGGAATTTGCGCAAACTTCTGATCCGCAACCGGTATTGTTATATTTTCATGGTGGCGGTTATTGCCTGGGCAGTTTGGATTCGCACGATTCGCTGTGCCGTTCGTTGGCTGCATTGACGCCCTGTCATGTCTTGCATGTCGCTTACCGGTTGGCGCCGGCGTATCGTTTTCCTTATGCTGTAAACGATGCGCACGATGCGTATCGCTGGCTCCTGGCACAAGGATTTGCTCACGGTTTTGACACGAGCCGTATTGCTGTCGGTGGCGATAGTGTCGGCGGTACATTGGCAACCGGGATCACGATCATGGCTCGGGACGAGAACCGGCAACCGCCGGTTTGCCAGCTTCTGCTGTATCCCTGTACGAGCGCATGGCAGGATAGTGAATCCCATCGCCGCCTTGCCAGCGGATACTTGCTGGAAGCGAAAACCCTGCAATGGATGTTCAATCTTTATCTGCGCACGGATGCCGATCGGGCTGATTGGCGCTTTGCGCCGCTGGAAGCTGCGGATTTGTCGAAATTGGCGCCAGCCCGCCTTGTTTTGGCCGAGTATGATCCCTTGCTGGATGAGGGAATGGCTTATGCCGGGCGGTTGCAGGCCAGCGGTGTGGATACGCAGGTCAACGTTTATTCGGGTATGGTTCATGATTTTGCCCGGCTGGGCAATATCGTCGAAGAAGCGGAGCAAGTTCGCCGGGATCTGGCGAGAACCCTGGCGCAAGCTTTTTATCCTGAAAATGATCGCAGCTGAAAACATGGGAGTGCGCATGCGATTTATACCGGTTCCACTATGAAACCATTTCATCTGTTTTGCTTCCTCTTGCTTCTGTTCGCCATAAGTGCCTGCAACCTGTTGCCCGAGCGACGCGTTGGTGATGCCGGTGCTGCCATTCCACAGCAATGGAGCGAATATGCCGCGGAGCAATCCGTCGCAGTGAATTGGGTGGAAACATTTCAAGATGCAACGTTAAAACAACTGGTGGATCGCGCACTGGAAAATAACTACGAGTTGAAGGCTGCGGCGGCGAGAATTCAGGCTGCCACCGCTCAGGCGCGCATTGACGGGTCTCCCCGCTGGCCGCAGCTTTTTTTCTCGGCGGATTATCAGGAAGTGCAAATCCGCGATGCTGGTTTCGGTTCCGCCCGCTACAACGTTTTCGAAGCACTATTCGGTGTCAGCTGGGAAGTGGATTTGTGGGGAAGAATCCGCGATTCGCATCTGGCGGCTATAACGGAAGCCACCGCCGTGCAGGCGGATTTTCAGGGAACCCGCTTGTCGCTGGCAGCGCGCGTTGCACAAAGTTATTTCGAATTGATCGAAGCCGAATTGCAATCGGACGTCATTGAGCAGTCGATCAAAGATCGGGGGGTGATCGCCGATCTGGTGCGCGGGCGCTTTCAGCGCGGTCTGGTGCGGGGATTGGATTTGCGTTTGGCCTTAAATGACTTGGCGAATGCCGAGGCGCAACTGAAACAGGCGCGTAACCGGGTGCAGCAAATTTCCAAAAGATTGGAAATCTTACTGGGTAATTATCCCGAAGATAAGGTATGGAGCATCACCCAGCTGCCATCACTACCGGCAGCGATACCGGCAGGATTGCCGTCGGAATTGCTGGAACGCAGGCCCGATCTGATAGCCGCATTCAAGCGTCTGCAAGCAGCCGATTTGCGGACAGTCAGCGCGCAAAAATTGCGCTTGCCGCGGATTACGCTGACGGCGACCGGCGGGAGCCGTAGTGTTGATCTGACCGAATTGATCGATCCCAGAGCTGCTGCCTGGAATGTGCTTGCCGGATTGGTGCAACCGGTGTTTACCGGTTGGCGCATCCAAGGTGAGATTTTCCGCAATCAGGCGCGCGCCGAGGAAGCCCTGAATCAGTACAAAAATACGGCATTGAATGCCTTTCGCGAGGTCGAACAGGCACTGGCAGCGGAAGAATGGTTACGGCAGCAGGAAGTTGCGTTGCGCAAAGCGGTTGAACATACCGGGTCCAGCCAGAAACTGGCTATTTACTCGTATCGAAACGGTACCATCGAAATTCTGACGTTGCTGGACAGCTATCGCAGCATGCTGAATGCACAGACGGCGCATCTTTCCGTAACCCGGCAATTGCTGAGCAACCGTATCAACCTCTACCTGGCTCTGGGTGGCAATGCCTGATCGATCTCATGTAACCATCTTTCCCTATATGCAGAACTTTGTTTGTTGATGAAAGCGCGTAAACAACTATTCATCGCTTTATTCGTAATAATGGCGGGCATCGTTGCGGCCATGATCATCGTCCGTATGCCGCCACAGGCTGAGCAACAACTGCAAGTTGTTGAACCGCCAGCGGTGCAAACGATCACGGCACGACCGCAACGGTTACAAATGACAGTACAAACGCGAGGGCGTGTCAGAGCGCAAACCGAAATCGAGGTCATAACGGGGGTCTCGGGCAATATCACCCATGTGGCGCCGGCGTTTGTCAGTGGCGGCTTTTTCAAAAAGGGGGATTTGCTGGTTTCCATCGACCCGGCGGAATACGATTTGCGTGTGGCACAGGCGCAAGCCCGGGTCATGGAAGCGCAATATCAATTGACGCGTGAGGAAGCCGAAGCGGAGCAGGCGCGGCAAGAATGGCGGCAACTGGGCGAAGGCGATCCCAGTCCTTTGAATTTGAGAATTCCGCAATTAAAGGAAAAAAAAGCAAAACTTGCCGCTGAGCAGGAAGAGTTGAAAAACGCCCGATTGCTGCGGCAGCGTACGGAAATACGCGCACCCTTCAATGGCCGGGTACGCACCAAAACCATCGGGATGGGGCAGTACCTGAACACCGGCGACGTGCTGGGCAGTATCTACAGCAGCGATCTGGCGGAAGTGCGTTTACCCGTCAACACGCAGGAGCTGTCTTGGGTTGATGTGCCGGACTGGCCATCGCGTTCCGCTGCAGCCAAAGGTGCTGAAGTCATTTTGTCGGCGAACTATCGCGGAGAAATACAAACCTGGCGAGGCCGGATTGTGCGCAGCGAGGGTGCCATCGATGAAAAAACCGGTATGGTGATGATTGTGGCTCAAGTCAGCGACCCTTTTGGGTTGCGCGGGAATGAGCGGGACCGTGCGGCTTCGATGTTGCCGGTGGGTTTATATGTCGAGGCGAGCATCGAAGGACGCTGGCTGGAGGATGCGTATGTGTTGCCTGCCGGTGCAGTATTGCAAGATGACCGGATTGCGATAGTTGATCAGGACAACCGTGTGCGCCTGCGTCACGTTACCGTTCTGAGAAAGGTGCATGAGCAGGTCATTGTAAAGGAAGGTCTGACGCCGGGTGAGCGGATCATGGTTTCCGGCCTGCTGCATCCGGTTGAAGGCATGTCCGTAGTACCGAAGGAAAGGCCATGAAACTGATTGTCTGGTTTGCCAGGAATCCGATTGCGGCAAATTTTTTAATGCTGCTCATCATTGCCGGCGGAATCCTGGGATTGACCATCGCCAAACGCTATACCATCCCTCCGGCACCGCAAAATCAATTGCAAATCGAGATCGAATATCCGGGTGCCGGTCCGGCGGAAGTGGAGCGTGCATTGTGTATTCCGATTGAGACTGCGATGCATGATCTGGAAGGTATCCGGCAAATCAATGCAACCGCTTATCAGGCGCACTGCGAGGTCATCGTCGAGTTCGATCCGAAAATCGATGCGGCGCGTTTTCAGGCCAATGTGCAGGCACGCATGGATCGCATCACGGTTTTTCCAAAAGAAGCCGAGAAACTGAAGATCACGGAATTAAAAACCGGCACCACCGCAGTGACCGTGATGGTGCACGGCGACGTCGACCTGCTGACCTTGATGCGTCAGCGTGACCGGTTGCAAGCCATGTTGAGCCGGCATCCGGATATCGGGAAATTAACGCCCTGGCCTGGGATTCCCTATGAAATCTCGATTGAAGTCACGGAATCCGAGTTGCGCCGTTACGATTTGAGTTTTGAGGAGATTGCGGCAGCGATTCAGGCGACGTCGCAAAACATACCGGCCGGGGAACTCAAGAAACCGGATGGCAAATTGTTGTTGAGAAGCAAGCATCAAGCCATGACCGTAGCGGATTATGCAGCGATTACCTTGCGATCGGATGTCAATGGGGCGCGTTTGTTACTGGGTGATGTGGCGCGGATTCGAGAGACAGTCAATGACAAGGATATGCGGGCCAGGATCGATGGCAAGCCGGCCGTGCAAATCTTCGTGATGTCCAAGGACCGGATTTCGACATCGGTCGAAGCGGTCAATGCAGTGGTCGATGGATTTCGTGCCGAATTACCGGCCGGTGTCGGTATTTCGATATGGGACGACTGGTCGAGATATTATGCGGAAAACATGTACATGCTGAAGGAAAACGCCATTTCAGGCTTTTTCCTGGTTTTTCTGGTACTGATGTTCACGCTGCGCTTCCGCCTTGCGCTTTGGGTTAGCAGCGGTATTCTGGTGTCGTTGTTCGGCGCATTATGGATGATGCCGGTGCTGGGCATTTCGTTGAATACCTACTCGATTTCCGCGCTGATTCTGATCATTGGCGTTTTGGCCGATGATGCCATTGTCGTCGGGGAAAATATCTATACCCATCAGGAACAGGGCAATCCGGGATTGGCCGGCGCCATCAGCGGCACGATGGAAGTGGCACCGCTGATTGTCATGATGGTGCTATCCACCATGATAGCTTTCGTGCCCGGTCTGTTCCTGCCGGGACTCAGCGGTCACTTGATGTACAACGTTTCTGCCGTGGTGATTCTGACATTGGCATTCTCGATGCTGGAGGCGTTATTCATTCTGCCTTCTCACTTGTCGTCGTATGATCGTCCGGCATCGGCACAGAACAAAATCGGGGCCGCATTCGAACAAGCCAGAGTCAAGGTGGATGCGGCACTGCAATGGTTCGTCAATAGCGTGTACATACCGGTACTGAAGCGATTGCTGTATTTTCGTTACATAACGCTAGCGATGTTTGCGATGATTTTGCTGGTGGCGGTTGCACTCGTTTCATCCGGGCGGATTCAAAGCGTTATGGATGCGCCGGTCAATGATTATTATCTGTTCGCCATTCTGCAGTTTGTTCCAGGCACACCGTTCGAGGAAGTCAATGCGCATGTGTTGCAACTGGAACGGACCGCCAATGATATTCGTGCAGAGCTGAATGCAGAACTCGGATTGGGTGCAGCGGATAAGTTGCAGGATAGCTTCCAGCACATCATATCCGTTAGCGAGGATAACGCCGCGTTTGTGGATATCGAAATCGCCATTGATGAGCGGATCCGCTCGCGTATGGACAGCATAAAGCAGCAATGGGAAGAACGTCTGGGCGAATTGCCGCCCGGTGCAACGCTGTCGTTCCAGACTTTTTGGCCAAGAAATCTGGGGGTCACTGCGGCGCAATCGGCCAAGGCCATCGAGTTGAAGCTGGTTGCTCAGGACATCGGGCAACAAAGTGTTGTTAGTGAAATACTCAAGACCAGGCTGGCTGCATACACGGGCGTCCATAGTGTCACCGGTGCGATGCAGATGGGTAAACCCGAATTGCATCTCAAGCTCAAACCGGAAGCGGTAACGCAGGGTTTGACCATGCACAATCTGGGAGAGCAGGTACGCAATGGTTTTCTCGGTTTGGAAGTGCAGCGATTCTTTCTGGATCGTGATGAGGTTCGTGTCATCGTTCGCTTACCTGCGCAGCAGCGTCGTTCACTGGATGATATTTACCGCTTGCCGATCCAGCTACCCAATGGCGATAGCGTGCCATTCGCTGCGGTGGCGGAAGCTGAGTTGATGCCGGGTTTTGCCAGCATCATCCGGCAGAACCGCGAGCGGGTTCAATTGATCAGCGCAGAAGTGTATAAGGAACAAGCCAGTATTGAAACTATTCTTGCCGATTTGCGCACTCATGTGATTCCCGAATTGGAAGCGCAGTTTCCGGGAATCAAGATCGAATCGGGGCAAGCTCGCCAGAAACAGGAAGCCGCCATGTCCGATCTGTGGCGTTATGGAATGTTTGCGCTATTGGGCATCTATGCACTGCTGGCGATTCCGTTGCGGTCTTATCTGCAGCCGTTGATGATCATGCTGGCCATTCCCTTCGGTTTCATCGGCGCGATATTGGGTCATCTGTTACTGGCCATACCTTTATCGCTGGAGTCTTATGTGGCCTTGTTTGCCGTCGGAGGGATCGTGATCAACGACAGCCTGATACTGGTGGCCCAAATCAATAAAGCGACACAGGAGAATTTCACCCGCTATCAAACCGTGATCCGGGCTTGTAAGGCCCGCTTCCGCGCGATTTTTCTGACCAGCACGACCACTTTTGTCGGATTGCTGCCGTTCATCAATGTGCAAAGCTCGGATGCGGAGAAAATTCTGCCGATGGCGGTGACACTGGCATTCGGCATCCTGTTTTCGGTGCTGGTCACTTTGGTGCTGGTGCCCGTCAGTTGCGTGGTATTGCGGGAAATATCGGAACGCATGAAGGTTTCAACGCGCGCCGGGGAAGTACTCTGATCGACGCACATTTTTACCGGATTATTTCTGCAAATGACTTCAAATTATCCATTGCTTCTCAAGCAGATCTGGCATACGCCATTGGCTAATGCAGCAGACCGGCCAATCATTTATCGTGAACAGTATCGCTCGAATTATCGCCAGACTTATGCACGCATCAATCGGTTTGCTGCTGCGATGGCGGCGTCGGGTATCAAACGCGGCGACGTTATTGCGGTGATGGATCACGATAGTCACCGCTATTTTGAGTGTTACTTTGCGATTCCAATGTACGGAGCCGTTATGATGACTGTCAACAGCCGGTTGACGCCGGCTCAGATTGCCTACACCCTGAATCATTCGCAGGCCACGCTATTATTGCTGCATACCGATTTCATGCCGGTCATCGAAAGCATTCGGCAGCAATTGACAGGAATACGGAAAATCATCGTGCTGAGCGATGGCGATGCATTACCGTCCACTTCGCTGAACTTGGATGACGAGTACGAAGCCTGGTTGCAGGACCGGCCTCATCATTTCGGTTTTGCCGATTTTGACGAAAATACGCGCGCGACGGTTTTTTATACTACCGGCACGACCGGATTGCCCAAGGGCGTTTCTTATACCCACAGACAGTTGATGTTGCATACCCTGGCGGCAGGTATGGCGCTAGCGGCGCCGGCAAGGCAGCAACGATTTCACGCCGGCGATGTGTATATGCCGCTGACGCCGATGTTTCATGTACACGCCTGGGGGATTCCCTACATCGCCACGTTACTGGGCGTCAAGCAGGTTTATCCGGGCCGCTACACGGCTGAATCGTTGCTGCGGTTGATCGTTCAGGAGCGCGTGACCTTCTCGCATTGCGTACCGACGTTATTGAAAATGATCCTAGCGGCGGCGCAAGCGGCTGATGCCGATTTGCGTGGCTGGAAAGTGGTGGTGGGCGGTTCGGCGCTGCCGCAAGTTCTGGCCGGGCAAGCATTGGATATGGGAATTGATTGTTTCGCCGGTTACGGATTATCCGAAACCGCACCGATTCTGACGCTGGCGCAAGCGATCGAGGAGTCGGACAATGCCCCGCGAACGGATAAAGATGTGCCGATGATGCAACGCTGCAGTGCCGGGCGCGCGATTCCGCTGGTGGATGTGCAGATTGTCGATGGCGCGATGCAGCCCCAGGTCCGCGATGGTTGCAGCAACGGTGAGATTGCAGTACGTGCGCCATGGCTGACGCAAGGCTATCTGAATGATGCCGACGCCAGCGCGACCCTTTGGCAGGGAGGGTATCTGCATACCCAGGACATCGGCGTGATGAGTGCGGATGGTTATCTGCGCATTACCGATCGGCTTAAAGATGTGATCAAGGTGGCAGGAGAGTGGGTATCGTCGCTGGAAGTGGAAAATGTCTTGGCTTCCGTTGCCGGCATCAGGGAAGTTGCGGTGATCGGAATACCGGATGCACGCTGGGGGGAGCGGCCGCTGGCTTTGTTGGCGGTGGATCCGGCAATGTTTGACGAATCTGCGGCGCAGCAACAGATTCGTTTATTGGTTTCGCAAGGCGTGATTTCCAAACATGCACTGCTGACTCAGTTCAAGCAGGTTGAGTGCATTGCCAAAACCAGTGTCGGTAAGGTCGATAAAAAAGCATTACGTTGCGAACATGGAGTTGTTCATCGTTAAACCCGGAATGAACATGATGAAATATTTTTTTGCCGGTTGTGCACTGTTGTCTGTTTTGGTGCTGAATGCGTGCCAAACAGCCGAACCACTGCCGGTCAAGCACGGAAATCCCGAGATTTTGTGGGATACCTGGGGTGTTCCGCATATCGTTGCGGCTCACGATAGCGATGCTTTTTATGCGTTTGGCTGGGCGCAGATGCGCGGCCACGCCGATCTGCTGCTCAAATTGTATGCGATGGCGCGGGGACGCGGTGCCGAATACTTTGGTGAAGATTATCTGGCCACGGATCGCTCGGTTCGTTTGCTCGGTATTCCAGCACTGGCCGAACAGTGGTATCAACAGCAGGAACCTGGATTCAAAGACAATTTGGCGGCATTTGCCGCTGGCATTAATGATTTTGCCCGCCGCCACCCTGAAGCGATTTCCGCTCAAGTAAAAACTGTTCTGCCGGTAACGCCTCAAGACATCATTGCGCATACCACGCGAGTAATGGCTATTTTTGTCGCTGGCATTTCGGAATGCGGCGCCGTGCTGCCGGGATTTGATTTTAATGACCAGCCTCCAGGATCAAATGGCTGGGCATTGGGTGCCAAGTTTTCCAGCAGTGGCAATGCGATGTTGCTCGCCAATCCCCATTTGAGCTGGCACGGTATGGAAACACTGTTTGAAGCCCACATTCTGTTGCCCGATGTGAATCTCTATGGTGCAGCTTTGGTTGGATCACCTGTTCTACAAATTGCGTTTAACGATCATTTGGGCTGGACACATACAGTGAATCCCATGGATGGCTGTGATTTATACCAGCTAAGGCTGACCGGTAACCACTTGAGTAATGGTTATTGGCTTGATGACGTGGCACATGATTTCATAGTGAGCAGCGAAACCATCCGGATTCGCCGGGCGGATGGCCGCGTGGATAGCGAAGTGTTGACAGTCCACCGCGCTGCACAGGGGCCGGTAATCGAGCATGCCGGAGAAATTCTGTCGATACGTTTGGCGTTACTTGAAACACCATTACTGGCCGGCATGAATCAGCAATGGTGGGAGATGGGGCGTGCCACGCATTTGGAAAAGTTTCAGGAAATCTTGTCGGGCGGGCATTTGCCTTTGTTTAATGTGATATACGCTGATGCTGATAAACATGTGATGCTCGCATTCAACGGCATAATTCCACAACGTCCGGCCGGTGATACGGTTTTTTGGCGAAAGCCCGTTGCTGGCGATGATTCCCGGTTGATCTGGAAGCAAGTGCATCATTATCAGGATTTGCCCAAAACCATTAATCCGGACTCCGGCTGGGTTCAGAATAGCAATGGCGCGCCATGGTATATGACCTTGCCTATGCTTGAGAAAAATCAGTACCCGGGAAATATGACTGCCGATGTTACCAATAATCGTGAATTGCAAGGCTTGCGGATGCTGGCGTCCCGGCAAGAAATGAGTTTTGAAGAATTGATTGCTGCCAAGCATTCGACACACTCACTGGCAGCGGATCAATTGCTGGATGATTTGTCATCCATCGCGCTTGCTAGCAGCGACCCACTCGTACATCAGGCTGCGGCAATATGGCATCGATGGGATCGGCAGTTTCTGGCGGAAAGCCGCGGTGCAAGGCTTTTCAGTCTTTGGTTCGAAAAATGGGTTGAAGCTACGATCGCCAAAGCAACTAGAGCAAACCCTGATTACGTGTTTACTCCTAATCAATTACTAGGCAATCTTTTTTATTCGCAACCGTTTGATTCTTCCAGACCATTGATTACGCCGTATGGTCTGGCTGACAAGCCGCTTGCGCTGAATGCTCTACGGGAAGCCATCACCCAGTTGCTTGCCGAGACCGGAAAGCTCGATATTACTTGGGGTGAAGTCGCTCGCTTGCGCCGGGATGGATCCGATTTTCCTGGTAATGGCGCTGATACGGACTTGGGGGTTTTCAGGGAAATTGTCTACGAACCGGATGTCGATGGAAAATTGAAATCCTCTTATGGAGATTCGTTTATTGCAGTCATTGAGTTTTCCAAACCGGTGCATGCACAAGTACTGATGACCTACGGCAATGCAACACAACCCCCATTTTTTGAAACGTATAACCCATTAGAACTAACCGCAAAACAGCAATTACGTCCTGCCTGGCGCAGTCGAAATGAGATTGAGGATAATGTGAAGCTTCGTGAAATTCTGACTCATGCACCGGACCATATGAACCTTGATAACCTTCAACTTGTAAACATTCGAACAATCGCTGTGCAGTCCTGCGGTGGCGTCTGGGCAATTTTGCATCCCTATCCAGCCATTCAGCGAGCTGTGATTTAAAACTACCTAATTTCGGTGTCGGTTGAATTTTACGTTGATATATCGGTTCCGCATCACTTCTTAATGCCTTGCGAACCGTTTGACGTGACAGCCCCAGACTATTTGCAATCGCACTGATGCTTTCTTTGCTTATGAAATGTCGGCGCCTGATTTCGGCTATGTGTTCCATTGTTATCACTCCAGGGTACTCCGACTAAATGTCGGATTTTCTCATCCATAGGGTGGAAACTTTTCAATGTTGATTTCACCCTTTCCCTGGTAATTTTTGCATGTTGATTAACATTCTGTACTTCAGTCCAAAGTAATCTGGATAGAAGCTGATCTCATTTAAGGAATGTTATTTTTTGAGCTATATTGTAATTGACAATAAGTTTAAAAATAAAACACGCATTACCAATGCAAAAAAACTTATGAATAATTATTAGTTGTTAATGATGGAGTGAGGAGGTAGCATAATTTTTTCAAGTGCCTGATCCAAATCATCCAGAGCTGAACCCATGATAAGACCTGCACAACTATGGTACAACCACAATTCACAAGGGACAGGCTGAATTAAATTCCGTCGCCCATGAATTTGAAACTCCCGCCATGACAAAATGGGCTGATCATCTGCATTGCTATCTACACATAGCCACATGGTATTGCTTAAAATGACTTCTAATCCACGGTGCTGTTGTAAGGCAACTCGCAGTGGATAGCCTAATCGAAGCAGCGCCAGTCGCCCACGGTTATAACAAGTTGCTTCTATCGTTTTTGGGAAAATGCGCCAAGGTAGGGTCAGCGTTTCCATCGCTAAAAGATGTTGTGTTTAATTTTTATTTATTTTTTTAGTATGGGGCATACTATCCAGCGTATTTTCAAGAAAAACACGACTCGCTAGAATATCTTCCGCTTCTAATGTCATGAGATCAATTTTAGCTAATGATTTCTTTGTTCCAGAAAATAATCGATTTGCTTGCCGAAGCCGAGCACGATCAAGAGCGTTACGAACCGAGCGAGCATTGGCGAAATGCTCTGATTTCATACGCAAGCGGATATATTTTCCAAAAGCCTCTTCTCCGGCTTCACTGAAACAGTAATTCTGGCTTGCTAACATCAATTTAGCTATCGCAACTAACTCATCTGCACCGTAATCCGGAAAGTCGATGTGGTGCGCTATACGCGAGCGCATTCCGGGATTGCTATGGAAGAATTTATCCATGCGATCTTTATAGCCTGCCAGAATAACCACCAAGTCTTCGCGATTATTTTCCATCGTTTGCAACAGAATTTCTATTGATTCTGCGCCATAATCACGTTCGTTCTCTGGTTTATAAAGATAATAAGCCTCATCGATAAAAAGAACTCCCCCCATCGCTTTTTTTATTACTTCTTTTGTTTTGGGTGCGGTATGTCCAATGTATTGACCGACTAAGTCATCTCGGGTTACCGAAACCAGGTGCCCTTCACGTACATAGCCTAGGCGATGTAAGATTTCCGCCATACGCAGAGCTACTGTCGTTTTTCCAGTACCAGGATTTCCAGTAAAACACATATGTAAACTGGGTGCTCCCGCAGATAATCCCAGTTGTTTACGTACACGATCGACAAGCAACAATGCTGCGGTTTCACGAATGCGAGTCTTCACAGGGATTAAACCAATCAACTCCTGATCAAGTTTCTCCAGTACTTCCTGAATATTAGATGCTTGGAACTCTGCATCCAAGTCAATCAATGGATCTTTAGTCGGTTTTAAGTTTTTAGACTGCTTAGACATGTTTGATCATCTCTATAGGATAGATACTGGCAACATATATCTATTGTATTAATTTAATTGTTAGAACTATTCTGTTTAATATAAATAAATTTCTTAAGCTACCCTTGGGTTGTTAACCAACTCTCTCTTCTTAAAGAAGAGAGAGTTCTTGCTATTAGTAGCGTTCAGCTTCTGGTTTGTCGGTTGCATAGGAATGGATGGTATAACTAATACTCCGTCCTGCACCTTCGTTACGTACTAAACCAAAACCTGGCTCTTTCTTAGGTCGGTTGACAATATATGACATTGTTGGACTTTCCACTCCGCGTGTCGAGTTAAATGCGGTAACGCGGATATAGTGATTTGGAAAAGTTTTACGACAGCTATTGATTTCCATCAAAATTCCAGCAGGATCCTTCAAATCAAACATTGGATTACCAAACATTTCCCAATAGGTATTCCGTGGATGAGGGTCATCTGTGTATTCTATTCCGATTGCCCAGCCATTTTTCAACGCATATTTGAGTTGTGCTGAAATTTGCTTGTCGGTCAACGGGGGAAGGAAAGAAAATTGCCCCTGTGTAAGTATATTACCTGGATTGGTCATCATAATTGTTTCTCCTAAAATGGTTAAACGCTTGCAGTTGTGGATGGCACAAAGTCAGCGGTATCAGTAGAATCGTAATTAAAGGTGATATCTTTCCACGTATCCAGCGCTTGTTTGAGCGGCGTGCACCACTTTGCAGCATCTGCAAGAATTTGCGGACCTTCTTTGACGTAATCCCGACCTTCATTACGGGCCAAAACCATAGCTTCGAGTGCAACACGATTTGCTGTTGCGCCTGCTTGGATCCCTTGAGGGTGTCCAATGGTGCCGCCACCGAACTGCAATATCACATCTTCGCCGAGATAATCAATTAATTGATGCATCTGACCTGCATGAATACCACCTGAAGCAACTGGCATGACTTTATTGAGTGAGGCCCAGTCTTGATCAAAGAACAATCCATGTTCTAGATTTTTTTCAGTGTGTGTGTCACGCAAGGTATCGTAAAAACCTTTGATCATAAGTGGATCGCCTTCAAGCTTCCCAACAACCGTGCCTGCATGAATGTGATCTACTCCGGCCATACGCATCCACTTGCAGATAACACGGAAATTCATACCATGGTTTTTTTGACGTGAGTAGGTTGAATTACCTGCACGATGCAGATGCAGTATCATGTCGTTCCTCCGTGCCCATTTCGCCATAGACTGAATTGCGGTATAGCCGATTACCAGATCGATCATAACAATGACTGAACCTAAGGATTTCGCAAATTCTGCACGTTCATACATGTCTTCCATAGTTCCAGCAGTAACATTCAAATAATGCCCTTTGACTTCACCTGTAGCCGCAGATGCTTTGTTCACTGCTTCCATGCAGTACAGGAAGCGATCACGCCAGTGCATAAAAGGTTGTGAGTTAATATTCTCATCATCTTTCATGAAATCCAGACCGCCTTTAAGTCCTTCGTATACAACGCGTCCGTAGTTACGTCCAGAAAGACCCAGTTTTGGTTTAGTCGTTGCACCCAGTAACGGGCGACCAAATTTATCCAAACGTTCACGTTCTACCACGATACCTGTTGCAGGGCCTTGGAAAGTTTTGAGGTAAGCAACTGGAATGCGCATATCTTCCAAACGCAATGCCTTGACCGCTTTGAATCCAAACACATTACCAATAATGGAAGCGGTTAAGTTTGCGATCGAACCTTCTTCGAATAGATCTATATCATAGGCGATATAAGCAAAGTATTGCGCTTCGTTTTTAGTGCCCGGACCTGTATTGGGAACAAGTTCAGACCTATATGCTTTGGCACGATATAGTTCACATGCAGTCAGTCGATCTGTCCATACAACGGTCCATGTTGCCGTAGAAGATTCACCTGCGACCGCTGCTGCTGCTTCTTCATGATCTACTCCCGGTTGTGGAGTAATGCGAAATAGCGCAATAACATCTGTATCTTTGGGCTTGTAATCGGGTTCCCAGTAGCCCATCTTTTTATATGGAATGACGCCAGATTTGTAACGTTCTTTACCTTCTTTCATAGTTTCTGAAGCCATAGTTATCTCCACGTTATTGAAAAATCCACGCTATAAACTTTAGTTAGGAAGTAGCCATCAGCGGGTGAAGTTATAGTAGGATCTTTAAATCATAAATAACAATCAATTGTTTCTATAGTTGTGATAGATTTATGTCTATGATAGATTTTATCTAATTATAAAAATAAAAGGAGAAACCCATGCGTCACAGCACTTTACGGCAGCTTGAAGTATTTGAAGCGATTGCTCGCTTGAAAAGCTTTACCCGTGCTGCCGAGGAGTTATTCTTGACACAACCAACCGTATCGATGCAAATCAAGAAACTGACGAATGAGATTGGTTTACCTTTGTTTGAGCAGATTGGTAAAAAAATCTATCTGACCGATGCAGGAAAAGAGCTATATCAAACCTGCTTGGGTATTTTTGAACATTTTTCCCGTTTTGAAATGATCGCGTCCGATATGAAAGGCATGAAATCAGGAAAATTGCGGCTTGCGGTGGTCACTACCGCGAAATATTTTACGCCACGTTTACTGGGCATGTTTTGTCAGAAATACCCTGGCATAGATGTTGTACTGAAAGTAACGAATCGCGAACGTGTCCTGGAAAGATTGATCAGCAACCAAGACGATCTCTATGTCTTGGGTCAAGTTCCAAAATCAATTGATGCCGTGGCGGAAGTATTTTTGGATAATCCATTAATTGTTCTAGCAGCGACGAATCATCCGCTTGCCAATGAAAAGCAGATTACTATTGATCGCATATGTGATGAACCATTTATTATGCGTGAACCAGGTTCTGGAACAAGGCTGGCGACAGAGCGTTTTTTTCTAGAACACAATAAGAAATTAAAAATCCGGATGGAGTTAGGCAGCAATGAAGCCATTAAACAAGCAGTCATTGGAGGATTAGGTATAGCCATCTTATCACGACATACTTTAGCCTCAGATGCGTCTATGGGACAGCTTACTATACTTGATGTTAAGGAGTTTCCTATCAATCGCAATTGGTATTTTGCTTACCCATCCGGGAAACAATTATCTATTGTTGCACAAGCATTTCTAGAATACTTAAAGCAAGCTCCTGAATTTCTCAGGAATTTATCTACTCCTCACTCAACTATTGGATATCCTGTTATTAAATAGCTGGTTCATTGTGTAACCGAATGTAATGAAATAAGTTATAAAATATTACAATATTTTTTCTTTGGGGCTGTAGTAGATCAGGTTAAATCTGAGTCCAAAGTTTGAGTATTTTTAGGGCATGTGGACAATTAAATTGTATATAGTCGCCCCTGCAAAATTCACACAGTCATGCCGACAAACGAACGTTTTGTGTAAAAGGTGTTGATCAGTTGCAGCAGCGCAAGTCGCAATAAAGAATTCTTGATGCCCAAACGGTGTATAGCTCTCATCAGCCAGCGCAGATTGTAGCCAGCCGCACATAACACAGCGTGCAGTGCATCACCCAACTGACCTGGTAACCAGCAGCGATTCATTCGGTGATCCGACTTCAGATGCCCGATTGCAGGTTCCACGGCCTGCCGGCGCTTGAGCCAGCGCCGCTGCGGTTTCGTCAGCGACTTGTACTTGCCGCGATGGATGATTTCCACTGCCGGATTGTCAGCATCCACTCCCCGGAACCCGAGATCGGCAATAACCTGCTTCGGTATTGATCCGGTATCTTCGAGTAGCCTGTGCGTTTGTTCGAGCTGTTGGTGGAGAATATGACCATCGTAGGGATTGCCAGGAAAGGTTCTGGCACCGACTATCAGGCCGCTTTTGTGCGTAACAGCAATGCCGGCTTTAACTCCGAACTCGTAAGGTTTGCGTGCTTTTTGCCCTTGCCGATGCATTCGGCTTCCGGTGCGTGCAATGCATAGAGTTTGTTGTTGTCCTTGGGTTGCTGCTTATGAATCCGTCCTGCCCGTTCCAATAGCGTGGTCAATTGCTGCAGCGATGCGGCACAGACCGTCGTCACGGTTGCCAGTTTGCGCTGGATCTCCCGCAGCACGATACCAAGGATCGTGCGTTGGCGTTTAACGGTTTTGTGCAGACGCCGCAATTGCCTGGCGTGGGCATAGCCGCCTGCCCTTCGGCGCAGCGCCTTGCCTTCTTTGGCGTAGGTTTGCTTCAAGGTGATGCCAGCCCGTCTGGCTGCTTGCACAATCTTGCCGCGAGCAATTTCCAGTAACCGGCTATCCACCGGATGCGCAATTGCCTTTTCCTGAATTGTCGTGTCAACAATCACTCGTTTGAATTCAGCCGGTTTGACCGCCTTGGTGTGCACCGCAGTGTCAATCGTTGCCTTCAGCAGCTTCTCAACACCAGCTTCACCAATGGCGGTGCGGAAACGGCCAATCTGGGTGGCATCACACGGCAACTTCGATGTGTAATATTCCTCGCCGCTGAAATACTGCCACACCACATTCTCCGGCCAGCGAACCACCAGCTCTTCGTCACTGAGGTTGAACGCATGCTTCAGATACAGCAACGATGCCATCAACCGGATCGGCAAGCGGGGGCGACCCGCAGTGCTCACGCCCCCACTGGCAATCGCCAATGTTGTGCCAAAAAGATCGTTGATCTCCAACACTTCACCCTGACGGTTTTTACGCTCAAAAGCAGGGACAAGTGCTGCTTCAATATCAGCCCACGGCAGTCGATTCGACAGCACTGCCAGGGGATGACGCAGATCAATTATCTGATCGAGACGCGCTCGGAAAAAATCATCGGTCGGCATTTCAGTTCCTCTTGATTCTCTCAGTGTTTTGATGCGAATAGTATAAATTCTCAGGGATCAATGCCGTCTAAAATTTGATGATTCCTGCAGTTCATGCAAGCTCTAAGTGTTTTGCAGGGATGACTATATAGTTTCCCTGAGAATCAGATTGTGATTTACTGTTTATAAACAGTTAGAGGAGGTTATAAATGGTGAAGCGCTATGGATTACGGGACGATCAATGGCAACGGATCGAGCACTTGTTACCGGGTCGCAAGCAAACAGTTGGTGTAACAGCCAAGGATAACAGGCTATTTGTTGAAGCTGTTTTGTACCGCTACCGTGCTGGGATACCATGGCGTGATCTGCCGGAGCGTTTTGGAGATTGGAACAACATAGCCCGCCGTCATCGCCGCTGGTCGGAAAGCGGCGTATGGGAAAGGGTTTTCACGTATTTGGCCGAAGATTCTGATAATGAGTATGCGATGATCGATAGTACAATTATCCGTGCTCATCAGCATGCTGCGGGGACAAAAGGGGAATAGGGAAGCGGAGTGCATTGGGCGCAGCAAAGGCGGACTGAGCACAAAATACATGTAACCTGTGATGCTCTTGGCAACCCGACCGGTTTTCATCTTACACCGGGGCAAGCCCATGATCTTCAAGGTGCGGATGTTTTATTGCCGGACATTCTGACGTGTATAGAATCTTTTCTGGCCGATAAAGCGTATGATGCGGCGGAACGGGTTCTTGATCTGTTAAAGAACGCCGGGGTTCGGGCCGTCATACCACCAAAGTCAAACCGTAAGGAACCACGCGAATACGATGAGGAAATGTATAAGGCACGGCATTTGATCGAGAATTTCTTTGCAAAACTCAAACAATACCGTGCCATTGCAACTCGGTACGATAAACGTGCTTCAACTTTCCTCGGCGGCATCCACCTCGCTGCAGCTATCATTTGGCTCAATTGACCACACGCCTTAGGTATTCCATAATTGAATCTGAATTCGCATTCTTTGAGAAACAGTGGAAATGATTCTTTAGGAATGCCATTGTATTTTCTTAAGACGCATTTAGCCTGATTCCAAAAGTTCTCAATGCCATTGATGTGATTCTTACCTTGAGCAAAGAGTGTGGAATGATTGATCCGTTCATGGTAAAAATGATTCACATCAAGCGCATTGTAACTGCGATAACAATCTGTATAAACTACGCTGTCAGGTGCTATTTTTCTAGTAATGAGCGGCATCCCATTCGATTGTGTTTCTAAGTCATTGATAATTGGTGCTGTTGAGAGGAGTCGAACCTCCGACCTACTGATTACGAATCAGTTGCTCTACCAACTGAGCTACAACAGCCCGGGTATGAATCAAGCCGCGTATTATAGATGGTTGGGGAGTTACGGGCAAATGATAAGGAGCTAAGTTCAATTGTTGGCGTTTTTCTTTTTTGCTGCAGGCTCTGCGCGAGTCATACTGCTCATCGAATTAATTCATTCCATATTTTTACGAATTTTCGTTTAAGTTCGGCGAATTTCGTCAAAAATCTGTACATTTTTGCTCTATGGGTCCATAATTATTAAATGGATTCTAAAAAAGCAAAAATTCAGAATATTTTGATACTTCATGGTCCGAATTTGAATCTGCTGGGGATTCGGGAGCCGGAAATTTATGGAGAAACTACGCTTCAAGATATTAACAGAAATTTAAGCAAATTAGCCGAAAATAAAGGGATTGAGCTGGATTTTTTTCAAAGTAATGCGGAATTTGCATTGATTGACAGAATTCAGCAAACGCTGCAGGACGGGACGGATTTTATTATTATCAACCCGGCTGCATTTACGCATACCAGTGTGGCTTTGCGTGATGCGCTGGCCACCGTCAAACTGCCCTTCATCGAAGTTCATTTATCGAATGTATATGCTCGCGAATCTTTCCGTCAGCAGTCCTATTTTTCTGATCTGGCTGTCGGTGTGATCAGCGGTCTGGGTGCCAAAGGTTATGAACTTGCGCTGGAATATGCGATAACGTCATATTAATCGATTATATTCGATGTGTTAGGTGAGTTTTTTAATACCTCAACTTTTTACGATGCCGTAACTTTGCTCATTTTTACATTCAGTATATTGTCTGGTTATAAAACTACCCTAAAGCGAGACTCCGTCTCGGGAGATTGAAAATGGATTTAAGAAAGCTGAAGAAGCTCATTGAGCTGGTTGAAGAATCAAGCATTGCGGAACTGGAAATTACCGAGGGCGAAGAAAAAGTTCGCATCAGTAAATCGGGTTCCGGCGTGCAGAATTATGCGTTCATGCCGTCGCCTGCCATGCAGCCCGTCATAGCGCCGGTGCAACAGCAAGTACTGGCATCTGCATCGGATAGCGAATCGAAAGGTGGGGAAGCCAACGGCTCCGATAAGACTGCGCTGCCGGAAGGTCATGTCGTCAAATCCCCGATGGTCGGCACCTTCTACCGTGCGCCATCGCCGGGCGCGAATGCATTCGTGGAAATCGGGCAAAGAGTCAAGGAAGGTGATACGTTGTGCATTATTGAAGCAATGAAACTGCTGAATGAAATCGAGGCCGATAAAGGCGGGGTAGTTAAAGCGATTTTGCTGGAAAACGGCCAGCCGGTGGAATACGGTGAGCCTTTATTCGTTATTCAATAGTCTGAATAAAGGTCAAATCCTATGTTTGAAAAAATCCTTATTGCCAATCGCGGTGAAATCGCCTTGCGGATACAACGCGCCTGCCGTGCCATGGGTATCAAAACGGTTGCCGTGCATTCCGAAGCGGATGCGGAAGCGAAGTACGTCAAATTGGCCGATGAATCGGTGTGCATCGGTCCGGCGGCGGCATCGCACAGTTATTTGAATGTGCCAGCGATTATCAGCGCGGCGGAAGTGACCGACGCCGAAGCGATTCATCCGGGCTATGGATTTCTATCCGAGAATGCCGATTTTGCCGAACGCGTGGAAAAAAGCGGGTTCGTGTTCATCGGCCCGCGTCCGGAAACCATCCGTTTGATGGGCGACAAAGTCAGTGCGAAGAATACCATGAAGAAAGCCGGTGTGCCTTGTGTTCCCGGATCGGATGGCGCATTGCCGGAAGACATCGATGAGATCAAGAAGATCGTGCGCGAGATCGGTTATCCGATCATCATTAAAGCCGCCGGTGGCGGCGGTGGGCGTGGCATGCGGGTGGTGCATACCGAAGCAGCACTCTCGAATGCGATCATCGTGACACGCAACGAAGCGCAGACCGCATTCGGTAATCCGGTGGTGTATGCGGAGAAATTTCTGGAAAACCCGCGCCATATCGAATTTCAATTATTAATCGATGAGTACGGCAATGCCGTGCATTTGGGTGAGCGCGATTGCTCCATGCAGCGCCGTCATCAGAAAATTTTGGAAGAAGCGCCGGCACCGGGCATACCGGAAAAATTGCGCGACAAAATCGGCGAACGTTGCGCGGAAGCGTGCCGTCGCATCAAATACCGCGGTGTCGGCACCTTTGAGTTTTTATTCGAAAACAATGAGTTTTATTTCATTGAAATGAATACGCGCTTGCAGGTTGAACATCCGGTGACCGAAGCGGTGACCGGCATCGATCTGGTGCAGGCACAAATTAATGTCGCTGCCGGTGTCGTGCTGCCGATCAAGCAGAAAGACATTGTCTTCAAAGGGCATGCGATCGAGTGCCGCATCAATGCCGAGGATGCTTACAAACTGACGCCGTCCGCCGGACGCATTACGCAGTATCATGCGCCGGGCGGACCAGGCGTGCGCGTGGATTCGCATGTTTATCACAACTACATGGTGCCGCCGTATTACGACTCCATGATCGGCAAGATCATCACCTACGGCGACACGCGCGAACAAGCGATCGCCCGCATGCGCATCGCATTGTCGGAAATGGTGATCAGCGGTATTAGAACGAACATTCCGCTGCACCGGGATTTGCTGAACGACGCCTCTTTTTTGCGCGGCGGCGCTTCCATTCACTATTTAGAGCAGAAGCTTGCACTGCATAACAAATCGAATTGACGGCAGGCATCGGTTTCATAGCGCTTGTTAACAACCCGCACCGTACAGCATGTCGTGGATTACGCTGATTATCAAGACGGATGCGGCGCACGCCGAAGAGCTGAGCGATGCGCTGCTGGAGCAGGGGGCATTGTCGGTGGACATCCACGATGCCGCTGCCGATACGCAAGACGAGCAAATGCTATTCGGTGAGCCTGGCGAACCGAGCGGAGAAATCTGGCAGAATGCGGAAGTTTCCGCACTGTTCAACGAAGACACGGATATCGCTGAAATCCTTCGCAATATCACGCAAATCGCACAATCCGACCGGCGGCTCAATTACCGTATCGAGCGCATCGAAGAACAGGATTGGGTGCGCTTGACGCAATCGCAATTCGATCCGATTCCCATATCATCGCGCCTATGGATTGTGCCGACCTGGCACCCATCGCCCGATCCGGCGGCCATCAACCTGATACTCGATCCCGGATTGGCTTTCGGTACCGGCAGCCATCCCACCACGCAGTTATGTTTGGGTTGGCTGGATCAGAACCTGCAAGCCGGCGACAAAGTCATGGACTATGGCTGCGGTTCCGGGATACTCGCGATTGCAGCATTGAAACTCGGTGCCCGGCATGTCACCGGTATCGATATCGATCCCCAGGCGATCAAAGCCAGCGAAGAAAATGCGCTGCGCAATCAATGCGATCCGTCAGAATTTCATTTCACTGCGGCGCAAGCAGCTGTGCCGCGGGATTTTCAACCGCAAGAGCAAGCGGATATCGTAGTCGCCAATATTCTGGCGAATCCTTTGATTCTGCTGGCGCCGGTTTTGATGCAAATGGTCCGGCAACAGGGTCATATAGCACTATCCGGAATTCTCAAGGAACAAGCCGAAGAAGTTTGCGCTACCTATCAACAGTGGTTTGATATGCGCATCGCCGGTGAGCAGGAAGGCTGGGTGCTATTAACCGGTATCAAAAGGTGAAATAATTGCCGCTCCCGGCTTAAGAAAACGCTGAAAAAGGCAGCGGGCAACGGTCAGGTAAGGCGGAGTCAGGCGAAAAAGTGCAGTTTACGAGAATGGGCAAAAGTATTTTAAGTTTGATTCAATGCGACGTGACCGAGCGCAGCGGTTTTTCAGAACTTCTTTAAAAGCAAGCAAGCCACATCCATTTCGTTACTCATTACCGGTGATATTGCATGCGATTCAACACAGCGGGTGATACATGGCGCTGGTAACACTTTGTCCCGCTTGCGGTGCGACTTTCCGCGTCCATGCCGCGCAACTGCAGGCGCATGGCGGAGACGTGCGCTGCGGTCATTGTCAGCGGATTTTCAACGGATTTGCCACGTTGATTACCGTGAACGAATCGGCGATCGAATATCCGCCGCAACCGGCAGTGAAAAACGAGGCATCGGTGAAAGCATCCACATTGGCAGCGCATGCGGATAACGCGACGGATCAGCCGGTTCTTGCGGATTGGGAACAATCGGATACGGAACCGGAATCTTCAGCCGGTCTGTTCGACGATGAACCTGCCAGAAAGTCTTCCGGCGCCTGGATCCTCGGGAGCGTGCTCTTGGTATTGCTGCTGATCGGCCAGATCGCATTCGTCAATCGCACGAAATTAACCATGATCAAGCCGGAAATCCGCCCCTATGTGGAACGATATTGTGAATTCATGGCGTGCACCGTACCTTATCCGCAGGATATCCGGCAACTGGGCATCGAATCGTCCGATCTGCAGAAAAATCCCGTGCGCCAGCCGGAAGTGACCACCATGCGTGCAACCATCAGCAATCACGCCTCTTTCCCGCAAGCTTTCCCGGTTTTGCAACTGTTATTGCTGGACGCTCAGGGACAGGTCATTGCCAGTCGCTTCTTTACTGCCGGAGAATACTTGCAGGAGGAGGATAAAGCGCTGCAATTCATCGAGCCCCGACACGAAATCGATATCCGGCTGGATTTCGACAGCAGCCATTTGGGCGCATTGGGTTATCGCTTGCAGTTGCTGTACCCCTGAATGTTTGGCAAAGTGGACACTTGCTTTGCCTGCAAACAAACTCGATTTCCGGTTTTTTCCGTTGATAAAAGAACAAACCGGCTCGGGTATAATGCAAGGCTTATTCTTTTCACAACAGAATCCAATCCATGACTAGAGAATCCCGCACCGCTTTATTGGAAAGCTTATTTCCCCAGCGCATCCTGATTTTGGATGGTGCGATGGGTACCATGATTCAGACCTTTAAATTGACGGAAGCTGATTTCCGCGGACAGCGTTTTGCCGACTTTGCACACGATCTGAAGGGCAACAACGATCTGCTGACGCTGACGCAACCGGATATCATCCGCTCGATTCACTCCGGCTACCTGGAAGCGGGCGCGGACATCATCGAGACCAACACGTTCAATTCCAACGCAGCGTCGATGGCCGATTATCACATGCAGGATCTGGTGTACGAATTGAACGTGGCTGCGGCCAAGCTGGCGCGCGAAGCGGCGCAAGCATATGAAGCCAAAACACCCGACAAGCCGCGTTTCGTTGCCGGGGTGATCGGCCCGACCACCAAAACCGCGTCGATTTCACCGGATGTCAACGATCCCGGTTTCCGCAACATTTCGTTTGATCAATTGGTAACCGATTACACCGAATCGATCCGCGGGCTGGTCGATGGCGGTGTCGACATCCTGCTGGTGGAAACCATTTTCGATTCGCTGAACGCCAAAGCGGCGCTGTTCGCCATCGATCAATTTTTCGAGGATCACGGCATACGCTTGCCGGTGATGATTTCGGTGACGATTACCGATGCTTCGGGCCGTACCTTGTCGGGACAAACGCCGGAAGCGTTCTGGGACTCGGTCAGTCATACCCGGCCATTGTCGGTGGGGATCAATTGCGCGCTCGGCGCCGAGTTGATGCGCCCGTATATCGAGGAATTGTCCGGGGTGGCGAATGTGTACATCAGCGTGCATCCAAATGCCGGATTGCCGAATCCATTGTCCGAGACCGGCTATGATGAATCGCCGGAATATACCGCGAACCAGATCAAAGGGTTTGCGCAGGACAGTTTCGTCAATATCGTCGGCGGCTGCTGCGGCACCACGCCGGCGCACATCAAGGCCATCGCGCAAGCGGTTAGTAACATTGCGCCACGCAAAATCCCCGATATTCCGAAAAAATTACGGCTATCCGGTTTGGAACCGCTGAACATCGGCGACGATTCGCTGTTCGTAAACGTCGGTGAGCGTACCAACGTGACTGGCTCGCGCGCCTTTGCCCGCTTGATCCTGAACGATAGTTACGCGGAAGCGCTGAACGTAGCGCGCAGCCAGGTGGAAAACGGCGCGCAGATCATCGACATCAACATGGACGAGGCGATGCTCGATTCGCACAAGGCCATGGTGACGTTTCTCAATCTGGTGGCGGCCGAGCCGGATATCTGCAAGGTGCCGATCATGCTCGATTCGAGCAAGTGGACGGTCATCGAAGCCGGATTGAAATGCATCCAAGGCAAGTCGATCATCAACTCGATCAGTATGAAAGAAGGCGAAGAGGAATTCATCAAGCATGCCAAACTGGCGCGCCGCTACGGAGCGGCCGTGATCGTCATGGCGTTCGACGAGCAGGGGCAGGCGGACACATTGCAGCGCAAGGTCGAGATCTGCACGCGCAGCTACCGAATTCTGGTGGACAAGGTCGGCTTTCCGCCGGAAGATATCATTTTCGATCCGAACATCTTCGCCATTGCCACCGGAATCGAGGAACACAACAATTACGGCGTCGATTTCATCGAAGCCACGCGCCTCATCAAGCAGACCCTGCCGTATGCCAAAATCAGTGGCGGGGTATCGAACGTGTCGTTCTCGTTCCGCGGTAACGAGCCGATCCGCGAGGCGATTCACACCGCTTTTCTGTATCACGCGATCAAAGCCGGCATGACGATGGGGATCGTCAACGCCGGACAGCTCGGTGTCTATTCCGACATTCCGCCCGAGTTGCTGGAAAAAGTCGAGGATGTACTGCTGAACCGCCGCCCGGATGCAACCGAGCGGCTGGTCGAATTTGCCGAGCAGTACAAAGGACAGAAAAAGGAACAAGTCGAGGATCTGGCGTGGCGTGACGAGCCGCTGCAACAGCGGTTGACGCATGCGCTGGTCAGGGGTATTGCCACGTTCATCGAAACCGATACCGAAGAAGCGCGCGCCGAGATCGAGAAAAAGGGCGGCCGCCCGATTCAGGTCATCGAGGGGCCGCTGATGGATGGCATGAGCGTGGTCGGCGATCTGTTCGGCGCCGGAAAAATGTTCTTGCCGCAAGTGGTCAAATCGGCGCGTGTGATGAAACAGGCAGTGGCGTATCTGTTGCCGTACATCGAAGCGGAAAAGAAACTGCTCGGCGACGACAAACCGAAAGGCAAGATCGTCGTCGCGACGGTCAAGGGCGATGTGCACGACATCGGCAAGAATATCGTCGCGGTGGTATTGCAATGCAATAACTACGAAGTGATCAACATGGGCGTCATGGTGCCGAGTGCGCAAATTCTCGACATGGCGCGGCGCGAGAATGCCGACATTATCGGTTTGTCCGGGCTGATCACGCCGTCGCTCGAGGAAATGGCGCATGTCGCCAAGGAAATGCAACGCGAGGGTTTTACCATTCCGCTGCTGATCGGTGGCGCCACGACATCGCGCGTGCATACCGCGGTCAAGATTGCGCCGCACTACGAAGGGCCGACGGTATGGGTGCCCGATGCCAGCCGCGCGGTCGGCGTGTGCAGCAATCTGCTATCCGAGGATCTGCGCGCTAATTACGTGCACGGCATCAAGGAAGAATACGAAAAAGTCCGTACCCAGCACAAAAACAAGAAGGGTCCGGCCAAACTGCTGGCGCTGGAGGAAGCGCGTGCCAACGCGTTCAAGACCGACTGGGCCAATTACCAACCGCATCAGCCGCAATTGATCGGTGTACGCACGCTGAATAATTACCCGCTCGACAAGATCGTGCCGTTCATCGACTGGACACCGTTCTTTCAGGCATGGGAGCTGGCAGGGCGTTATCCCGACATTCTGACCGACGAGGTGGTCGGAGAAACCGCCAGCCAATTGTTCCACGATGCACAAGCCATGCTGAAGAAAATCGTCGAACAGAAATGGCTCAGCGCCAATGCCGTGATCGGTCTTTTTCCGGCGAATGCGGTCGGTGACGATATCGAAATCTATACCGATGCTTCGCGCAGCAAGATTGCCATGGTCTATCACTGCCTGCGGCAGCAGGATCAGAAGCCGAGCGGCAAACCGAATCGCTGTCTGTCCGATTTTATCGCACCGAAGGATACCGGAATTCAGGATACCATCGGCCTGTTCGCGGTCGGTGCCGGTTTTGGTATCGACGAGCGCATCAAGGCGTTCGAGGCGGTCAACGACGATTACAGCGCGATCGTGCTGAAAGCGCTGGCTGACCGCTTGGCGGAGGCTTTTGCCGAACACATGCATATGCGTGTGCGCCGCGAATTCTGGGGTTATGCCAAGGACGAGACATTGACCAATGCGCAGTTGATCAACGAGGAATACCGCGGCATCCGTCCCGCACCGGGTTATCCTGCATGCCCGGATCACACCGAGAAAGGCCCGCTGTTTGCGACGCTGAACGCCACCGAGAATGCCGGCATCGTGATCACCGAATCGTTTGCCATGGTACCGACGGCTGCGGTCTCGGGATTTTATTTCTCGCACCCGGAATCGACGTTTTTCGCGGTGGGTAAGATCGGCAAGGATCAAGTGGAAGATTACGCCAAACGCAAAGGCTGGACGCTGGACGAAGCCGAGCGCTGGCTGGCGCCGGTGCTGGCGTACGAGCGGTAGAGATATAAAATAAGCATAATACTTATTCACCTATCACAGCCGCTGGTATTAGAATAATCTATAAGAAGAAGTAAAATTTTTAATAAATTTTATTGGGGGTAATAATGAAAACAAAGCTATTACAGGGCATGGTAATTCTGCTGATGATCCCAATGCTGTCAGGATGTTGGCTTCTTGCAGCGGGGGGAGCCGGTGCTTACGGCGGCTACAAAGCTAAAGAAGAGGGGTATGGGTTGCAGAATCCGATTACGAAAGAGAAAAAGGACAACAAAGCCACAGATCAGAAAAAGTAAAATGAAGTGAGGGCATAGTAAAATGGGCTTTGCTATGGATGAGATTGTCGGATTTCGGGATCTCCATTTTTTTCAAAGTTGCGCGAGCAGCTTTCCGCGGAGAACCCGGATTCTTGGTCGGGACTTTATGGTGAAGTTGTTGCGATCGTAATGATTGGCTGATATCAGGTTCGTTGATTCAGCTTTCAGCGATTACGGCTGGCAAAACGCAATCCCAACTGCAATAATGCTTCCCAAACATCGCCTTGCGCAACGCCCTTAATCATCCGGTCGATTTTTGCAGCATCGGTCAATCCTTGCATCAGTGCGTGCGGGCCGATGCGCTTGGCGGCGGCGATCACGGATTTTTGCCGTTCACCCCAAATTCTCGCGGCTTGTAATAATTGCGCCGGTGGTTGGCTGTTGTCGAGACCTTTGCGGATGGTGATCAATTGACGGATTTGTTCGGCCAGTGTGGCGAGAATCAGCAGCGGCGCGGTGCCTTCGCCTTGCAAGCCGGTCAGGATGCGCAGAAAACGGGCGGTGTCGCCCGCAATCATGGCGTCGGATAATTGATAAACATCGTAGCGCGCGACGTTCAGCACGACGTCTTTCACCTGATCGAAGGTCAAATTGCCGGCAGGGTAGAGCAGCGCGAGTTTTTGGATTTCCTGATGGGCGGCGAGCAGGTTACCCTCGACTTGATCGGCGAGAAACTGCAAGGTGGCGGCATCGGCTTTTTGCTGCTGCTTGGCAAGACGCTGCGCGATCCAGCCGGGGAGTTGATCGCGTTCGACCGGGTACACCGGAATCAGCGTGCCGGCGGTTTCGAGCGCCTTGAACCATTTGCTCGCTTGTCCTTGTTTATCGATACGCGGCAATGTGATCAGGGTCACGGTGTCGGGCGGCAGCGCGGCGCAATACGCCTCAAGTGCCTTGCCGCCTTCCCGGCCGGGTTTGCCGGAAGGAATGCGGATATCCATGATTTTGCGCTCGCCGAACAACGACAGATTATTGCCGGCGTTGAGCAGTTCCGCCCAATCGAAATACTGATCCACCGTGAACAATTCGCGCTCGCTGTATCCCTGCTGGCGCGCATGCGCGCGAATCGAATCGGCGGCTTCCAGGATCAACAGCGGTTCGTTACCGGACAGCGTATATAGCGGAGCGGTTTGTTTTTGCAGCTGCTGCGGCAGTTGTTCCAGTTTTATCCGCATGACGGGGTAGGTAGCCGATCAGCAGCGGAGAAATTTCCGCTATGCATTACGGTTTATATCTTGATGGTCGATAAGCGCCACAGCATTTGCTGAATTGCATCGGACTGCATATCTTTCTGCAGCAGCTTTTCTTCCGCTTCCTTGGCGAGAATTTGCGCATCCAGGAACGGTAGAATGCGCGTCAGCGTGATTTCGGTATGCGGCACGATTTCCACGCCCTGTTTATCGTACAGCCGGTACTTGACGCGGTACACCAGATTGAAGTCGCGCACCCGGCCGCCTCCGGATAGCGACAGAATGACCCTTTCACTGTTTGCGCTGATCACTTCCAAAGTAGCTTCCGCTTCTTCCGCAGTGGCGACCACTTTGGTGGTCGATGACGTGCCGATGGCACGCTCCAGATTCATACCGATGGTGCTGCTTTCGGGGGCGGAAATATGCAATGACTTGAACGGCAGCGAGGAAATTTGTCCGCGCAGCTTGAAGCCGCAAGCCGTCAGCAGGAACAGCATCAGCAGCATGAAAATTGTATGTTTGCTCAGTTTCATAGTGAGTAGGGTAAACGGATTTTAAACCACGATGTTGACCAGCCGGCCGGGTACGACGATGATCTTTTTGATCGCCTGGCCTTCAATAAATTTCTGCACATGCTCGTTGGTCAGCGCGGCGCTCTCGATGGCTTCCTTGTCGGCATCCTTGGCGACGTTGATCTGTCCGCGCAATTTGCCATTGACCTGTACGATCAGCTTGATCTCGTCCTGCGCCATCGCGGCGTTGTCGGCCTGCGGCCAAGGTTGACCGGCAAGCCCGGTGCCGGGCCGGAGTTCGCGCCACAGCTCGTGGCAAATATGCGGCACGATCGGCGACAGCAGCAGCACGATGTTTTCCAGCGCTTCCTGCATAAAATTGCGGCTGGCGGCATCGGTATCCTGGCACTTCGCCAGACCGTTCATCAGTTCCATTACGGCGGCGATCGCGGTATTGAAGGTATGGCGGCGCTCCAGATCGTCCGTCACTTTGGCGATAGTCTGATGCAGTTGGCAACGCAGGGCCTTGAGTTCCGCTGGCAGTGCGGCATGCAAAGCGGGATCAACCTTGGTTGCACCGGATTGCAGGTGAACGTAGGCTTGCCGCCACAAGCGTTTGAGAAAGCGGTACGCACCGTCGACACCGGCGTCCGCCCATTCCAGCGTCTGCGTCGGTGGGCTGGCGAACATCATGAACAAGCGCGCGGTATCGGCGCCGTATTCTTCCACTAGCTTTTGCGGATCGACGCCGTTGTTCTTGGATTTCGACATCGTGCCGATGCCGCCGGATTCCACCGGCTGGTTATCGGATTGCAGGATCGCGCCGCAGCGTTTGCCCTGATCGTCGAACTGCAGTGAGACCTCCGTCGGGTTGTAATAGGTAATACGCCCGCTGCCGGATTTGCGGTAAAAAATCTCGTTCAGTACCATACCTTGCGTCAGCAGATTGGTAAACGGCTCGTCCAGTTTCAGCAAGCTCAGATCGCGCATGACTTTACTCCAGAAGCGCGAATACAACAGATGCAGGATGGCGTGTTCGATGCCGCCGATGTACTGATCGGCAGGCAGCCAGTAATTGACGCGCTCGTCGGTCATGGCCTGATGCTGATCCGGGCAGGCGTAACGGGCGTAATACCACGACGAATCGACGAAGGTATCCATGGTATCGGTTTCGCGGCGCGCTGCTTTGCCGCATTTCGGACAACTGCATTCGTAGAACGAAGGAGTTTTGGCCAGCGGATTGCCGGAGCCGTCCGGCACCAGATCCTGCGGCAATACCACTGGCAACTGATCGTCCGGCACCGGTACCACGCCGCAATCGTTGCAATGGATCAACGGGATCGGACAGCCCCAGTAGCGCTGACGGGATATGCCCCAGTCGCGCAGACGGAACTGCACGCGCTTGTTACCCAATTCTTTTTGTTGCAATGCTGCGGCGATGGCATCGATCGCTTGCTCAAACTGTAACCCGGAGAATGTGCCGGAATCAAAGGTCATGCCGTGTTCCACATAGGCTTCCGTCAGCGGTAACGTCAAACTGCCTTCTTCCGGTTGAATGACAGCTTTGATTGGCAATCGGTACTGTGTGGCAAAGGCAAAATCGCGTTCGTCGTGTGCCGGAACCGCCATCACGGCGCCTTCGCCGTAACCCATCAGCACATAATTGGCGACCCAGACCGGCAGTTTCTCGCCATTCAGTGGGTGGATCACAAACAAGCCGGTGTCCATGCCCTTTTTCTCTTGCGTGGCGAGATCGGCTTCCTTGGCGGAACCGAGCTTGCATTCCTGGATAAAGTCTCGCAGTGCGGGATTGTTTTGTGCGGCGTGCAGGGCGATCGGATGTTCCGCGGCGACGGCCACATAGGTCGCACCCATCAACGTATCCGCGCGCGTGGTGAATACTTTCAGATCTTGCGGTGTGCCGGACTCGCGATCGGCAGGAAAGGTGATATCGACGCCATAGCTCTTGCCGATCCAGTTGGCTTGCATCGTTCTGACGCGCTCCGGCCAACCATCCAGTGTATCCAGTGCCGCCAGCAGTTCGTCCGCATACTGGGTGATTTTCAGGTAGTACATCGGGATTTCGCGTTTCTCCACCGGTGCGCCGGTGCGCCAGCCGCAACCGTCGATGACCTGTTCGTTGGCCAGCACGGTCTGATCGATTGGATCCCAATTGACCACGCCGGTGGTTTGATACGCCAGCCCTTTTTCCAGCATGCGCAGAAACAGCCATTGGTTCCAGTGATAGTAACTCGGGTCGCAGGTGGCGATTTCGCGCGTCCAGTCGATGCTCAACCCCAGGCTTTTCAGTTGCTTGCGCATATAGGCGATGTTGTCGTAGGTCCATTCGGCCGGCGATACATTGTTTTGCATGGCGGCATTTTCCGCCGGCAGCCCGAACGCATCCCAGCCCATCGGCTGCAGTACGTTGTAGCCTTGCATGCGGCGGTAACGCGATAACACATCGCCGATGGTGTAATTGCGCACATGTCCCATGTGCAGCTTGCCGGAAGGATAGGGAAACATCGATAGACAGTAATATTTCGGCTTGCCGGGGGTTTCAATCGCTTTGAATGCAGCCGTTTGTTCCCAGTGCTGCTGGGCATTTTTCTCGATTTCCTGGGGGTGGTATTTTTCTTGCATGGGGACGATGTTTTTATTGGGTAAATTATTTAATTATACCGCGAACCCATTGGCTTGATGCGGGCATATGGTCGGGAAAACACTTTGCTCGATAGCAGGCGGTGAGTGTTTAACCTTTAGTCTTGAACGCAATTTGCCGGATGCGCCGCGCGGTGTGTTTTAGCTTTTGGGGGGGGATGTATGCCAAGCTGAAGGCTGGTACAGCCGAAATGTTGCAGAATTAAGCCTCAAGATCTGAGGCTTTATCGCTGAGAGTTTTTTAGATTGATGGTTAAATTTATATCAATCCAAGCGGAAACCGATTTTCAACTTAACCTGATAATGCGCAATTTTGGCGTTAACAATATGCCCGCGCGTTTCCACCACCTCAAACCAATCCAGATTATGCAAGGATGCACCGGCTTTGGCGATAGCTTGCTGAATGGCATCGTCGCTGCTTTTAGCCGATGAGCCGACGATTTCGATAACTTTGTACACATGATCGCTCATTTTCGAATCCCCTTTTGTTTGTCGGAAATTGCGTTATATCATACTTTAACCGATTAGCTGCATGAGAATTTCATATAATAGCAACCAAGAAAATTGCGGATTTTTGCTGCGTCATAATGATGCAGAGCGACGCTGGAACAAAATCCCTGTACCCGATCAAGGAGAAATGTATGATGAAACTTAGGGAAACGCTGATTAATTTAGCGAACGAGATGAAGCGGCAGGCGTACGGAACGCAGCGACTGAGACCTATCAACAAGATAGGCGAGGGAGTGAGTACCGCGCAACGAAGCGGTTCGCTCGTGCAGTCAATTAATCAGCATTTCCTTAGATTATTGTGCGCTGCGGCGATTATTCTTTCTCTTACGGCTTGCGCCACTTCGCCGATGGGTAGAACCCAGCTTGTTTTTATGCCCGACAGTGAAGTCAATGCGATGGGATTGCAAGCTTTTTCGGATCTGAAGAATGAAAAGAAGATCAATCAGAATCCCAAAGAGAATCAGTTCGTGACTTGTGTCGCCGATGCCATTACCCGTGAAGTCGGCGGCGGTAATTGGGAAGTGGTTGTGTTTGAAGACGCTAGCCTGAATGCCTTTGCATTGCCGGGGCAGAAAATCGGCGTGCATACCGGGTTGGTTGAGTTGGTGGATAACCAGGACCAATTGGCGGCTGTGATTGGTCATGAGGTCGGTCACGTCATGGCGCGACACAGTAATGAGCGGATGTCGCAGAAGCTCGGCGCGCAAATGGGGATTGCGCTCGTTGCCGCGGTAGCTGCGCCGACGACGCCGATGGGACAAACGGCGCTCGGTTTGCTCGGCGTCGGTGCGCAATATGGCGTGATTCTGCCGTTCAGCCGTTTGCATGAGAGCGAAGCGGACATGATCGGCGTTGAGTTGATGGCAAAAGCCGGGTTTAATCCCGCCGAAAGCGTTACGCTGTGGCAGAAAATGTCGCAAGCCAGTCAGGGCGCGCAGCCAGTGGAATTTCTGTCAACCCACCCGTCGCATGAAACGCGCATCGACGATTTGCGTGCACATTTGCCCAAGGCTAATGCGTTGATGCAGCAGGCGCATGCCGCGGGTAAGCAACCGAAATGTGTCAAATAACGTTCTAAGCCTTGGGTTCCGGTTCAGTTGCCGGAAAATCCAATTCCACTTTGGCACCGTCCGGATCGTGGCAAAACAGCTGCCAGATTTCCAACCCCTGCAAACGGTGCAAATCGTATTGAATACCGTGCCGCTTTAAGGTATCGACCGTAGCCTGCAGATTGTTTGCAGTAAAAGCCATGTGATCGATTACACCGGCCGGATTGGGCGGCATCGGTTTGCCCGCCATGATATGCAGAATGGCCTGATTTCCGGTATACAGCCATGCGCCCGGAAAAGCAAACGGCGGACGGTAGCCCTCTGTCAATCCTAATACTTCGATATAAAAATTCTTGCTTCTTTCCAGGTCGTTGCTCAAGACCGTGAAATGATTCATTCCTTCAATCGCCATTTTTTAAACTCATAGAAAAACAAAATTTATACCATGATTTCTGAATTTCTTATTCGCAATAAGAAATCTCATTCAATTCATTGGCAGAAATATTCAACAGTAAAATTTCCGCTGGTATCTTGCCAGCTTAATAGCCGATCTCGATATTGCCGTCCTTGAAATGCGCAGTCAGTGATTCCAGCAAGTCGCCGTGCAAATATACCCGCCAATCGCTTCCCAGTTCCAGTTCGCCGCTGGCGGCATCGTTGCGGTAAAGCAGCGTGACCGGGCAGTAATTCGCATACGGTTTTGGTGTTTGCGGCGAGAAAGGGGTTAACAGCATTTTGAGGCTGGCGGTTAAATCGGTCGCGGTTGCATCGCAGCGGATTTTCAGTTGTTTGGCGAAGCGCGAGCGGATTCCGGCGAAGTCGTAGAGCTGTTCGGCGGTGATGCGCAGTTCGTCGTCTTCGCTGCCGTTGTAACCGCGGTTGCTGATTTTTACTTCCGCGATCAGCAGCTGATCTTCTTTGAGCCAGGCGCGGTTGGCATCGAACAGTTCGCTGAAAACGACCACTTCGACCCGCGCTTTGCCGTCGTCCAGATTGATGACGCACATTCTGCCGCGGCGCGTCATTTGCACGCGCACCGAATGGATGATGCCCGCCAGTAATTGCGGTTCGCGGCTGGGATTCAGCCGATCCAGGCGGGTGCGGATGAAGCGCTTCAGTTCCGCTGCGTAAGTATCGAACGGATGGCCGCTGAAATAATAGCCCAGGCCGGTTTTTTCCTGACGCAGTTTTTCCCGGTCGGACCACGGCTCCGTGTGTAGCAGTTGTGCTTGCAAATGAGACTGATCGTCGCTGGCGCCGAATAAATTGGTCTGGCTGACCGCCCGGCTCTGCTGTTCGGCGGATTCGATCGCGATGCCGGCGGAAGCCATCAGACTGGCACGATTGGCATTGAGGGTGTCGAATGCGCCGACGCGGATCAGCGATTCCATCACGCGGCGGTTGGCGATGCGCCGGTCGGCGCGGTTGCAGAAGTCGAATAAATCGCTGAACGGGCCGCCTTGTTCGCGCACCGCGATGATCGAGTTGACCGCGGATTCTCCGCTGCCTTTGACGGCACCGAGACCGAAGCGGATGGTTTTTCCGTCGACCGGAATGAAACGGTAAGCGGACAGGTTGATGTCGGGCGGCAGGATCGTTAAGCCGCTGGCAATGCTGTCTTCGACAAAAATCTGCACCTTATCGGTGTCATCCATGTCGGCGGAAATACACGCCGCCATGAATTCGGCGGGGTAATGCGCTTTCAGGTAAGCGGTCTGGAAGGCGATCAGCGCATACGCGGCGGCGTGCGATTTGTTGAAGCCGTAACCGGCGAATTTTTCCATCAAACCAAATAGTTCGGTGGCCTTATCCTCGCTTAAATTGTTGTTGACTGCGCCGGAGACAAAGATATCGCGCTGCTGTGCCATTTCTTCGACTTTCTTCTTGCCCATGGCGCGGCGCAGCAAATCCGCGCTGCCCAAGCTGTAGCCGCCGATCACCTGGGCAATCTGCATGACTTGCTCCTGATAAATCATGATGCCGTAAGTCGGGCCGAGGATCGGCTCGAGACGCGGGTCGAGGTATTCGATGGTTTTTCGGCCATGCTTGCGGTCGATAAATTCCGGGATCAAATCCATCGGGCCGGGACGGTATAGCGCTACCAGTGCGATGATGTCTTCAAAACGATCCGGTCTGGCTTTCTGCAGCAAGTCGATCATGCCGCGCGATTCAAACTGGAAAATACCGACGGCGTTGCCTTTGCGCATCAGCGCGTATGTCGCTTCGTCGTCGAGCGGTAAAGATTCCAGCGAGAACGGGCGGGCGGATGGATCATCGCTGGGATGTAACTGGCGGATATAGTCCACGGCGCGGTCGAGAATCGTCAGCGTGCGCAAACCGAGAAAGTCGAATTTCACCAGACCGATTTTTTCGACATCGTCCTTGTCGAGCTGACTGACCACCGAATCGGCGGATTCGGTACAGTAAATCGGACAGAAGTCGGTGATCTCGCTCGACGCGATCAGTACGCCGCCGGCGTGCATGCCGATGTTGCGCGTGATGCCTTCGAGGCTTTCCGCCAGTTCCAGCAGATTGCGCACGTCTTCTTCGTCGGCGGCGCGTTGGTTGAGTTGCGGTTCGAGCTGGCGTGCTTTTTTCAGCGTCATGCCGATTTCGAACGGCACCAGTTTGGCGAGCTGATCGACGAAATTGTACGGCAAATCCATGACCCGGCCGATGTCGCGGATCACCGCTTTCGCCGCCATCGAACCGAAGGTGGCGATTTGCGAGACTTTGCCGGTGCCGTAGCGTTGCTTGACGTAGTCGATCACCAATTCGCGCCGGTCCTGGCAGAAGTCGATATCGAAATCGGGCATCGATACCCGCTCCGGATTCAGGAAACGCTCAAACAGCAAATCGTAACGCAGCGGGTCGAGATCGGTAATGCCGAGCGAATACGCGACCAGCGAGCCCGCGCCGGAACCGCGCCCGGGACCGACCGGCACGTCGTTTTGCTTGGCCCAGTTGATGAAGTCGGCGACGATGAGAAAATACCCGGCAAATCCCATCTGGATGATGGTATTGACTTCAAATTCCAGTCGCGCTTGATATTTTGGCAGCTTGTCTATGCGCGCTCGATCGTCCGGAAACAGGTGCCGCATGCGTTGATGCAGACCTGCCACCGCTTGGTCTTGCAGATATTGATCCAGGCTTTCGTTATTCGGTGTCGGAAATAACGGCAAGCGGTTGATGCCCAATTCCAGAACCAGATTGCAGCGCTTGGCGATTTCGATGGTATTGGCCAGCGCGCTTGGGATGTCGGCGAACAGTTGCGCCATTTCATCCTGAGTTTTGAAATACTGCTGTTCCGTAAAATTCTTCGGGCGGCGTTTATCGTCCAGGGTATAACCTTCGGCGATGCACACTCGCGCTTCGTGCGCGCGGTAATCTTCGGCATTAAGAAATTGCACGGCGTGTGTGGCGACGACGGGCAAGTTGAATTTCCGCGCGAATGCGAGTGATTGTTGCACCAGCATCGCTTCATTGGGGTGGCCGTCGCGCTGCAGTTCGAGATAGAAACGGCTGGGAAACAAATCGGCCCATTTGCGGGTTTGAATTTCGGCTTGCTGCGGATTATGTTGCAAAATGGCCAGACCGATGTCACCGAAGCGCCCGCCCGACAATGCAATGAGTCCCTGCGTACCCCATTCTTCGGGATGCAGCCACGATTCCCTGATTTCGGCTCTGCCGTGGTACTGGTTTTCGCGGTAGGCGCGTGACAGCAAGCGCGACAACAGCAGATAACCGCCATGCGATTGGCACAACAATAACAGCCGGACCGGCTTGTTGCGATCGGATTCGTTGGTGATCCAGACATCGCAACCGAGGATTGGCTTGACGCCGTTTTTGTAGGCGCTTTGGTAGAATTTCACTAGCCCGAATAAGTTGGAAAGATCGGTCAGCGCCAATGCCGGCATTTGATCCGCCACTGCTTTCGCAACGGCATCGGGAATGCGGATCGTGCCATCCAGAATGGAGAATTCGCTGTGCAGCCGTAAGTGAATGAAAGCAGGGTTGGTTGGCATGGTGTTACAATTCGGATCTGCGGATTCTGTCATTGATTAACCGAACGTTATTTTACCTTATGTTGAAAGCACCCGAACTTTTACTTCCTGCCGGTACTTTGGAGAAAATGCGCATCGCCTACGCGTTTGGCGCCGATGCGGTGTACGCCGGGCAGCCGCGTTATTCTTTGCGCGCACGCAATAATGAATTTGCCTTGGAGCAGATCAAAACCGGCATTACGGAGGCGCACGCCGCCGGGAAAAAGTTTTTTGTCGCCAGCAATATCATGCCGCATAACGCCAAGGTGAAGACCTATATGGACGATATGGCGCCGGTCATCGCGATGAAACCGGATGCGCTGATCATGGCCGATCCGGGATTGATCATGATGGTGCGGGAAAAATGGCCGGAAGTGCCGGTTCATCTGTCGGTGCAAGCCAATACCGTGAATTACATGGGTGTCAAATTCTGGCAAAAAATCGGCTTGACGCGGGTGATTTTGTCGCGCGAGTTGTCGCTGGACGAAGTCGCGCAAATTCGCGATCTTTGCCCGGATATGGAAATCGAGGTTTTTGTGCACGGCGCACTGTGTATCGCATATTCCGGCCGTTGCTTGCTGTCCGGTTACTTCAATCACCGCGATCCGAATCAGGGCACGTGTACCAATTCGTGCCGATGGGATTACAAAGTGAAATCCGCCGAAGAAAATCCGAGCGGCGATATTCAGGAAATCGGGAAAATCGATTTCGATTTCGGTCAGGTATTGCAACAATCGGAACAATCCGGCTTATCGGGCGGATGCGGTCCGGTCACACGCCATCCGGCTGCCGACCAAGTGTTTCTGATCGAGGAAAAAGAACGCCCCGGCCAGCTGATGCCGATCATGGAAGACGAGCACGGCACGTACATCATGAATTCCAAGGATTTGCGTGCGGTTGAGCATGTCGAAAGGCTGGTCAAGATCGGTGTGGATTCGCTGAAAATCGAAGGCCGCACCAAGTCGCTGTATTACGTGGCACGTACCGCACAGGTGTACCGCAAAGCAATCGACGATGCCGTGGCCAATAAGCCGTTTGACCTCAATTTACTGGGAGAACTGGAAGGATTGGCTAATCGCGGCTACACCAGCGGTTTTTACCAGCGCCACAGTACTCATGAAACGCAAAACTATCTGCGCGGGCATTCCGAATCCAATCGCAGTCAGTATGTCGGCGATGTCACCGGTTTCGATGCAGCGAATGGCATGGCGGAAATTTTGGTAAAAAACCGCTTCCAAGTCGGCGACCGCCTCGAGATTATTCATCCATCCGGCAATCAGGTTGTTGAGCTGGCGCAGATGCTGAACGCCAAGGGAGAGCCCGTACAAATTGCTCCCGGTAGCGGTCACCGCGTCAAAATACCGCTAGCCAGAAATATGGAGCATGCTTTCGTTGCGCGCTTTTTCTGAATTGGCTTGCTGGCCCTGATGGTGAAAAAAACCAAGGATTTTCTGCGGCAGCCAGTCCAATTTCCCCGGGAACGGTCCGCGCATGAATCCCGCGTGTCCTCCTTCTTCGGGGAATTCCAATGTGACATCGGCTGAGACTTCAGCTTGCGATGGCAGCACCGATGCCGGCATGAACGGATCGTTGCGCGCATTGATCACTAATGTCGGCACTCGGATGTGCGGCAACCATTGCTTGCTGCTCGATTGCTGCCAGTAATCATCGGTATTGCGGAATCCATGTAAAGGCGCCGTGACGATATTGTCAAAATCATAAATCGAAGCGCATTTCTTCAGCGCGTGCGCATCGAACAAGCCGGGGAACTACGTGAGCTTGTCGAATGCTTTTTCTTTCAGTGTATCGAGGAAATGGCGCGTATACACTTGATTGAATCCTTTATCCAGAGCCGACCCAGCAGCCGCCAGATCGAGCGGAACGGATACGGTTGCAGCGCCAGCGACGAGCTCCTTGGCTTGTTCCCCACGTTCGCCCAGCCATTTCAACAGCGCATTGCCGCCCAATGACACCCCCATGACATAAACCGGTTGCATGGTGTCCGTTGTTTTTGTTTGCCCGGCAATGCGCCGCAGCATCCAATCAATCTCTGTGGAATCGCCGGCGTGATACGCGCGCGATAAGCGGTTCGGTTCACCGGAACAACCGCGGAAATGAATGACGGCGCTGCGCCAGTGATGGCGTTGCAGGCTATTGATCATGCTGAGAATGTAGTGACTCGACGACCCGCCTTCCAAGCCATGGAAAAAAACGACCAGTGGGGATTTGTCAGACCCGCCGCTCCAGTCGACATCGATAAAATCCCCGTCGTCGAGCTCCCAGCGTTCGCGCCGGTAAGTAAATTGCTGCGCCGGTTTTTTAAAATAAGGGTACAGCGTTTGCAGATTACCGCCGGGCAACCAGGAAGGTGCTGTGTAATTTTCTGTGTGCCAGGAAATTGCATTGTCATGCAGATGGATTATTTTACGTTGCGGCATTCGGGTTTATCGATTGATATGCAATTGCGGTCAATGAAGCTAAATTGCGCTGATTCTAAGGAAACACTGAATAATTGTCTATGCAAGCGATTTACTGCGTTGAACGGTACTCGGAAATTCGTCTGTCACCATAAACTTATTTGCATCTTATCCAGCTTGCCGCGGATTATTCAGTGTTCCCCTGAAACGGCAATGGCAAGCTGTTACGCTGGCCATTGCTGCTGAGACCCCGGATAAATCAGAGAGTGGTCATGGTCCTTTACTAAAACTCACTCCATTGGTTGTTGTTGTCACCAACAGCGATTTTTTTTCTATTCCGCAGTTTCGCTCTGCCGGTATGAACAGTATTGCCTTCATCTCGATCGATGAGTTCCGCGTTCCTCTTGTTAGCCAGGTGAACTACCGAGCCAGGTCTGTTTGCACTACTTTGCGCCAGATTGAATATGGAAATGGCGCCAACCAATTCATGCGCCTGTTGTTCCAATGAAGCGGCGGCAGCGGCTGCTTGCTCAACCAGCGCTGCATTTTGTTGCGTTACATCATCCATTTGCGATACGGCTTGGTTGACTTGCTCAATACCGGTGCTTTGTTCTTTGGATGCAGAAGTGATATCCGAGATGATTTCGGTTAAATTTCTTATCGCTGTCACAATTTCATCCATGGTCTTGCCTGTTTTATTAACTAATGTAGCGCCTTCTTCGACTTGTTTTACTGAATCGTCGATCAATGCTTTGATTTCTTTCGCTGCTGTGGCGCTTCGTTGTGCCAGGTTGCGAACTTCCGTTGCAACCACGGCGAAGCCGCGGCCCTGCTCACCAGCCCGTGCTGCTTCTACCGCTGCATTGAGTGCCAGAATATTGGTTTGAAAAGCGATGCCGTCGATGACACCGATGATGTCGGCAATTTTGCTTGAGCTTTCACTAATCGATGACATTTTAGTGATGACCTCGTGCATCATTTCGCCGCCTTTGGCAGTGACGGTGCTGGCCGTTATCGCGATCTGGTTGGCGCTGACGGAATTATCCGTGTTTTGACGCACGGTTGCAGTGAGTTCTTCCATGCTGGATGCGGTTTCTTCCAGTGAAGAAGCTTGTTCTTCGGTGCGTTGTGAGAGATCCAGGTTACCTGAAGCGATTTCTCCGGTCGCCAGGCGCACCGATGCGGCATTTTTCTGCACATCCAGCACTGTTGCCCGCAGGTTAACGCCCATCTGACTCAGCGCTTTCAATAGCTCGCCGAATTCATCGCCACGGTTAACGGAGAATTTATGCGTCAAATCGCCGCCGGCCAGTTTATTGGCGATATCAATGGCTTGTTTTAGCGGTGACAGCGTATTTTTAGCCATGCTGTAGGCGAGATAGGCTATCAATGCTATGCCGCTTGCCGTGATTGCGGCGATCATGTTGCCTAGTGATGCAGGTGCTTGAGTTTGCGACAATCCCCACCAGCCGATGCCGCCCGCAGCCATTAAAAATAGAGCGGGTGTCGCCATCGCAAGTGCGATGCGTTTTTTGGTGGTCATCTTGAAAAAAGCCTGCAGTTTGCCGATGAAATCGGTCCGCACGATTTGACCTTTTTCGATTTTCAGGTTTTTTGCCTTGCCTTCTAGAATCTGCTGATAGATTGGGGCTGCCCGCTCGATTTCCGCACGTGAAGCTTTGGTACGAACCGATAAATAACCGGTTACTTTACCGTTTTCTATTAGTGGTGTCGCATTAGCAGTGATCCAGTAGAAGTCACCATTTTTGCGGCGATTTTTAACCAGGCCGGTCCACGGTAAACCTTGTTTGAGTGTTGCCCACAAATCTTCAAACGCTTCAGGAGGTACATCCGGGTGGCGCACGATATTATGCGCCTTGCCGAGTAATTCTTCTTCAGGGAAGCCACTTACTTCGACAAATGTGGCATTGATATAGGTGATTCTGCCTTTGGTATCGGTCGTTGAGACGATTAATGTATCATCATCAATGGGATATTCTGTATTGGTAACCGGAAGATTGAGTCTCATAATTTATCCTTTGTGGAATAGTTTTGTGTGAGACTAGGCTTACGGTAAATAAACAAATATGTTCTGTCGGTGGTTTCTATTTTTGATGGAAAAGATACGATATGTTTATCGTAAGAATTATCCTGCTGAATTGCCGTGCATTTGCAAGATTAATGCGAGAAACTGCCGGGTGCTGGCTTCAGCAGTCAGCTCACTTTGTAAACTTAGAATAAGTTGATAAATTGCCCTATTTTTAAATAATCGTTGTGTAATGGTTTGGGCTACTATGCAATGGAGTGATTGCTGCCATAACTGTGAATAACAGAGGTTTTGATGAAGTTAAATTTCGTTTTATGCGGAGTTTTATAATGACGATATTTAAATGTCAGCTGATCTTTTTTGAATGTGATTAAGCAATTAACTCAATGAACAGAAAATACAATCAGAATATTCCTATAGTTTTAAATTTGTCGGGAAGATACTATTAACGGTTATCGATATTGATAATTCATCCGGCGGAGTAGGGATAACTCATTAGTAGATGGCAATGAGAAACAGATACCTGAGTATGTGTGTGGATTGATAGCGAATGAATGCACAAAAAGAGTCCAGCTGGATTGAGAAATTTTACCCGGATGCGGTGTGGGATGTGGCGATTGATCAAGGAGTTAGTTCCAAAGGAGGATCAAGCCCAAACATAATCACGCATGGAGTTCAGTCTTCGTACGATTGGAATGATCATTCGGGAGCGGTGGAAATTAAAACGCAGGCGCAGTTAATCAAACTGGCATGCTTATACGATATTTCCCGTATTATGCTGACCACACGGACCATTGAGGATCTGTGTCAACAGCTTATTGAACATATGAGATTCGTATGGCCGCCATGTGATCAGATTTTTCCGTTCGTTGAAATTGACGGCCAACACTTTTCGGCACACGAATCCGCACATCGATTAGCGTATCAGTATTCAGTGCCGGTTATAGTTAATGGCACTACAGCAGGTCAGGTAGGTGTTCTTTCCGAGGATATCGATGTAACGAGCTGGTCGGAAAATGAAGATGCTGTGTTTCTAAAAAATGTTGCACATGATCTTGGATCGTGGTGGCAGCAAAACCGGCTGGTTGCAGCGCAGAACTCATTGCTGAACGATGTGCGTATGATCGAAAGCACATTTAACGCGCATGCCATCGTGGCGATAACCGATGAGTTTGGGAAAATACGCTATGTCAATGAAAAGTTTTGCCTGGTTTCCAAGTACTCGGCCGATGAATTGATCGGGCAAGATCATCGCATCATTAACTCCGGTTATCATTCCAAAGAATTCATCAGAAACTTATGGGCTACGATTGCCAAAGGCAATGTCTGGCGCGGAGAAATCAAGAATCGTGCCAAAGACGGCACGTACTATTGGGTTGATACGACGATAGTGCCGTTTCTTGATAGTGACGGATTGCCTTATCAGTATGTGGCGCTTCGTACCGAAGTGACGAATTACAAGCAGCTGGAACAAAAAATGGAAGAGCAGGTAACGGAATTAGCCCGCTCTAATGACGAACTGGAGCAATTCGCCTATGTCGTCACGCATGATCTGCAGGAACCGCTACGCGCCATCAACAGCTTCGTTCAGTTACTCAAAAAATACTGCGATCATCAACTGGATGACCGAGCCAAGGATCTGATTTCGCACGCCGTGGCCGGTACCAATCGCATGCAAATGCTGATTGATGATCTGCTGACGTATGCCCAAGTGAATGCCAGTCAAGGACTTATCGAAATTGATTGTGAACAGTTATTGAAAAATGTGCTGACGGATTTATCCGTCGTCATCGGCGAGTGCAATGCGATTGTTACGTATGATAAGCTTCCGGTGCTCAAGGGTATCCGCTTCCAGTTTATTCAGTTATTTACCAATCTGATCAATAACGCGCTCAAATTCCGCAGAAATCAACCGCCGCAAATACACATCGGTGTCGAAGAAAATCACCGTGAATGGATTTTTTCCGTCACAGACAATGGAATCGGTATTGAAGAACAGTATCTGGATCGTATTTTCCGGGTATTTCAGCGCCTGCACAGCCGGCGGGAATATGCCGGTACCGGTATCGGCTTGGCCATCTGCAAGAAAGTTGTGGAACATCACGGAGGGAAAATTTGGGTTAAATCGGCGCCCAATGTTGGTTCTTCGTTCTATTTTACAATCCAAAAAACTGATTAATTATCACGATGTATCACAAAAATAATACTCATCCCAGAATCATTCTGATGATCGATGATAATCCGACCGATGTTTTATTGATCAAAGAGGCATTTGCATTCTGTGAAGCAAACAGCGAAGTGCATGTGGCCGAAGACGGTGTTTACGCGCTGGAGTTCCTGAAGCGGCAGGGAGAATACGCACATGCGCCGCGTCCTGATATTATCTTGCTGGATCTCAATATGCCGAGAAAAAGCGGACTGGAAGTGTTGACGGAATTGAAATCGAATCCTGAATTAATGACCATTCCGGTGATCATTTATACGTCCTCCATCACCAAAGAAGATGTCAAAGCGGCATACCATCATCATGCAAATAGCTACATCAGAAAATCGGTAGATTTTGATGACTGTATCCGGACCGCGAAATCGATTAAGGATTTCTGGTTTACCTGTTCAATTCTATCCGAGCCTTGAGCAAATCATGACTTCATCCAAAATTCATATTTTATTGATCGAAGATAATGAATCAGACGCCTTACTGGTGCAAAGTGATTTGCAGCAAGCAATGGGCGATCAGATTACCTTGGTTCATACCGAACGGTTAAGTACCGCGCTTGAATTAATCCGCGGGCAGTCATTTGATTTGATTCTGTCGGATCTCACCTTGCCCGATAGCGACGGCATTACAACGATCAACCAACTGCGCGAGCATGCAGCGAGCATACCGATTGCAGTCTTATCGTTCCGGAATGATGAGAAACTGGCGATCAAAGCGATCAAAGCGGGTGCTCAGGATTATCTGGTCAAGGGAAGTTTGACCGAAGGTGTTCTGGCGCGTGTCATCCGTTATTCGATCGAGCGCAAGCGCATTGAAGAAAGCAACAGAAAAGCGCAGCGGCGCTTCCAGACCGTTTTTGAGAAAGCGCCGCTCGGCATTGCCCTGATCAATTTGCAGACGGGAAAATACTACGATGTGAATCCTATGTACGCTTGTATTGCAGGCAGGAGCGTGGAGCAACTGCTGAGCATCCATCAAGCGGATATCATTCATCCTGAAGATGTTCCGTCTTATCAACATGATATCGAACTTTTCATACATCATCAGCCGCATGACAGTAAAATAATAAAAAGGGTGTTACGTCCGGATATGTCCATTATCTGGATTGAGATGTCCATCGTACCGTTTGAGCCCATGAATAATCATGAAGTCTGCCATTTATGCATGATCGAGGACATCACGGAACGCAAACGGATGATTGAAAACTTGCGGCACTTGACAACGCATTTGCAGGATGTCCGGGAAGAGGAAAGAACCCGGATCGGCCGTGAAATACACGATGTTTTGGGTGGGACTTTGACCGTCCTGAAAATGGATTTGGATTGGTTGTCGAAAAAGATCACGGCGGATCCCATGCATGAACGGGTGAAATCGCTGTACGCCTTAACGGGTGAGGCGATCGAGACCGCGCGCCGGGTGTCGGTCAATCTGCGGCCCAATGTGCTGGATAATCTTGGATTGTACGGTGCAATCGAATGGCTGGTGCGTGAATTTGAACAGCGCACGAATATCCAATGCTACTTGGAATCTGTGATATCGACCATATCTTGCAGTAACAAGAACTTTGAAACCAGCATTTTTAGAATTGTTCAGGAGATATTTATCAATATAACCCGGCATTCGCAAGCCACGAAAGTGGATATCGAACTCATCGAAGATGATAACGATATTGTGATTACCATTAAAGATAATGGCGTCGGTATAACGGAATCACAAATGCTGAATCCCGAGTCGTTTGGAATTATTGGCATGAAAGAGAGAACACAGCAATTCGGCGGCAGGCTCGAGATATCCGGTAAGCCTTTCAAGGGCAGTGTGGTGATACTTAAAATACCGTTGACTATTGCGGCAACAAACATCGGGGAATTGATCCATGATTAAAGTTCTGATTGCAGACGATCATGCGTTATTTCGTGATGGTCTGAAAAGAATATTTAACGAAACGGACGATATCAAAGTGGTTGCGGAAGCCACCGATGGAAAAGATATTCTCAAGAAAGCGCGCGAGGTTGATTGGGATATCGCACTGCTGGATATTAGCCTGCCCGATATCAACGGCCTGGATATACTGAAAAGAATTTTATCGATCAATGTCTCGTCGTGCGTATTGGTTCTCAGCATGTATCCGGAGGAGGAATATGCAATCCGCGCTATCCGCTCCGGTGCTTCCGGGTATTTGACCAAAGACAGCCCGACCGACCAGTTGATCTCGGTGATTCGCCGCCTGGCCAAAGGCGGGAAATACGTTAATCCCGAACTGGCCGAGAAACTGTTGTTCAATCCGGTGATGGAATCGGACAAATTAACACATACCGCCTTCTCAGATCGGGAATTTCATGTGTTCAAGCTGATCGTTGCCGGAGAATCGTTAACATCCATCGCCAATAAGTTGTCGCTCAGTGTCAAAACGGTCAGCACTTACCGTTCGCGCATTCTGGAAAAAATGAACATGAAGAACAATGCGCAACTGGTTCGTTATGCCATTCAGCATCGGCTGGTCGAATAAAATCTCAGATTCTGTGCGCGAAATGGTCGAATACCAGTCGCTTGAGCAGCGCCAGTTTGCCGTGAAAGAAATGCTCCGCGCCGGGTACAACCAAAACTGGTTGCGCTGCCGGTTCCGCCCAACCTAAAACCGCTTCGGGTAATACCACATTGTCTTTATCGCCGTGCATGATCAGAGCGTATTGAGTCGTCTCCGGTACTGGCGGTGCTTGTAGGTTAACCACCGACGGAGCGACCAGAATTAGAAACTCAGGTGCCAGTTTCTCCGCCGCATGCAATTGAATAGCACCACCGAATGAGAATCCCGCTAGCAGCAACGGAATATCCGCAGCTTGCTGAATGAATTGGTCGCGAATGGTTTGCGTCACTGCCAATACATCCTCGATTTCACCCACACCATGAGCGAAGTGACCTTCACTTCGGCCGACACCGCGAAAATTGAATTTTACCGTGATGAATTCGAGTTCCAGCAAAGCCGTGAACAAGGTGTGTACAACTTTGTTATCCATCGTTCCGCCATGCAACGGATGCGGATGAGCAACGATGGCGATTCCTTTGGGCGCTGAGCGGGGTTCGCCCAGAACGGTTTCCAGCTTACCCGCCGGACCATCGATAAAAAATTTCTGTGTGATTACGGACAAACTATTGTTCTCAACAATGTAGCCGATCGGCGCAGATCAGATTTTCAGGCGCTCGACGACGTTGCCTTTGATCAGGTGCTCGTCAATGATTTCGTCGATGTCGTCTTTGTCGATGTAGGTGTACCACGTCTCTTCCGGGTAAATGACGATCACCGGACCTTCGTTGCAGCGATCCAGGCAGCCGGCATTGTTGATACGGATTTTTTTCTTGCCGTCCAGCTTGAGCGATTTAATGCGTTGCTTGGCGTAATCGCGCAGTTCCTGAGCACCGAAATTGTTGCAGCATTTGGCGCCGCCTTCACGTTGATTGGTACAGAAAAAAACATGGTGCTGATAATAACTCATGAGTATTCCCGGAAAGAATGTGAAAGAGGGTAAGTTTAACGCAATTTTATTTCCGTCCATATGCGGCTGAGTACGCGGCGCTGCTGATAATTCAGATCGGTGATCATTTCCAGCCGCGCTAAGGTATCGTCATCCGGAAATATCACTTGGTTGTTTACCAGTTCCGGCTGGATGAACGGTTTTGCCGCCGTGTTCGGATTGCCGGATCCGATCAGGTTGGTCAGCTCGGCGGAATTTTTGCCGTCCAGCATGAAATTAATGAATTGATGCGCCAAATCAGGATGTTTGCCGCTTTTGTGCAGCACCATGCTGTCCAGCGACATCACCGCGCCTTGCTTGGGAATGGCGTAATCGATGGTGAAATGACGTCCGGTTTTTTGCGCATCCAGCGCAGCCTGAAATAAATCGTTGGAATAACCGTGTACTACCCATAAATCGCCGATGGCGATTTCGCGGATGTAGCTGGTATTGCTGAATGCTGCCCAATAGGGCTTGGCGCGGATAATCAATTCCTTCGCTTGATTCCAATGCGCTTCATCTTGATCGTCCGCGGTGTAACCCAGGTATAACAATGCTGCAGCCATCAATTCGCGTGGACTATCCAGCACGGTGACGCGTCCCTTTATTTTTTTCAGGTACTCGGGTTCGAAGATAAGCGCCCAAGTGTCGGCTGGCAAACCCAATTCACGCATTTTATCGGTATTGAATCCCAATAACGTCAATGTATAGGCATACGGGACAGAATAGCGGTTTTCCGGATCGAATTGCGTTTTCAAATAAGCGGGGTGAATATTTTTCAAATTTGGTAGCAAGGTCTTATCCAGCGGCACCAGAACACCCTGACGGATCAAGGTATCCATGGCGTTACCGGTCGGTACGATCAAATCGTAACCGGATGCGCCGGCAGCCAGCTTGGCCAGCATTTCTTCGTTATCGGAAAAATAATCCTGTTCGACGCGGCAATCGCACAGTGCCTCGAAGTGCCGCACGGTTTGTGGCGCAATGTAATTGTTCCAGTTGAATAGTTGTAGGACGTTGGCGCCGGCGTAACCGGAAGCAGCAGGATGTTGCATGCAACCGCCCAGCGTCAATGAAAGTGCGAGAATTATCGCTGTGAGCGGAAGTTGCGACCAGTGGCGCATGATCACTTGGATTCACCCAGCATGCTGCTGTCGAAGCGTGAGGCGATGATGATCAGCGTCAATGTCAGCAGCATCAGCAGAGTGGAAATAGCATTCACTTCCGGTGTGACCGCCACCTTGATCATGGTGTAGATTTGGATCGGCAGAATCGGTTCGCCGACGCCTTTAGTGAAGAAGGTAATGACAAAATCGTCGATCGACAGCGTGAACGACATTAAAGCCCCGGCGATGATGGCCGGTCTGATCAAGGGTAGGGTGATTTGCCGGAAAGTTTGCCACGGTGTTGCACCAAGATCGCGCGCCGCCTCGAAAATGGATTCGTCCATGCCTTGCAAACGCGCCCGCACGATGATCGCGACAAATCCGATACAAAAAGTGGTATGCGCAATGATGATCGAGATCATGCCGAGGGTCAGGTTGAGCACTTGCAGAAAGAACAACAGCAGCGAGACACCGAGCAGGATCTCCGGCATGGCGACCGGGGTGAATGCCAGGATTGGTAATACCTTGAGTTTGTAGCGGTGAATCGCCAAACCGGCCATGGTGCCCAGGATCGTGGCGATGGTGCTGGCGCTGACGGCGATGATCAATGAATTGCGCGCGGCCAGCAACATTTCATGATCATGCAACAAGGCCTGATACCAATGCAGTGTGAATCCCACCCACTCGGCGTTGAGTTTCGAGTCGTTGAAGGAAAACATCACGACAATGATCAACGGGATATACAAAAAGGCGTATACCCCGATCGATACGATCCATAAAACGGTCATCCGGCGCGGCATGATTAGGTAATCTTGGTGACCGGCTTGGCGAGCCGGGAGAATAATCCGGCGATGATCAGCACCGCCAGCGTCAGCATGATCGACAGTGTCGAGCCGAACGGCCAGTCCCGGGTACCGAGAAACTGGTCTTTGATCAGATTGCCGATCATGATGTCGCCCGTTCCGCCCAGGATATCGGGAATAGCGAACATGCCGAGAACGGGAATGAAAACCAGTGCCGATCCGGAAAAAATACCCGGCAGCGACTGCGGCCAGGTGACGTACCAGAAACGCTGCCAACGGTTCGCGCCCAGATCCTGCGCAGCATCCAGCAAGATCAGATCATGCTTCTCCAGATTGGTATACAGCGGCAGAATCATGAACGGCAAGTGCACATAAATCATCCCGATCAGAACCGCAAACGGTGAAAAAAGCAGCGTGACCGGCGCGATGCCGAAAACGGCCAAGATATGGTTGATCGTATGGCTGAGCGCCGATTCCGGGCCGAGGATGATCATCCAGGCATAAATGCGGATGAGAAAATTGCTGGCGAATGGCAGCACCACCAGCATGATCATCAGATTACGGAATTTTTTTTGACTACGGGCGATCAGCAACGCCAGCGGATAGGCCATGGCGATGCAGATCACCGTGGTGAGCGTGGCGACAGTGAATGATTTCAGGAATATTTCCAGGTAAATAAAATCGCTGAAAAAAAATTGATAGGTTTCAACCGTCAAACCGGATTCTGCGTTTGTATCGCCAGACAAGAGATGAACCGGCGCCAAACCGCCGAATTCGCCCGGCAGACGGAAAGAAGTAAAAATCATGATTGCACCCGGCGCGGCGAAGAATATCAGCAAGAACAGCAGCGGTGGCGTGCTGATGAGCCATTTGATAATCCGGTTTGAGATCTGCATGTCCTGGAAGAATCAACGATCGGTTAGTCGGGAAAAAATTGTGCCGATTGTTCCTGCCAGCTGATCACAACAGGATCACCGATTTCAAAAAGCTTGGCATGGCCAGGTGCAGAATTGGGGAGCAGCGCTTCGATGCGCGTGCTGTTGGCAAGCTCGATGATATATGTCGTGACATCACCGATATAGAAGAAATCCTTTATTTTTCCGGTCGATTGGAATTCAGCCGTCGCATCCTCCGCGCGAGCGGCGATATGGACTTGCTCCGGGCGTATGGCGATGACGCCCTGATCGCCGGCTTTAATATGTTCCCTGCCTGGCACCTTAACTTCTCCCAATCCTGTGACGGCTAATTTTAAATGTGAGGCGGAAACTCCGGTGACTCGAGCCTCCAGCATATTAATCTTACCGATAAAATCGGCCACAAAACGGTTGACCGGAAAATTGTAAATGCGCGACGGTTCGTCGATCTGCTCGATTTTCCCCTGATTCATCACGGCAATGCGATGCGACAACGCCAATGCTTCGTTTTGCGCGTGCGTGACGTAAATGAACGTGACGCCGGCTTCGGCTTGCAGCTTGATCAGCTCGCGTTGCATGTTCTCGCGCAGTTTTTCATCCAGCGCACCCAACGGTTCGTCCAGCAACAACAGGCGCGGCTGATTGATGAGTCCCCGGGCGAATGCCACGCGCTGCCTTTGTCCGCCGGATAATTCATGCGGGTAGCGCTCGGCAAATGGGGTAAGTTCGACTTCTTGCAATGTCTCGGCAACCCGGGTTTTGATTTCCTCGCGCGTTTTGCCCGCCATTTTCAGCGGGAATCCGATATTACCGGCGACCGTCATGTGCGGGAATAACGCATAGCTTTGGAAAACCGTATGAAAGGGGCGTTTTTCCGGCGGCAGACCGACGATGTCTGCGCCGTCGAGCAAAATTTCCCCGCTATCGGGCGCATCAAAACCGGCGATCATGCGCAGCAGCGTTGTCTTGCCGCAGCCGGAAGGGCCCAGCAAGGTAAAAAATTCCCCGGCTTCGACGGCGATACTGACATTGTTCACCGCGGTAAAATTGCCGAACCGTTTGGTCACATTGCGGATTTCGAGGAACGTCATACGTTCTTCAGCGGGAAGAAAGCGGTACTTTAGCAAAGTTTGCCGGGCTGATGATCATTCGATTCCGGCTTGCACTGATGATTGTGCGGAATTACTGAAATATCTGCCACGCCAGCAATCCGGCCAGCAGCATTGCAATAAGTAAGAGCAGCCGGTTCTGGCGTTTTTCTTCAGCTACCAGGTCGGCCATTCTTCTTTCCAGTTCATGATTGCGGTTTTCGGCAAAAGCCTGATGGATCAAGCGGGGAAATTCCGGCAGGATGATGGCCCAGTTGGGGGCTTCTTTTTGGATCCGGCTGGCAAATCCACGTAAGCCGATTTGTTCCGACATCCAATTCTCCAGGAACGGTTTGGCCGTTTTCCACAGATCCAGATCGGGATCGAGGTCGCGCCCCAGGCCCTCGATGTTGAGCAGGGTTTTTTGCAGTAGCACCAATTGCGGCTGGATTTCGACGTTGAATTGCCGCGATGCTTGGAACAATTGCAGCAGAACGCGCCCGAACGAGATTTCCTTCAGCGGTTTGTCGAAAATCGGCTCACACACCGCCCGGACAGCGGCTTCGAAATCGTCCACGCGGGTATTCTTGGGCGCCCATCCGGCTTCGACGTGCGCTTGGGCAACGCGCGCGTAATCGCGGCGGAAAAAAGCCAGGAAATTTTGTGCCAGGTAGTTTTTGTCCTGATCGCTGAGCGTGCCCATGATGCCGAAATCGACCGCGATGTAGCGGCCGTCTTTGCCGACGAAGATGTTGCCCGGGTGCATGTCGGCATGGAAATAGCCGTCGCGGAATACTTGGGTAAAAAAGATTTCCACGCCGACGCGCGCCAGTTGCGGAATATCGATGCCTTGGGCTTTTAATGCTTCCACGTGGCTGATCGGGATGCCTTTGACGCGCTCCATCACCATTACGCTGTTGCGGCAATAATCCCAATATACCTCGGGAACCAGCAGCAACGGCGAATCGAGAAAGTTGCGGCGCAACTGGCTGCAATTGGCCGCTTCGCGCATCAAATCGAGCTCGTCATCGAGATGACGGGCGAATTCCGAAACAACCTGGCGCAATTTCAGGCGCTTGCCGTCGGCCCACAAGGTTTCGGCCAGCCAGGCGCCAGTATCCATCAGTGCGATGTCATGCGTAATGACCGGCGCGAGATTCGGGCGCAGTATTTTGACCGCGACTTCGGTGCCATCATGCAACACCGCCAGATGAACTTGTGCAACCGATGCGCTGGCGACGGGTATCGAATCAAACTTGAAGAATACTTTCTCAACTTTTTGGCCGTATTCTTTTTCTAAGATGGTAAATACCAGGTCGGAGGAAAAGGGCGGCACCTGATCTTGCAGCTTGGCCAATTCGTCGGCGATATCCTGAGGCAGAATATCGCGCCTTGTCGACAGCATTTGGCCGAATTTCACAAAAATCGGCCCCAAGGTTGCCAACGCCAGGCGCAATCTTTCCCCACGCGGTTTATCCAGTTTCCGCCAAAAAGTTAACGTCCGGACCAGCGCGCGCAAGAACCGTAACCGGCTATGACCCAGAACGAACTCGTCCAGGCCGAATTTGAACGCGACATACTGTATTTTTAGGAGGCGGAATAAGCGCATGAAAGATCAGCAATAGGGAATGAATGGGTATCTGGCGGGTTGATTAGGGCAGCGTAAGTTTATTCATGATTGATTGAGTATTCCGGTTTCGGTTGGTTGCGATGTATTACCGGGTTAACCGGCCTAACTGATTCAGCCGTTGCTCCAGTTTTTCAATGTCAAATTGTAAGTTTCGCACTTCTTGCGCAAATCGCTCGACAGCCGCCGGTTTGGTCAGAAAGCTGGTTTCTTCGGTGCAATACTCGGCAAACGCTTGCGCCAAACGGTGAACATTGCCGGTTTGCCACTGCACCAGTTGCTCACCTGCCTGCACGATGCGATGCGCGGGAATATCTCCAACCGTTTTGCTCAAATCATGTGCAAGGATCACGCCGGGGTCGATCTGCTTGGCAATCGCAATCAATTCACTGGCAAACGTTTGATCGCCGCTGACGGTGACCGGTTTGAACGCATCCGGCTCCCGCGCAACCAAGCGCGGCAGCATCAGTAACGGCAATGTCAGTATCGCATCCGCCGGTTGTGTGTTGTCCACGGGTTGTAACTTACCTTCGCTGTTTATCTCAACGCTGAAGCCCATCATCGGCGATATCCGGATGCCGATTGTTCTACCCGCATGCGATTGTAATTGCGCGCATGCCCACTGCTCGCTGCGCAGAACATGATTGATAGATGTGATGACAACAGATGCCAGCATTATAGTTAACGTTTGCAGATGAAATGACCGGAATAGAAGAAAAAGCTCCACTTATTTAATTCGGCACTCTAATGTGCACAAAGCAACGATTTCTTCGACGCTTACAACAGGTTTGCGAGTATAGCACTATAACTGATATTCATTATAAGCGGGGCTGCATGCTCGCTGTTGAGCACCAAGAGGAATATGAATTGCAATGGGCGGTGCTGAATCGATAGCATCAGGCTGTAGTGCTGAGTACATTAATGAGTGCGGCAATCGAAGGCCGGTCAGGGAATTCGTGGTGTCCTGTCAACCGGGGATTCTTATGACGATGCATCGGCTGAAACGATTAATGGATTGTACAAGACAGAAGTTACTCAATATCGCAGCCCCGGCGCATTATGGATGAAGTTAAATTATGCTCTGAGACACACAGTTAACCAAGAAAGTAATTGAGGTTGATCATTCTGCACAGTTTCACCTTGCAAGCTGAAAGTTTTCGTTGCCGATGATGACTCTTGGTTTGTTTAGTAGCAAGTATGGCAACCAATGAGCTTGGTTGTTTGACCAGTCGGGCAAGTCTATCCCATAATTAGAATAGTTGAATGACCTGGCTTGATTTATATTTGCGCCTACTCTTGCTTCATAGTTTAATGCAACAGAGCTTGCTACATGTCTATCCGTCACTTGATATTGCTGAGTATTAAATCTAGCTTCTAATGCGGTATACAATTGATCGTCTGTCGGTGCCGTCGCTGGGTGGAGATTCACAGAATTACTATTCAAGTTATCCCAATTTCCCACATTTTGAAAGTACGCTCTCATTGTATCCAAGCACTGATTTATCATGAGCGGCAGTACTGTATTGGCATCATAAAAACCGGTTGTTACCTTAAGCTTTCCATGTTCGTTTACCCTATTTAAAGCGGGACCCTGATCTATTCTATTCTCCTCTAAGGAATGAGATGCTTCCTGATTATCAGGCCAAGCTGCAACATTGTCACCATCATCAGCTCCTCCGAATCTGTGAGCTATCTGATGCCCGCTTTGATATATCGCAGTATTGTTTGCGTGTGTAATAAGATTGGCTGTAATCATTAGGTTTGGCCATGCGGATCTACCTATTGGATTCGTCGCTCCTCCTCCTGGTGGATTTATTTTTGTTCCAGCCCCATCGAAATTAAAGTTAACCTCAGGGTGAGTTACCATTCTCAGAAACTGCATCGTTTTATTTTGAACCGTATCAACTTTTGGCTGAGCATAACCTCCCTCTTTGATGGTTTTTGTCAGTACGCCTGCATACTGGATCGCCTTCGCCCCCATCACATCCGCTTCTCGTTCCAATCCCACATCATCATTCACCGGCACGCCATCCTTCATCTGCATCGTCGGCTGCACCCGCCCCTGTGCCTGCTGCACAACGTGCCAAGCCTCGTGCGGCAAATGTTGTTCTTGGCTTGGCGCAACATGAATGTCCGTTCCTTGTGCATAGGCCAGCGCATTGAGTTGCGCGGGTTGCGATGAGTTGTAATGAACTCGCACAGAATCCATCGACACACCCGATAGTGATTCGATGCCGGATTTGAGGTTGTCAGGCAGACCGGTGTTATTGGGTTTTGCTGGCGCTTGTTCGCGCTGGGCAACTTTCGGTTGCAACGGCTCTTCTACTTCCTCACGCTGCGTGATTGTCCCGGTACCGGGCTGCTGCCGTTGCACCGTGACATGAGGACTTTTGTGCATGGTTGCGGCAGCCTTGCGTTGCGCCGCCATGCGCGGACTATTGCGGATCATATTCATCATCCTGCGCTGTGCCGTGGCCTGTGGGCTGTTGTTCGCCATAGTGGCTACATGCGTAAGTTTGCCGAGCTGAGGACTTGCTTCAACCATGGCTTTGAGTTGTGCAATCTGCTCTCCATGCGGTGATGCAATTGCCAAACCTCGATCGCTCTGCTGTGCGGGGGATTGGTTCTGCGTATTGCGATGCTGCGCTTCAACTTTTCGCATTTCTCATCAGCTCCTGTGTCCGTTCGTTGTTGGGCTTGGTGAACTTGCCTCTCGCTGGTGATCAAGGTCGGTTACACAATACTACTATTAAACCGCGGCTATATAATATACCTCACTCCAGCTTCTTCCTCAGCATCGCATTCACTTGCGCCGGGTTGGCTTTGCCCTGCGTGGCTTTCATGATCTGACCGACCAGTGAGTTGAAGGCTTTTTCCTTGCCGGCGCGGTAATCGGCGACTTGCTGCGCGTTGGCGGCGAGGACTTGGTCGACGATTTTTTCGATGGCGCTGTCGTCGGAAATTTGTTTGAGTCCCTTGGCTTCGATGATGGCGTCGGCGTTTTTGTCCAGTTCGCCGTTCCATAGGCTCTCGAACACCGTCTTGGCGGCTTTGCCGGAGATTGTGCCGTCGCCGATGCGTTTCAGCAGCGCGGCGAGCTGCGCCGGGTTGATCGGGCAGGCGGCGATGTCGATGCCTTCCTTGTTCAGTTGCGCGCTGATTTCACCCATGATCCAGTTGGCGCATAGTTTGGCTTGTGTTGGCAATTCCCGGATGGCGGCTTCAAAGTAATCCGCCATTTCGCGCGAGCCGGTCAGCACGGCGGCATCATAGGCGGACAATGCGAATTCCGTTACATAACGTTCACGCCGCGCTTGCGGCAATTCCGGCAGAGCGGACTTAACCTGCTCGATCCAGCTGGCGGAGATTTCCACGGGCAACAAATCCGGATCGGGGAAGTAGCGGTAGTCGTTGGCATCTTCCTTGGTGCGCATGGTGCGGGTTTCGTCTTTGTTGGCGTCGTACAGCCGGGTTTCCTGGCGGATCGCGCCGCCGTCTTCGAGGATTTCGATCTGCCGCCGGGCTTCGTAGTCGATGGCTTTCTCCAGGAAGCGGAACGAATTCAGATTCTTGATTTCGCAGCGCGTGCCGAGTTTTTCCGTGCCGCGCGGGCGCACCGAAACGTTCGCATCGCAGCGGAACGAGCCTTCCTGCATGTTGCCGTCGCAAATGCCGATCCAGCGCACCAGCGCGTGCAAGGTTTTGGCGTACGCCACGGCTTCGGCGCTGCTGCGCATATCCGGCTCGGAGACGATTTCCAGCAACGGCGTGCCGGCACGGTTCAAATCGATGCCACTCATGCCGTGAAAATCCTCGTGCAGCGACTTGCCGGCGTCTTCTTCCAGGTGCGCGCGCGTCAGGCGGACGGTTTTTTCAACGCCATCGATTTGAATTGCGATAGTGCCGCCTTGCACCACCGGCAATTCGTACTGGCTGATTTGATAGCCTTTCGGCAAATCGGGATAAAAATAATTTTTGCGCGCGAAAATGGACGGTGAATTGATTTTCGCGCCAACTGACAAGCCGAACTTGATCGCTCGTTCCACCGCGCCCTTATTCAGCACCGGCAGCACACCGGGCAGCGCCAGGTCGATCACACAGGCTTGGGTATTGGGCGGCGCACCGTAGGCGGTGGAAGCGCCCGAGAAGATTTTGGAGTGCGTTGAAAGTTGCGCATGTACTTCAAGACCGATGACAATTTCCCACTGCATAATGAATTTTCCAGCTAAATATGTATTTCACAAATGAAGGTTGATTTTAAACGGGCGACCGGGTATGCCAATCGGTGGCCAATTGGTATTGGTGCGCAACGTTCAGCATGTGCGCTTCCGAGAAGTAATTACCGATGATGTGCAGGCCGATCGGGCGGTTTTTATCGCCGAAGCCGATCGGAATCGACATCGCCGGCATGCCGGTCAGATTGGCGGCGCTGGTGTAGATGTCGGACAAATACATCTGAATCGGATCGCCGCTTTTTTCGCCCAGATTGAACGCCACGGTCGGCGTCGTCGGGCCCATGATGATGTCGCATTGTTGGTAGGCTTCGGCAAAATCCTGCGCGATCAGGCGGCGCAGCTTTTGCGCTTTGATGTAATAGGCGTCGTAATAACCGTGCGACAGTACATAGGTGCCGATCAGAATACGCCGTTTCACTTCCGCGCCGAAGCCTTGCGCGCGCGACTTGCGGTACATGTTGCCCAGATCGCTGTACGATCCGGCGCGATAGCCGTAGCGCACGCCGTCGAAGCGCGACAAATTGCTCGATGCTTCGGCAGGCGCCAGCACGTAATAAACCGGAATCGCCAGCGGCGCGTTCGGTAACGAAATCTCGACCGTTTGCGCGCCCAGTTTGCGGTATTCATTCAGGGCGTTGTCGACCGCGCTGGCGACATCGCGGTTCATGCCCGCGGCGAAATATTCCTTCGGTAAACCGATGCGCAAACCCGCTAACGGTTTTTGCAGATCGCGCGCATAGTCTTCGGCATCGCGTTGCAGGCTGGTCGAGTCGCGCGGATCGAACCCGACCATGACATTCAGCAGCAGCGCCAGATCTTCCGCCGATTTCGCCATCGGACCGCCCTGATCGAGACTGGAAGCGAAGGCGATCATGCCGTAGCGCGACACCAGGCCGTAGGTCGGTTTGATCCCCGAGATGCCGCACAGCGCGGCGGGCTGGCGGATCGAGCCGCCGGTATCGGTGCCGGTAGCCGCGGGCGCCAATCGGGCGGCCACCGCACACGCCGCGCCGCCTGAACTGCCGCCGGGTACCGCTGCATGATCCCAGGGATTTTTCACCGGGCCGTAATAGGACGTTTCATTGCTCGACCCCATGGCGAATTCGTCCATGTTGGTTTTGCCGATATTCACCGCGCCGGCTTGGTTGAAACGTTCGATGACACCGGCATCGTACGGTGAGACGAAATTCGACAGCATTTTTGAACCGCACGTGGTCAACCAGCCTTTGGCGCAGAAAATATCTTTTTGCGCGATCGGAATGCCGGTGAGCGGACCGGCCTGCCCCGCGGCGATCATTTGGTCGGCTGCTTGCGCTTGCGCCAGGCTCATTGCTTCATTCACGGTGATGAAGGCATTGTATTCCGGATTGGTCTGCTTGATGCGTTGCAGAAATTCGGCGGTCAATTCGGTGCTGGAAATTTTTTTCCCGGCAAGTTGCAGCGAAAGCTGTTTAAGGCTGGCGTTAAACATGGATGTACTGATCAGAGAAAAATGGAATGTTACGTTAATGACGGTATTTCTAAGTGCTACGTTTTTTAAGATGTTTTGTTGCGATAGTGTTGAGTCTATTCAATGACTTGAGGAACCAGATACAGACCGGCTTCGACTTGCGGTGCGATTGATTGATATAATTCGCGCTGGTCGGTTTCAGTAACTTCATCTTCACGTAAACGCTGTACGACACTCTGCGCGTGCGACATGGGCTCCACTGCCGAGGTATCAACCGCTTGCATGGTTTCAATCAAATTGAAAATGCCGGATAGGTGAGACAAAGTCTCTGTTGCCTCGTTTTCATCAATTTCAATATAAGCAAGATCAGCAATACGTTTCACATCGCTAATAGATAAAGTCATTTTAATCGGTAACCTTATATTCAAATAACTATTAGGGTATCATGCCCCCGTTTCACCGGCGTATTATTTTTTGATGGTTTTTTATTTTATTATTCGCTCTCATCATCATTATTAACAACGGATTCTGCCACTATGCTTAATTTCTTGAACAACAATATCTTTGGAAGCTATTTCTCGACGGACATGGCGATTGATTTGGGCACGGCGAATACGCTGATTTATGTCCACGGCCAAGGTATCGTGCTGGATGAACCTTCCGTAGTGGCTATCCGTGAAGAAAGCGGCGCCAATGGCAAGAAAATGATTCAGCAAGTGGGGCTTGCAGCTAAGCAAATGTTAGGCCGCACGCCGGGGAATATCACTGCGATCCGTCCGATGAAAGACGGCGTGATTGCCGATTTTACCGTCACCGAGCAAATGCTCAAGATGTTCATCCGCCGGGTGAATCCGCCGCGGCTGCTTTCCGCCAATCCGCGCATTGTCATTTGTGTTCCGTACGGTTCCACGCAAGTGGAGCGCCGTGCCATCCGTGAAGCGGCCTACGGTGCCGGCGCGCGCAAGGTCGAGCTGATCGAGGAACCGATGGCGGCGGCATTGGGTGCCGATATGCCGGTTGAATCACCGACCGGTTCGATGGTGGTCGATATCGGCGGCGGCACTACGGAAGTCGGCGTGATTTCGCTGGGCGGTATCGTGTATTCCAATTCGGTGCGTGTCGGCGGGGACAAATTTGACGAGGCGATCATCAACTATATCCGCCGTAACTACGGCATGCTGATCGGTGAAGTGACCGCCGAGATTATCAAGAAAGGGATCGGTTCGGCTTTTCCCGGTTCCGAAGTGCGCGAAATAGAAGTGAAGGGCCGCAATCTGGCGGAAGGCATCCCGCGCAGTTTCACCATTTCCAGTAACGAAATTCTCGAAGCGCTGGCGGAGCCGCTGAATAGTATCGTCAGCGCGGTCAAGTCCGCGCTTGAGCATACGCCGCCGGAATTGGGCGCGGACATCGCGGAAAAGGGCATGGTCATGACCGGCGGCGGTGCCTTGCTGCGCGATATCGACCGGCTATTGATGGAAGAAACCGGATTGTCCGTCATCGTCGCCGACGATCCGTTGACTTGTGTGGTGCGTGGCGCCGGTATTGCGCTGGAAAACATGGATCGATCGATCGGCATTTTTGCCCGCGATTAAATCAATTTGAGTGTTCATTATCTTGACTGAGAGCTCGATTGATTTCTAACCCCGGGACGTAATGGAGACAGTTCCTCGCTTTTTCCGCCATGGTCCAGGTCCGTTCACGCGGTTGTTTGTATTCACTTTGCTGTCCTGTTTATTGATTGCCGAAGACACGCGTTTCAAGTATTTTCCCCAGCTGCGCCAGACCATCGGCGTGATTATTTTTCCGCTGCAAAAAATTGCCTATATTCCAGCCACTATTTACGACCAGATCGGCGAATTCATCGCCAGTTTCCATTTGCTGGAAGAAAACGAGAAATTAAGGCGGATTTATCTGGGCAATCGCGAGCAGCTGCTGAAGTTGCATACGCTGGAAGCCGAGAATGCGCAGTTGCGCAGATTGCTCGGTGCGGTTCAGAAAATTGAGCTTACCACCAAAACCAAAGCGGTTCTGGCGGAAATCCTGGCTACCCCGCGCGATCCGTTCAGTCATAAAATCACGTTGAATAAGGGGAGTATGCAGCATATTCAACTCGGCCAGGCTGTCATTGACGAGAAGGGCATCGTCGGGCAGATTACCCAGCTTTATCCTTGGTCATCCGAAGTGACGCTGCTGACCGACAAAGATCACTCGGTTCCGGTGCAAGTGGTGCGCAACAGATTGCGTTCGGTGGTTTCCGGAACCGGCAAAAACGACGAACTGGAATTGCGCTATTTGTCGGTGAACACGGACATTCAACAAGGCGATTTGCTGGTGACCTCCGGTATCGGCGGGGTTTATCCGCGTGGCATTCCTGTCGCGACGGTGCTGCGGATAGAACGGGACCCGACGGGTGATTTCGCGCAGATCATCAGCACGCCTGTTGCCGGTGTGGATCGAAACCGGCAAGTTTTGATTCTGTCGCTGGTGCAGCCGGAATCCCATGATACTCAAGAGATACCTGCAATTGAACCCGGAAAAAATTAAAGATGAGCAGCTGGGTAAAGAACATTACATCGCGCAGGATGTGTATGTGCCTGCCAGTAATTGGTTTGTTGCCACCAGTCTGATCGTTGCGCTGATTCTTAATTTTTTGCCGCTGCAGGGAGATATTTTGTTACTGCGCCCGGATTTTTTGGCGTTAACTCTGGCGTACTGGAATATCAATTATCCGCACAAAATGGGCATGAGCATCGCTTTCGGCATGGGCTTGCTGATGGATGTCGGCAACGCCGGGGTGATGGGGCAGCACGCGTTGGCCTATAGCGTGGTGATTTATCTGACGCAGATTTTCGGGCGGCGCTTGCGGTTGTTCAATCCGTTGCAGCAGGCGCCGCAGATCACCCTGATTTTATTGATGATGCAATGGATTATCGTTGTGGTTGCGGTATCGAGCGATGCGCTGTTGCCGGATTGGCAATACTACCTGTCGATCGTGGCAGGAGCGTTGCTGTGGACGCCTCTTTCCTATCTATTAAAATGGCTGCTGAAACAGAAGCCGGATCCTAATGCGTTATGAAGCAACATGTCGAACTGAGAAATCACCCTGCCGAATTACATAAATTCCGTTCCCGTCTCAGCATTTGCGCCGGGTTTGTACTGCTCCTGTTTTTGATTCTGTACGCGCGTTTTTATTATTTGCAGGTTATCCAGCAGGAGCACTATTACACGCTGGCGGAAGCGAACCGGATCTTCATCTCGCCGCTGGTGCCCAATCGCGGCCTGATTTATGACCGCAACGGGCGAATTCTGGCGCAGAATTATTCGGCGTACACTTTGGAAGTCGTACCTAGTCAGATCAAGGATGTTGAAGCGACGTTGAACGAACTGGCTGAAATTATTGAAATAACGCCGACGGATCGCCAACGCTTCAAGAAATTGCTGAAAGAAAGCAAACGATTCAAGAGCCTGCCCGTGCGCAGCCGTTTGACGGATGAGGAAATCGCCACGTTTGCGGTGAATCGCTACCGTTTCCCGGGTGTTGAAATCAAGGCGCGCGTGCTGCGTCAATATCCCGAAAAGGAAATCGTCTCGCATATCGTCGGCTATATCAGCCGCATCAACGATCAGGATCTCGATCAACTGGAACGCAACGGTGAGCTGCACAACTATCGCGGTTCGCAGCATATCGGCAAAATCGGCCTGGAACAAAGCTATGAAAAACAATTGCACGGTACCGCCGGTTTTGAAGAAGTGGAAACTGACGCGGCCGGCCGCTCGATTCGTGTTTTATCGCGCACAGCGCCGGTTCCGGGCAACAATCTGATCCTGTCCCTCGATCTCGGATTGCAGGAGGCTGCCGAGAAAGCATTCGGCGAACGCCGCGGCGCGCTGGTTGCGCTCGATCCGAATAACGGCGAAGTGCTGGCGTTCGTCAGCAAGCCGGGCTATGACAATAATCTGTTCATCGGCGGTATCGATCAGGAAAATTGGAATCTGCTGAACAGCTCGATCGACCGGCCGCTTAACAACCGTGCGTTGCGCGGCGTTTATCCGCCCGGCTCGACGTTCAAGCCGTTCATGGCGCTGGCAGCGCTGGAACTGGGAAAACGCTCGCCGGAATACAGCATGAGCGATCCCGGTTACTTTTCCTTGCCGGGTGTCGATCGCCGCTACCGCGACTGGAAACCGGGCGGGCATGGCCGGGTCGATTTGCACAAATCGCTGGTCGTTTCCTGCGACACCTACTACTACAGTCTTGCCAACGATCTCGGCATCGACAATATCCATAGCTTTATCGGTCAGTTCGGCCTGGGAAAAAGAACCGGCATCGATATCGAAGGCGAAGTGGCCGGATTGCTGCCTTCGTCCGCTTGGAAAATGAGTCAATATAAACAAAAATGGTATGCCGGCGATACCATTTCCGTGTCCATCGGTCAGGGCTACAATCTGGCAACGCCGCTGCAGCTGGCTTTCGCCACCATGATCATCGCCAACAACGGTAAGGCGTATGTGCCGCGTCTGGTGAAACAGGTACAGAACAGTCAAACCGGGGAGATCGGAGATATTCCGGCGAAGATGCTATATAGCGTGTACATGAAACCGAAAAATCTGGAAGTCGTCAAGAATGCGCTGGTGGATGTTACCCGCCCCGGCGGCACGGCGGCCAAAGCCGGTGCCAATGCGGCGTACACCTTTGCCGGTAAAACCGGCACGTCGCAAGTGATCGCGATCAAACAGGGCGAGCGCTACAATGAAAAAGCGATCAACGAGCGGCATCGCGATCACGCTATGTTTATTGCCTATGCACCGGCGGAAAATCCCAAGATCGCATTGGCCGTTTTGGTGGAAAATACCGGCACCGGCGGCTCTACCGCGGCGCCGATCGCACGCCAGGTATTCGATTATTTTTTGCTGGGAAAACCGGCTGAAGCAGCCGTTGCGCAATTGACAGAGCCGCATGCGGATCACGATCATGAGCATTTATGAGTGGTAATGAGCATTTTGAACCTGATTTCAGCGCAGCATGACCGAAATTAGAAAAATCTGGCATTTTCTGACACGCTATGTCGATAGTTTTTTACTGATCGGCATACTGGCATTGATGGTTGTAGGGCTGGTCGTGCTCTACAGCGCCACCGGGGCGAATATCGCCAGGGTCAGCAACCAGGCGATCAATATGCTGATTGCGTTGGTGATTATGTGGCTGGTTGCGAATATTCCACTGCAGCAGATGATGCGGCTGGCCTTGCCCATGTATGTCCTGGGGCTGGTTTTACTCATCGGCGTCGCCTTATTCGGTGAGATCAACAATGGCGCCAGGCGCTGGTTGAACATCGGCGTGACCCGCATTCAACCGTCCGAATTGATGAAAGTTGCGATCCCGCTGATGATGGCTTGGTATTTCGATAAGCACGAAATCGCCTTGCGTCTGAAAGATTATTTTGGTGCCACGGTATTGTTATTGTTGCCGGTTTTGCTGATTCTGCGGCAACCGGATCTGGGTACGGCCATTTTGATTGCCGCCAGCGGTTTTTATGTGCTGTTCTTGGCCGGTTTGTCGTGGCGCATCATTGCCGGATTAGGGGTGGTAGCGGCGGGCAGCTTGCCGGTGTTCTGGATGTTTATGCACGATTACCAGCGCAAGCGCATCATCACCTTGCTCGATCCTTCGCAGGATCCGCTGGGTGCCGGCTACCACACCATCCAATCTTCCATCGCGATCGGTTCCGGCGGGGTTGTCGGCAAAGGATGGCAGAACGGCACGCAGACGCAGCTGGATTTTTTACCGGAACAAAGTACCGATTTTATCTTTGCCGTCTTTTCCGAAGAGTTCGGATTGATGGGTAATACCGTGCTGTTGCTGCTGTATTTGCTGGTGATCGGCCGCTGTCTGGTGATTACCGCCAACGCCTCGACGCAGTTTACGCGGTTGATCGCCGGTTCAATTACGCTGACTTTTTGCACTTATATTTTCGTTAATATGGGAATGGTTAGTGGTATCCTTCCGATTGTAGGGGTTCCGCTTCCTTTGATCAGCTACGGTGGCACGTCGATGGTGACAATGCTGCTCGGTTTTGGTATTTTGATGAGTATTCAAACACATCCTAAATTAGTAAAGACATGACAAGCCTTTATCCCAGACTCCAAAAAGCACGTAGATATTTACCTCTGAGAGCTTTTCCGGCAAGCGGCATGGCGTCCGCGGTCGTTTTGGCAGTATTGACCGCATGCAGCAGCACACCGCACCATCCCGGTACTTCCGCATCCAAGCAAAAAGATAAATGGGTTGCGTCAACAGCGGACGCAGGAAAGAGTTCCGGTTTAACTGCCAGAAAAGGCGGGGGATATTATCTGGATGACGGTCCGGAGGATAATCCGCCGACCGATTTGCATTTGGTACCGGACGCCGTGCCCAAGGCCGAGCCGTTGCGGCAGGCCAATATGCAACCTTATGTCGCGTTGGGAAAGCAATTTAAACCGATGACGGAATTAACGCCGTATAAAAAACGCGGTGTCGCTTCCTGGTATGGCCGCCGCTATCATGGCAACAATACCGCTTCGGGCGAAGTCTACGATATGTACGCCATGACAGCGGCGCATCCTACGTTGCCGCTGCCCAGTTATGCCCGGGTGACCAATTTGGATAATGGCAAATCCGTCATCGTGCGTTTGAATGATCGCGGACCGTTTTTGTCCGATCGCTTGATTGATTTATCGTACACCGCAGCGTACAAATTGGGCATATTGGCAGGCGGTAGCGGTCGCGTTGAAGTTGAAAGCATCGTGCCGGATGATTCGACCACACTGGCTGCCGTCAAACCATCCGTAGCGCAGCCTGCGCCGGATAACGACGCCGTGATGAATATGGTTTACCTGCAATTAGGCGCGTTCGGTTCACCGGATAATGCACATAATTTTCTCACGCAGGTACAGCGAAAACTGCCGTCGCTCAAGGATGCTGTCAGTATTACGAAAAATAAGGGTTTATATAAAATACACGCGGGTCCTTATCCCGATCACGCTGTCGCAAAACTCGCGGCCAATACCATTAGTCAGCAACTGGCAATAACACCCGTAATAGTGATCGATTAGATGAAGGCAAAAAAAATCCCTATTGCAAGCAATAGGGATTAAAGGGCCTCGTCATAAAATCATTCATCGCAAGCTACGGTCGAATGTAAAACATCTTCTTCAGTAAAAGTATTACAACAATTTTTACATTCCGGTTTCGATATTTCTATCGATATTGCGATAACTGATTTTAAGTTTAATACCTACTGAGTACTTTTGAAGATGAAAACAGGGGGGAAATATACCCCTAAATCTGAATTATGATTGTGACTTTTGTCACACTTAGGATAAATTAGTTTAACTGCGATCAATTTTCTTACTGATAGTGACAAAAATTGCTTTTTTACACGATTTCAATAGGATAAATTCCCTATTTTTTAGCGGTTTCATATCCCCTATAATTCAATGGTTTTTGTATTTTAGAAAAAATTATCTTTCTTCATGTTCCAAAAATTGAGCTTTCACACCCAACCTCAAATTTTTCTTATTGTAAATCAGCTGTATGAATAGTGATGATCAGGTTTCGAAAGATCCTGCAAGCAACGATACAGTAATTCCGACCTCCATTGTCCTGAGCGATGAACAGTTGCGTGAATTGTTCGATGACACGAAAGATCTAATTCAGAGTGTTACCCCGGATGGCAGCCTTCTCTTTGTCAATCGCGCTTGGCGCGAAGCGCTGGGTTATACGCCGGCTGAAGTGGTGGCACTGAATATTTTCAGTGTCATTCATCCGGATCATCATGCGCAGTGCCAGAAATTCATGCAACGGATTATGGCGGGCGAATATGCCGGATTAATTGAAATCCCTTTTTTGACAAAAGATGGGCGAACCATCATTGTGGAAGGCAATGTCAGTCTATATACCGTAGACGGCAAGCCGGTCGCAACGCGCGGCATATTCCGCAATATCACGGAACGCAAGGCGGTGGAAGCGGAAATTCTGACGCTGAAAGCCAATCTCGAACATACCGTGATACAGCGAACCGCCGAATTGCAAGCAAGCGAGCAACGTTTTCGCAATCTGGTTGCCAGCATACCGGGAGCGGTGTATGAATTTTGTGTCGATGCTCACGGCCACCGCTCATTCCCCTTCATGAGCGAAGGCATTGCCGATTTGACCGGACGCGCTGCAACCGACTGTATGGCGGATGCTGAAATTTTGTTTCACATGGTGCCGGCTCAGGCTGTACCGGCTTTAGAAAAATCCATTCGTGACTCGATGGAAAAGCTGACGCCATGGTTTTACGAATTTCCACTGCACACACCGCTTGGAGAGAAATGGCTGTGCGGTCATTCGATGCCGCAGCGCGAGGCGGACGGCAAGACGCGCTGGCAGGGCGTGCTGGTTGACATTACCCGGCAAAAACAAATGGAAATCGCGCTGCGTGAAAATGAACAACTCTTTCGCAGCCTGACCGAAGCAGCTCCGGTCGGCATTTTTCGCACTGATGCAGCAGGCCGGTGTTTGTACGTGAACGAACGCTGGTGCGAGATAGCCGGTTTGGATGTTGCCGCAGCTTTGGGCGATGGATGGGTAGCCGCGATTCATCCCGATGACCGGGGAAAAGTGACCAGGGAATGGAATAAGGCGATACGGCAGCAGCAGCGGTTTATATCCGAATATCGCTTTCAGACAAAAAAGCAAACAACCACCTGGATTCTGGGTCAAGCCCAAGCGGAATGCGATCAGAATGGCGATGTCCGGGGTTATGTGGGTACCATCACCGATATAACCGGCCAGAAAATGAAAGAGACAGAATTGGCAGAGTCGCGCAGCCTGTTGAAAACCATCGTTGACACAGTCCCGGCGCGTATTTTCTGGAAAGATAAGGAATCGCGTTATCTCGGGTGTAATCCCATGTTTGCACACGATGCCGGGATGGCATCGCCGCAGGAAATCATCGGTAAGGTCGACTATGAGCTAAGCTGGACCAAGGAGCAGGCGGATCACTACCGGAATGACGACCGGCGAGTGATCAGCTCCGGGGTACCCATGCTTTACTACGAAGAACCGCTGAACAACGCCGCCGGGGAAATGATTTGGATAGAAACCTCCAAAGTGCCGCTGCTCAGCACGCGAAAGGAGATTATCGGTGTACTCGGGATCTATCAGGATATTTCCAAACAAAAACAGGCGAATGACTCGATGCGGCTTGCCGCTGCAATCTACCAGTCGAGTAATGAAGCCATTATGGTGATGGACGAGAACAACCGCATCATCCAAGTGAATCCGGCCTTTACCCGCATGACGGGCTATGAGTTGGCGGATGTTCTCGGTAAGGATCCGGTGATGTTCCGCTCGGACCGGCACGATGAGGCCTTTTACAAGGAGATTTGGCATAACCTTGCGCAGCAAGGCTATTGGCAGGGTGAAATCTGGGACCGGCGCAAGGATGGCACGGTGCATGCCAAATGGCTCAATATCAGTGTCATCCGCTATCCGGATGGGCGCGCGCATTACTATGTTTCGCAGTTTTCCGATATCACCGAGAAAAAGAAAAAAGACGAAATCATTTTGTTTCAAGCCAACTACGATCCGTTAACCGGCTTGCCCAACCGTAATCTGTTTAAAGAGCTTCTGGATCAGGAAATAAAGAAATCGCAACGCAGCAAGGCGCCGCTGTCACTGCTGCTGATGGATTTGGATCACTTCAAGGATATCAACGATACGCTGGGACATGACCGGGGCGACGAATTGCTCAAGGAAGTGGCATTCCGCATCAAGTCTTGTGCCGGTAAGGAAGGTATCGTTGCACGCTTGGGCGGGGATGAATTCGCGGTCATTTTGTCGAAATGCGGCGACACCGGGTCGGTTGAGACGATCGCGCAACAAATCACGCAGAAATTGAAAAAACCGCTGAAATTCAAGCAGAATCGGGCTGACTACTACATTTCCGCCAGCACCGGTATCGTGTTTTATCCCCGCGATGGAGTCGACAGGAAAAGCTTGATGAAGCACGCGGACCAGGCGATGTATGCGGCAAAATTGGAAGGGCGCAACCGTTTTTGTTACTTTACACCTTCCATGGAGCAGGAAGTGCACGAGAAGATGATGCTGATACACGACTTGCGCCAAGCGATTGCAAAGAACGAACTGCATGTTTTTTATCAACCGATCCTGGATTTGTTTAGCGAGCGCATTGTCAAGGCCGAAGCGCTGTTGCGCTGGAATCATCCGAAGCGAGGCATGATCAGCCCGGCTGTATTTATCCCGCTGGCGGAAGAAAGCGGCTTAATTCTGGAAATCGGTGAGATGGTGTTCAAGCATTCGATCGACTTGATTGAACAGTGCCGGCGCAAGCTCGGCTATGTCATTCAAATCAGCGTGAATATATCGCCGGTTCAGTTCAAGCATATGAACGGCTATCGTTGGCTCGACAATCTGGCGCAGCTCGGTTTGCCCGGGGATTGCATCAATGTGGAAATTACCGAAGGTCTGTTGCTGAAGGATTCCGATGTGGTGCAGCAGAATCTGCTGGAGCTGCGCAATAACGGTGTTGAAGTTTCCATCGATGATTTCGGTACGGGATTTTCCTCGCTTTCTTATCTGAAAAAATTCGATATCGATTTTCTTAAAATCGATTACTCTTTCGTGCACCAGTTGATGGCGGATGCCACAGACCGCGCATTGGTGGAAGCGATCATTATCATGGCGCATAAACTGGATATCAAAACCATTGCGGAAGGGGTTGAAACCGAAGCGCAGAAAGATTTGCTGGCGCATTTCGGCTGCGATTATGTGCAGGGTTTTCTCTATTCGACCCCGGTCGCGCAGCCGGTATTTGAACAATTGTTGTTTGAGCAGGAAGAAAAGAAAAAAGCGTAAGCCTGCCGGTTTATCCGCAGGTCATCGTACGCCTATTTTCAGCAGAATCGCACATTCCTGTAACTGGCTCAATCCGCGCTCCTGAAAACGTGGGGTTTGTGCCAGGACATCCTGTTGCGATAGCAGCGTGATCTCTGCGCGAGCTCCGAAAAGTGCAGTTACCTCATCGAAGGACACCGCAAAAGGCGGACCGGCCATTTCGTGTTGCTGATAATCGAGCGTGACGAGCAGGATTTGCGTGCCCAGCGGAAGAATCCGCAGCAGATGATGCGCATAACGCCGGCGCATGTCCGGCGGCAATGCCACTAATGCGGCGCGATCGTATACGGCGCTGACAGCCGCGGTGTCTTGGGCGGTTAAATCGAAAAAATCACCGCACCAAACGTGCACGCCATTTGTTTCCAAATGCGTGAACCGGTCACCCGCATCGCCATGCGATACCAGTTCATTCTCGGCGAAAAATGCCTGCGCCGCGCTGACGCTTAACTCAACACCCAACACGGCATGTCCCTGCTGGCGCAGCCAGAGCATATCGCGGCTTTTTCCGCATAACGGCACAAGCACCGTGCTGGCCGGGCTTAGTTGCAAACGCGGCCAGAATTCGCGCAGATAAGGATTGATTTCGCTCTGATGGAAAGCGGTGTCATTCCGCTGCCAGCGTTCCAACCAGTATTCTTTTTTCATTTCAGTTTCGCAGCTCTTCCTTAATCCATTTGCAAAATCACCAGGAGTTGCCCGGCGGCGATACTTTCACCCTGGCGGCACAAAATGCGCTTGATCGTGCCGCTTACCGGGGTCTCCACGGCAATTTCCATTTTCATCGCTTCGACGACGATCAAAACATCACCTGTACTGACCTGCTGCCCTTCCGTTGCCAATATTTTCCATACCGTGCCGGTAACCGGCGCAGCGACCGCATGACTGCCTTCGGGCAAATCCAATTCGCTTTGCGCGTCGGCTTCGTCCAGATCAAATTCACTGACATACTCCGCTTGACCGTTGATTCTCCAGCGCTCGCGCTCGGCTTCGAAGGCTGCTTGTTGCCGGGCCTTGAAGTTCTGGATCGCAGCTTGATTCTGCCGCAAAAATTGGTGATGTTGCTGCAAGCTGAACGCGGTTTCCTCAATGCGCAGTTTAAATTGCCCGCTGATGAAATCCTTACGCAGTTTCAGCAGCTCGCTTTCACTGACCGGATAGAAGCGGATCTGGTCAAAGAAGCGCAATAGCCACGGTTTACCGTCCTTGAAATCGGCGGTCCGGCGATAGCGGTTCCATACCGGCAGCGTGCGGCCGACGAATTGATAACCGCCCGGGCCCTCCATGCCATAAATGCATAAATACGCGCCGCCGATGCCCACGGCATTTTCCGGCGTCCAGGTGCGCGCCGGATTGTATTTGGTAGTGACCAGGCGATGGCGCGGATCGACCGGCACGGCAACCGGTGCGCCCAAGTACACGTCACCCAAACCCAGCACCAGATAACTGGCGTCAAACACGATGCGATGTACATCTTCGATACTGTCCAGCCCATTGATACGGCGGATGAATTCGATGTTGCTCGGACACCACGGCGCATCGCTGCGTACCGATTGCATATATTTCTCGATCGCCAGGCGCGTCGCCGCATCGTCCCAGGAGAGCGGCAGGTGCACGATGCGCGACGGCACGGTCATGCTGGCGCTATCCGGCAGCGATTGTTCTGCGGTGAGCAAGAATTTCAGCAAGTCATCGCGCGGCAGAATTTGCGCATCGAAATGAATTTGCAGCGAGCGGATTCCCGGCGTGAGATCGATGATGCCCGGCAGGTTCGCTTGCTGCATCGACTCCATCAGGGCGTGCGCGCGCAAACGCAAATCCAGATCGAGCACCATCGGGCCGTATTCCACCAGCACGTAACGGTCGCCGGATTGCCGGTAGGCGACTTCCATCTGCCGCGGACTTGCTGCACTGCGATGCAGGACCGGACTCGGCAGTATCGTGCTATCGGTCGCAACGTGTTGCTCCGGCGGTGAGTTGAGCGAGCGGATAAATTCATTCTGCCGCTTTTCCAGTGCCTGAGCTTGTTCCATCGTCATCAGCCGGAAACGGATTTGATCGCCCGGCTTGAGCTGTCCGGTTTTCCATAATTCCGCGTGCGCAATGGTGACCGGACAGACAAAGCCGCCCAGGCTCGGGCCGTCCGGCCCCAGAATGATCGGCATGTCGCCGGTGAAGTCGACCGCGCCGACGGCATAGGCGTTGTCATGAATATTGGACGGATGCAGGCCGGCTTCGCCGCCATCGCTGCGCGCCCACTGCGGTTTCGGGCCGAGCAGGCGCACGCCGGTGCGGCTGGAATTGTGATGCACTTTCCAGTCGGTGCTGAAAAACATCTCGATGTCCGCGGCGGTGAAAAAATCCGGTGCGGCATGCGGGCCGTACAGAACACCGATTTCCCATTGCTGCATGTAGTGCGGAATGGCTTCGGGCGCCAGAGCGGTTTGCACCGCTTCGTATTGTGCGGCGATATGCAATACATCGCCGGTTCTTAGCGCACGGCCGGCGTGACCGCCGAATTGCCCCAGTGTGAAAGTCGATTGGCTGCCGAGATAATCCGGCACTTTGAATCCGCCTTGCACGGCGAGATAAGCGCGGCAGCCTTGATCTTTTATTTTACCCAGTTGCACTATGGCGCCTGCCTTGATTTCGTGCGTTTGCCACAATGGCAGCGGCTCACTGTCCAAATAGACTTCGATCGCCGCGCCGGTCACGACGATCAGGCAATCGCTGTTGAAGCGCAATGTCGGGCCGGTCAATGTGATTTCCAGCGCCGCTTTGTCTTCGGAATTATTAACCAGCCGGTTGGCCAAGCGGAACGCCAGCGCATCCATCGGGCCGGATGGCGGTACGCCGACCTGCCAATAACCGAGCCGTCCGGGATAGTCCTGCACGGTGGTTTGCACACCGGGACTTAACACATCGACGGTGTGTGCGCGATAGTGAAAGCCGCCGAGAAAACCGGTGGTGTACCGGCCGTTCTGAAAAGCGGCGCTATGCAGAATTTGCTGCAAATATTCCAGATTGGTTTCGATGCCTTGCAACGAACTGCTTTCCAATGCAGCCTGCAACCGCGCGATGGCTTTTTCCCGGTCCGGCGCATGCACGATGATTTTCGCCAGCATCGGATCGTAAAACGCGGATACATCGATGCCGCGCTCGACCCAAGTCTCGACGCGCGCCGCTGTGGGAAATTCCGCCGCCGTGAGTGTGCCGCTGGAAGGTTGAAAGTCTTTGGCCGGATTTTCAGCATAAACCCGCGCCTGAATCGATACGCCGCGGGGTTCGATGGTGAAGGAATCGAGCGGCGGCAAATCGCCCGCGGCTTGCCGCACCATCCATTCCACCAGGTCAATGCCGGTCACTTCCTCGGTGATGCCATGTTCCACCTGCAAGCGCGTGTTGACCTCGAGGAAATAAAACTGGTTGCTGGCGGCGTCAAAAATATACTCCACCGTGCCAGCGGATTGATAATTGACCGCTTGGCCGAGACGCACCGCCGTGTCCAGCAATGCCTGGCGCAGTGGCGGGGCGAGATGGGGCGCCGGTGTTTCCTCGATGACTTTCTGGTTGCGCCGCTGCATTGAGCAGTCGCGCTCGCCCAAGGCAACTACTTGGCCCTTGCCGTCGCCGAAAATCTGCACTTCGATATGGCGCGCTTGATCGACAAATTTTTCCAGAAATAAACCGGCATCCTTGAAATTGTTTTGTGCCAAGTCCTTGACCGACTCGTACGCACCGGTCAATTCATGTTCATTCCAGCACAAACGCATGCCGATACCGCCGCCGCCCGCGGTGCTTTTCAGCATCACCGGGTAGCCGATGTGCTTGGCTTGATGACAGGCATCGTCGAGACTTGCCAGCAAACCGGTTCCCGGCAGCAGCGGCACACCGTTTTCCAGCGCCAGAGCACGTGCCGTGTGTTTCAAGCCAAACGCGCGCATCTGTTGCGGCGCCGGGCCGATGAAACAAATGCCGTGCGCCGCGCACTGCTCGGCGAAGTCGGCATTTTCGCTCAGGAATCCGTAGCCGGGGTGAATGGCCTGTGCGCCGGTTTTTTGCGCGATGGCCAAGATTTTATCCGTGCGCAGATAGCTTTCGGCTGCTATGCCATCGCCGATGCAGTAAGCTTCATCCGCCTCGCTGACATGGCGCGACAAGGCATCGGCCTCGGTGTATACCGCCACGCTGGCGACATTCAGGCGGCGCAGCGTGCGTATGATGCGGCACGCGATCGCGCCGCGGTTGGCGATCAGTACTTTGGTGAACATACGGTTCCTCCGCTATCGGATTAATCCCAGATCAGCAAACGTATCGGTGTCGGATTGTACGCGTTACACGGATTGTTCAATTGCGGACAATTCGAGATCAATACCACGACGTCCATTTCCGCACGCATTTCGACATACTTACCGGGTGCCGAGACACCATCGGCAAACTCCAGTCCACCGGATTCCGTGACCGGCACATTCATGAAGAAATTGATGTTACTAGGCAGATCGCGCTTGCTCATGCCCAGTTGCTGGCACAACGGATCGTGCGCCAAGGCGTGCAGAAAATTATCGCGGCAACTGTGCATCGGAAATTTTTCCAGCGCATAGCGCACGGTATTGCTTTCCGCCGCACAAGCGCCGCCCAAGGTATCGTGCCGTCCGCAAGTGTCGGCGGTGATCGTGAGCATGACATTGCCAAAATTGGAATACAGCTCGCTGCCGGCCGTCAGATACAGTTTCTTCTGGCGGCTGATGGTATCGGTCGCGCTGTAGCGTTCCAACGCATCGTGCGCGTTGTAAAACAACGTATCGACTGCTTGATTGCCTTCCAAGTCGACGATGCGGAAGGTTTGTCCGCGTTTGATTGCTTTGACCCACGGCTCACCGGCCGGGCAAATTTCATTGATCAGCGCTTGGCTGGGGTCGAGCGGACTGGCAAATTGAGTAGAGGTGTTCATTGTTCACCCTCGCAATAAAAGTGTTGCGCGTTCTGCAGCGCGCGGATATTTTCGGCGATATGCAGGCATTCGCTGGCTGCATCCGCTGGCGTATCGAATAGTTCCAGATTGACCGCGCCGGGCTGATACGGCTTTCCCGGGTCCAGCGGATGCGGTGCGGCGGACAATATCATCAGGGTATTCATGACAAAACTGAGGTCGACATAATCGCCCGCTTTGCTGTGATTGACCTGATATTGCAGTTCTCCCAAGTGATCGGCGGTCACTTTACTGAAAAAATTGATGTTGGCGACCACATCGCGCATACCCAGCCCCCATTTCCCCAGTTCGATCAGCATGCCGTCCAGACCGCTGCGGAACATCTGATTGCGGTGCTCCTGATAACGCGCGGTGCCGTATTTTTGCTGGATCAGATTGGCGTCGCTCAGGCCGCATACGGTATCGTTCCAACCGGCGGTATCCGCTGTGATGCAACAAAATATCCGCCCCATATCCGAATGGCACGCGTGCCCTTTGGTAAGGCGGAAAGTATGCTGCGATTTCAGGGTGTCCGCCATGTTATAGCGCTCGAGCTTTTCTTCCTGATTGAAGAATAGCACAGCAGCATTCGCGCCTCCGTTGACATCGGTGAGACGCAGTGTGGTTCCGCGGCGCAATACACCGGACCAGTGGCATCCGCCCGGAATGAGTTGTTGCCAGATGGGTTTATTGTGTTGATTCATGATGAATTCCTCATTAAAAATGGGTTGACTTGCTGGGCATCCATTTTTTGCACAGGATGTACAGTGTGGTGCAGGTTAAAATACATCCCAGCACCAGCGGCGTCGCCCATAACTGCCACCAAGGCGCATCCGCGGAAATGGCATAAGGGCGCGGCCAGGCGATGTTGATGAGCTCAAACAATGACCAGATAAACGCCAGGCCATTGATGATCAATCCCCACGCGCCCAGCTTTAATTCGCCCAGCGCGGGATTCCACCGCCCAGTAAGCCGGGCAAACAAGGCAAAGCCGGTGGTGAACGTGAACATGGCGTATAAACCGCCGGTGCCGAACGCGATGATGGTGGCCACGGCATCGTCATTGAGCCCGAAAATCAATCCGCAACCCGCCAGCAGAACGGTAAAGAGAACCGCGTTACGCGGCGTTTTGCTCGCCGTGACTTGACTCAATACTGCGGGCATATTGCCTTCGCGCGCCATGGAAAAAACGATGCGCGAGGTGTATTTGACCATCGATGCGCCGCAAGCGAGAAAAGCCGTCATCACAATGGCCAGGAAGGGTTTCTCGAACCAATCGCCGATGCTGCTGGCAATCAGCGGCGTGACCGGATCGGCGGTATGGCTCGAGTGTCTCAAGGTGTCATGCTCAAAAGCCAGAATCAGCGCGGCCGAATTGAATAAAACCACCGTGCCGACAACCAGCAGCGACATGAAAATGGCGCGAGGAACCATGCGTTTCGGTTGATGAGTTTCTTCGGCGGTAGTGGAACAGGCATCAAAACCGATAAAAGCCCAGCCGGAAATCGCCAATGCCGCCAGAAAAGCAGCCATTTCACCGGGTGCCGTGCCGGTACCCATGTGCTGGAACAATTCCATGACAGGATGCTGACGGAAGAAAAGAAACAGCAAGAGCGCCACACCGAACGATCCGGCGACTTCCGCGTAGACACCCAGCTTGATCACCAGATTGAAAATACTGACCGGGGCGAGATTGAGGAGCGTGCAAAGCAACAGAAATAGCGCCCCCCACAGCACCATCATGCCGCCGCCGTCATGCGGCAGTCCGCTGAAGATAGCCAGCCAGAACCCGCCGGTATAAGCGGTTGTCGTGACCATGGCGATGGTGGAGCAAATATAAATTACACCGGCATATTGCCCGGCTATCGCACCGCCGAGCTGCCGCGCCCATTTATAGGCGCCGCCGGCAATCGGGAACTGTGAAGACAATTCGGCGTAAACAGTCGCTACCAGCAACTGCATGACCAAGCAGACCGCCAGTGCCGCAAACCAACCGCCGCCGGCGACGACCGTTTGCACGCCGATGATGGCATACAGCCCGGCTACCGGTGAGACCACCGCAAAACCCAGCGTAAAACTGTGCCATACGCTCATGCTGCGATTGAGTGCATCGCCGGTTGCATGCGTATCTTGAGGGGAAGCGATCTGTTTTGTTGAACCTGACATAACCAGTCTCCATACCAAAGGGTTTTCGGGATTGTAATGTACCAAAAAGTACATCACCTGATCTCCCGGGCTTTTATCCCTCCGTGGAGCCTCGTTTTACGAGACCGGAAACTCTCGGACCAGACACCGAAACTGCATTGGCCGGAACCCTAGTTTCCCGTTGAGTTACCACTTGTTCAGTAACTATACCGTTAATCGTTCAATCAAACGGTATTTTTGAGAAGCAAGTAATGGATAGCATTTTAATTGTGCAGTTTGGAAAAAGCAATTAGAACGTGTATGTCCTTTTTCCTGGAATCTGACACTACTTGTGCTATATTTAGTCTACTTATTCAGGAGAGAAAAGATGAAAAAATTAACATCCGTAGTCGGTATATTGGCGGTTTTCTTGCTGGTTGAGCAATCATTCGCAGCCAGCTACAACTTCGATATTCTTTATAATGGCGGTGGCAGCACTTCTCTTGAAACGGGCAGCGACGATCCTATTGGTACCAATCTGCAGCCTGGCGATACGTACACTTGGAATCTGCATACTAATGCTTCCAGCTTCTGGCGTGTCGATACCGGTGACAGTTTCTTCCCTTTGGGTGCATTCGGTGTCAACGAGTCTGCAATTAGGACAGGTGATTTTGATCTTGTGTTACGCAACAATGGCACCAATGTTTTTTTTACGAGTGAAGTGGCAGCGACGATGCAATGGGTTCATGTCGGTACCAACGCCATATCATTGGCCACGGGATTGGAGTTTGACGAAATGCAACTTAGCTTCGCGCTAACGTCAGCGGTAGTTGATTATTCGTTTGATCCGCTTCTGCCGGAAAATGCGCTTAACGGTAATCCGTCAGATACCACCATCAACGGGAGGATGTCAATTTTTGGTGCGCCGGAGGCTTATAGTGGTATCAGTCTGGTTTCAGTAGTGCCTGAACCAGAGTTCTATGCCATGCTGTTGGCGGGTATAGGCCTACTGGGTATAGCTGCGCGCCGCCGGAAGGTTTAATCTTCCCCGTCGGGGCGAAGGCTAGTTAAAAACTAGCAGATTGAAAAGCACAATTAGCACCCCGCTGCTTGCGGCGGGGTGCTTTATTACTAAAATCTACCAAAATCCAGTATCCGCTACTCAATAGAAAAACAGATATTCCCAGAGAAGCTTTGCTCAAAAAATCGAGTCTCCGTCAAACATCCTGCCAGCCGTCGATGGAATCGAGCTCCGGGTATCCGGTCATGGCATGCGAGGCCAGCATGCCGGAAATGACGGCTGCTTCGACGCAGCCGGCGTTCAGTCCGCAAATCGTCCAATCCCCGGCCAGAAAGAGGTTGGAAAATCCCGAGTTCCGGCCGTCCAATCGATACTGCGTGCTGCCTTTCAGCGACAGTACATAGCGTTCCGTCGGGTCGATGTTGGCGCGGTCGAATTTTCTGACCACGGAATTCCAGTCGAATGTGCCGCCTGCGTCGACACTCTGCGGCCAGAAGACTTTGATATCGTTATTTAAGAAACGATTGGATTCGGTGATCACGATATCGAGCGCTTGCGCCGGTTCATCCGTTTGCGTCGCTGGGGCGATGCCACCTTCCATAGGACCGCAAAAATAGGCGATATTTCTGATATTGCTTGAAGCGGGCCAGTTTTCGCGCGGCAAAAGATGCGTCATATCGGCCCATGTATTCATCGGTTCGACAAAAGCATCCATCACCGGGCTTGCTTTTTCCCAGCCGAGTTCCTGCAAGTCTTTATTGAGCCATGTTTGAAACGCCATCGTGCGCACAGTGCCTACCTTATCGACCGCAGCTTTCCAGTTACTATCCGCGTTAACCAATTCGGAGCAATGATAGGGGATGGTGGCCAGCGATGCGCCGTACAGCACATCGTCGAAATCCTTGCCCGATTGCAACGTGATTTCTTCCACGTCTTGCCAAGGGGTATAGAAAGATTCGAGGTTGATGTTGCCGTTTTTTAAGGCATCGCCTTCAACGAGCTGATCGAAATTGGGCGTGCTGGGCCAGCATGGCAAGTCGCGAACGGTGACATACGGGTCGTAGGCTTTGCCGTCTTTAACCGTTGCCTGTCTGCCGATGGAAATGGTGTCGATGCTTTTTTCCCCGGTAGCGGATACTTTGATACCGAGATTTTTAACGCGGTGGAAGAATTTGAATTCCACACCTCTTTGCGCCAGCACCTGATGCAGCGGAGTGAAAATGGTATCGCCCATGCCGGCCTGCATTTTCCAGAAGATGGCGCCCTTGTAGGTAAAGCAAATGCGGAATATGCAGCGGATGGCTGTGCCCGCGGCGAAGTTCGGTTTTGATACTTCGCCGTTTTCATAGGCAAAGACCAGATCGTAGAGCCCTTGCATCAGCGGCGAGTAAGCGGTGATTTCCGCTGCGCCGTGGCGCAGCAGCCATTCCCGCAGGTCTTCGGTGTCGAGTTTATTCAGTTTTTCTTCGTGATGAAGGACGCCATCCCGGAGCAGACCGATCACGCCGGTAAAACCGGTGTCGAGTAAGATAAATAAACGTCTTGACTCAAGATCGGAATCGACCATTCCTTTCAGAATGGGGAATAACAATGTCTTCAACTGGATGAGCAGCTCCAGGAAAGCGTTGTATTGTGCTTCCGTATGTTGACTGACATCATGGCCCATGGCATGCAGGTGCAGGGTGATGCTTTTGAAGTGCGATTCGATCAGCGGCCGGGCAATCCCTAACGCGAGGTGGGCGATTTCCAGCGCCATGTTGGGAAAAGGCCCATTTTTCACTGCATGGCGCGCGGTTCTTAAAACCAGACGGGCGACTTCCAGTACCGCGGCGGGAGAAGGTGCTCCCTTCATGGCAAAACGGGCGGTTTCCAGAGCCAGACGGACATTGCCCGGTACGGCCTGATCGATGGTTTGAATGAAATTTTGCATGAACTCATCGAGGACGCTTGCACTTTTTTCCGGGGTGGTTTTTGCTTTGGCGCACGGGCTATACTCGGAATCGAGCAGGGTGCTTTCGATCCACTCGGTCGTGGAAACGATGTAATCCCATAAAGTCGGCAGCGGACCCCCTTGGCCGGGAGTGTCGCAATTCTCGGGAAAGTTGAATTCCCAAGGGTGCCATTGTTCTTTGAATTGCTGCGCTAACACAATGTAACTGTGTTTTTTGAAGGCGTCTGTCCAGGACGCGAGGGGAGCTTCCGGTGCTCGACCAAGTTCCTGATAAGCGTGCTGCATGGCCTTGAAAGCGTTATTGTAAAAACCGAGCCAGATATGCAAACCATGTTCTTCGATCGCACCCTCTTCCCGGCTTCTGCCGCTTGCGCCCTTGCCGCCAAGGCGCCAGCCCATTTGGTAGACTGTGATACTGTCGTAAATCTCTTTCCAGTCGGGGTTGTTGGTGATTTCAAATGCGGTAGTCATGGCGCCAACGCCGCCGCCGACGATGGCGAGCTTCTTCGGTTTCAGGTTACGCTGCGCTTTTGTTTCTGTGGCTGTACCCGTGTCTATCTCAAAATTAAAATTGATATGGAAGCTGACATTGGAGGTGATCTGATGGTTCGCTCCGGGCTTGAGCCCCAATTCGCGAATGATGGGATGACTGTCACAAGGGAAAATTTTTATTTCATAGAGATGATCGTATATCTCGATATTTTTAAAATTTTGCGCGGTCGGCTTCGTTTCAACGATGGATTGATAACAAGCATTGGCCGGCTGAGTGACGTCTCGGAATTGCTTAAGGAACAGCATCGGCATTTTCTTATGGCGGAAATCCTCCCATTCGTTGACGATCAGGTCGATAAATTCTATCTCTTCTTCCTGGTGCAGGATGTGGAAAAGCTCGGTGATAAGGGTATCGAAATCAGACACCGTTCTACCATACTTCACTTTCTGTGAAGTTTTTTGCACTTCGACGAGGCGCTTGACAACGCCTTCGGTATTTGCCGAAAAGACCGGTAATACTAGGGTATCGACTGCAAATTGATCGGGATTGTGCGGTGAGGAGGGCAACACGATGTTGCCGATGCCTTTGGGGAAACCGTACAGCTCTCTTCCCATTGCCATCGCATACGGGTTATCCACCCAAAGATAGGGCATGTGCCAGTACATTGCATCCTGGTCTTGATCGATGATGAGCACCCAGAACCCGATCTCGCGTTCCTTGAACCATCCCCAGTTGCTGTAGGGAGCGGTACCGGAATACATTTTCGGGATATCGATGCAGGCAACCAATACGAATCCGCCCGCGGGAACAAAACGGCGGTTGTCGTCATAGCGGCCGAGCGGCGTATTCAAGTATTTGTCGCACAGCGCTGTCAGGCTATCGATATCGGCGTCGAGAATGAAGCCATAGAAATCAACCGGGTCTGTTTTGAAGGGCGGGATGAATACCAGCTCTCCTCCACGGTCTCTGTATTTTGCTGTGCTCATCGGTTTTTCTCCCCGGTTGGTTAATGGATGGACGAATTCTCTACTAATGCCTTTGCTTCTTTTATGATGCTTCTATTGAGTCCCTCATCGAATACCGCAAGCGCGGACTTCAGCATATCTGCGGCTTCTTGTTTCTTCTCAGAATCTTTGAGTAGCTGATAGAGAGCGGTTGCTGCCTGCAGCTTTCTTGCGGGCGAGCGATAGGTTTGGCATAGCGCGATGCCGTGGCGGAATGAAGCTTCTGCTTCTATCAAGTTGCCGTTTTTTTTGTGCAGCTCACCTTTAATCCGGTGTAGATCGAGTTCCGATGCAACTTCGTGATGTTCCTTTGCCAGTGCAATCGCTTTGTCGACAATACTCAGCGCATTGTCAGTTTGTTCCTTGCCGCCAAGTCCCAGTGCTTCGGCATGAAGCCCCATAAACATGGGGCGGACAATAATAGAACCGATATTATCCCAGCCGGCAAGGCCTTGCTCGATTAGCAGCAATCCGCATTTAACATCGCCCAGCATACAGGTTGCCCAACCATGCACAATTGTTGCTGCGTTTATCCAGAAGGGGTATGCCTGCTCATTGCAGTAGGCGATGGTACGTTCCGACCATTCCTTCGCTTCCTGAAATTCCCTGCCGAACATGCGAATCATGAAGGTAAAAGCCAGTGACCAGCCGATACTGAACGGGTGATGCAGCGAATTGGCAAGCTGAATCGCTACTGCATTTTCGGCATAAGCTTTATCGAGGTTTCCTAAGTACCAGTGTGTGCATGACAGATAACAATGCGCAGCCACGCAGGGATCCTGCCCATAAATGTAGGCGTGGGTATGGTGCAATTCCGGATTATAGAGCTCAATTGTTTGTTCGAGTTCATGCTGTGCGGTATTGAAATCGGCCAGCCAGAAAAGCGTATCGCCCAGCATCCAATGCCCTTCGATCAGTATTTCCGCGTCATTGGTATCTTGTCCGGCTTGCTGCATCTTCAGTGAAAGCGAGTGCGCTTTTGCCAGTTCTCCGCGAACCAGTGAATAAACCCACTGCCCCCACACTGCAAATTTGATATGCGGCTTATTGCCGGGTAATTGTGGAAGTTCACCCAGCTTATGATAGGTATCGCCGACCTCGGTATCGCCAAATCCCCGTGTGGCGATAATGGCCGGACCCAGTGTCGAGTAGAGTTGCATCTCAAATGAGACGCGCAACGAATTGTCACTGACGGAATCGACGAGCTCGAGGCCTTGTTTCAGGTGTACGATGGATTCCAAGTTGGCGGAATGCTGTAGTGCGCGCAAACCGGCGGCAAGCCAGAATGGTATGGCTTTTTCGTTTTCGGTCGCTTTGGTATAGTGCTGCGCGATCAGTTCGGGTTGTGTCTCGACAAGTTCCGGTGAAGTTGCTTCGATAGATTCCGCGATCAGTTTGTGATAGCTTTTTCGCGCGCTCTTCAGCAGCGATGAGTAAGCGGTATCCTGAATAAGCGCGTGCTTGAACGAATACAGCATATTGGTGGATGATCCATGCGCGAAAAGTATGCCTGCGCCAACGAGCGTATTGAGATAGCGATGCAAGTTTTCCTGGTGTTCTCCGGGGATAGACGCTAACACGCTGTACGAAAACTCTCTGCCGATGACGGAGGCCAGTTGCGCTACTTGCTTCGCTTGCGGGAAGCGGTCAAGCCTGGCGGTGAGGGAGTCTTGAATCGTTGCCGGGATTCCGAACGTGTGAAAAGCCGCGGATAGTTCGTATTTGTCCCCCGTATCGATGAGCATGCCGGATTCGATAACCGATTTTGTTAATTCTTCAAGAAATAAGGGTATGCCATCCGTTTTTTCGATGATATGTTTTACCGCTTCACTGGGAAGTGCCTTGGTATTCGAGATGCGACCCGCGATATATCCGCAGCACGCCATCGGTATCGAGCTTCACTGGGAAGTGCCTTGGTATTCGAGATGCGACCGATAATTTCGTTGGCATTCGTTTCTGAAAGACCCGTCAATTCCAAAGTAAGCATATTATTTTTCGGTTGCCATGCCGGTTTGAAATATGGCCGGTAAATAAGCACGATGAGAATTTTATGCTGACTGCAAGTTTCTATCAGTTGATCGATGATTTCCAGGGACGAGGGGTCAATCCAGTGCAGATCTTCAAGAATAAAGAGAACGGATTTCTGGTTGGCCTGATGAAGGAAGATGGAATTCAATAATTCGATGGTTTTTTGCTTTTGCCTTTGCGGTGTCAGGGCGGGTAGAGCGTATTCTTTGCTGAGCGGGATGGAAAGGAGTGATGCAACGAGCGGTACTGAGTCCGCTAAAGGCATATCGTACTGTTTCAGGAATCTTTCGATTTTTGCAAGCTTTTCATCCAATGCATCATTTTTTTCGAACTGAAAAACACTGTGTTCCAGAAAATCTATGATGGGATAGAACGAGCTGGTCTGGTGGTAGGGTGAGCTTCTCAGTTCAATCGATTGGAATCCGGTGTCTTGCCCTGCATATTCTTTCAGGGAATGAACGAGCCGTGATTTCCCGATACCCGCTTCGCCCGACAACAGTACAATTTGTCCCTTACCCGTTTGAGCGTGCTGCCATTTTTCCCGCAACAGGCCGAGTTCAGCTTCCCTGCCCACGAACGGTATCAGTCGATTGTTATTGGCGTCCAGCCGGCTAAATACATTGGCGGCACGGTTAACGCGGTAGATCGCTATCGCCTGCGAAATGCCTTTGAAGTTATGCATGCCCAAATCGCTGCTGTCGAAATAGCCGCGGGTGAGTTTGTGCGTATCCGCGCTGATATGGACGGCATTGGGCTCGGCGGTAGCCTGGATTCTCGCGGCGAGGTTGGGGGTTTGTCCAAAAATTGTTCTGGATTCCAGCGTATCGGATTTATCGATATCGCCGACAACAACGAGCCCGGTATGGATGCCGATTCGTACTTTCAGCGATACGCCAAGCTCTTTTTCAATTTGTTTGCTGAGCGTTTTGATGGAATTGATAATGTCCAGACCCGCTTGAATAGCGCGATACGCATCATCTTCATGCGCTGTAGGGTAGCCAAAAAATGCCAGGACGCCATCGCCGAGAAAATTCGCCAGATAACCTTCGTAGCGGAATATCGCGCCGGTGCAGGCATTCTGGTAATTCCGGATGATTTCCCGCAGATCCTCCGGATCCAGCTGCTCGGAAAGAAAAGTTGAACCCACGATATCCGAGAAAAGTACCGTCAACTGCCGGCGCTCGGGTAGTGTTTTTTCCAAGGATTCTTTTATTTGCATCAGCAGCGATCCGCAATTACTGCAAAACCGCGCACTGTCGGGATTTACAAAGCTACACTTTCTACACTTCATGCTAACCGGATATTTTTTAACTCACAAATTGGCCGACAGATCGGATAAATGCATTTTACCTTTGTCCGGACCTCCGTGAGTGTTAGTTTTATGTACTGCGCCATTAAATTCTCCGGGTGGGTGCCGCCAAAAGCTGGGCCATCGAAACGCAAATACTGCTATTTTCCGGAGCGGAGTGTTTTAAATTCTTACGGTTATGAAATTTCCTTTGTGTATCCATAAGGATAATTTATTGAGCACATCATTGTTTATAGTAAACTCTGCGTTCACTTGTTAGAATCACCCTTTTTCAAAAATAAATCAGACTCTATTATTAATTTAGGATTGTTCATGAATACCGAAGATTTTCGCCCCGAAAAAAAAGCCACTGTTTTTTATCCGCCGCAACGTGTTTTGATGGGCCCTGGGCCGTCGGATACGCATCCGCGCGTGCTGAATGCCATGGCGCGTCCTACCTTGGGTCACCTGGATCCTGTTTTCACGGAAATGATGGAAGAAATTAAAGGTTTGATGCGTTATGCGTTTCAAACCAAAAACCGTATGACTTTCCCGGTTTCCGGCCCGGGTTCGGTGGGCATGGAAATGTGTTTCGTCAATATGATCCAACCTGGCGATAAAGTGATTGTGTGTCGCAATGGCGTGTTCGGCGGGCGTATGATCGAGAACGTGGAACGTCATGGCGGCGTGGCGGTGGTGGTCGACGACAAATGGGGTGAGCCGGTTGATCCGCAGAAAGTCGAGGATGCCTTGAAAAAGAACCCGGACGCCAAGATTGTTGCGTTTGTTCATGCGGAAACCTCGACCGGCGCGCAATCCGATGCCAAAACCCTGTGTGAGATTGCACGCAAATATAATTGCTTGACGATTGTCGATACCGTGACTTCACTGGGCGGAACACCGATCAGAGTGGATGAATGGGGTATCGATGCGATTTATTCCGGCAGCCAGAAATGCTTATCCTGTCCGCCGGGCTTGTCTCCGGTCAGCTTTTCCGAGCGCGTGACCGAGCTGGTGAAAAACCGTAAAAGCAAGGTGCATAGCTGGTTCATGGATATCAGCCTGTTGCTGAATTACTGGGGATCGTCCACTCGGACTTATCACCATACCGCACCGACCAACGCATTGTATGGATTGCATGAATCGCTGTTGATGTTATACGAAGAAGGACTGGAACATTCCTGGGCGCGTCATCGCTACAACTATGAAGCGCTGAAAGCCGGTTTTGCGGCCTTGGGTATGAATTATGTGGTGAAAGAAGAACATCGTTTGCCGCAACTGAATTCCGTGTTTGTACCGGCCGGTGTCGATGAAAAAGAAGTGCGCCGCCGTTTGCTGGATGACTATAATCTGGAAATCGGCGCGGGATTGGGCGATTTTGCCGGAAAAGTATGGCGTTTCGGCTTGATGGGCACATCTTGCCGTGTCGAGAATGTAATTTTCTGCTTGAATGCGCTGGAAACCATTTTGTCCGACATGGGCATGAAGGTACAGCGTGGTGCAGCAGCAGCGGCTGCTCACCAGCGTTATGCGGCTAACCCTATGTTCTAAGGGCGCACGTCGCTAAATTGTTTTTCATACCACTTTCTTGTCCTGTGCGATGAGAAAGTGGTTTTATCTTTTTACTGATTCATCCTGGACAATCCGGTCATTATGGTGTTGGATTTTCCCGTGACAATTATCACAGCGCCGCTGTTATCGTTTGTTTTATCATTTTTTTCCATCGCATGGTTAATTAAAAGAAAAGCCGGCTGGGGGCTGGATCATCCCAACGTGCGCTCGCTGCATACCGTACCGGTTCCGCGCACCGGCGGATTGGGTTTGTTATTGGGTGTGGCCGTTACGTGGCTGTGCATTTCTGCACAGATCCCGCTCATTATCTGGGCCTGTATCGGCCTGCTGATGGTAATATCATTGCTGGACGATATCCGGCATGTGCCGGTGTGGTGCCGGTTATTGATACACAGCCTGGTTGCGGCTGCGTTTTCCGCAGTTTTTTTGCTGACCGCGTATGGCTGGCTGGCTGCATTGTTTGTTATGGCAGCGGTTATCTGGATGTGCAATCTCTATAATTTTATGGACGGTTCGGACGGGTTGGCAGGTGGCATGACGGCAATCGGGTTCGGATACTATGGCTTGTTGGCATACTTGGCCGGCGATAGCGATTTTGCCGCGATCAATTTTTCGATAGCGGCTGCGGCAATGGCTTTTTTGTTGCACAACTTTCATCCTGCGCGTATCTTCATGGGCGACGTCGGTGCCATTCCGCTTGGGTTTCTGGCTGCGGCACTGGGGATACTGGGATGGCTTAACCAGCTATGGTCACTGTGGGTACCCCTGCTGATATTTTCGCCGTTCATTGTGGATGCGACAGTGACACTGATCAAGCGCTTATTGCGCGGCGAGAAAATCTGGCAAGCGCACCGTGAGCACTATTATCAGCGCATGGTACAAAGCGGGGCGGGGCATCGCAATACCGCATTAGCGGGTTATGCGCTGATGCTGGCTGTTGGCGGTTGCGCGGTATGGGCGGGCGGACAGGAGTTGTGGGTGCAAGGCTGGACTGCAATGGTCTGGGGTAATATTTATTTGTTGTTCATGTTTATTGCTGACCGGAATCAAAAAAATTAATCCAACCGGGGATAGGATGTTTCTCAAAAAATACGGAATACGCACGTTTATTGCTTTTACGCATGATTTTGTCGCGATCGCCGCCGCGTGGTGGCTGGCTTATTTTCTCCGTTTCAATTTTGAGATTCCCGCGGCTTCGGTGCAATTGTTGCTGGAAATTTTGCCTTGGGTGGTGCTAATTCAAGGCGGCTTTTTTTTGTGGCTCGGGCTTTACCGGGGGTTGTGGCGTTATGCCAGTCTGCCCGATTTAAAACGGATTTTTGTTGCCGTGCTATCCGGTACCGCCACGCTGGTGTCGATCCTCTGGTTGTTTGATTTGCTGGCTAAAATTCCGGGCGCCGTTATCCTGCTGGTGCCCTTGCTGCTGATGCTCATCATGGGTGGCAGCCGTATGATTTATCGCGCCTGGAAAGAGCGCCGCTTGTACGGTTTGGAAAGCAACGAGGCCAAATTGGTTTTGATCATCGGAGCGGGCAGCACCGCGGTCAATCTGGTCAAAGCTTTGACAGGAAGCCGTGAATGGCATGTGGTCGGCATGCTGGACGATGATTCGCGCAAATTGGGTACGCGCTTGCAAGGTATCCGGGTGCTGGGCAGGATCGACGAATTGCCGCACTGGATACAGAAACTGAACGTTGAGCACGTGATTATCGCCACACCGTCGGTTTCCCACCGGATACACCGTCAGGCTTTGGAAATGTGCTCGGAAATCGGCGTGAAAGCGATGACGGTGCCGTCGTACGCGGATTTGATCAGCGGCAAAGCAACCGTGACGAATATCCGTGAAATCCAGCTGGACGATTTGCTCGGCAGAGCGCCCGTGGTTCTGGACGATGACGGCCTGCACGGTTTGTTGACGGGGAAAGTGATTCTGGTGACGGGGGCGGGCGGTTCGATCGGCTCGGAACTGTGCCGCCAGCTGGCCGCATTCGAACCGGATCGCATCGTTTTTCTGGAATTGAACGAGTTTGCGCTTTACAGCATTCAGGAAGAATTTTTGCCGCGTTTTCCCGCTATGAACATGTCGTTTGTGATCGGCGACATCAAGGATCGCGCACGCATGACGCAATTGTTCGCGCAATTCCGCCCTGCGGTGGTTTTTCATGCCGCCGCCTATAAACATGTGCCGCTGATGGAGGAGGAAAATGCCTGCCAGGCGCTGCTGAACAATGTGCTTGGTACGTACGTGCTGGCACAGGTCGCGATCAATTTCGCCGTGGAAAAATTTGTCCTGATCTCGACCGATAAAGCGGTCAATCCGGTCAGCGTCATGGGCGCCAGCAAACGCTTGGCGGAAATGGTATGCCAAGCCTTGCAGCAAACCAATGCGGCTAACACTACTCGATCAGATCAAACTGGCCGATCGCACCCGACTTGTTTTGTGATGGTGCGCTTCGGCAACGTGCTGGGCAGCACCGGCAGTGTCATACCGAAATTTCGCGAACAGATTGCCAAGGGCGGCCCGATTACCATCACCCACCCGGATATGACGCGCTACTTCATGTCCATTCCCGAAGCGGCGCAATTGGTATTGCAAGCGGCGTTAATGGGTGGTACCAATGGCGGCGGGGAAATTTTCGTGCTGGATATGGGCGATCCGGTCCGGATCGTCGATCTGGCTAATGACCTGATCCACTTGTCCGGATTGGGGGAAGACGATATCCGGATTGTCTTCAGCGGATTGCGGCCGGGAGAAAAACTGCACGAAGAGTTACTCTCTACCAGCGAAAACACGCTGCCGACGCCGCATCAGAAATTACGCATCGTGCAAGCCCGTCAAGTCGATGAGCAGTGGCTGTCCGATCTGACGGCGTGGCTGAACAAGATTTCGGTATTAAGCGATCAGGAAGTGCGGGATGAATTGGTAAATTGGGTGCCGGAATATCATAGTAATGAGTGGGGGGCTAAGTAATATGCGCCTGCCCGAATGCTTTCGCTCTTTTAATCCGACTTCCTAGAATCACTTCTTTTCGCTGTGCAACATGTTATTCCTCGTCACGCAAGTGAATGAATTGTGCCACCAGCGCCGCTCGTGAGTTAACGCCAAGTTTTGCAAACATACGCCGCAGATGCGTGCCGACGGTCCAGGTGCTGATTTCGAGCACAGCGGCGATCGTTTTGTTGGGATAGCCTTTGGCGACCATCCGGGCGATTTCCTGCTCGCGCGGACTGAGTGTCGCGGCGGATTCACCGGCGCTTGCGCCGCGCATGAGGATAACACGGTAGCCATTGAATTCGCGGTCAAAAAGGACATCAGAGGGAGTGCTCGGCGGCGCATGGCTGCCGCTGCGCATACTGTTGAGCAGCTCGTTTGCCAGCATTGCTGCAATATCGGCTTCGGGCTCATTTGGCTTGGCACGCTGTGAATGCGCCCGGTCTTCGTCAGATTTTGCTGCTGGCGTTAAGCGGCGGCGTAGCGTTTTCTTTTCTACCATTACCATAGGCTTATTCTTTTGTATTCCGAGGTTTTCAGGGCCGGTAGACTGTCTGACTGGTTCACTAATAAGCACTGAGCTTGGCATATGCTAGCGTCAAGTAACTGAGAAGACAGTGAGAAAAGTCACAGGTAGTCCCATCGTTTTTTCTTAAGCGCTTGCTGCATCGGTTTTATCCGGAACAAATTGCAGTAATCGTTTCGGTTCTTATTCGCAGCACTTACTTCCGGCAAGATAATATCGGCCTTGTTCCATTCCGTACATCACCTGTATGTGCGACACATTTTTGCGCTACTGCATGTAAGTGTCCCCTATTTAAGTTCCTGCGAATAAGCTCCCAATAATTCGTGACTAGTGATATGAATTTTCTGGGAATAGTATTCCGGCACAGAAGAAGTATTACCAATCTCAATAGCGGAATCGGAGGTAAACATGCTAGCCAACCAAGAATACGAACTTGAAAACGAACTCGAAAGTGAATTGGAAGCCGAATTTGAAAATGAAAGCGGATTTGGTGAATTAGAGTATGAAGCCGGATTGGGTGAGTTTGAAGCTGAAACCGGATTCGGCGAATTGGAGTTTGAAACCGAACTGGGTGAGTTTGAAGCAGAAGCCGGAATGGGCGAGCATGAGCAAGGCGAGCAATTTCTTGGCAATGTGCTGTCCGGTTTGTTTGGCGAAGGTGAAAACGAGTTGGGTGAATTAGAGTTCGAGTACGAACAAGGCGAGCAATTCGGCATCTTCCGCCGTATTGCGAGGCTTGCGAAAAAAGCCGCACCGATGCTGAAAAGCGTCGCGCGGATTGCCGCACCTATCGCCGGTAAAGCTGTAGGAGGATTATTCGGCGGTCCTGCCGGAGCGATGCTGGGGTCAAAACTGGCTACTTTAGCAGCACAGCAGATCCGCGAAATGGAAATGGGCGGTATGCACGAACTGGAGTCGCATGAATTCGAATTGGGTGAACACGAATTAGGCGAACATGAATTGGGTGAGCACGAAATGGCTCATGAATTGGCCGAGCACGAAGCGCACGCCGAGGCAATGGCACATTACGCTTCGTTCTCCGAGAGCGAACATGAAGCTGAAGCGTTGATCGGGGCGGCGACCACGGTTGCACTTTCACCGCGCGACCGGCGGGCTTTGCGTGCGCTGGTGCCTAATTTGGTGCGTGGTGCCGCAATTCTGGCGCGCATTTTACGCATGCGCAGGGCAACGCGTGCCTTTGTGCCGGTGGTGCCTGAGATCATGCGCCGTACCGTGCGTACGTTGAAACGCGGCGCTGCCACCGGACGGCCGGTTACCCGTAAACTGGCAGGCGCCGTGATGGCGAATCAGACACGGCGTGTACTCAGCAGCCCGAAATACTGTGCTGCCGTCCTGCGCAGAAATGTTCGCGCTACTAGAGCTGTGGGGGGACAACGTTCCGTCGTTGCGCCAGTGCGCCGCAGAAGTTCAATTTAATGTCATGTAGCATGCTAGAAAATAGTGACATTTACTTAAGGTAGGAGAAGTAAGCCATGTCTGCAGCCACAGAATTAGAATTCGAATTTGAAAATGAAAGTGAATTTGAACTGGCCAATGAACTTGAACACGAACTCGGCCTTGCCAGCGAATTGGTGCATGAGTTTGAGTTGGAACACGAGCAGCAGGCCGAGCATGAAGCATTCTTTAATCATTTAGCCGCGATGGCCGATCGTAGCGGGCGTTCGCAGGCATTACGGCGTATTGCTCTGGCGGCAGCGCGTTCGGCGCTCAAGGGGCAAAGTAAACCGTGGCCGGTTATTGCCGGCGAAGGCGAATTGGAGTTTGCAGGCGAGTTAGGTGAACTGGAATTGGAACATGAGTTCGAGCACGAATATTCGCCCGCACAAATAGCTCAATTTGCCGCCATGATGGAACACGCGGGGCATGCCGCCGCCGAAGCGGCTAATGAACAGGAAGCGGCGGAGCATTTCTTACCGCTTATCGGTTTGGCTGCGAAATTCATTGTACCGAAACTGGTGGGGCTAGCAGCCAAGAAAGTTGGTGGAATGGCGGCGAAGAAAATTGGCGGGCAATTGTTGCGGCGTGCCGTTCCTCGACTCATCAAACGTGTTACACCTCAACTGACACGCGGTGTGGCTAATATGACGCGCACGCTATACCGCAACCCGACCACGCGTTCACTATTGCACGCCATGCCGCGCATCGCACGTGGAACCATAACCCGGCTTGGCCGACAGATCGCTTCCGGGCAGCGTATAACACCGCAACAAGCGGTACGCACGCTCGCGCAGCAGACCGTGCGGACTTTAAGCAATCCGAAAACTTTGGTGCAAACGTACCGGCGGTCGAGGGCGCTTGATCACCGTTACCATCAACATACACGGCGGGTTCTGGGCCGCCCTGCCGGTGCGCCGGTGCGCGCCGCCACGAATGCCGGTGTAGCACCTTATGGAACGGTTCCTGCTGCCGGCTGGATGGCGGCGCCTGCAACCGGCGGTTGCCGCTGCGCTTACCAGCCGGTTGGGGTTTGCCCGGCTTGTGGACGTTAAGCCGGTTTTCTGTTACCGACTTTACTAATACGAGTTTCTTGTCATGAATGCTCCTGTCTTTGCCCAACCAAGCGAGCTCGACCAAATAAGTGCGGCACAGCATGCAACCAGTAAGAGCCAACCAGTGCTTGGACCATGGGTTCGTGCGCAGGCGCTCAATCTTGCCCGGCATACGCAAGCTCTGCGCAATTTTAACCGCGACGAATTCGGTACCGGGCCGGAAGCACCCACGGAAGGCCATATTCAGGCCGTCAATCAGCTGCTGGAAAAATTGCGTCCGGGATTGAAGCGGCATGCGCGCCATGTGACATTGCTGGCGAATGCCGCCAGGCGGGAGCCGAGTACAAAACGGTTTGCGGCGCTGGTTGAACACAAACATCATGCGCATGACTGGGTACGAAACATTGAGAAAATCTGGGATTTTTATTTTGAGCTATTCGGCCAGCGACAATCGCACTTCGGTCAATGGTTATTGAGCACGGATCGCATCGCATTGGATTGTTATCAGGTGACCTATCTTGGTATCGGTAAAGAAAAATCGGTACCGGCGCCGCCGCCGTTTACGTATATGCGCACCGGTTTCGGTCCGGCTACTTACCGCCGCGGCATCAAATTGCGCCAGCTTGGCTCGCAGTACAACCCGTTTCCGCTGATTCAGCTGCCGTATCACCGCATGGTGAATCCGTGGACATTGGGTGCGGTGCTGCACGAGGTTAGCCATAACACCCAAAGCGACCTCGGCTTGTCGCGTGCTGTACCGCTTGCCATCGCACGAACCTTGTTGCGCGCCGGTTTTAGTCCGGATATTACGCGGATTTGGGTGCGCTGGAACCGCGAGACCTTCGCCGACTTGAGCGGATTGCTGCTGGGCGGACCTTGCATCGTCGCGTCTTTAATGGATGTCGTCGGCCGTTCACCGCAAATTACCTACCACTTCGATCCGAACGGCGTGCATCCGACACCTTATTTGCGTGTGCTGATCAGTGTCGAACTGCTGCGGCGCATGGGTTTTGATGCGGAGGCGGAGAAATATGCGCGCGCTTGGACATCGCTTTATCCCGCACCGAAACCAGGTCTGCTTCCGCAGGAATTATTGCGCAGCGCGCCGCGCGCGATTGCATTGGTGGTCGATGCGCTGTGCTACCGGCCTTTCAAGGAGATTGGCGACAAATCATTGGCCGACGTGTACCGCTTCGGTCAGAAAGAACAGCGCATGATCGAGGAAGCCGCTCGCCGGTTAGCGACCGGAGATGATCCCGGTATCGTGCCGGAGCGCTTCTTGATCGGTGCCGCACGTTTTGCGCTGGATAATCAATTGGCGCCGGCGGAAAAAATCAAAGAAAAATTTTATAGCGAATTGTCGAGGAGATAACCATGAGTCTGGAATCGGCATTTGAATCGTTGCAGCGTATGGTGACAAATTTATCGGAGGCAGTTGCCACTTTGCAAATCATTGTCGAAGATATGCCGAAAAAAGAGCGTCCATTTCTGATAGATCAGCTAGATGATCAAGTTACGGATTTGCTAGGCATACTGGAGGAAATCGATGCGCATGTGCTAGAAGCTGTTCAGAGCAGTAAATCTCCAGATCAATCGGAGCAAGCACAGCAGGCATTGTATAAGGCGCACACATCGGTTAATCACTTTATAGCACAGTATATCGGCAAAATTGGTACACATGACGTTATCGCTAAGCTTCTTGAAATGGGTAATGAACGTGGGCGTGAGTGGCGTAAATGGAGCCTGGAAGTCAAGACGGCCTTGGAGCGATGTTGGGTACCGCTCAAAATGGTATCTGACGAATTGTTGCATTGTTGGCATGAACTGACACAGCGCATGATGCGAGGATTAGTGTTCATGCAGAATACCGACATTAGGCAGCAAGTTACTGTGCGAGAAAATCAATCAAAACTTGCAGGTACTGCTGCTTGACTGGGTGCAGAGCTGGCGACATAGAACAGATTGAGCATGCAATTGGATGGAGATGATTATGGACAAGAATAGTGCTGGTAACAACACAAAAGATAGCGGCGATATCAAAAAAATTGCCGAAGCTGTACAAGAAGCTGTTATCTATCCAACGTCAATTAATATTAGAGACGCCAGCGGTTATAGCAGTGGCAGTCGAAGTGGCGAAGCAGCAGGCTTTTCCGGTGGCGGTTCGCTGACAAGCGTAGCTCAAGGGGCGATGCGCGATTTGCTCGGCTGGCGTTATCGCGAGGATGATCCGAAAGGATTTCTGGCTGCGCTGAACAAAGCCATCGATTTAAAGGAGGTTGGAGACCGTACCGAGTGGGTGTGGATGCCGCGCCCATTTATGGTTCAGGCTGATTTAGGTGCAGTAACCGGCGCACAGGCAAGTATCTATGCGAGAGCCAAAGTGGCACTTGAGCACGCCTTACCGCTATTAGATGGACTGGTGCCCATGCGACCTGATAGTGATAAGGAAGATAATGAATCTATGCGTTCAATGGTACGCTTTGAATTAAACGAGCTGGTAAATGAACTGGGTAGAGTAGGTGGTCCAAGGATTCAGCGAGTAGGTGGGTATTTCACTCAATTACTTGGAAAAGAGTCTAGCCAAATTGATACTGAGAAGGTAGGCGGTCATTTGGGTGATTTGGCTACTCGTTTTGGCCTGAATAGGTGTCAAGTACTGACGGTTGCTGAGGAACAAAACCTAACTAATTTCCTTATTATGGTTGATTACACGCAATCATTATTTCAAACATGGGAAGCTCAGAAAGACTTCTTCTCACGGATTAAATCGGGTAAAGATAAGTTTTTGGGCACACAACTCGTACGTCTCTCACAAACACTAGCGGTGATTGTCGAATCAGTGCATGAAGTTTATGTAGTCATGGATTCGGTCTTTTTTGGAGCTGAGGAGCGACAAGTGACAGTTCTTAAATTTTCTGAATCTACTCCATCTACTAAGATTGAGCCAATTACCGTAGCCGACTTGTTGAGCTGGGTTGAGCATTTTGCCGCTGTCGAGGCTACGCAAATAATCGAAAATTCCGGTAAAGATGGTGTCAAATTGGTTGCTTCAATGCTGGATGAACTCAGAAACTTAATGGAAAAAGTTTCTGGATTTAAGCAATCAAACATAAACAACAAACTTCCACAAGCATTTTTTGCCAGTCGAGTTACTGAGGCGCTTAGCTCAATTGCGCACTATCTTACGGAAGCTCATGCTATTGCAGATGAAATAAAAGACAAGGATTGCGAGAAAAAACAGTCTTTAGCGCCAACAGCAACATGACCTGGAAAAAGTGAAGATCAACTTTTTTGTAAGTAAGTAGATTCAATAAGTGATAAGTGGGGTTAGACCTATGGCACAAGAAAATGACTATCAAAATTTGATTAACCGGATCGGTGCATTGCGTGAAGCGATGACAAGTCGTTTTGCGGGTGATCTGGTGGGTAATCCGGCGTTGGCCGATGCGCTGAAGCAGCAGGTCGACGATATCCTGGAAGCAGTGGTGAAGCAGGATATGCAATCGAAGGCGCCGCCGGATAAGGGCTTGTCTCAGCTGGCTGGTTTGGGCCCCGATGCAGCGGATGAGTTTGGTAAAACCCGTATTCCACAAGGCGTCGATCAGTACGATGAGCGAGTTGCTGCCGAACGGTTGGTGGCCGTGGGTGACCTGTACTATATCTACCAGCATGAGAAGATCGGTGTGTTCCGCGTGGTGCGCAAGCTGAAGGAATTGTTTCATGCCGGTGCGGTACGTCTGTCCAGCGGTCAGGGTGCGTTTTTGCTGTATCAATTCGATCGCCGCGATGTATTGCGCTACACGCTGAACGAGCGGTTGATGGCATATCGCCGTGCGTTCGGTTACGGCAATGCGCCCGTGCCGCAAGGGACAACTCCGAATGTCGACTTTCACAATCAGTTCGGTCATTTCATTAACCAAGTGGCATTGTTCTGGCGCGATAAGAGGATCAGCGACGTCATGCGTGAGCGTGCTTACGATCCCAGTTTCGGCAGTATCGCCATCGTGCGCCGGGCCGGGCTGGATTTGAGGAACAATCTTAAATTCACATCCTTTGGCCACCTCAACGTGATGCGCGTGGAAGTGATGCAATTGCTGGAAGAAGCGTTCAAGATTCTCGGTGCGGAGGATGTTAAAAATCTTTTCGGTACGGACAGCGCTTGGGATACGGTCGAAGAGATTTTGGTGCGTTACTACAACGAACGCTTGGTGACCTCGCCGCGACAACGGATGGCTGTCGCCGGACGCGAAGTGTTGCGCTGGCTGGCGCAGCCGCACATCATGAAAATGCAGCGCGGACAGTTTGAAGCGCTATTGCTGGAGATTGCCGAACCTGCGGAAGAATGGTTGACCAGTGCCCAATCGATGGGCTTGGCACGGCGCATGGATGCCAACCGGGTAATGCCGTGGGGCAGCGATGTGCCGCCGGTAAGCAATGCTTCGCCTGGAATTGCACGGGTTGCGGAAATGCGGCGGCGGAATCAGCCGATGGCAATGAGACGGTTGTAATAAGGTAGGCGATTGACGGGGAGATACTCTTGTTGCCATATGTCTCAATGCCAATGTCGCGAGCCGGGCTGCAATTTGAAACCGATCATGCTATGGCCGGCAGAGCGTTGGAAGCATCCGGGAATGCATTCGAACGGGAATTGTTGGATGCCGCATTCGAGCTTGAGTCAGAAGCTGCTGCAGCCCGCCAGGCGCGCAAACAGTTCAACAGACTGCAAAAGGGTTATGCCCGGCGGCTTGGTGTGAATACTCATGGTCAAGTCCATCACGCCATCGAGCTTCAGGCGCTCGAGCGTTTCCCGGGTGTATTTACTTCGGCGGAGCTCAACAGCTTCCGAAACATGCGCGGGATTCCGCGCGAACTGCCGGCCGGGGTGCGATCGCCTAGTCAGGTACGGGATCGGAAGCGCGGACAGCGTCAATTGCATAATGCCAAAATCCGTGAAATTTGGGATCGCCATTACGCCAATCTCAACCGCGAAATACAAGCGCGGAGATTGCGCCCCAACACACCCGCTTATAATGATTTTGTGCGCCGGTATTTGACCGCGGCGCGCGCCGAAATCGATTATGTATTGGGTCAGTTTTTTACGGAAAACCGCACGGGCCGTCCGCAGGCTTTCTTGTGAAATCTGATCGTACATGCGCTGAGAGCTTTTCATCCGCTTTCGATTTTGCAAAAGCAAGTAATTCCCAGGCTGTGCAACAGCTTCAAGACTTTATCCGTATTCCCAGCGTCAGCTCCGATCCGCAGAAAGCACGGGATGTCAAACGATGTGCGAAATGGCTGGCACAGCATTTACATACCATCGGATTGCATCGGGTGCGTGTTTTGCCGACGGGCGGACATCCAATTGTTTACGGTGAATGGCTTGGCGCAACCGGAAAACCGACAATCCTGATTTACGGCCATTACGATGTGCAACCGGCAGAACCGGAAAGCGAGTGGAAAATTCCTCCTTTTGCCGGAATTGTTCGGGATGGTTTTATCTATGGGCGCGGTGCAAGCGACGATAAAGGGCAATTGTTTACGCATATCAAGGCCATTGAAGCGCTGCTCAGAACCACCCGGCATCTTCCGGTCAACGTTAAATGCCTGTTAGAAGGGGAAGAGGAAATCGGCAGTCCTAATTTACTGCCGTTCATTCAACGCAATCGGCGTGCGCTGCAAACCGATGCCGTTGTCATGTCCGATACGCGTATGCTCAGTCAAGATCAGCCGGCGCTGACCTATGCATTGCGCGGGCAACTTGCGCTGGAATTGGAAGTGCATGGACCGGATCATGACTTGCATTCGGGTAATTTTGGCGGTGCGGTGCACGATCCGTTACAGGCTTTATGCGAAGTGATTGCGCGCTTGTATGATCGCACTGGGCATATCGCCGTGCCGGGTTTTTACGACAAGGTTCGCCGCTGGGATAACAGTGAGCGCAGATATCTTGCGCAAACGGGACCAAGCGATGCGGATATCTTGCATGAAGCGGGTGCATCTACGGCTTGGGGCGAACAGGGCTATTCTCTTTATGAACGGGTGACACTGCGGCCTTCCTTGGCGATTACCGGTATACGAGGCGGGCATGGCGGGGTTGGACCGAAGGGCGTGATTCCTTGTCAGGCTATCGCTAAATTAAGTTTCCGGCTTGTGCCGGATCAGGAACCGGCTGAAATTGAACAACTGGTACGCCGGTATATCGAGCGCATAACGCCGTCTACCGTGCGCATCAGTGTTAAAACACACACCAGCGCGCGTCCAGTATTGCTAAACCGGAAGAATCCGGCTATGCGTGCCGCTGCAGCCGCTTACCGGCGTATATTCGGTCAAGAGCCGGTTTGGTTGCGCTCGGGTGGAACCATCCCGGTTGTCAGCCAGTTCCAGGATGTGCTGGGTATACCGACAGTTTTGATGGGATTTGCTTCGCCCGGAGATAATCTGCACGGTCAGAATGAAAGATTCAGTGTGAAGAATTTTCACCGCGGTATCCTGACCTGTATGGCTTTCCTCGAGGAGTTTGGCCACCTATCGCAGCATACCCGGAAACAAGGCTTGAAACCGATTGGGGTGCAATATGCTGATTGATGGTCATTGTCACGCCGGGCAAGGCGATCAGCTGACAGCACCGTGGAATACCGATGCGCCGCTGGAATCTTATTTGCGGCGCGCCCACCGGGCCGGAATCGAACGGACGGTGGTATTTCCGGCTTTTCATACCGACTACGCGGCGGCGAATCGTGAATTGTCGAAGATTGTTGCGCGATGGCATCCACGCTTGATCGGATTTGCAATGGTTAATGCCAAGAACGATGCGGGCCGGGTGCATGAGATGCTGCACGAGGCGGTGACGCGGTTCAAGCTGCGTGGCGTCAAGGTTCATGGCCATGAAGCGATGCCCACGCGCGAAGTTTGCGAAGCGGCCCGCGCTTTCCGTTTGCCGGTGATCGTCGATGTCGCCGGCAAGGCGCATGTCATCGATATGTTTGCACCGCAGTACCCCGATGTTAATTTCATCGTCGCGCACCTGGGCAGTTTTGCCGACGACTGGCGCGCGCACGAACGGGTGATCGAGCAGTTGGTGCGATACCCAAACGTTTATGCCGACACCTCCGGTGTGCGGCGTTTCGATTATTTGGTGCAAGCAATCCGGCGCGCCGGGGCGGGCAAGTTGATTTTCGGATCAGACGGTCCGTGGCTGCATCCGGGGCTGGAGCTCTACAAAATTAAACTGCTCGGTTTGCCGCCGGCGGAAGAGGCGTTGATTCTTGGCGGCAATGCACGGCGGCTGATTTTTCCATTCGAAAGGCAGCAGCGTCTTTTGGCGCTATCAGAGTAACAGCTGGGTCAGCGTTCGACTGATGACATGATAAAAGCAGCTTTATCCTTTTAAGTTTTCCGTCATACAGCCATTTTCCATGACAAAGATCCGATCGATTCTTTGCAATTGTGGAACGGATTGGTTGAAAATCAGTGTGGTGCGGTTCTGCATCAACTCTTCTAAGGCTGTGAGCAGGTTTCCGTCATCCGGTTGTGGCGGGGAAAATAATTCATCCAGAATGAGTACCGGTGGGTTCTTGACCAGCGCACGCGCAATTGCGAGCTGTTGCGCTTGCTTTTTGCTGATTGCGGTGCCTGCCGGGCCGATTTTTGTTTGCAAGCCGTCGGGCATGCGCCGGATAAATCCGATTGCGCGCGATGTTTGGGCCGCCGAGGTGATTTTGGCTTCGTCGCTGCAGCGCATCGCGCCATAAGCAATATTGCCGGCAATTTTGTCGTCGAGCAAAAAGGTATCCGAGGATACCAAGGCGATATTGGCATGCAATTGACTTAACCGGATATCCGGCAGCGGATGGTCATCCAGTGTAATTTTTCCGCCGGTGGGCTGCCGCAAGCGCAGTATCAGATCAAGCAGCGCATTTTTCTCTTCCGCGCTGTAACCGGTAATTGCAACGGCTTCTCCCGGTCGTACGGTGAAATGCAGGCGATTGAGAACAGGTTTGGCTGGCATGCCGCTGGCAAAATACACCTGATCGAATATTAACCTGCCGCTGACATTCGAGAGGCTAAGGGTGCCTGTATCTTGTTCGGATTGCAGATCAAGAAATGCAAAAAAATCATCCAGCGCTTTATGATTGTGCTGTAAATGCCTGGGCAAGCTGGCGGTGCGTTGCATGGGGAGGATGAGTAATAAAACAATGGTGATCAGTGCCGCAATTTCCGGCAGACTCAGCGTGCCGTTAATCGCTTGTAACGCAAGCACGTAAGCAACGGCGATCATAATCATCACAATGATGATCTGACCGGCATAAGTCGTGATGGCTTGCGTTTGTACTTGCTGCATTTCCGCCTGGAAAATCGATTCGGAAATTTTATTCAGGCGCTGGCTTTCCTGATTCTGCCCGCCATCCAGCCGGATTTTTCTGTAATGCGCGACCGATTGCGCCAGATGTTCAATCAGATTGTTTGTTATCGGTACGCCTTTCTGTCCGGGTTTATTGCAACGGCTCTGTGTCATCTGATGAATCAGGACAATGAGCGGTGTCACCAGCAGGAGCAGGATGGCGAATTCCTGATTGAGATATAGCGTGCATAGGACCAATGCTATGACCGTCAGGCAATCTTGTGTTAAGCGCGCGAAATGACCGGTTGTGGTCTGCGCGATCGTGTCGATATGGGTTATCAGTGCGCCGATGCGATCTTGATTGAAATGTGCATAACAATCGACGGGTAGTGTCAGCAGCTTGTCAAAGAATGCCATGCGCAAATCGATGCCTAGTTTTCCGCTAGCTTTACCGGCAGCATAGCGGCTCGCATAGCTGGCCAGTGCGCGCACGATCAATACAGCAATCATTGTCAATGATGTGGTTTGTATCAGTGACAGGTTTTGCCGGATAAATGCGCCATCCAGCATGTGTTTGACGAGTATGGGCAATAACGCCAGCGTTGCCGCCATGATCAGCATGGCACCTAACGCCAGCAAAAGTAATTTCCAGTGAGACGCCAGTTTTCTGACTAAGCGATGGTAATGTTGCAACTCGATCATAGTGCGTGATTTTACATGAACCGGCCGCGGAATCATTGGTTGCGTGATCAGATCGACGCGCAATTATCTGGATCGTGAAGCGGATATAGTACAATCGCTATTTTTCAGTGATTCAGTGAATTGGCTCGGATGAAAACGATTCATTCTCTCTATATGCAACCCACGCTGCCGCAAAGAAAAGGCATTGTGCTGGCCGGCGGTTCCGGAACGCGGCTTTATCCGGTGACCCAGACGGTATCGAAGCAGTTGCTGCCGGTATTCGACAAACCGATGATCTACTACCCGCTCAGTACGCTGATGCTGGCCGGGATCCGGGACATTCTGGTGATTTCGACGCCGCGCGATGCGGGCAATTTTCAGGAATTACTGCGCGATGGAAACCAGTGGGGCTTGAATATTTCGTATGCCGAGCAACCGTCGCCGGACGGTTTGGCGCAGGCTTTTCTGATCGGCGAATCGTTCATCGGCAACGATAATTCGGCGCTGGTGCTGGGCGACAATATTTTTTACGGACATGATTTTCATCATTTGCTGCTGAGTGCCATGCAGCGTACGCAAGGTGCCAGCGTTTTCGCCTACCACGTGCACGATCCGGAGCGCTACGGCGTGGTTGAATTCGCTGCCGATGGCAAGGTCGTGAATCTGGAAGAGAAACCTGAGCAGCCGAAATCGCATTACGCCGTGACGGGTTTGTATTTTTACGATGCACATGTAGTGGATTACGCCAAAAGCCTGAGGCCGTCGGCGCGCAACGAACTGGAAATCACCGATTTGAACCGCATTTATCTGGAACACGATGCGCTGAGCGTGGAAATTATGGGGCGCGGCTATGCCTGGCTGGATACCGGTACGCACGAATCGCTGCTGGATGCGGGTCAATTCGTCGCCACCATCGAGCACCGGCAGGGGCTGAAAATCGCCTGTCCGGAGGAAATTGCGCTGCGCCAAGGCTGGATCGATGCGGCGCAACTCGAGCAATTGGCGCTGCCGCTGGCCAAGAATGGTTATGGCCAGTATTTGCTGCAAGTGCTGAAACGCGAATTTTGATCAATATGCGAATGAACATGCCATGCTAAAGTCTACGCCGCTCGCCATTCCCGATGTTTTGTTGCTGGAGCCGCGTGTTTTTGGCGATGAGCGCGGTTTCTTTTTTGAAAGTTTTAATCAGCGTGAATTCGATGCCGCGGTTGGCAAGAAAGTAACCTTCGTGCAAAGCAATCATTCCCGGTCCGTGCGCAATGTGTTGCGCGGCCTGCATTACCAGATCCGGCAAGCGCAGGGAAAACTGGTGCGTGTGGTGGCAGGGGAGGTTTTCGATGTGGCGGTGGATCTGCGCCGCGCGTCTCCGACTTTCGGGCAATGGGTGGGGGAAGTGCTCAGTGCTGAAAATAAAAAACAACTCTGGATTCCGCCAGGATTTGCGCATGGTTTCCTGGTGCTGTCTGCCTCTGCCGAGTTTTTATATAACACCACCGATTACTGGGCGCCGGAGTTTGAGCGTTGCATCGTGTGGAACGATCCCGCGCTCGCTATTGCGTGGCCGGTTACCGGGGAACCGGTGCTGTCCGAAAAAGACGCGCGCGGAGCGAAGTTCGCTGCCGCCGAAGTCTATGATTAGTATTTTTTAATGGCTAAGCAAAAAACGGTTTATTCCTGTACCGAGTGCGGCGGTCAAACCTTGAAATGGCAAGGTCAGTGCCCGCATTGCCAAGCTTGGAATACGCTGGTCGAAACCATCGCAGAAAAATCCGTGTCGCGCTTCAGCCCGGTTTCTGAAATCGGCCAGGTGCAAAACTTGAGCACCATCGAAGCGCGCGAAGAACCACGTTATCCCACCGGTATCGAGGAGCTGGACCGGGTGCTCGGCGGTGGGATGGTACAGGGCGGTGTAGTGCTGCTGGGCGGCGACCCGGGTATCGGCAAATCGACGCTACTGCTGCAAGCGCTGTCGTACATGTCGGCGCAACATGCCGTGCTGTACGTCAGCGGCGAGGAATCGGCGCAGCAAGTCGCGTTGCGCGCCAAGCGCCTGACGCTGGATGTGCGGTCGGTCGATCTGTACGCCGAGATTCAACTGGAAAAAATCCAGGCGGTACTCGCGGAACGCAAACCGTCGGTCGCGGTGATCGACTCGATTCAAACCATTTATTCCGAGGCGCTGCAATCCGCGCCGGGATCGGTTGCGCAAGTGCGCGAATGCGCGGCGCAACTGACGCGCCTGGCCAAGTCGAGCGGCACCTGCATCATTCTGGTCGGCCATGTCACCAAGGAAGGCGCATTGGCCGGTCCGCGCGTGCTTGAGCACATGGTCGATACCGTGCTGTATTTCGAGGGCGACATGCACTCCAGTTTCCGCATGATCCGCGCGTTTAAGAACCGCTTCGGCGCGGTCAACGAGCTGGGCGTGTTCGCGATGGGCGAGAAAGGCTTGCGCGAGGTCAAAAACCCGTCGGCATTGTTCCTGTCGCACCACGACACGCAAGTGCCGGGTTCTTGCGTCATGGTGACGCAAGAAGGCACGCGTCCGCTGCTGGTGGAAATTCAGGCGCTGGTCGACGAGGCGCGCTCGCCCAGTCCGCGCCGCTTGTGCGTCGGCTTGGAGCAGAACCGCCTGGCGATGTTGCTGGCGGTGTTGCATCGCCATGCCGGTATTCCTTGTTACGATCAGGATGTATTCGTCAATGCCGTCGGCGGTGTCAAAATCACCGAACCCGGCGCCGACCTGGCGGTGTTGCTGGCGGTGGTGTCGTCGCTGAAAAACAAACCACTGGCAGAAAAAATGATCGTCATCGGTGAGGTCGGCTTGGCCGGGGAAATCCGCCCGGTGCAGCGCGGGCAGGAACGGCTGAAAGAAGCCGCGAAACTGGGTTTTAAACAGGCCATTATTCCGCTGGCGAATAAACCCAAACAAGCGATTGCCGGTATGAACATCATTCCGGTGGCGCGGATCAGGGATGCGGTGGCGTCCATGCATTAGTAGCCGCCGTTGAAAATTTCCGTGCGCATAAACCCATGAACCGGCACATCTGGATACTGACGGGAATATCGATTCTGATCATCGTAACCGCCCTGTTGCTGCCGCCGTTTGCACAGCCTGCCGGCTACCATCATTTCGCCGACCGGCGCAGTTTTCTTGGCATTCCGAATTTCAATGATGTGGCCTCCAATCTGGCTTTTCTGTTCAGCGGCGCCGCCGGTTTGATATTTCTATGGTGCGTGCATCAAGATCCTGCGCAAACCACTTTTCAAGATCGCAGGGAAAGTTTGCCTTATTGGGTGCTGTTCTCAGGTATCGCTTCCGTCGCCTGCGGTTCCATTTACTACCACTGGACACCGGATATCGACCACTTGCTATGGGATCGCCTGCCTATCGTCGTCGCCATAACCGCGCTGTTATCGGCCACGCTGGTTGAGCGCGTAAGCCGAGCCGCAGGGCTTGGGATATTACCGCTACTCGTTGCACTGGCTGCGCTAAGCGTGTTGTATTGGTACTGGACGGAACAGCAAGGTGCGGGTAACCTGAATTTTTATATCGTCATGCAGTTTTATCCGATCCTGCTAATCGTTTGGATCAGCTTGCGCTTTCCGTCCCGTTACACGCATGGCAACGGCATCTATCAGATCATCGCGCTATACGCGGTCGCAAAGGTATTTGAAATGCTGGATGCGCAAATTTTTGCCTGGACAGACGGCTGGATCAGCGGCCATACGCTCAAGCACTTGATTGCCGCATATGCGGCTTATAGGATTGTGCAGATATTGCGGAAAAGAGAGGCAGTGAAGTGATGATTGACGAGAAAGGTATTATCGGGAGTTCCGTTTAATGCGATGAAATTTTTCGAATTCGGTCATGAGTTATTTCCAATTATTCTGATTTCGTCATAGCCATCACCCCAAATGCAAATCCTCCTGTAGTGTCCGGCGGGCAATAAATCCCGAACGTGATTCCCCCGCTGCTTTCGCCGCCGCATCGATGCGGCGCAATACGCGGGCAGGGAGTGTGATATTGACCCTTTCCACTTTATCCGATAATTCCGATAGATCAATCGTAACAATCGCCCATATCCAGCCTGAGTATTCAGGATTGGATTGATGTTCAGCGATGGGATGCGGCCCGGGTATGGCGCCTCCGTTGTCGATAGTTTCTTCCAGCCACAATTCGATGGCTTCCTTGGCGTTATCGATGGCTTCGTCCAAAGTATCACCGGCTGAAAAACAACCCGGCAGATCGGGAACAACGACACCGAAAGCATGTTTTTCATTACCCGGTTCAATCGCAATAGGAAATCTCATTTTTTGCTCCTTTATTTCAACCCTGCTTGTTTCAATAATTTATTAACAAGACCTATACCTAAATCTTTTTTCGGATGAGGAATAGTGATATGGCCGTTTCGTTCAGGATGTGTATAGATGTGATGCGAACCTTTAACGCTACGTAAAACCCATCCTGCTTTTTCGAGCTGCTTGATGATCTCTGCGCTATTCATCATGTGTAGTATACACACTATGAATAAGAAGTGATGTTAACGGACGACTATTGGCGTTGAGAAAATGTGATTTGATGAATCGCTTTGCTCCACTGTAGCAGAGCAAAGCGACTTTAAGGGTGATTATTTCGTACGTGCAAACTGGTAGCCGGTTTTATTGCCGCCATTATTGCGGAAAGCATTGCCACGATTGCCGTTTTCAAATGGGCGATTCTGTCCGAATGAACGGTTTTGTCCATTGGAACGATCGTCATCGAAAGACCTGCCACGCTGGCCGTTGCGGCTTCTGCCGGGTTCTTGGGTAGTTGCGCCAAAGCCGGGGCGATTGTCGTGCCCTGCAAAGGGTGAGCGTTTGCGTTTTTGTGTCACGCTGGGTGCATTTCTCGGGCCATTACTCTGGAAACGCGGTTTGATGCGCGGTTCCAGGCCGGGGATGATATGCGACGCGATGCGCTGGCCGGTGTAGCGTTCAATTCTTGACAGGTGGAGGCTGTCCTTCACGGATGCAAATGAGACGGCCACGCCGGCTGCGCCCGCGCGGCCGGTACGTCCGATGCGGTGCACGTAATCTTCGGCGAATTTGGGCAGGTCGAAGTTAATGACATGCGTGATATCGGCGACATCGATGCCGCGCGCAGCGACGTCGGTTGCCACCAATACGCGTAAGCCGCCGCTGCGGAGCCGTTTCAGCGTGCGGTTGCGTTCGCGCTGGTTCATGTCGCCGTGCAACGCCGCGGCGGCAAAGCCTTGCGCGAACAAGTTGTCGGCCAAGGTGTCGGCATCTCGCTTGGTGGCGGTGAATACAATCGCTTGTTTCAGTTTTTCATCGCGCAGCACGTGATCGAGCAGGCGGTTTTTGTGCGACATGTCATCGGTGTAATGCAGCCGTTGCTCGATGTTGTCGAGCTTGGTTTTTGCCGAAGCCACTTGGATGCGCTGCGGTGTTTTCAGCAGTTTCGCGGCGACTTTGTCGACGGCATTGTCCAGTGTGGCGGAAAACAGCAAGGTTTGGCGTGTGGCCGGTGTCGCGGCGGCGATGGTTTCGACGTCTTCGATAAAACCCATGTCCAGCATGCGGTCGGCTTCATCCAGAACCAGCATTTGCAGGCGGCTGAAATCGATGCGGCCGCGTTGAATATGATCGATCAGCCGTCCGGGCGTGGCCACCAGGATATCAACCGGTTGCGACAGCAGTTTATTTTGCAACGGGTATGGCATGCCGCCGAGAATGCTGACGACATTGATGCGCGACAGATATTTACCGTACTTTTTGGCAGCTTCGGAAACTTGCAATGCCAGTTCGCGGGTTGGCGTCAATACCAAAATGCGCGGTCCGCGGCTGCGCGCTTGTGACGGTGTTGCCAGTAGATGCAATGCGGGCAGCATGAAGGCAGCGGTTTTACCGGTTCCGGTTTGTGCCGATGCCATGATGTCGTGACCGGATAGCAATTCGGGTATTGCTTGCTGCTGAATCGGGGTTGGGACGGTGTATCCCGCATCGCTAATGGCTTTGATAATAGAAGGGTGGAGTTTTAAATCTTCAAAAGACACGTTGTTTTCCTAAAAAAATGAAAATAGTGCGCAGCGGCAAGAAAAAATTGCCAAAAAAGTAGCGGTGTATAACCCTGCCAGCGCAATTAAAAAAGCATCGCCGCTAACCAAAGGTGCCGCACATTTTTCTGGAAAAAACTTGAAAAATTGAAGAGAGGCCAGGAACGATGAGAATAGACAAAGTCGATCAATTCGTGAAAATATCTGGATCGACTTTGGCAGAGCAGTATACTGGATTCTGTTGCGACCCGCAAATAATTTTCCAGCGTGAGATTACTGGATGATGACTTTGGCGAATTTTCGTTTGCCGACTTGGACGACGATGGTTTCGCCGCGTTTGATTTGGGTCGATTTGTTTTCCACTTTTTCGCCATCCAGTTTAACTGCGCCTTGTTCGATCATGCGTAGCGCTTCGCTGGTACTCGCCGTTAATCCGGTTTGTTTTAATAATTGCACCAGCGCTACTTCGCTATCTGCTGTTTGGATGATTTTTTCCGGCATGTCATCGGGCAACGCGCCGTGCCGGAAACGCGCTTCAAAATCCGCCAGCGCTTCCTCGGCATCTTTCTGGCTATGGAAACGCGCGACGATTTCTTGCGCGAGCTTGACTTTGATATCGCGCGGATTGCGGCCTGCTTCCACTTCTTCGCGCCATTGGCGGATCGTTTGCAGCGATTCAAAAGACAATAATTCGAGGTAGCGCCACATCAGTTGATCGGATACCGACATCAATTTGCCGAAAATATCCCGCGGGTTTTCCGTGATGCCGACGTAATTATTCAGCGATTTGGACATTTTGTTGACACCGTCCAATCCTTCCAGCAGCGGCATCGTCAGAATACATTGCTGCGATTGCCCGAAATGTTTTTGCAATTCCCTGCCCATTAACAAATTGAATTTTTGATCGGTGCCGCCTAACTCCAGATCGGCTTTCAGCGCCACCGAATCGTAACCCTGAATGAGCGGATAAAGAAATTCATGAATAGCGATTGCTTGGTTGTTGCGGTAGCGTTTATCGAAATCGTCGCGCTCGAGCATCCGTGCAACGGTATGCGTGGCGGCCAGTTTGATCAGATCGGCGGCATTCAGTTTATCCATCCAAGTGGAATTGAACACAACGTCGGTATGTTCCGGTTTGAGGATTTTGAAAACTTGCGTGGTATAGGATTTGGCATTTTCCGCGACTTGTTCGCGCGTCAACGGCGGGCGGGTGCTGTTTTTCCCGCTGGGGTCGCCGATCATGCCGGTGAAATCGCCGATCAGGAACAGGATGTGATGTCCCATCTCCTGCAGCTGACGTAATTTGTTCAGTAAAACCGTATGGCCCAGGTGCAGGTCCGGTGCGGTCGGGTCGAAACCCGCCTTAACGCGTAATGGATTTCCGGAAATGAGCTTACTTTCCAGCTCTGTTTCTACCAATAGTTCGTGACTGCCGCGTTTTATAATTTCAAGATCAGATAATATTGATTTTTTCACGATAATGCTAAATTAATGATTTTTATTAAAATTATTATAATTTGTGATAACTTTTTAGTACAAAATTGGTTGTTTTCTAGTACAAATTAACTATTTTCATGTTAGACTCGCGCCTGTTTGCAAAAATGAGACAAATGACTGGAGGTACTTCATAGATGCTAAATACACTTCTTAGCAGTAAGCAAAGGATTCTAGCTCAAAAATCATCATCAAAACTAACAAAAAAATCAATTCGCTGGCTGGTAACTTTATCCAGCATTCCCTTATTCGGTATCGTCACGGCATTCGGCATCGCCCCTAATTCTCCCGTTTTTGAAGAAATTCAGGTTGAAGAAGTGGTTTTGGATCTGCCTATCGCCGAAGTTACCGCTGAAACTCAGAATAATCAGACTTTCTGGCGCCAGGAAAGTATCCGTCGCGGCGATACGATTGCCGCCATTCTAAACCGCCTGGATGTCAGTGATCAGGATTCGACGGATTTCCTGCAAGCTGCGCGCGGTAGCCGTGCGATGCGTCAATTGAAACCGGGGCAAACCGTATATGCGCAAACCACAGCCGACGGTGAGCTGCTGACACTGCGCTATTTCTTCGGCAACGAAGAACTGTTTTTGATGGAAAAAACAGACGATGAATTCAGAATGAGCGAGCAGCCGGTCGAGCTGGATACGCGCATTCATATGAAATCCGGCGAGATCACCAGTTCGCTGTTTGCGGCAACCGACAATGCAGGCATCCCCAATAGTATCGCGATGCAACTGACCGAAATATTTGCTTCGGAAATCGATTTTTACCGTGATTTGCGCCAGGGCGATCGTTTTACTATAGTTTACGAAACGTTTGCAAACGATAATGGCAAACGCGCCAAAACCGGCCGTGTTTTAGCGGCTGAGTTTGTCAATAAGGGAAAATCGTATCAAGCGATTTATTTCAAAGCTACCAATGGCGCGGACGGTTACTACACCCCGGAAGGAGAAAGTCTGCGTAAAGCATTCCTGCTGTCACCGCTTGCTTTTTCGCGCATCACCTCCGGTTTTACGCATGCGCGCTTTCATCCCATTCTTAAAGAATGGCGCGCTCACAAAGGTATCGATTATGCCGCTCCGACCGGTACACCGGTTAGAGCCACGGCAAACGGCATCATCGCGTTCTCGGGTTCACAAAAAGGATACGGTAATCTGGTGGTGCTGAAGCATAACGGCAAATTCGAATCGGCATACGGTCATTTATCGCGCTTTGCCAGCGGAATGAGCAAAGGCAAGCGTGTGAATCAAGGCGATGTGGTCGGTTATGTCGGTTCGACGGGTATGGCGACCGGTCCGCACTTGCATTACGAATTGCGCGTGGATGGCGTGCAGCGCGATCCGACGAAAGTGGTTTTACCGTCCGCTCCGCCGATTGCAAAGCGCGACTTGAACACCTTTCAGAAGGAAACTCATGCCTTGGTGGCGCGCCTGAATATCATGCGCAGTATTCATCTCGCTGCATTGGAATAACACCGCTTTGAATGTCGCCACCAAGCGGTTTATCGCTATGAACCCTTGGTGGCTTTGTTATCGCGCCGAAACACTGCTAATACCGTAAGAAATCATTGGAATCTGCTTATTTTATCGGCATCATGTCGGGTACAAGCCTGGACGGGGTGGATGCCGTTCTGGTCGATTCCGCTCAGGCTGCTCCAGTTTTGCTGCAAACTCATTTTTGTCCTTATGACGCCGAATTACGCGAGCAGTTATTAGCTCTGCATCAACCCGGTCACAATGAATTGGATCGTGCCGCGGTACTTGGCAATCGATTGTCCCGGCTCTATGCGCAAGCGACGATGGATTTGCTGGAAAAAGCCGGCATACCGGCGCAGCTGATCGCGGCCATCGGCTGCCACGGTCAAACGATCCGGCATTGCCCCGAAGCCGGGAAGCATTACACCATACAACTGATCAATGCGGCCTTGCTGACGGAATTGACACGGATTACCGCGGTTGCGGATTTCAGAAGCCGCGATATCGCCGCGGGAGGGCAGGGTGCCCCGCTGGTTCCGGCATTCCACGCTGCTGTTTTTAAACATGCAACGTACCATAGAGTCATCGTCAATATCGGCGGCATCGCGAACATCACCAGTCTTGATCCCGCCGGGCCGGTCATCGGTTTCGATTGCGGCCCGGGAAATCTGCTGATGGATGCATGGTGCTTGCGTCATACCGGAAAAACATACGACGAAGACGGGCAGTGGGCCGCTATCGGCCGGGTAATTCCCGCTTTACTGGAGGATTTGTTGGCGGACGATTTTTTTGCACGCCAACCGCCCAAAAGCACTGGCCGGGATTTGTTCAATACCCAGTGGCTGGAGAAAAAGATTTGTGGTGACGAAGCGCCGCAGGATATTCAGGCGACTCTGCTGCAATTCACCGCTACAGCCATTGCCCGGGCGATACAAGTGCATTGCCCGTCTGCTGCAGAAGTTTATCTCTGCGGTGGCGGGGCGCATAACGGGCTGCTGCGGCATCGCTTGATTGATAGCTTGCCTGGAAGGCCTGTAACACTGACCGATCAGTTGGGTGTGGCGGCGGATTGGGTGGAAGCATTCGCATTTGCCTGGCTGGCGCAGCAAACGATGTTGCGTAAAACGGGCAACTTGGCGGAAGTTACCGGAGCCAAAGGGAGCAGAATTTTAGGCGCGATTTATCCCGCTTGAATTTGCAATCCGGCTAGAAATGCCGGGATAAAATTTATACCGAAAACGATGAACCGCAACCGCATGTGCTGGTAGCGCCAGGATTTTTGATGACGAATTGGGCACCTTGCAAGTTTTCCTGATAGTCGATTTCAGCGCCGATCAGATACTGAAAACTCATCGGATCGACCAGCAGCTTGACGCCGCTTTTTTCCATTACGGTGTCATCCTCATTGATCGTTTCGTCGAAGGTAAAACCATACTGAAAGCCGGAACAACCGCCACCGCTGATAAAGACGCGCAGCTTAAGATTATTGTTGCCTTCTTCTTCAATCAGTTGTTTGACTTTGAGAGCGGCATTTTCAGTAAATGAAAGAGGAGCGTGATTTTCAGTACTCATAGTCGTTTCTCATCATAGTTAATCGGTGTTGCAGATCGGCAGCCGGTAAGCTGATCGTATCATGCATCCTGTTCAGTCGGGATGTGCGGTTGATCGGACGAGGGTGGCAGCAATGTTATCATTTTCTCGGATTGCTGCGCAGGCTCGGCTTCCGGTTTGTTTTGGTGGATCATTTTTCCATCAACGGAAGCGCCGAGTTGAATTTCGATCGAACCGTACTGTACATCACCATAGACCTTGGCTTTTTCCTGTAATTCCAAATACCCCGGTGCATCGATCGGGCCGGTGACGGTGCCGTTAATGACGATATTGGCAGCCTTTATTTTACCCTTGATACTGCCTGCATTACTCAGAACCAAGGTACTTTGCTCGTCGTCTGCAGATATGACATTGCCGGTAATGTGCCCGTCGATCCGTAAGCCGCCGGTAAAATGAATATCACCCGTGATCGTTGTGTTTGCACCAATCAGCGTATCGATATGGTGGTGGAGCTGGTTTTTCTTTTTTCGACCGAACATTTTTTCTCCTTCATGATGCCGGTTGGACAGTTTCAGTTACCAAGGGTTTTTTATCGCCATTTTTATAAATTTGCACTTGGATACTTTCTATCGCGGTATCCGGTGCTACTTGGAAATGTTCTTCCAGTCGATGGAAAAATTTGAAATTAACCGGAAAGTCTTGCTTGGAATTGTTGCTGGTAAGGGGCACTAGCTTGCTATGACCGTTTTGTGTCAATTTTACCTTAAACCTTAGGCTTCCCTTGAAATCGCTCGGCCTTTCCCCGCTCTGAATGAGGGTGAGCGCGTAGCGGTATTTTCCCGCTGTTTCCGTTTCTTTTAGGTTGAACTGGTAAATGGAAATCCCGCTTTTTGTGTTGCTGGCAACCAGATGCTGGAAAAATACCAGCTTTTCTTTCAACTGATCGTTTTCGCTGGCCAGCGACTTTACTTCTTCGGCGAGATTCTGACTGGCAGTCGTGCTGATTTGCAATTGCTGAGCCAGGTCACCGATCTGCGTGCACAATTGCTGTTTTTTGGTTTGCCGGCAACTGCCTGGATCGAATAAATACGTTGATTTTTCCACGATCGTATCATTGTGACCGTTTACCGATTGTCTGCCGGCTTCGTACATACCCCAGGAGAGCAACATCAGCAAGGAGCAGACTGCAGCAGCGGTGAGCAAATAAAATTGCCACGAACGGTGCGGGCGGACTACAACGCGCGGGGACAGAATCTGAGGTTTTTTCTGAAAAATCTTCAACACTGCGATACCTTACCGGCCGGTATTTGATCTAGCCGTGCCCGACAGCCGGGGTGTGGCACGTTCTCAAGGCAGGAGCGGAATCTGATTGATGCCGAGGGTTTCGGGCAAACCGAACATGATGTTCATATTCTGTATCGCCTGGCCCGCCGCGCCTTTGACCAGATTGTCGGTGACCGAGAGGATTACCACCGTGTCGCTGTTTTGCGGCTGATGCACGGCGATACGGCACAGATTGGAGCCGCGCACGGAGCGGGTTTCCGGATGTTTACCGGCAGGCAGCACATCGACGAATGCTTCGTCTTGGTAACGCTTCTCGTACAGCGCTTGCAAATCAACTTTCTTGGTCAGTTTGGCATATAGTGTCGCGTGAATGCCGCGAATCATCGGTACCAGGTGCGGAACGAATGTTAAGCCGACCGGTTTTTGGGCGACATTGGCAAGTCCTTGTTTAATCTCGGGCAGATGCCGGTGTCCCGGGACGCCATAGGCTTTGAAATTATCCGATGCTTCAGCGTGCAGGGTATGCACTTCGGCTTTCCGTCCTGCGCCGGAAACGCCGGATTTGACGTCGGCGATCAGGTGCTTGATATCGATGACACCGGCTTCTATCAGCGGCAGGAAACCCAGTTGCACTGCCGTCGGATAACACCCCGGATTGGCGATTAAGCGCGCGTTCTTGACTTGCGCACGGTTGATTTCCGGTAAGCCGTACACGGCTTCGGCTACCAGATCAGGGCAGGCGTGCTGCATGCCGTACCATTTTTCCCATTCCGCGACATCCTTGATGCGAAAATCAGCAGCCAGATCGATCACTTTAACATCGGCTTTCAGCAAGGATTCCGCTTGCTGCATGGCAATGCCATTCGGTGTGGCGAAAAATACCAGATCGCACTTGGTGAGTTTGGCATCGGCCGGATCGCTGAACTTGAGATCGATATGTCCGCGCAGATTGGTGAATAATTCCGTAACGCTCATGCCTGCTTCGCTGCGCGAGGTGATTGCTTTGATTTTGACTTTCGGATGCTGCACCAGTAAGCGCAATAACTCCACACCTGTGTAGCCTGTTCCACCTACAATGCCGATATTGATCATTGTCACTCCCGCAATATTTCCAGTTGGTTCAGATGTATTACCTGACAATCAATAAAAAAGCCGCCTGAGAAGAGGCGGCTTTTTGTAATCCATACGTATAAAATTAACGTTTGGAGAATTGTTTGCGCCGCCGTGCCTTACGCAAACCGACTTTCTTTCTTTCCACTTCACGTGCATCACGGGTAACCAAGCCCGCTTTACTGAGCGCAGGCTTTAAGGTTGCATCGTAATCAATCAATGCACGAGTAATGCCGTGACGTACCGCACCTGCTTGACCGGACTCGCCGCCACCGTGAATGTTCACCATGATATCAAAAGTATTGGCATTATTTGTCAGTTCCAGCGGCTGCCGCGCAATCATGCGACCCGTTTCGCGGGAAAAATAAACATCAATCGGTTTATTATTGATGATGATCGCGCCTTTTCCGGGTTTGATGAAAACACGCGCTACTGCGCTTTTACGCCGGCCAGTGCCATAATTGTATTGAGTCGCCATAGACATTAAGCTCTAATTTCGAGTGGTTTAGGTTGTTGCGCGGCGTGAGGATGCGTATCGCCCGCATATATTTTCAATTTCTTTAACATCGCGTATCCCAACGGACCTTTCGGCAACATGCCTTTAACGGCTTTCTCAAGCGGACGAGTTGGAAAACGCGCGTGCATTTTCTTGAAGCTGGTTGCATAGATCCCGCCAGGGTAGCCGCTATGACGGTAATAAATTTTATCTTCGGCTTTATTACCCGTCACACGCAATTTGTCGGCATTGACTACGATAATATAGTCGCCGGTATCGACATGCGGTGTATAGATGGGTTTGTGTTTGCCACGTAAACGGTGAGCAATCTGCGAAGCAAGGCGGCCTAATACTTTGTCGGTCGCATCGATGACAAACCAGTCATGATTTACTTCGTGTGGTTTGGCTGAAAATGTTTTCACGAAAACCTGTCCTGCGTATTCAAAAAGAGCCGCGAATTTTAAGTCAGACAGCAACAAAAGTCAAACGCAAAATGCGTTGTTTTTTGCCGGGTTGGCGTATTTTTCCATGACTCGGAATTGATGCGATTCGTTTAAGAATGATGGATTTTAAGCTAATCGCCGCTATAATCTCATCAATTGGAGATGTTCGCTCTATTTGAACGTATCAATCACATGCCGAGAGACCCGCTTTGAAAGAAAAATCAGAAACCAATCCATCCGTTGAGGTAATCCCAACCAATTTCATCCGCAATATCATCGACGAGGATAATCGCACCGGTAAATGGAACGGCCGTGTGGAAACGCGTTTTCCGCCGGAACCGAACGGCTATCTGCACATCGGTCATGCCAAAAGTATCTGTCTGAATTTCGGCATCGTACATGATTATGGCGGCGTGTGTCATTTGCGTTTCGACGATACCAATCCGGAGAAGGAGGCGCAGGAATACGTCGATTCGATTTGCGACAGCGTATCCTGGCTGGGATTCGATTGGGGCCAGCACCTGTATTACTCGTCGGATTATTTCGGGCAGTTGTACGAATTTGCCGAATTCCTGATTACGCAAGGTAAAGCCTACGTCGAAAGTTTGTCGGCCGATGAAATCCGCGAATATCGCGGCACATTGACCAATCCCGGCAGAAACAGTCCTTATCGCGATCGCCCGATCGCCGAGAATCTCGACTTGTTCCGCCGCATGAAAGCCGGTGAGTTTGCTGACGGACAATACGTGCTGCGCGCCAAGATCGATATGGCGTCACCCAACATCAACATGCGCGATCCCGTGATTTACCGTATCCGCCATGTGCATCACCAGCGTACCGGCGATCAGTGGTGCATTTACCCGATGTACGACTACACGCATTGCATTTCCGATGCTTTGGAACGCATCACGCATTCCTTGTGCACGCTGGAATTCGAGGATCACCGCCCGTTGTACGACTGGGTGCTCGATCAGTTGGTAGACAAGGTGTCGTGCCATCCGCAGCAAATCGAGTTCGCCCGCCTCAATCTGACCTACACCGTGATGAGCAAGCGCAAACTGATCGAGTTAGTGGAGAAGAAATTGGTCGACGGCTGGGACGATCCCCGTTTGAGTACGCTGGCCGGTGTGCGCCGCCGCGGGTTCACGCCGCGCTCGATCCGCTTGTTCGCCGAACGCATCGGCATCAGCAAAGCGGATTCCTGGATTGACATGAATGTGCTGGAAGATTGCCTGCGCGACGACCTGAACGAGCATGCGCCGCGCCGCATTGCCGTTCTCAAGCCGTTGAAGCTGATCATCGACAATTATCCGGATGATCAGCAAGAGGATTGCTTTGCGCCGAATCATCCGCAAAAAACGGAGTGGGGTAAACGCACGATTCCGTTTTCCAAAGTGCTGTATATCGAACGCGACGATTTCATGGAAACGCCGGTCAAAGGCTATTTTCGCCTGTCGCCGGGCGCAGAAGTGCGCTTGCGTTACGCCTATCTGGTCAAGTGCATCAGTATCGAAAAAAATGCTCAAGGCGGGATTGAAGCGATTCACTGCACCTACGATCCCGATACCAAAAGCGGCACGCCCGGCGCGGACAGCCGCAAAGTCAAGGGCAACATCCACTGGCTATCCGCCCAACATGCGCATGTGGCGGAAGTGCGCCTGTACGACCGGTTATTCACCGATCCGCATCCGGATAGCGGCGACAAGGATTACAAAACCGCACTGAATCCCGATTCCAAACGGATCATCAGCGCGTATGTCGAATCGGCTTTATGCGAAGCGCCACCGGAGCAAAGCTTTCAGTTCGAGCGTAACGGCTACTTTGTTGCCGACCGTATCGACATGAAACCCGGTAAGTCGGTATTCAATCGCGCCGTGACGTTGCGCGATTCGTGGGGGAAAGATGCCGGTTCTTAAAAAATGGAGTGTGTGAGCAATGACCCGGCAGATTCGCCATACGCATAATCAGCATTCTACTGTTCATCCCAAGCCTGATAGAGGAAGTGATCAGAACTTTATCGATCAGCTTACTACACTATTGCTGCAATTTCCGCAGATCAAATTGGCGCTATTGTTCGGTTCGCAGGCAAGTGGTAACGTACACCCGGACAGCGATATCGATCTCGGTATCCTGGCGCAAGCGCCACTCAGCGCAGACTTCAAGTTGCAATTGATGCAAACGGTTGGAGCCAAATTCGGCCGTCCGGTTGATATCGTCGATCTGTATCATGTGCCGGAGCCGATCACCGGTCAGGCTCTCAGTGGAATACGCTTGCTGGGCGACGATACTGTATGCGGTAACTTGTTGTACCGGCATCTACTGAACGTTGCCGATTTTTTTCCGCTACAGCAAAGAATATTGACGGAGAGACGTAACCGATGGATCAAGTGATTCTCGCAGAGAAACTGGAGTCGCTACGGCGCTGCGTGCAGCGTATCGAAGATAAAACACCGAAGGATATCGGCAGTTTGGTTCGAGATATCGATTTGCAGGATATCCTGGTTGTCAATCTTACCCGCGCTGTGCAGATCAGTATTGATATTGGCAGTCATATCATCAGCTCGGCGAATCAGCCGATGCCGCAAACGATGGGGGATGTCTTTACGAAGTTGCAAGAACTCGGCGCTATTTCACTGGATACCAGCGAGCGCTTAAAAAAAGCCGTTGGTTTCAGAAACATTGCGGTGCACAACTACGAAGTGATCAATTGGGAAATCGTATATGCCATCTGCCGGAATTCTTTACGGGATTTTCGTCAGTTTGCGCAGGAGATTTGCCGGTATGCGGTTTTGTAGTGACTAGGGCCTGTTAACACTATTTGATATAATATGGTGATGGAAATCACCGAAACTCAATATCAACAGATCGAACACTGCATGCCGCGCCAGCGTGGCAATGTCAGTCATTCCAATCTACAAATTCTCAATGCTATTCTGTATGTTACCGAGCATGGTTGCAAGTGGCGCGGACTACCCAAGCGTTTCGGTAATTGGCATACCATCTACACTCGAATGAATCGATGGACGAAAAGCGGCGTGCTTCAAAAAGTTTTTGAGCAGCTGCAGCATCAACAAATCATTCGCATCAAGATTGAAGCCGTTTCGATGGATAGCACCAGCATCAAAGTGCACCCTGATGGTACTGGTGCATTAAAAAAAACGGCCCGCAATCCATCGGCAAATCCCGAGGTGGCTGGACCACTAAAATTCATCTGGTTGCCGCAGATACCAGAACAGCCATAACTTTTTCCTTATCTCCGGGGCATACACATGACGCACCGGAAGGACGACAACTCCTGTTAGCACTCGGCCCCGTCTCTTCTCCTACTCATCTGCTGATGGATCGCGCTTATGAGGGTGATCAAACCAGACAGCTTGCATTGGAGCTCGGTTATATCCCGGTTGTCCCACCCAAAACTAATCGGCTGGAGCTCTGGGAATATGACCGCGCCATGTACAAAAAACGCAATGAGATCGAAAGATTATTCCGCAGACTCAAGGGATTCCGTCGAATATTCTCCAGATTCGACAAACTGGATGTCATTTTTCTCTCATTCATCCATTTCGCTCTCATCGTCGAAGCACTTAGGTAGTGTTAACAGGCCCTAATCAAGAAACTTGGGTGAATACGGGAGTACTTATGACCGATTATTCCCTTGAAAGCAGCTTGCAATAGTAAAGATAAATCAATTTAGTCAATATAAAACACTCCCCGCTGCCGCACCATCTGCCAAATCGCGTGATCGTTCTCTCTGCACGCACCGTAGCGAAACGACGGCGGCAATTCCGGGAATTTGAAGCGCAGGTCGTAGAACCACGCGCAGAATCCATGTTCCTGAGTATCCACGGAATCCAATACCGGAAACTGCGCGAAGGCACGGAAAGGGGTAAAAGCAGGGTCGTGCCACGCTTCTCGGGCTAAAGTGGTGTATGCCGGGTTGTTGCCGAACTGCGGTTGAATATGCCAGTCATGTTCTGCGACGGGACGATAGGCGGCCGCCATTCTGGCCGGTAGCCAGGCAGAAGAGCCGGTATGCGGTTCACTGCCGGATTGCTGCAGGTTCACATCGGCCAGGTGGTACGTTTCATTCTGCCGGATGATGATTTTCCAATGGAACGGCGATAGCGGCTGGGGTAATACACTGATCTGCGGATTTACCAAGCTTTGCTTTTTTGCGTAATCTTGTGCTAGTTGAATGGCTTGCCGGTGCAACGTGGACAAGAAGATGACATAACCGCATAACACAAGCAATGCCGCGATAGCCGGGATTCTGTGTTGCGGATAACGCCATGAAGCGATCAGACCGGTGATGATGATCAAACTGAACCACGGATCGATGACAAATACCAGCGGCAGTGAAAAACGCTCGATCGAGAACGGTGCGAACAGCATTAGCCCATACGATGTGATCAGATCTCCGACGATGTGAATGGCGATACCAAGGCTAACCGGTTGATAAAACAACCGCCAGCCATAACGCCCGCGACTAAGCCACGCGAATGAACGCGCCAGCAGCCACGCCCAAAACGGCAATAAAATCAGCGAATGCGTCGGACCTTGATGCCAATGTAAGTACGTGAGCGTATCGATCAACCGCAGCGCAAAATCCACATCGGGAAACGCCGCGGCGGCGAAACCGGCGGCGACACGCAGGCGCAGCGGCAAGCCGGTTTGTTTCGCGTGCGTTTGCACTGCGGCGCGCGCCAATAAAGCGCCGCTGAGTGCATGCGTAAGCGGATCCACGGTCTAGCCGGATTTTGCCTGTCTTTCTTGCGTAACCGCTTCGCTTATTGGCGCAGACTCAAATGTGGCGGCGATTTCGGGGATTGGTTCCGGTTCAGTGGAAGGATGGGCTTCGTTTTCTTCATATCCGGTTCTATATACCATGTGATCGAGTGATTCGGCCATTTTCAGCTTGTGCGCCAGAAATTCACGTGTGTTCTGTGAATTTTCCGAGTCGTCTTGCATCCAGTAGGCGAAAGTTGCCAGATATATCGTCGTCAGTGCGGTTTCTTCCAGCGCGCGGCGCACGAAGGTGGCGTCGCGGTGCGTAGCTTCGCGCATCCATTGCACGGTACGGCTGATGCGCATGATGGCGGGAATCTGGATATGCAAATGACCGGGCTCCAATTTGGCGCCGATCATTTGCCGTGTGACCTTGCGATGCGCGGCCAAAGCATTGAGCCAGGACATGATGAGGTACTGCAAACGTCCGCACGACGATAGTGACAGGAATTCGACAGTTTCCGCCGCCTGCAGCATTTGATGGTCGGCCCGGTCAAACCAAGCATCGACCAGATCCTCCTTTTCGCGGAAATAAACGCGGATGTCGTCCAGCGTAATGTTTAGTTCAGTGGCTACGTCAAACAAACGAACCGCTTCCCAGTTGGAGCGTTCCGCAATGGTAACAGCTGTATCTACGATCGCTTCACGTAGCTCAGATTTGCTTTTCTTCATCTTGATCCTCCATATAGCATTAATAGGAGTGGCATGATGTGTTGCCGGTGTCACTATAACATACTCAAAATACTTCGATACCCGAAAGTATGACGAATATCCTGGTAAAACGGGAAGTGTCAACTATGGTTATCTTTATGTTTTAATGATAATTATGGGCGTGTGCGTATTTTTGGGCATTATCTTTTGATAAGCGAACATCAGTTTTTTCTTACGTATTCGTAATCTGATGAATGTATAATTTATTTCGCATGATTGTCGTGAGATCTGACACAAAGTGCCGTGCACAAAAACAAGAAGATTTTTACTGTGGTTACATTCAGGATGAGACGGGCGGTTTGTTGATCGCTTAACTGCGACGCAATGAATACTCGTTACATCCATTTTAAGGATTAGGAGAAAACATCATGAAAGCTCAATCGCTTTTATTGCAAACGATGCTGACGGGAGCGGGCGTGTTGCTCGCGGCATCGGCGCACGCAACTGTTCTGACTTTTGATTTGAATCCGGATATACCGAATTACGGCGATATTCCCGGTAGCTATGGCGATAATGTAAACGCCGCAAGTGACGCCGTAGGGTCATACCTGATGGGTAACGGCTATACGCCCAATGTGACGACCGAATATCGCACGTGGCAAATCAGCACCAATACGGTGGATTACAATAATCTGGACTTTTGGCATGATAGTTACGGTGATTTGTCAAAAGTTGCTTTTAGTGTGGTCAGTGGCGATCATTTCGCGGAAATCACCCTGGTGCCCGAACCCGGTTGGGCGATTCGCTTGAACAGCTTCGATATAGCCGGTTACCCTGTTAGCGATCATCCTAGTTCTCAAGTGCGGATTTTGGATGGCACCAGCAATACCATTTTGCTTGATTACTCCCCGGTTACTATTCTGGGAGCTGGCGGTACGCATAGTACGTTCACACCAAACCTGACATTTGCCGGACCACTGTCAATCCGCTTCGGCTATAACGATTGGAACGTCGGTATTGATAATATCAATTTCGACCAAGTGACAGCCGTGCCCGAACCGGAAACTTACGCAATGCTGCTTGCTGGACTGGGATTGGTCGGTTTCATGGCGCGCCGCAGAAAGCAAGCCGTTTAAACGGATGTAATTTGTTTTTCAACAACCCCGTCCGAGTGGCGGGGTTTGTTTTTGCGGGCACCATCGCATCTGCGTGCCGCATCGGAGGAAGCGATTCCACCAACAAAAACGGGAGCCTCGGCTCCCGTTTTGAATCTGACTAAATTTGGATCGTTATGCCAGCATTTCTTTTTTGCGCCGTGCTGCAAATCCCAATAAACCTAAACCCAGCAACAACATCGTATAGGTTTCCGGTTCCGGAACAGCGGAGATATAAGTGAAATTATCCCAACCCAAGCCGCCCGGATCGGTAATGTGATAGAGGCGGATCGAAGTCACGTTATTAAATGCAGACAGGTCGATCGGATTCGGGGTGTTGAATAAGCCGTTTACCGTGATATTGTCCGTCGCGGCGAAGATGCCGTTCACGAAAACATCCACCTGCGCCTGAACCCCTCCGGCATTACTGCCGACGGCTAAGAAAGACAAGCCGTGTACCGGATTGGTAAAATTCAGAATCGTCTCGCCTGTACAGTTAATACCGGGACTGCCGGTGCACAAGAAATTCATTCCATCACCGATGCCCGGTTGGCTGGTGACGATGTTGACGTTTCCGCCTGTCGATGAAAATACTACGCCCGGATAATCGGTGGTGACGGTAGGGCCGCTGATGCCGACATCGCCGAACTCTTCAAAGCCGATGACGGTCGGTGCTGCGCTGGCTGCCGAAGTCATTGTCAGTGCAGTGCACATAGAAAAAAAACCGGCCGGGATGATATGTCTTAGGAATATTTTTTTCATTTCGCTCTCCTTTGATTAGTAGAGAAATCGGTTAAGCTGATAACCGATTTCTTTTGCATGTTATTCTCTATAAGCAGGATTTACAAGGATTTTTTGCATGATTCTATGTTGTCGCATGTATGCGGTCCCCGGGTGTTTTTGCAAGGGTAACCGCAAGGCTTTTACAGCCGCATCGTCAGCGCAATCCGCTTGCGCTTTTCATCGATTTCCAGCACTTTCACCGTGACGACTTGCCCCACTTTGACGACGGTGTGCGGGTCCTTGACGAATTTATCCGCCAACGCGGAGATGTGCACTAGGCCATCCTGATGCACGCCGATGTCGACGAACGCGCCGAATGCGGCGACGTTGGTGATCACACCTTCGAGCACCATGCCGGGGTGCAGGTCTTGCAGCGTTTCGACGCCTTCCTTGAACGTTGCAGTTTTGAACGTCGCACGCGGATCGCGGCCGGGTTTTTCCAGTTCGCGCAGGATGTCTTTCACGGTCGGCAGACCGAATTGTGCGGTGACGTACTTTTCTGGACGGATCGATTTTAACGCCGACGAATTACCGATCAATGCAGTGACGTTGAGTTGGATGTCATTGAGAATTTGTTCGACCAATGGATACGATTCCGGGTGCACGGCCGAGGCGTCGAGCGGGTTGTTGCCGCCGGGAATGCGCAGGAATCCGGCCGCTTGCTCGAAGGTTTTCTCACCCAGGCTGGGCACTTTCAATAACTCGGCGCGCTTGGCGAAGCGGCCTTTGCTGTCGCGATACGCGACGATGTTGTGCGCGATTTTGCTGTTCAGTCCGGCGACGTAACGCAGCAGCGCCGGTGATGCGGTGTTGACGTCGACGCCGACCGCATTGACGCTGTCTTCCACCACCGCATCGAGCGATTGCGCCAATTGGTTTTGATTGACGTCATGCTGATATTGGCCGACGCCGATCGATTTCGGGTCGATCTTGACCAGTTCGGCCAGCGGGTCTTGCAGTCGCCGCGCAATCGACACCGCGCCGCGTAGCGATACGTCCAGCTCCGGCAATTCCTCCGACGCCAGTTCGGACGCGGAGTACACCGACGCACCGGCCTCCGACACCGTGATCGACGTCAGCTTGAGCTGCGGATAACGCTTGATCAGCTCCTTCGCCAATTGGTCGGTTTCGCGCGATGCGGTGCCGTTGCCGATGGCGATCAGCGAAGCCTGATGCCGTTCCGCCAGTTGTTTCAATGCGTGCAAGGCGCCATCCCAATCGTTTTTCGGCACATGCGGGTAAATCGTTGCCGTTTCAAGGACTTTGCCGGTCGCATCCACGACAGCGACTTTGACACCGGTGCGCAATCCCGGATCGAGTCCGATGGTCACGCGCGTTCCAGCAGGCGGTGCCAGCAGCAACGCTTTGAGATTCTGCGCAAATACGCGGATCGCTTCGGTTTCCGCGTGCTCTTGCAAGTTACTCATCAACTCCGTTTCCAGATGCGAAAAGATTTTGCCGCGCCACGCCGTGCGCACGGTATCGATCAGCCAACTGTCTGCCGCGCGCTTTTGATCGCGGATGTTGAATTGCTGCGCGATCTGCGCTTCACACGGATTCAATGCCGCATCGCGGGATTTGTCTTCCAGTTCGGAATCGAGCAGCAATTTGAGCTTCAACACGCCTTCGCGCTCGCCACGCAGCAACGCCAATGCGCGGTGTGACGGGATTTTCGTGATGGCTTCACTGTAATCGTGATAATCGGTGTATTTGGTATCGTTGTCTTTCTTGTCCTTGGCGGCTTTCGCGGTCAGCACGCCGTGCATGCGCAAATAGTCGCGCAAGGTTTGCAACAGCGGCGCATGCTCGGTAAAGCGCTCGATCAAAATATGCTGCGCGCCTTCCAGCGCGGCTGCGGCATCGGCGACACCGGGATTATCGCCTTCTTCGCTGGTGAACGGCGCTTTCAGGTACTTGGCGGCCTCGCCAAGCGGATCGAGCCGCGGATCGTTCAGCAGCGTATCCGCCAGCGGTTGCAAACCCGCCTCCAGCGCAATCTGCGCCTTGGTGCGGCGTTTCTTGCGGTACGGCAGGTACAAATCCTCCAGATGCGCTTTGTCCGTCGCATGCGTCAACGCATCGAGCAACGGCGGCGTCATCTTGCCAAGCTTCTCAATCGCCCCGATGATCGCCGCGCGCCGCTTCTCCAGCTCGCGCAAACTGTGCAAGCGCTCCGCCAGCAAGCGCAACTGCGCATCGTCCAACCCCCCGGTCGCCTCCTTGCGGTAACGCGCGATAAACGGCACCGTCGCCCCGTCGTCGAGCAATTGGACGGTGGCCTGGATTTGCGATGATCTAACCGCGAGTTCTGTGGCGAGGCGTTGTTCGATGGATGGCAGCATGGGAGTGTGTTGGGATAATTGAGTAGGGGGAGGGATGTTAAACCAAGTGGCGGCGGGATCGCAATGGATTGCACAGGGTAGCATTGACGCAGCAGGTCATATTCAGATATTTTGAATCCAACTTATAAAACCAGGTAACCGTATGAAACCCGGAGACATTAAAATCATCGACCGTGTTTCCGCCGTCGAAGCGATCAAACGGCTGAACGAGGAAGATTTGCGTTTTCTCAATCGCATGATCGTCGAACGGCTTAAACTCATTTCCCAGGCCCGTGCTACCACGTTGATGGTCAGTTTTACCAAGGGCGACCGGGTTGGTTTTCAGACCCCGGACGGCCGCAAAGTGGAAGGTACAGTACTGCGCCTAAACAAGAAGACTGTCAGCGTTGTTACCGGCGATGGCCATCAGTGGAATGTGGCTCCCGGCTTGCTGTATTTAATCCAGGAAGCACAAATATTCAATGATCATGATTCGTCAATCTGAAAAATTTTTGGAACGATCAAGGGATTTGGCGGAAAGTGATGCTTTTGCATTGGGAAAATGGTTGATATAGAGACGGCGAGAGCAGCCTCAACGATTTTCTGATCAATGAAAGAGTAACAACATGACTCAAGTGAACACATGAATGTTCTGATTGATACAAATATTTTGATTCCTATGGAAGATACTGCACGCAAGCTAGATCCTTCTCTGGTGAAATGCATAGACTGTCGGAACAGAGTGGTCATGTCTTATTTATTCATCCAGTACAGGCAGAAGATATCCGCCGGGGAACCGGAATGAAAATAGGCGAGATATTATTCTCTCTCATTCTAATCTACGTGTAGCACGACACACGATCAGTAGAGTCAATAGCGATAGTGTATTGCGTTCTGCGAGAGGGTTGACGGCAACCGATGAGCGAGCGGATGCGACCCCTTTCGTCGAGTATATGCTTGGCAAGTTACTTGCTGCCCTACGTGAGGCGGTCGATAACCATCAAACGACCGATCAAGTAACCGATCAAGTAGCAAAACTTATCCAGGCAATGGGTGGCGGCGAACTTGGCAGTAATGATTTGATGCAGGCTTTGGGACTGATGCATCGCCCGACTTTCCGGGGGAATTATCTGAATCCGGCATTGGTAGGTGGCTGGATTGAGCGCACGCAATCCGATTCGCCACGCAGTCCCACACAACGCTATCGATTAACCCCGAAGGGGCGGCAATGGCTGCAACAGCAAACCGGGTGACGATAGGTCAAAAGCCAGAATCAGCTCAGGGTTGGCGATGCACGGCAACCTCCAATCCATCCCCACACTTCCAGCACAACTGAAAATTGACCGGATTTTCCTCGCCGCAGGATGGGCAGTGCACGTTGCCGGTGTTGACCGGGGTGTTCTCGTAGGTGTTGATGATGTGTTTGCCGCGATCAAAGTCTTCGTTGCGCGTGATCCAGATTTCCGGGCAGGCGTGGTGGACCGGTATTTCTCCAGCCATGCCTTGTGCGTACTGGTTGAAAATTTGCGCTGGAATATAGGCGTGTTCGAGCAGATCAAGTACTATCTGCGCTTCCATCAGATTGCTGGCGGAATAAATTTTTTTCATGCAATTAGGAATACAAAATAATCAACCGGTTTATGGAATCAAACAATGTGGTTTAGAAATCTGCAAATATATCGTATCACCAGCGGCAATATAACACCGGGCAGTCTTGAAGAAACGTTGTCGCAGCATGCGCTGCAACCGTGCACGCAAATGGAGATGCAAAGCCGCGGCTGGTTGACGCCGCGCGACGAGCAGCCGAATTTCGTGCATGCCTATGGCCAGCACTGGCTGATCGCTTTCGGCGTGGATAAGAAGCTGCTGCCGGCTTCGGTGGTCAATCAACACGCTAAAAACCGCATCACGCAAATCGAGCAGATGCAGGGCTACAAAGCGGGCAAGAAACAAATCCGCGATATCAAGGAGGCGACCATCGTCGAGCTACTGCCGCGTGCGTTTGCGCAACGGCATAAAACTTACGCCTGGATCGATACGCTCAACAACCGGCTGATTCTGGATACGTCCAGCGCTAATAAAGCCGAAGAATTCATCGAAGTGTTGCTGAAAACGCTGCAGGGAATCACGCTGGCGCCGCTGGATACCAAGATTTCACCGTCGTCGGCGATGACGCGCTGGCTGAGCGGTGACGATTTGCCGTCGATTTTTACCGTCGATCGCGATTGTGAGCTGCAAGGGATGAGCGATGAGAAGGAAACCATCAAATATACCCACCACATACTGGAAGCGGAAGAAACCGCACGCCATATCCGTGCCGGCAAAAAAGCGATCAAGCTCGCCATGACCTGGGATAGCAAGATCTCGTTTGTGTTGCAGGACAATCTGCAACTGCGGCGGATCGCGCCGCAGGATATCCTGAAAGAATCCACCGAAAGCGCGGAAGAATTATTTGTCAGCGATTTCACCATCATGACCGGTGAGCTGAGTCAGTTGATCACCGATCTGATCGAGGCTCTGGGCGGGGAAGACCGCGATTGACCGGCTGCTGATGCAAACCGGTCGTGATCGCTGCGATTTTTGCTATTTTTTGCCTTGATCGCTGATTCCCGACAGCACGCCGCTGGCGATTTTGCCGATGATGTCCGCCGTGGTATGCGCCAGCGTGGCGCCGCTTTCCAGTTGCGCGTGCCCGACCGATGCGACTTGCTGGGCGAATGTCGCCAGTGTTTCCTTGAGCTGAGAACCGACTGCTGTGCCATTGTTTTTGGCATGCTGGCCTAAGTCGTGCAAGACATCGGAAACCAGTCCCTGTGTTGCCGAGGCGGTTTGATGCAAGGTATCCAGGAACAGGTTCTCCAAGCCTTCGAGGTCGGAACGGGTGCGCGTCAATTCCTTATCGGAAAATTTCTTGGCCTGACTGGCTGCTTCTTCCACAGCCAGTTTGGATGCTTGCGCGAAGCCGGCCAGCGCCGTATCGAGTCCGGCAACGGCTTCGGTAATTTGCGACTTCGCTGTCTGGGTTTGGTTGGCGGCGTGCTGCAACTGCTGCGTCGCGCCGTCGTGTACACCTTGCAGCACAGCCGTGACGATGCGCTGCAGCGAATCCAGGTCGATGTTTTTTGCATTCATGGCTTTTAGCGTCAAACGATGCACCGTTTCCTTGACATGCGTGCCATTGGCGAGCGCTTCACGAACTTCAGCTTCTAATGATTTGAGATCATCGCCGGATTGATGACTGGACTGCCCGGTATTGTGATTTTCCATGATGATGCATCCTTTATAAGAAGGGTGAAAAGATAGAGTCCGTTTTCATTGTCCTCTGCTACTCGTGAGTAGGTCAAGACCATTCATGTAAGGCCGCAACACTTCCGGGATGGTGACGCTGCCGTCGGCATTTTGATAATTCTCCAGCACCGCAACCAGCGTGCGTCCCACGGCCAGGCCGGAGCCATTTAATGTGTGCAGCAGCGCGGGCTTGCCGTTTTCATTGCGGAAACGCGCTTGCATGCGCCGCGCTTGAAACGCTTCGCAGTTGCTGCATGAAGAAATTTCGCGATAGGTATTTTGCCCCGGCAACCATACTTCGATGTCGTAGGTTTTCGCCGCCGAGAAACCCATATCGCCGGTGCACAACGTCATGACACGATAAGGCAATGCGAGTTTCTGCAGGATTTTTTCCGCGTGTCCGACCAGTTGTTCCAGCGCGGCATACGATTGATCGGGGTGAACGATGTGCACCAGCTCGACTTTGTCGAACTGGTGCTGGCGGATCAGCCCGCGCGTGTCGCGGCCGTAACTGCCCGCTTCGGAGCGGAAGCACGGGGTGTGCGACACGAATTTCAGCGGCAACGCTTGCAGCGGCACGATTTCATCGCGCACCATATTAGTAATTGGGACTTCGGCGGTAGGGATGAGGTGATACTCCGGTGTATCGGCAGAATCTGCGCCGCCTGCGTGCACGGCGAACAGGTCTTGTTCGAACTTCGGCAACTGTCCGGTGCCGCGCAGGCTATCGCGGCTGACCAGATAAGGCACGTAGGTTTCGACATAACCGTGTTCCAGCGTATGTGTGTCCAACATGAATTGCGCCAAAGCCCGGTGCAGGCGGGCCAGTCCGCCTTTCATCAAGCTGAAGCGTGCGCCGCTCAGTTTTGCGGCAGTTTCAAAATCCAGCAATCCTAGCTCTTCGCCCACGCTGACATGATCCTTGACGGCGAAATCGAATGGCCGCGGCTCGCCCCAGCGGCGGATTTGCACGTTGCCGGTCTCGTCTTTGCCTTCCGGTACACTCTCATGCGGCAGGTTCGGTACTTCCAGCAAGATTTTCTGCAGCTGCTGCTGAATGTGCTCGAGGTGATCTTCCGCTTGCTTTAAGGCATCGCCCAGATTGGCGACTTCCGCCATGATGGCGGAAACATCCTCGCCTTTGCTTTTGGCCTGGCCGATTCGTTTCGATGCCGAATTACGCTGCGCTTGCAGTTCCTGAGTCTGGGTCTGAATTATTTTGCGTTCCGCTTCCAAGTCATTGAATGCTTCCACGGGAAAGGCGTAACCTCGTTTGTCAAGCTGCCGGGTGACAGTGTCCAGGTCGGTGCGTAATTGTTGAATTTCTAACATGCGAAAACTCCAAAATAATGATCGATGTAAACGAAGCGCTATGGAAGCTCTGAAAAAGGTAGCGAGCGACGGTCAGGCAAGGCGAAATCAGGCGAGAAAGCGCAGTTTACAAAGTGTAAATGAGCATTTTGAGTCTGATTTCAACACAGCATGACAGAGCGCAGTAGTTTTTCAGAGCTTCCTATATTTTATGCTTGGTTTTCTCATCCAAGTTGCGCAAATAAGCCAGTTTTTCCCGGATTTTCTGTTCCAGGCCGTAAGCGGTCGGTTGATAAAAACTGACTTCGGGCATGTCGGCCGGAAAATAATTTTCTCCTGCGGCATACGCTTCCGGGCAATCGTGCGCGTAGCGGTAAGCGTCGCCGTAGCCGATATCTTTCATCAGCTTCGTCGGCGCATTGCGCAGATGCAGCGGGACGCGTCGCGATTTATCGTGAGCGACGAACGAGCGCGCTTTGTTGTAAGCCAAGTAAGCGGCGTTGCTTTTCGGCGCGCAGGCGAGATACAGCACCGCTTGCGCCAACGCCAGTTCGCCTTCCGGGCTACCCAGCCGCTCAAAAGTTTCGCACGCATCCAATGTTAGGCGCAGCGCGCGCGGATCGGCCAGGCCGATATCTTCGGTGGCCATGCGCACTAGCCGCCGCCCGATATACAGCGCATCGGTGCCGCCATCGAGCATGCGGCACAGCCAGTAAAGCGCCGCATCCGGTGAGGATCCGCGCACCGATTTATGCAGCGCGGAAATCTGATCGTAAAACGCATCGCCGCCTTTATCGAAGTTGCGTGCATTACGCGACAAGGTATTTACGACAGTATCCTTGTCGATGGACGTGAGGCCTCCGGTTTCAGCCGCCGTATGGATTTGCTCCAGCAAGTTCAGTAAACGGCGGGCATCGCCGTCGGCGAATTCGATCAACAGTTGCCGCGCTTCAGCGGAGAATTGCAGATTACCCAGCGCCAATTTTTGCGCGCGCTCCAGTAATTGCGACAATTCCGCTTCCGACAGAGCGGTCAGCACGTAAACCTGAGCGCGCGACAATAGCGCGTTATTGACCTCGAACGATGGGTTTTCCGTGGTGGCGCCGACGAAGGTGATCAATCCTTGCTCGACATACGGTAAAAAGGCATCCTGCTGCGATTTGTTGAAGCGATGCACTTCGTCGACGAACAGAATGGTGTGCCGCCCGCTTTGTTGCAACATCAGTTCGGCTTGCTCGATGGCGGCGCGGATGTCCTTGATGCCGGATAATACGGCGGACAGCGCAATGAATTCGCTGTTGAACTCGGTCGACATGATGCGTGCCAACGTGGTTTTGCCGGTTCCCGGCGGGCCCCACAAAATCATTGAATGCGGTTTGCCCGATTCAAACGCCAGGCGCAGCGGTTTTCCCGCTCCGAGCAAGTGGCTTTGTCCGATGATGTCGTTCAGATGCTTGGGGCGTAGCTGTTCCGCCAGCGGTGCTTTGGGTTGACTTGGTGAAAACAGGTCGGTTTCACTCACGGATGACGTCGGCCTTGTCAGGTGGGGTGAATTTGAACAAATCGGCGGGCAGCGTGGGATTCTTGTCGAGATCGGAAAAAGACAGGATAGTAGTCTGGCCGAAATTATCGCGCAGTGCCATGATTTTGAGCGTGCCATCCGGCGAGAAACCCATCTGGATGAATTCAAACGCGCTTTCCTTGCTTTTCGGAACCGCTTCGAGCCATTCCATGTCGTTTTGCACACCCAATTCAACCAGCTCAAAATTGTCTTCGATGGCACTGCTGCCGGCCAGCAGGGCGGCCGGGCTGCTGCCGATGGCGATATTGAATGACCGCTCAGTGACTTGATTCAAATCGGGGTCGTAAAACCATACTTTGCTGCCGTTGCCGACGATCAATTGTTCATGCGGTTTTTCATAAGCCCAGCGGAATTTTTCCGGGCGTTCGAATTGCATCGTGCCTTTCGATTCTTGTATCGTACGTGCGTTTTTATCGTACAGCGTCTGGGAGAAGTTCGCGCGCACCGTGCGCGTTTCCTGGATGAACGTTTTCAGGCTGGCGACAGCGGCTGCTTCAGCCCAACGCGGTATCAGGCCGCTGAGTAACAGGAGAAAAAGAAAGCTGCATGAGCGGAGCATAAAATTCCTAGCATGTGGTTGTGGGGTGAAATTGCGCAGCGCGCTTGAGAGGAAGATCATTCGTTGCGCGCCGGAGCCAATACTTCGCGATTGCCATTGCTTTGCATCGATGAAACCAGACCCGCACGTTCCATGTCTTCGATAAGACGGGCGGCGCGATTATAGCCGATGCGCAGATTCCTTTGTACCAGGGAGATCGACGCGCGGCGGGTTTTGACGACGATGGCAACCGCTTCATCGTAAAGCGGATCGGCTTCGCCTTCCGATGGTTTTTTGATTTCGAGCGAACCGCTGCTATCGTTTTCCTCGTCACCGGCTTGCAGGATTTCTTCGATGTAATCGGGTTCGCCGTGTTCTTTCAGATATTCAACCACTTTGTGCACTTCGTGGTCGGCGACAAAAGCGCCGTGCACGCGTTGCGGGTAGCCGCTGCCGGGCGGCAGATACAACATATCGCCTTGACCGAGCAGGGCTTCCGCGCCCATTTGGTCGAGAATGGTGCGCGAATCGATTTTGCTCGACACCTGAAAAGCGATGCGGGTCGGAATGTTGGCTTTGATCAAGCCAGTAATCACGTCGACCGACGGGCGCTGCGTCGCCAGCAGCAGATGAATGCCGGAAGCGCGTGCTTTTTGTGCAAGCCGGGCGATCAGATGTTCGACTTTTTTACCGGCGACCATCATCAGATCCGCCAATTCATCGATCACCACGACAATGAGCGGTAATTCGTTCAAATACTCGGTTTCGTCTCCCGGCGGCAGCAAGGGATTGACCACAGGTTCTTCGTTTTTAGCCGCGTCGTGTATTTTCTGGTTGTAACCGCTGAGATTGCGCACACCGAGCGCCGACATCAGTTTGTAACGCCGCTCCATTTCACCGACACACCAGTGCAGCGCGCTGGCGGCTTCGCGCATGTCGGTGACTACCGGCGTCAGCAGATGGGGAATACCTTCATATACGGATAATTCCAGCATTTTCGGGTCGATCAGAATCAGGCGGGTTTGCTCCGGCGTGGTTTTATAGATCAGACTCAGAATGACTGCATTGATTGCAACCGATTTACCCGAGCCGGTGGTTCCGGCAACCAATGCATGCGGCATTTTGGCCAGATCGGAGACGATCGGGCGGCCACTGATATCCTTACCCAGCGCGATGGTGAGCGGGGAGGCGGAATCGGCGTAGACTTGCGAGCTGAGAATTTCCTGCAGCCGCACCACTTGCCGCTTGGGATTCGGGATTTCCAGTCCCATACTGGTTTTGCCCGGAATGGTTTCGACCACGCGAATGCTGGCCACGGACAATGCGCGCGCCAGATCTTTGACCAAATTGATGACCTGATTGCCTTTGACGCCGACTGCCGGTTCAATTTCATAGCGGGTGATGACCGGGCCGGGAAAGGCAGCGACCACTTTGACATCGACACCGAATTCCTTGAGCTTGCGTTCGATCAAGCGCGATGTGAATTCGAGTGTTTCTTTGGACAGCACTTCGAAGTCTTTTTCCGGTTCATCCAGCAGATGCAAGGGTGGCAGTGGCGAGTCGGGTAAATCGGAGAACAGTGAAGGTTGTTTTTCTTTGACGATACGCTGCGATTTGACGATGGTTGTCGTTGGCGGTTCGATATGCAGCACCGGTGTGCTTTCTATGCGCTTCTTTTCATTTTCGACGATTTTGTTGCGCACTTGGGATGCGATCATACCGGTCAGTTTGTCTTGCCGTGTTTCCCAGGTATCTTTTAGCAGCAACAGCAGATTCTCAATGCTTTCACCGATTTTTTCCACAAAGCGCACCCACGATAGACCGGTAAACTGGCTGAAACCGACGGCGATCAGGATCAGCAAGGTCAGTGTTGCGCCGGTAAAACCGAGAATTTGCGACAGATAATGACTGATCGTGTTGCCCAGCATGCCGCCCGGCATCAGCGGCAGCGCGATGTTGATGGAATAAAACCGCAGCGATTCCAAACCGCTGCTGGCAGCAAGCAGTAAAAAGAAACCGCCTAAAGTCAGGAACAAGGAGTGGCGGTCAAAAATGCCGGCGCTATCGATGCGGCGATAGCTCCAGGCGATTGCCGACAGAAAGAAGGCTACCCACCACCAAGCGGATGCGCCGAACAGATACAGCAGCAAATCCGCTAACCATGCGCCGGCGTGTCCTCCGGCATTTTGCACTTGATTGAAGTCACCGCTATGAGACCAGCCGGCATCGCCGCGGTCGTAGCTGAAAAATATCAACACCAGATAAAGCGCCGCGCCCATCAGCATCAGCAAGCCGGATTCCCGCAGTAGCCGGGCAACTCTGGGTGAGAAGGAGTGGCCGCCTGATTTCTTGGCCATCGGCTTGTTCAGTAAACTCATGGGTATCTCAGAAACGAAAGATTTTGTCTGATAGATACGCTGAATTATATAAGAGAATGCGCAGTAATTTCTTCAATACCGCGATGAATGTATTTTGTTAACGTGTTAACAGACAATTGCCTAACAGCGATAGGAATTTGCGGATACCGCCGAGCAGCTCAGCGGACCGCTGTGTAGACAATTGTTCAGTATTTCCTTAAACCGTCTCGGTAGAGCGTGAGCGCGATAAAATTGCAGCAACAGCAGGTTTATCTTTATTGGCAATCTGAGGCAATGTCGAAACCTGATTTCCGCCGTTGCGTTTTGCGGTAAAAAGCGCATCTTCCGCGCGTTTGCACAATTTGAGCTTGTTATCGGTTTCATCCAGCATTGCAGCACCGATGCTGATGATGATTTTATTTTCAGTATGTTTGTCCATCCGGGCTGAAACTTTTTTGCGCACGGATTCGCATACTTTTTTGGCTTCGCATAAATCGGTTTCGGGAAATAAAATGGCAAACACGTTGATATCGATCCGATAGAAAAGATCGGTAATCCGGATGTTGGTTTTTATTTCTTGTGAGATTTGTTTTATTGAATCGTTGCTGGCTTTGTAATCATAGTTATCGCTAAACAGCTTCAGCAGATCGATATCGATAATCGCGATGGAGAAGCTCCGGTGATAGCGCCGCGAACGTAAAATTTCGGTATCCAGTTCGGTTTCGAAAGCTTGCCTGTTCTTGTATCCGGTGACCGGATCGATCAATATTTGTGTCATCAAAGCGGACATGTCGATATTCGTTTTCTTGATCTTAATGACCATCAATGCAGAGCATACGATGAGTAAGAGGGTTAAGCCGCGATTAAACATCACAATATTCATCGGCATTACAATGCCGGGCGATAGATAAAAGCCAGTGACGGTCAGAATTAACGTCGTTGCAGCAATGCAATAGGTAAACCGGATTCCGCTCACCCATAGACTGGCAAAGATCACCAGCACATACGGAACTGCAGCCGCAACTCCTAACGGTGTATTTAAGTCGATGACAAAAATGCAAAGCATTAAAGCGATGACAATGAACATGTTTGCCTGGATTGCACATTCTCTGAATAGGAGTTTCAAAGCTGCGGCTGCTGAGAGTATTTGGCTACGCATCGGTCGGAGTGTTTGGAAGTTAAGTGACTTACATTTTACGGATTCTGGCGCTCATTCTTTATGACAATAAATATTTAAATAACTGGATAACAATCAATCTATTATACATTCATTTGAAAATGAGATTGTAAATTTTGCTTATAAATTTCTGTGGATAAATGCGTATTAGCCGGTGCTGGTATCGCCGGGAATTTTAGTCGGTAATCAACTTTCCAGCTTAATGATGCGAGTCCCGGCTAACCGGTCATGAAGATATTGGTGATCGCGGTCAAATAATGCCCAAATGAATCCGGAACCGAAGATGAGGATGCTGATCAGTACGAGTTGATAATAGGAAATAAAATTGATCGGAAATATGAAATTGATGACGACAAAAGTGAAAATACCTATTAAAGAAAATAAGTAGCGGGTGATCGCTTGTTTTTTTGTCAGGCCATGTCCATCAGCGGTCACGATCCGCATTTTCCAGGTTTGCATCGCCAGCGTTTGACCACCGTGTGTCCAGAACCAGGTGAAGTAGTACCCCATGATGATAAACAAATAAAACTGAAAGAGCGGTTTGAAATAAGCCGCTTCCGTATCGCTGAAAATAAAATGAAAAATAAAGCTGGAAATAAACAAAATGGCCAATATCAAAAGAAAGTCATAAATCAGGCAAATGATGCGGCGCCAGAAACTGGGTGTGGAATATGTCATGTTTTAATGAGTAAAAAGTAAGGGCTATCGATGCGGAATCGGTAAATCAATCATTGTATGTTGAAATAGAATTTAATATAAGCTTTGGTTATTGATAATTATTATCGTTTTCGTTAGAATATTCATTTGATTGGTTTAATCCGAATCTATGCGCGTTTAATTGCAGCATAGAGTGGTTTTCAGGAATCGGCGCTTGTGAACAAAAAAGCAAAATCAGCGGTATCCGGTGTATTTTAGATCAAGTAAGTAAGAAGTTTGTCTGATTTGTTTATTCTGTAATGCACTCATTATCCCGCAAAAATATCGAGTATTTGGAGCAACGGCAGCGTTTTATCTCATTACCTGGGTTGTTGTTTGTTCTTGGTGTGCATGCCGCACTATTTTATTTTTTATGGCATCAACGTTTGATTCCGCATCCCGAGCAGGCGATGGCCTTGTTTGCCGAACTGATTACGCCGCCGGCGCCGGCCGTGCCTAAAGCATTACCCGAGCCTACGCCGGTTAAATTGCAGCCTGTCAAAAAGCCTGTCGTCAAACCGAAACAAGAGCAGCTTACAGCAAAATCTCCCGTGCCAGCCGAAAAGAAACGAGCGGAGCCAGCGCCGGAACTGCCGAAGCCGGTTGAACAAGCAAAAGAATCGGCATCTGCACCCGCTGCATCGCCCAAACCAATGCCAACGGCACCCGTAGCATTATCATCCGAATTGGCGGTATCTTGCCCCAAATTAACGCCGCCGGAATATCCTGCGATTTCGCGGCGCATGGGTGAAGAAGGGAAATTGGTGTTACGCGTGGAATTGGATGAAAGCGGGCGTATCGATAAAGCAAAAGTTCTTAACAGCAGCGGCTATGAGCGGCTTGATGCTGCTGCACTGACTGCGGTAAAGAGCTGGCAATGCAATCCGTCGATGCGTGACGGTCAACCGGTGCGGGCGGTGGCCTTACAACCCTTTAATTTTGTACTGCAAGGAAATTAATTCATGGAACAAGGGCTTGGTTTTTCCCATTTTCTCGATCAGATCGACGGCGTGGGCATGAGTGTGCTGGTGCTGTTGCTGTCGCTATCGGTTGCAAGCTGGTATCTGATCATCACAAAAAGTATCGCAAATCTGATCGCGAAGCGCCGTGCCGAAGCTTTTTTGAAACACTTCTGGAGTTTCGATTCGCTGCAAGCGGCCCATGTCGAGTTCAAGAATGCGGCGCCGGATAATGCTTTTGCGGAGCTTGCCAAACTGGGTATCGATGCAGCCGCCGATTCCAAAATCCACAGCTCGCACAAATTGGCCGCAGCTGGCGGCACCAGCGAGTTTCTGACGCGTACCCTGCGTAATGGTATCGATCAGGAAGCCACGCGTGTCGAGAATGGCCTCACGCTGATTGCCACAGCCGGTTCGGCTGCGCCGTATATCGGTTTGTTCGGGACTGTCTGGGGCATTTATCATGCACTCATTCAAATCGGACTCTCCGGTCAGGGCACCCTGGATAAGGTTGCCGGTCCTGTCGGCGAGGCGCTGATCATGACCGCGTTAGGGCTGGCGGTGGCCATACCGGCGGTGCTTGCCTATAACGCTTTTGTCCGCCGTAATCGCATCTGGCTCGCGCGCCTGGAAGCGTTCGCGCATGATCTGTTCACACTGATCACGGTCGGCGATGACAATGAGTCGCTGATTGTTGAGCCGCAATCGGAGGCTACGGCTGCAACCGGGATCGCCGATGTTGCGATGGAGAGAGGGCAATAATGGCGTTCGGCAGCATGCAGGATAGCGGGCGTCAGGCGCCCATGTCAGAGATCAATGTGGTGCCGCTGGTGGACGTGATGCTGGTGCTGTTGATCATTTTTATCATCACAGCCCCGCTGCTGACACATTCCGTCAAGGTCGATCTACCGAAAGCGGAAAGCAATCCCAATATCACCCAGCCCGAGCATGTCGAACTGGCGATTCGCGCCGACGGCAGTCTTTTCTGGAATGGCGAGCCGGTGTCAGTGGAACAGCTGGCGCCGCGCTTTGGTGCAACCGTGGCGCAAGCGCCCAATACGGAATTGCATATCCGCGCCGATAAGCTGGCGCATTACGAACATGTCGCACGGCTCATGAGTATTGCGGCCAAGTCCGGCATGACAAAAATCGGTTTTATTACCGACCCTTCTGAAAAGTAACAATAACTCAAAACCGGTTGATGCGGGCTTGTTATTACCGATTCGGTTAATCGATGCGCTGTTTGGCGCGGCAGCAAGGTTAATACCGCAGCGGTCATTGCACCGGCAATGGCCAGTAGCCAATCATCGAAATGCAGCAGCGAGGTGCAGGAATCCAGCTAAGTGCGGGCGTCTGTGCCAGCAACAACGCCAGTCCGATCGTTATTGCGGTATCAACGGAGTACGTGATCGCATGCTGCTTGACGTGGCCGTGATTCCGCCACTGACTCGAACTATAACTGTGATGAGGTGATTGCTACGAGAAGATTGGTCTTGCGGTTAAGAAAATTATCCCTGCTGAATAATCCTCAATAAAAAACGGCCCCTGATAGGAGCCGTTCGATAATCAACCAACCGATTATTTTTTACCGGCTTCGGCACCTAGCCTTTCGCCTGATTCAGGATCTTTATATAAGCTTGGCGGTTTATTATATGGTTTAGGCTCACCACATCCGGCGAGTAAAGCTGTAGATGTAAACGCGATAAGGACGATAGCTAAAAGTGAGTATTTCATGAAAATCTCCTTTGTTATTAAAATCAAAAATTGTTTATCAACAAATTTAATGTCACGTTGAAACTTCATCAGCTTCAAGCCATATCCCACATCTAATCCGGCATCGAACTGCTTTTTGCAGGAAAAGATCGTTTAGAAGATCATCCGATCGTGCAACCTAAAACCCTCTAAAACAAGATATGGTTTCGCTACGAATAAGAAAATTACTTATTCGCAGTAAGGATAACATTAAAAAAAAAAGTATGGAATTGAAATGCGTCAGATATTGCTAACTCAACAAGGCCGGAGTCTCCGGCACGGGGCATAAGCGGCAGTAACTAAAAAGAAATAATCCAGATGCAAAACTGTAAATTTATGCCACCCGGCTAACCCACGGCTTGCCGGTACGCTTGCAAGCAGCGTTCGCGCGCAACCGTGTGGTCAACGATCGGCGCGGGATAGGTCAGAGTATGCCAATCGCTGATCCAGGTTTGAATATAAGTGAGCTGTTTATCGAATTTTTCCGTTTGCGTGCCGGGATTGAAAATCCTGAAATAAGGCGCGGCATCGACGCCGCAGCCCGCCACCCACTGCCAGTTGCCGACGTTGCTGGCCATGTCGTAGTCCAATAATTTCTGCGCGAAATACGCTTCGCCCCAGCGCCAATCGATCAACAGATGTTTGCATAAAAAGCTCGCGGTGATCATACGCACGCGGTTATGCATCATGCCAGTTGCATTGAGCTGGCGCATGCCGGCATCGACGATGGGGTAACCGGTGGTCCCTGCGCACCAACGCTTGAATTCCGCTTCATCGTTGCGCCACACGATGCGATCGTACTGCGGTTTGAAGCTGCGCTGCTGTGTGTGCGGAAAGCGCCACAGTATTTGGCTGAAGAATTCGCGCCAGATCAATTCATTGCAGAAAATATCACTGACCTGGAACGTTTGCCGGAATATTTGCCGCACGCTGATCGTGCCGAAGCGAAGATGAGGCCCCAACAGCGAAGTTCCCGCTATGGCCGGGAAATCCCGGTCGCGCGCATAATGTTGCAGCAATCCGATATCCAAACGGTAAGCGGGAACGGTAATGGCCGAGCGGGTAAAGCCGATGTCCAGCAATGACACATCCGGCAGCGATGTTTGCTGGATCAAGTTGGTCAATTTGGTTGCGGTGGCATAAGTTGTCAGCGCTGTCCGGCTTTGCACCTGTTTCCATTTGCGCATGTATGGGGTGTACACGCTGTACGGGCCGCCATCCTCCTTAATGACTTCGTCTTTTTCGAACAGGACGTGATCCTTGTAAGTGTTAAAAGCCACCGATCGCGCTTGCAACCAGCGGCGGATTGCTTCGTCCCGCTCGCGCGCATAAGGCTCATAGTCGTGATTGGTGTAGACCGCGGCGACCGGATGGGTGCGCAGAATCCGCTCGAAAACTTCCAACGGTTTGCCGTGATAAAGTGCAAGCGAGCTGCCGTGTTTTTTCTCCAATTCCGCGCGCAGCGCTTGCAAGGTGTCGAAAATGAATGTCACACGCGCATCGTCTCGCGGTAATCCGGTGAGTATGACGGGATCGAAAATGAAAATTGGCAGAACCGGCCGCCCGGAGGCCAGCGCATGCGAGAGTCCGGCGTTATCGTCCAGGCGCAGATCGCGCCGGAACCAGAAAACAGCAAGCGGAGTCGTCATGAGGCTATGTTTGGTTCTGAAGCATCGGTTTTACCGAATAGATCAGCCAAGGCTGCCGGTAAATCGGTGAATCTGAATTTGAAACCGTATTCTTCTTGCAATCGTTTCGGTACGATGTGATAGCTATTCAACGCCAGTGCGGCGGCTTCGCCTAATGCCAGTTTCAGGATAAATGCCGGAGTCGGGAAGAATGCGGGCCGGTGCAATACGTTTCCAAACGCCGATGCAAATTCGCGGTAGCGCACCGAGTTGGGTGTCACGGCATTAACCGGGCCGTGATAGCGCGCATCCAGTGCGGCTGCAGTGTAAACCGAAACGATGTCGTCGATGTGGATCCACGGCAACCACTGCTGGCCGTTACCAACCGGCCCGCCCAACCCCAGTTTGAAAACCGGCAGCAGCTTTTGCAGCATGCCGCCATGACCCAGCACCACGCCGGTGCGGATGCTGACCCGGCGTACACCCTTGCTTTCAATCCGGGCCGCCTCGACTTCCCAGTCATGGCAAATGGTTTGCATGAAACTGAGTTGTTGAGGGACGGTATAGGATTCGTCATAAAGATCGTCACCGGAACCTGGATAAATACCGATGGCCGAGCCGCACACGAAAGCTTGCAAGCTTTCGGGCGCGGCGGCGACCAGTTTGCGCGTGCTGAGGATGCGGGAAGCATAAATCTCGTGTTTGCGCGCTTTAGTCCAACGGCCATCGCCTAGATTCTCGCCCATCAGATTGATGATGATCTGACAGTCTTGCAGCGCTTCAGCGGGTACATCTTGTGTCGCGTAATCCCAATCAAATGCCGGTACCCCCAGTAATTGACTTGCACGCGTGCCGTTACGGCTCAGTACCGTGATATTTTGGTGCTCCTGCTGCAAACGCCGCACCAGCTGACGGCCGATAAATCCCGTTGCGCCTGTGATCAATATGTTCATTGTTGAAAAACCATTGATGGGTTTGTTGAGAATGATTCGATTGATAATTTCCTGGGAAAAGATGTGCAATTAATAACTAAAGATGAGCAAATGTGATTTGACCAGTCATCGGCTTGTTTGACATTGTATCCCTTTTTTTGTACGCTCGACCTTACTAGAAAGCACGTCTGTTTTTCTATAATCCCAACTCAACCGGAAGGTGAAGCGGATATTCTCGAGGGGGGAGCAATTATGGCTGTTTATCTTGAGAACTTTGTAACGATACGCAGGTTATACCCGCGTGTGACAGAACGGGTTAAGTCGCGGCTCGAAGTATCTCCTCCTGTCAGCGTTGCCGAGCGTGATTACCGCGACCTTCTATCCGAAGCCAATCTTAATTATTTTCACCGTGAGTATTCAATTGCATTGCAGAACTATCTGGCATTGCGGCAGAAGATACTCGAACAAAGTCACCCCGAGTTACCGCACATGCCGGGCGCCGGTGACAGTTGGTTGATTGATTGGTCAAAAATCAAGATTGATCGTATTTTTGAACTGGCAAGGCGAGTGGTGGGTACCGTCAATCCCGGTGATCCGATACCCTACCTGATTTCTGATCGGCCACTGATTCGTCAGGGTGAGTTCGATCCTGAACCGCAATTCAAAAAATTTTCGACTGTGGGTCTTGATGCACAAGTTGAGAAAGTCGATCCTGCGCTCCGCGATCATGCACGCGGACTAATTACAGAGCACCGTTTTGAAGAGGCAGCTAAGCAATATACTACTGCCGTCGAAGCATCGCTAAGAGCTGGGCAAACCGAGCTTGCTGCTGAGATTGCTAACGAATCGGCAGTGATGCTTGCTACCTATGTAGCGGGCAAAGATCGCGTTTCTACGCTCAAGCAGTCACTGGAATCATTGACGCGGGCTGAACAATTATTCGCGCGTGCAGGTAACACTGAAGCGGTGGAAGTTGTACGTGCGAATCGGGTCAATATCGAAGCCGATATGTCCAGTAACAAAAGTCCGGAACCGGCGGTATTTGCAGATCGCGATATTCGTTTGCGGGGTGGATCAACGCTGAATTTGCGCGATACATTCAGTGCTTCCGTCAGTTCGAGTATTGTGCGGCCTTATCTACCTACCGAACAAACGCAGCGCACGTTAATATTGCGCGATGCTGGTGCATGGCAGACTCCTGCGGCTACACTCGATCTGCACGCCGCTACTGTGGTTACCTCCAAGCAACTTGGACTATTCCGTCCAGATGGTGCCAGTGTCGTATTACTCTCTCAAGCCGATTGGCGATCGCAGCTGCAAGCGCAGATTTATCAACCGAGGATCACTGCAGCGACACTTGAGGGTTTACGTTTTTACGAAGAAATCGAAATCAACTTCGTTTCTTATTACGTGCACTTGTATTACTTTGTGTTACCGGTAGCAATCGGTGATACCTATGTGGCGATGGGGTTATATGAACAAGGTATTACCGAATATAACCGTGTGCTTGCTTATCCATTTCTCAATACTGGTATTGAAGGCCATTATCTTTGGCTGAAAATTGCTGAAGCCACTTTGCAATGGGGAAATACGCTCTACCGGCGGGAGCAGCGTGCGGCAGCGGCTGAAAAATATGCGCGCATTATTGGGTCCGACGGCGCAATACCCGCTGGTTCAGCGCTTTACCAAGGGGCGGCCTTCTCGCCGCTAGCAGCCGAGGCGGCAGAAGTTGCCAAAAGTATTCGTGGTCAAGCACATGCGCCATTTAATCCGCGGGTCGGAACGGTAATCGTACAAGCATCCCTGCGACAAAGTTACCTGACGCAGGGTTTTAATTTCCTGGGTCTGGCGCCGGATTATGCGCCGGTATTGCGTTTCAAATATTTGCAATCGGTTGCCACTTATCTGGCCGATAACGCGATCGAGGCGGAGCGCACTTTCATCAGCTATCGCGTGAACGCAGAGAATCAAAAAATGGAACGCATGCAGTTGCAGAGCGCGGTCGACGTTAACAAAGCCGCACTGGCGATCGAGAACAAACGCATGCAAGATGCGCAGCTGGAAATTGAAGCTGCACGCCGTACGCGCGAATACGCGCAACTGCGCAAGAACAATGCAGACGATGCGGTCGCGGAATGGAATACCAAAGGCGCTGAGTTAACTTCGATGAATGCCGCGTTGTCGTGGGCTGGTGCTGCGGCTAATGACCAAAAGATTCGTTACACTGGTGTTCAGTACGATGGTGAAAGTCACAATTACGAAGGTACTGTCGAAGATTTTTTTGACACAGTCGGGGAGCGGCGGGAATGGCTCGATTGGGAACTTCAGCGTAACCGGCTCGAGCGGCAAGCTGCAGAAGTGGCAGCAGAAGTAGGTTTGGCCAATGTGCGCGAGCAACAGGCGCAAGTGCGATTGCAAGTGCAAGCGCTGAATGTGCAGATGCAGCAATTGCGTGTTCAGGCTGCTGAAGAGGTGCTTGAATACGCGGAGCAGCGCATGTTCGACGAAGATCTTTGGTTTCAGCTTGCTGCACAGCTGCAAGATTTGGCACGGCATTATCTGGATGCAGCGATCTATGCAGCGCAAGTCATGGAGCTGGCATACGATCTGGAATTTGACCGGCAGCTGAACCGTATCCGTTTAGACTACGGATTGGGTGGTCCAGCCGGCTTGCTCGGAGGAGAAATACTCAAGCGCGATATCATTTCTTTTACTTCCGATTATCTTGAACATGCCCAGAAAAAAAATCCGGTTCGTCTAGCTCTATCGCTGCGCGAAGAATTTCCAAGCGGCTTCGCGACTTTTTTGCAAACCGGAATATTGCCGTTCCGAACCGATCTCGAGTTATTCGATCGCCGTTATCCGGGTACTGTGCGCCGCAAATTGAAGAAAGTGGAACTGTTTGTCGAGGGATTGGTACCCCTCGAAGGTGCGAGTGGTTTCCTGACTTGTCATGGTGTTTGCTCGGAATGGCGCCGGAGTGGTGTAAATTGGGTCAAACATACTCGAGTGATGCCGGTCGAACGTATGGTCCTGTCAAGCTATCAGTTCCGCCGGGATATTGCAGTGTTCCAGCCATCGGAAGAATTGCTGGGGCAGTTTGAAAATAATGCGCTGCAAAGTGACTGGACGCTTGAGCTTCCGCGTTCGGGCAACAACCTCGATTATAATTCGATTGCCGACATCAAATTTATAATCTATTTTGACTCCGATGTAGACGATGCATTGGCGGCACATGTGCAAGCGTTCTATCCGACAACCGGTGGACGTTCGACAGTTGTTTCCGCGCGCTTCCAGTTACCTGACGAGTATTTCCGGCTCGATACCGAACGGCATATTCGCTTCGAAGTGCTGCCCTCGTTCTTTGCGTTTAACTATGAACTGCCGGTTCTGTCGGCGTTCGGTGTACGTGTGCTTGACCGCAACGGTAATGGCATGGCGAACATTGCATTGAAAGTGACGCGGCAATCCGATGCGTCGGCCGTCAGTGTGGTTACCGGTGCTAATGGTGCGGTTTCTGGAAATGCAATTACAATGGCGCCTTTCGCAGCGTGGAAAGGAGTTTCAGCAATTGATACCTGGCAGATTGCACTTGGCGATGGTGTTGATTCAACCGTAATTGGCGATATTCAGTTGTTCTTCAGTTATCGCTTTAATTACCGCGCCAACGGCAGTCTTGCTTAAACCGGAGTGAGCCATGGCAGGCAAACCGAGCGGTGTTGGTTTAGGCAGCCAAGCGCAATTTGGCGCGGCCGGTGGTGTCCGTTCACTCGGTGACGCATTTCAACCTAATCTGGCGATGGGCGGCGGCACTTACCGGGTGCCAATCGAACTGCCTGCTGGCAGTGGCGGACTCACACCTCAACTTGAGCTTCAATACGATACGGGTAGCGGTAACAGTCCATTTGGTGTTGGCTGGTCGTTATCGGTGCCTTTCATAGAGCGGCAGCGGCCGCGCGCATTCGTAGCCGAAAGCGAGCCGCTGTACAGTCTGGGTGGTGCGCAACGATTGGTGCGATGCACCGATGACAGTTATGTTGTGGCAGTAGCGGATAAGCTGCAGCGCTTTTCTTTAAGCGGCAATAGCTGGCGAAGCCGCACGCTGACGTTAGTCGAATTATGTTTTGGAGAGAACGCGGGAACACGTATCGAAGCTGAGGTGGATAGCGTTCTGCGCACCCAGCGCTGGTTTATCGAGCGCAGTCTGCATCCCGGCGGGCGGGAGATTCGCTACGAATACTTACGCGATAGCTCTCAGTTGTATCTCAAGACGATACGTTGGAGTGTCTTTCGAGCCGAATTCATTTACGATCAGCGGTCCGATCCTTGGTCCCAGTTCGACGCCGGTTTTGAGCTACGCACCCGATTGCGGTGCCAGCGTATTGAAATTCATCATGAGCGGCTTGCTCCCGATACCTTGATGCGCAGCTTCGAGCTGAGCTATGAACAAGCTGATTTGACGGGCATGTCGCTACTGACCAGCATTACGCTAACCGGTCATCGCGGTGCCGATCAACACGCCTCAATGCCTTCTCAGAGATTCGGGTACACACGTTTCGCGCCACTGGCCCGGCGGATCGAAACCTTTGATGCGCCGGTTAGTCCACCGCCACCACTCGAAGACGATGTGACGCTGGTTGATTTCGGCGGTACAGGGCTTCCGGGCGTGCTGCGGCTGGGTGATAACGGTGCGACCTATTGGGAGAACCGGGGGCGGCTTATCTGGGGGCCGCCGCGTTCTTTGCGCGATTTGCCGTCCGGCGTATCGCTGGCACAATCCGGTGTCCGCTTTGCCGACATGGAAGGAAGGGGCAATGCCGATTTGGTGGTAGGGCGCGATCACGGCGCCGGGTTCTACCCCAATCGCGCAGGCAGCGGCTTTGAACGTAAACGTACGGCTAACGTAGTGCCAAGTTTCGACTTGACTGAAGATGGATCGTATTTGATCGATATCGATGGCGATCGTGTTGCCGACTTGCTGACTTTTCGCAACGGTGTGCCGATGGCGTTTCTCAATCGTGGCAATGGGACGTGGGATGGTCCGGTGGTGCTCGGTGCGAGTGGTTTGCCAAGTTTTGCTGGCGTTGAGCGCCGGTTGCGCATGGCCGATATGAACGGCGATGGATTATCCGATCTGGTGCTGATGCATTCTCGCCAGATCGTCTATTGGCCGTATCTGGGCGACGGCCGTTGGGGTGAAAAGCGGCAGATGGCGGATACACCGGTTTTCGACGTGCCTAATGCCGATACTGATGTGTTACTGGCTGATGTGAATGGGGACGGCGTTGCCGACTTGGTGCTGATCGGTGCGGCTGAAATTCGTATCTATATCAATCGTGCGGGTGAAGGTTTCGCATCACCCATCGTTCTCGATCGGACGCCGCGCCTGGCAGCCGAACGCGTATTATTGGCAGATATGAAAGGCAGTGGCGCAGCGGGGGTTTTATTCACGGCAGGCCCTGGCGGCGCCTACCGTTTCCTTGATCTGCAAGGCGGTGTCAAACCGGGATTGCTGAGCAAGATCGATAATTCCAGCGGTCTTGTGACCACCATCGAATATGGCAGCTCAACTTTCGAACGGGCGCGTGACCTCGCCGAGGGGCGCCGCTGGAGTGGTTATTTACCGTTTGCCGTGCCGGTAGTTACGCGATTAACGCTCGAAGATTCAGTGACATTGCAACGTTCGGTCACTGCATTGCGTTACCATGACGGTCATTTCGACGGTATCGAGCGGGAATATCTCGGTTTCGCCGAAGTGGAATCGGTCCGGACAACCGGATTGGAAGAATCATCTCTCAAACAGCGTATTACCTATCACACGCGACTTACAACTGCCCGTGATCCGGCGTTTATCGCCGGGCGTGGCCAGCCTCACCGGACCGAGACTTTTGATCCTGAAAACGGCCAGATTAGCTTGCTGGAAGAATCCGACTGGGCAGCTGCCCGGGTGGCAGGGAGCAGCGATGACAGCCCTGCATATCTTGCTTACGAAGCGCGCCGTATAAGCCGCCGTTTGCAGGAAGGAATCGAATATGAACACGAACAAGTAGTTTTCACAATCGATGCTGTAGGCAATATCGTGCGAGAACTTCGCAGCACGGCATGGTCCGATGCAAGCGGTGCGCCACGCAGTGAGACGTTGCGCATCGATACCGACTTTGCCCGTCATGCGGAATTCGGTATTACTTCATTCGATGCACGTATACGCAAAGTGGATGGAGACGGTGTATTGTTGAAAGATGTGCGCAAGCACTACGATGGCGCAGCTTTTGAAGGTCTTTCCCTGGGGCAAGTGGAACAAGGTTTCCGCATCCGTCAAACGGAGGTCGCATTAACGGCGCGCGAGATTACACTTGCCTTCGGTGGAGTAACTCCCGATTCACTGGCCGCACTGATGCGCAGTGAGAACGATCCGGAACATGGTCTGGTATACGTGCGTGATGTAGGGCGCGTGCGAGTCGATACGACGGGTAATGAAGTTGAGACGATCGATGCAGCGGGCTTGCTGCGTGAATTCCGTTTCGATGCGGATGCGTTGCATCCGGTAGCCATACGCGAAGATGGAGGAGATTGGCGCGATACCGCTTTCGATCCGATTGCGCAACAAGTTTCTCTATACATTGATTTGAATGGCCATACGGTACGCACCGAATACGATCCGCTCGGTAATGTCAGTGCGATTTACAAGCGCGGTTCCCTGCCCGGGTTGCCGAGTGAAACGTATGAATACCTTCGTAGTGCTGTACCCGTTGCGCGCGTGCAGCGCGTGCGTATCAATCATGCGGATGCCGAACCGGGTTATGTGAAGGTTGAATATTACGATGGTTGCGCGCGCATTGCGCAAACAAAGCTACTTGCTGATGACAATCGCTGGGCTGTAGGTAAGCAACAGCGATTGTCGGTGGCGGGGCGGTTACTCGGTGAGGTCGATGCTTACTTTTCTACCTTCCGGGAATTTACGCCGGATCCTCCGCAAGGTGCCGCGCAGCGGATTCTTAATTACGATTATGCTGGACGTATTGTGCGCGAACGGTTGTTCAACGGCCGCGAAACATTGCATCGCTATGATCGTAACCATGTATTGTTCTACAACCCCGATGCGGTTGATGCACTGAAACTCAATCCTGCTACGCCGCCAACGCGTAGCAGTGTGCTCGATGCTGGTGGTTTGATCCGCTCGGTATTTGAGTATGATGGCGTAAGCCAGTTTGAGGTAAAGCGGGACTATGATGTGTTGCATCGCCTGCAGCGAGTGATTGATCCGCTCGGAAATGTTGCTTTGGAGAATGTTTACGACTTGTGGGGCAATCGTATACATATTCGCTCTGCAGAGGGTGGCGATATGAGCTTCTTGTTTGATGCCGGTTGCGTCGAAGTTGAGCGTGTCGACGGAGATGGCCGCAAGCTTGTCACCATCCGCGATAACCGCGGACGTCCAATGGAATTGCGCGATGGCAGCGGTAACGTGGTCGAACGCTTTGAATACGATACAGGGACCGGAGATAATCTTAAAGGGAGGCTGGTACGTGCAAGCGGTGAATTTGGCAGTGCAGAGTATAGTTATACAGTGGATGGGCACGCATCGCGCATCACACGCAGCTATCCGGGCTATGCTGAGGTGTTTGTAACCAATTTTGAGTACAGTGCCAATAATCAAATCCAGCGGGTAATTTATCCCGATTCCCATGCGATTGAATACCGTTTTGCCGCAAATGGCATGCTTGAATCGATTCCTGGCGTTATAGCGGCGGTTGAGTACGGCGCGACAGGTTTGCGCGAACGAATCGTTTATGCCAATGGTCTGGAAACACGGCGTAGTTATACGCCGGGCGATTACCTTGTGCGCGAATTGTTGACGCAGCCGGTGGCGGGAGGGCATCGCTACCAGCACCTGGTATATGAACTCGATCCGGTGGGGCAGGTCAGGCATATCGATGATTTGTCGACGGTGCCCGGTAAGCTGCGCTTGAACCAATCATTCACTTATGATTCGCGCAATCGTTTGACGCGCGCAGTGGGTAATCAATCCGGCTTCGATTTTCAATATCGCTACGACGATCTGGGTAATCTTACGTTCAACGGTGAAACTGCGACTACTTTGCATTACGCGCATGAATCGGGTGCGGCCGCTGCACCGAATCGCTTGACGCGGCGCAATGATGCTGCTGATGATGAATTTGCTTATGATGCGAGCGGCAATTTGACGCGAGACCCCGAGATCGGTTTGCTGCATTACGATCTCAGACATCGGTTGGTTCGTATCGAGCGATCCGATGGCAGCGTCATTCAGTATCGCTACGATCACAACGACCGGCGAGTGTTGACAACCATTGAACGCGCGGGAGAAGAAACACGCTCGCGCCTCGAAGTTGAAGGTTTATATCTGGTTGAAGATGGTGTTGCATCGAAGATAGTATTTGATGAAGATCGCCGTCTGGCGGTAATTCCATCGGTTGGCGATACCTTGCTGCACCACTTTGACCGGCTTGGTAACGTGAATGTCGTCAGTAATGCGGTTACCGGCGCTTACACTGGTTCCAACGAGTATACGCCGTTCGGGCGTTTGTTTGCTGCGATGGTGATACAGCCGGCCTTTACTTTTCAAGGGGGGCGTTTCACCGATGGATTGGAAATTACTTTGCTCGGTGCGCGTTGGTACCGGCCAGCGCTCGGTCGTTTCTTGACTTGCGATCCGACCCTGGTCATCGATCAAGATCGTATCGCACCGCTCGCAACAGCGATCAATTTATATCTTTATGCCTATGCCAATCCTACTAATTTTGTCGACCCAACGGGTGAGATTGCACCACTGTTGATCGCTATTATCGTTGCGGCGATCGTTGGCGCGGTGATCGGTGCGATTGGCGCGGGTGTTAACGGAGCAAAAACCTGGGATGAATGGTTATTATGGATTGTTGGCGGGGCGATTGGCGGTGTGCTGTCGGTGCTCGCTTGGTACGGCATATTGGTGTGGCTTGGCGTATCGGCTGTTGCTGCTGCGATTGCGGCTACTGCAATTACACTGGGTGCATCGATACTTGGGTTGTTCACGCCGCTGCTCGACGAAAGTAATAGCGGCGTAGCCTGGGCTTTCAGTTGGGCGATTAAGTTGATTAAATCGCCGATAATGACGATTCTTGGATTGTTTGTCGTCGCTGGCTTCGCAATCGCCGGCAAGAAAGTGGACTTCCGGCGCGGTGCTCTGTTCGTGGAAGTTGGATCGGGCAGCGGGGGATTGACTCTGGGTGCGATCGTTTACACGCAAAGCGGCAACTTCAATGCTGACGGCAGCGTCAAGGACGATTACGCGCGCCATGAGGCCTATCACACGCGCACAGTGGCGGCACTTGGCGAATTCGGTTTCTATGTGACTTACATCACTTTTGGCTCTCTGTTTGCATGGGCACAAGGCGGACCCTGGAATGCCCTCGACAGCAATGGCTGTGGCAATCCGTTTGAGAAGCATGCGTATACCTATTTCAACCCTTGGACCGGTGGACCGAATCCTAACGAACAGTCAGCAGGTGGTGGAACTTGCTGAAATTTGAGAAAACCGGCTTTACTTAGGGAAACGCTGATTAATTCGGCGAACGAGATGAAGCACGAGGCGCACGGAACACAGCAACCGGGACATATCAACAAGATAGACGAGGGAGCGAGTACCGAGCAACGAAGTGATTCACTCGTGTAGTCAATTAATCAGCGTTTCCTTAGCCTGTTGTTATTTTGCCATGCCCTCTTGCCAAATAGTCTTGCGATTGCATTTCCGTCAAGCGGGAGACTGTGCGTTCAAACTCGAAGCCGACATCGCCACCGGCATATAGCGATTGCAGCGGTACGGCGGCGGAGCAGAGGAATTTGACGCCGTGTTCGTACAAAGCGTCGATCAAGTGGATAAAGCGCCTGGCCTGGTCGCTGTTTTCCTGGGTGAATTGCGGGATGGCGACCATGATGACGGTGTGATAAGTTCTGGCAATCGCGAGATAGTCGGCGCTGCCGAGCGGGTTGGCGCACAGGCGCTTGAACGAGAACACGGCGACGCCGCGTGCGGCTTTCGGCACAAACAATGTGCGTCCCTGCACGATCAGTTCTTCGCTCGGCACTTTGGCACGGTCTTCGACACGGCGGTCGGTCAGGCGGAAAAAGGTCGACGATAATTGCGCAGTGGTCTCCGCGTTGACCGGAAAATAATAGGTTTCCGCGCCCTGTAAGCGGTTGTAGCGGTAGTCGACCGGGCCGTTGAGCGCGATGACCTCCAGCCTCTCCTTGATATCCGCGATGAACGGCAGAAAGCGCTGGCGGTGCAAGCCGTCTTTGTAAAGTTCATCGGGCGGGCGGTTGGATGTTGCCACCACAACCACACCGAGCGCGAATAATTCCTTGAACAACCGGGTCAGCACCATGGCGTCGGCAATGTCGGTGACTTGCAACTCATCGAAGCACAGCAGTGAAGTTTCATTGGCAATTTGCCGTGCCACCGGCGGAATCGGATCGTCGCCGCTACGCTGGCCATGCTGCGCCCGTTCGCGTGCGGAAAGATCGTGCCAGGCTTTGAGCCGCGCATGGATGTCCAGCATGAATTCATGAAAATGCATGCGCCGCTTGGCCGGAATTGCCGCCACGCTGTAAAACAAATCCATCAGCATCGATTTACCGCGCCCGACGCCGCCATAGAGGTAAACACCTTTAGGAGCCGGTTTGCTGCCGAGCCAGCGTAACCAGCCGGCAGTCCATGTATTGCCGCTTGGGCGGTATTCGATCAGTTCGCGATGCAGCCGCTCCAGGGCTATGATGGCACTGGCTTGATGGGCATCCGGCTGCAACTCGCCCGCTTCGATCAGCGCATGGTATTCAGCTTCGGGGCCGGTTTTTTGCGGAGTTTGCGGCATGCTGTGGAAGGGCATGGATTATTCGCCGGAGTGCGCAAATTTTGCCTGCCCGGCGAGCCAGACCAGAATCAACACCGGCAATCCCAGCAATGCGGTGGCGATGAAGAAGGTTTCATAACCGTAAGCATCGACAAATTCACCGCTGAAACCGGCGATGAACTTCGGCAACAGCAGCATGACCGAACTGAACAGCGCGTACTGCGTGGCCGAATACGCAGCGTTGGTCAGGCCGGAGAGGTAAGCGATGAAGGCGCAGGAAGCGATACCGGCGGAGAGATTATCGGCGGAAATGGTGAAAATCAAGCCGCTGACGTCATGCCCGCGCCCCGCCAGCCAGACGAACAGCAAATTGGTTGCGGCGGATAGCACGGCGCCGAGAAACAACGTGCGCATGATACCGATTTTCGCCGTCAGCACGCCGCCGATGGCAGCACCGGCAATGGTCATGATAACGCCGTACACTTTGGAAATCGTGGCGACTTCGTCCTTGCTGTAGCCCATGTCGACATAAAACGGATTGCTCATGACGCCCATGACGACATCGGAAATGCGGTAAATCGCGATCAAGCCGAGAATCAGCAGCGCTTTGCGGCCGTGATGCACGATAAAGTCGCGAAACGGTGCGATCAACGCACCGTACAACCAAACCAGCAGGGTTTTGCCGCGTTCGGGTAGTGCCCAATGTGCCAGTGCGCGCTGCGCGATTTGCTCGTTTTCCGAAACGGTGCGGTTGTAAAGCACATCCGGTTCGCGAATGATCAATGTGGTAACAATGCCGATCGCCATACTGACCGCCATCACCAGGTACGCGAAGCGCCACGGCGCGTGATCGTACGCATCGGCGCTGGCATCGACCGCTGCTGCAATCCACAACACACCGGCGGATGCGAATATCATCGCGACGCGGTAACCGGCCTGATACGTTGCTGCCATCGCGCCTTGCAGTTCCACCGCGACCGCCTCGATGCGGTAAGCATCCAGTGCGATGTCCTGTGTCGCCGAGGCAAATGCCACGGCCAGTGCGAAAAATACCAGGTGCGGCAAGTTGATCACGGGATCGGTCACGGCCATGCCTACCAAAGCGCTCGCAATGACGATTTGCGACAGCAACAGCCACGCGCGCCGCCGCCCTAGTAACGATGTCAGCAATGGCAGCGATAAGCGGTCGACCAGCGGCGACCACAGCCATTTGAAACTGTACGCCAGACCGATCCAGCTCAAGTAACCGATGGTCGCACGGTCAATGCCCGCTTCGCGCAGCCAGAACGACAACGTGCCCATGATCAGCAGCAGCGGTAACCCGGCGGAAAATCCCAGCGACAGCATGCCGAGCACGCGCGGATGGGTGTAAACCCGCAGCGCTTGCGACCAACTGGAAGCGGTGGAAGGGGTCATAAGGTGTGGTCGTAATTGACGATCAGCGGGGCGTGATCGGAGAAACGCTCGTCTTTGAAAATCGACACGCTACGCGCGGTCTGTGCGATCGCAGGTGTGGCGATCTGGTAATCGATGCGCCACCCGACGTTTTTGGCCCAAGCCTGGCCGCGGTTCGACCACCAAGTGTACTGATCGGGCTCGGTGTTCAAGCGGCGGAACACATCGACAAAACCGATCGCATCGAAAACATTCGTCAGCCACGCGCGTTCTTCCGGCAGAAAGCCGGAATTTTTCTGGTTCGAGCACCAGTTTTTCAAATCGATTTCCTTGTGCGCGATGTTCCAGTCACCACATAAAATCAACTCTCGCCCGCTGGCCATCAGGTTTTGCAGGATTGGGAAAAAATGCTCCATAAAATAAAATTTCGCCGCCTGGCGGTGTTCGCCGCTGGAACCGGACGGCAGATAGATCGACACGATGCTCAAATCACCGAAATCCGCTTGCAGAAAACGCCCTTCGGCATCGATGTCGGCAATGCCGACGCCTTCGACGACGCGATCCGGTTTCTTGCGCGTATATAGGCCGACGCCGCTGTAACCTTTTTGCTCGGCGCAATGAAAATAGCCGTGATAATCGTCCGGCGACTGCATCTCGGCGGAAAAGTCGGGCAATTGCGCTTTCAATTCCTGCACGCATACGACATCTGCGGTCTGTTTCGCCAGCCAAGGGAAAAAGCCTTTTTTCGCCGCTGCGCGGATGCCGTTTAAGTTCAGCGTTATAATTTGCATCTTTCTATTTCAGGTGGATTAATTTATGTCCGATTTCCGGCAAGCCTTCATTCAATTCGCCATCGAGCGCAATGTGCTGTGTTTCGGCGAATTCAAAACCAAAGCAGGACGCTTGTCGCCGTATTTTTTCAACGCCGGTTTGTTCAACGACGGCGACGCCTTGCGCAAACTCGGGCAATTTTACGCCAAAGCGATTGTGGCTGCCGAGCTTCCGTTCGATCTCTTATTCGGTCCGGCGTATAAAGGCATCCCGCTGGTCAGCGCCATCGCGATTGCGTTGGCGGAAATGGGGCGTAATTATCCGTTTTGTTTCAACCGCAAGGAAGTCAAGGATCACGGCGAAGGCGGCGTGCTGGTCGGCGCGCCGATGCAAGGCCGCGTGCTGATCGTCGATGACGTGATTTCGGCAGGTACATCGGTGCGCGAATCGGTCGAACTGATCAAAACCGCTGGCGCAACACCGGGCGGCGTCGTGATCGCGCTCGACCGCATGGAACGCGGCACCGGTGAGCTTTCGGCAGTGCAGGAAGTGCAGCAAATGCACGGCCTTAGTGTGACGCCGATCATCAACCTCAACGATCTGGTGGCGTATTTACAGCATCACGCGGAACTGTCGCAATATCTGCAGGCGGTGCAGCGGTACCGGGAGCAGTATGGAGTGAGTTATTGAAATTGGGTGTTACCATTTATCATCTGAATTGATATAACCGATTTGAAAGGAAGGTAATAACGATGAACACGAAAAAAATGATTGATGAGATCAGTGCACTTCCGGTAGAAGAACGCGTGATGATCGTCGATTCACTGCTGCGCAGCCTGAATCAGCCCGAATCCGAAATTGACAAAAAATGGATTGCGATCGCTCACCGACGCTTGATGGAAATGCGTTCTGGAACTGATGGTATGGCGATACCGGGTAACGAAGTCTTTGACAGGGTTTGGCAGCGATTTCAAAAATGAATTACTGGTTTCACCCTGATGCTGAAAGTGAATTTAATCAAGCGATCGACTATTATGAGGAAATCGAGACTGGGCTTGGTTACGATTTCGCCGTCGAAGTATATGCCACGATACAGCGCTCACTTATTTATCCGAACTCATGGCCTGTTTTGGAAGGCGATATCCGGCGTTGCCTGGTCAGGCGCTTTCCGTACGGTGTTCTGTATTCGATTGAGCCCAAGGGCTTGTACATTTTGGCCGTTATGAACCTGCATCGAGATCCGGATTATTGGAAGCATCGCAGATAATTATCTATCCATTCCACCGTTCTGATGCAATGCTCCGCGGCGCACAGTGAACAGCATCCCAGCGCATCAGCGTTCAGCGCGCCAGCGAACCGCTATTCGATGGGGGACGAACATAACACCCGGAAACCGAAATAGTCGTAACGATTCCCTGGATGGTAGTTGATGCACGCCGCCGAGCGCGCGTAGCTCGGAAAATTGAACCAGGAACCGCCGTGCACCACGCGGATCTGTGTATCGGTTTCTTCATCGTTGCAACGCTGCTCATTTTCGTCAAACCGATCACGCCAATTCGAACAGGTTCATTCGCAAACGTTACCGGATATATCGTGCAATCCGTACTTATTGGCGGAGAAACTGCCTACTGGTGCTGCTTCTTGCTTATCCCATGGACTGCCGCAGCCGCGTCACAATCGGCATTGTTGCTGCCCGGGTTCGTGCCTCAATGTACGGCTTGATGTGCCGGCGCGCGCTGCATATTCCCATTCCGCTTCGGTCGGCAGGCGGCATTGGCTACCTGTTTGTTCATTCAACCAGCGTGCATAGTCCATTGCCTCAAACCAGCTGACGTTGATAACCGGCTGATCACCACGTCCGCCCTTGGTTGCATTGGGAAATTCAACCTTATTGCTTGCACGCTGTTGCTGCCAAACGTAATAATCGTATTGTTCGTAAGTAATTTCGGTTTGGCCTAGGTGTCTTCTTAGCTAGCCCTTAAATATAATGATAGCGATATCAAGAATTATTATCGTTTGTAATCAATAATTTGATATTGTTTTTGCATGCTTTGGCTCGTATAATGCCGACTGTTTGCAAAATGTTTCGCGGCTCTTGTCTGCTCGAATAAGACGGTATCAAGAGCTACCTGTCGTTCAATAGATTATAGGAGCACCATCATGAAAGGCCATTCAAAAATTATCGATTTACTGAACAAGCTGCTGGCGGAAGAGCTGACGGCCATGGATCAATATTTCACCCACTCGCGCATGTATGAAGACTGGGGATTCAACAAGCTGTATGAACGAATCGATCACGAAATGAATGATGAGAAGCAGCATGCGGATTATTTGATCAAACGGATTCTGTTGCTCGAAGGCGTGCCGGTGATCGGCAACCGCAGCCCATTGCGGATTGGCCGGGACGTGCCGGAGATGCTGCAAAACGATCTGAATCTGGAACGCTCGGTGATCACCGCGTTACGCGATGCCATCGCGATATGCGAACAGGAGCGGGATTATCAAACGCGGGAAATTCTCGAAGGTATGTTGGCCGAAACTGAAGAAGATCATGCGCATTGGCTGGAGAAGCAATTGGGACTGATCAACAGAGTAGGACTACAAAATTATTTGCAATCGCAGATGTGATTGCGGACGTATCGCTCATGCCGCAGGGAACAGTTTGTGTCATGAGCGATGACTTCAAACCGATCTTGCATTTTGCACGAACAAATGTTCCATTTCGAAACCGCGAATATTTACCAGCGATTGCGGACTTAGAAGTTTTTTGATAACCATCCTTTGAAGGTTACACGGACACACGCTCTGAAACCGTCATACAATCGCGTTCAACCAGAATTCACTGGACAGCCTGAGAAATAGATTCCAATCAACCGGATGAACAATTATTTCCGGAGAATACCCTCCGAAGTCTGTCATTATTTCCGCAATCGGAAAAACGCATAGCCGTTAACATATAATCACAACGTACCTATGGTCTAGTCCGCTATCGGTCGTGCGAGACCTTTTTCTATAACCAATCGTTATTTGCATGCTGAATAAGATCCAAACTTCAACTGGATTGTCTTTGAGAATCATATGGCACAATGCGTATGCGGCTATGGGCTATGCCCTGCTAGGCTTCCTGGGATTGTTGCTGGCGATCCCGCCGGGTTATGCGAGTCCGGTGTTTCCTGCTGCCGGTTTGGCGCTGGCACTGACGCTGGTGTCGGGTTACCGTTTGTTGCCGGGCATCTGGATCGGCTCGCTGGGGCTCAATATCTGGGTGGCTTGGAATCACAACGACCTCACGCAGGACAGTATCGCGGTTGCGGCGTTCTTAGGAATGGGTGCGATGCTGCAAGCCGCTATCGGGGCTTGGCTTGTTCGCAGATTCATCAAGGATCGCTGGCAAATTTTGATGCGGGAACAAGAGATCTTCACTTTTTTTCTGCTGGGCGGTCCATTGTCTTGCATGATTTCAGCCAGTGTCGCGCAGCTGACGCTCTTTTTTTCTGGCGCTATCGGTGCGGCGGATATCTCCTGGTCGTGGTGGAATTGGTGGGCCGGCGATACCTTTGGGGTGCTCGTCTTTGCACCTTTGTCGCTGGCTTTTCTTGGCAAGCATTCTTATTGGAAAACGCGAAAGGCCGTCATTGCACCCATTACGCTGATTCTGGTGGTGTTGATCGTTATGGGATTCGTCAACACATCGAAACTCGAAAACAGGCAACAGCAAGCTGAGATTCAAAATATTGGGCAAAACATTGCTTTCCAGTTACAGGAACGATTCAATGCCTACAACGAAACGCTATCGGCATTGCGGCGTTTGATGGAATTGAATCCGGATATGAGCTTCCGCCAATTCGATTACTTTACGCAAGAAATAATAAAGGAATCTCAAGGCATTGCAGGATTAAGCTACAATTATTTTGTACGTGACCGGGACCGGCCATACTTCGAACAGACCCACTCCACAAATGTTCCTGGGGAACCGTTCCACATAACCGAATTGGATGCGCAGGGCGAGTTAACCGTTGCAGGCAAGCGTCCGGAGTATATCGTCGTGACTTATATCACGCCGCTTGAAAACAACCGGAAAGCAATCGGATACGATATTTATTCCAATCCCATCCGGGCGGAAGCCATTGACCGTGCCCGGCATTCCGGCCGGCCGGCGGCCACGGGCTTGATCAATCTGGTGCAGGATCAACAGAATAAGGCCGGCATCTTGGTGCTCCATCCCGCTTACCGCCAGAATTTTGACCGGAGCAGTCCGGAACATCCGGCGGAATTTACCGGTTTTGTGGTGGGTGCATTAAAAATTCCTGACATGGTCAACTCCGCCGTCGGCAATGTCGTAGCGCCAGGTATCGTTTTTCAATTGCGGGATTCTGCCGGGCAACGCGACAATCAATTGTTGTTCAGTTCAGCGCCAGGGGTTGCAACAAATGCCAACGACTGGCGGACAACGCTGATGATGGCGGATCGCAGCTGGGAATTAATCGTTTTTCCGGATGCGGATTGGTTGAATGCGCACCGGCCATGGCAGGCCTGGGCGCTGAGTTTTGCCGGACTGCTCGTGGCCAGCATACTGCAGTTGTTGATGTTGGTTACAACAGGCCGGACCCTGCTGATTCAAGAAACCGTCGATGAGCAAACGGCACAATTGCGCGCGAACAGCGAAGCGCTCCAGCTGGCTAAGATTGCCGCAGAATCGGCCAATTTGGCTAAGAGTCAGTTTCTGGCTACCATGTCTCATGAAATCCGAACGCCGCTGAATGGTGTTTTAGGTATGGCCTACCTGCTGCAAATGCCGGATATCAAAGATAACGAGCGAATGGATTATGCCCGGGTGATCATAACTTCCGGAAATAACTTGTTGACCATACTCAACGATATCCTTGACTTATCCAAGATTGAGGCCGGACAGATTCAATTGGAAAGTCATGTTTTTGAGCCCGAGCAACTGATGCTGGAAACGGCGGCACTATTTGCCGAGAGTGCGAACATGAAAGGGCTGGCACTGGATGTGTCATGGCATGGGAAAGCGCGCATGCGATACTGTTCCGATCCGCTCAGAATAAGCCAAATGCTGGCTAATCTGGTCAACAATGCCATCAAGTTTACGCCGCAAGGTTTCGTGCATATCGAAGCGCGTGAACTCAAAAGCGCACCAGCAGAAACGCTGCTGGAGTTTATGGTAACCGATAGCGGCATCGGCATTCCTGCGGACAAGCACGATAGGTTGTTTAAGCCTTTTTCCCAGGTGGATGCCTCAACAACCCGGCAATACGGCGGTACCGGTCTTGGACTTTCCATCGTGCACAATTTGGCCAGATTGCTGGGAGGCTACGTCGGGTTCGAAAGCCAGGAAGGCAAAGGTACGAGAATTTGGTTTCAGATCCGCGCCAACCCGGCCAGCGCCGACGATGCGAGCAATCTTGCCACAAGTGATGCCAACATTGCCGGTGAAGTACCGGTAAGAAAAACTTCTCCGCAAGGCGGGTTGATTTTAGTGGTTGAGGATAATGCGATCAGCCGTACGGTAATCGTCGCTTTATTGGAAAATCAAGGATTCCGCTGCAAAGTGGTTGCGAACGGACAAGAAGCGGTGCATGCGGTCATGCAGGGAATACCGCCTGCGCTGGTGCTGATGGATTGCGAAATGCCGGTGATGAATGGTTATCAAGCGACAGAAAGAATTCGCCGATGGGAACGGGAAACCGGAAAAACGCATCTCCCCATCATTGCCTTGACTGCAAATGCCTTTGAGGATAACCGTCAACGCTGCTTTGCGGCAGGTATGGATGATTTTCTTGCCAAACCCGTCACTATGAATCTTTTGGTGGCGATGCTCAATAAATGGACCAATCGGCGCACCGGCTCCAGCCGCTAGGGAAACGCTGATTAATTCATCTCATTCGCCGAATTAATCAGCGTTTCCCTAGGCAATTTCCGCTACCAGTAACGGAAATTGCCCGTGTCCAGATGGATAAAGTTGGAGGAAGGATAATAGCCGACACCGCCCATTTGCAACGACATGGCTGCCGCGCGGATATCGGAAAGTTTGCGGCCGGGCAGGCGGATGTCGATGGCTTTGCCGTGCGTATGCATGCTGTTCTTGGCGACGCCGCCGCTTTGTTCGGCTAGCTTGGCGTTGGTGGCGGGTGAACGATAGGCGGAGATGACGTGGAATTCTTGTTTGGTGCCTAATTTGTGTTGCAGCAGATGGAGCAGGTCAAATAACTGCGGGTCGATCGGGCGGCGGTCGCCGGTGCGGTGATCGCGCAGCACATGGTTGATGGCGCGCATGCTTTCCGGGATATAACGGCCGTTTACCCAGAAGGTTGCTTGTGTGCGCTCACCGGTGTGTAAATTCAGAAAACTCAGTTTTTTCTCGAATGGTCTTCTGATCACCGCATGCGCGGTCGATGCGCCCATCGGCAATGCCAGCACGGCGCAAGCACCTAATCCGGCACGTAAAAACCGGCGGCGGCTCAATTCCGGTTGTTGTTCTGATTCTGATAAGTTTGTTTGATTGAATAAACTTCGTATCATCAGCTGTTTTCTCCCTGAAAATCTTGCGAATGTGTGCGAATAATCAATGACTACCAGCGAGCATAACGCAAAGTACTTGAATCCCGGTCATAAATATCGGGATAAAAGTGTACCAATTGGTTCGGCTCATCAATCCAGGCGGTAATATACACTAAGTAAATCGGTAGCGGTTTGGGTAAATGCTTGGTAATCGTTTTATCGCTGTCCAAATCTGCGGTGAATTTTTCCGGCAAACTTTGCTGATTCAACGCAAAAGCGGCCAGTTCCAGCGGTTTTTCCAGCCGGATGCAACCGGAACTGAATGTGCGGATATCGCGCTGGAATAGCGATTTGGACGGCGTATCGTGCAAATAAATGTTGAACGGGTTGGTGAACATGAACTTGATCCGCCCCAGCGCGTTGTGCTTGCCGGGGTCCTGCCGCAGGAAGTACGGAAATCCTCTTTTCAGATTATGCCAGTCGATCGTTTCCGGGTCGATGGCTTCGGCGTTGCGGTTATTGCCGGGGTACACTTTGAAACCGCCGTGCGTGAAGAACATCGGGTCGCTTTGCTGTTTCGGCAGCAAATCCTTGGTGGCGATGCTGACCGGAACGTTCCAGTAAGGATTCAGCACCATATGCGACAGCGCGCCGTTGAAACTCGGCGTGCTGCGGTAGTCGCGCCCGACGATGATGCGCATGGTCAGAACCGGTTCATCGCGCTCTACCGCGGTGAGGTTAAAACCGGCGGTATTGACCAGCAAATAACGTTCGCCCATATTGCGCGGCAGCCAGCGCAGCCGCTCCATATTGATGCGCAACTGACGGATTTTCCAGGTCAGCGGTCTATTCAAGGCACGGAGGGTGTTTTTGCCGATCACGCCGTCGCTGTTCAAACCATGTTGCGCTTGAAATGCCTTGATGGCGGTGACCAGCTCGTTATCGTAACGTTCGCTCGCAGTATCCGCGATGTGATATTCGGCAGCGCCATCGGCAGCATACGCTTGCACGATGCGTTGGCGGATCAAGGGAATGTGCGGATGTGTGTCGCCCGGCCGTATCGAGGGTGAACTGGGAATATGAACCCATTCGGTGTGATTGCCGGCAAGCTGGCGGTAGTGCGCCAATGTTTTCTTGAGCGACTGATAACTTGGATTCTTGGGGGATAACTCATCGAATGCCTGTTGCAAGCGGTCTTGCTTGAGCGCTTCCTGCAAGAACGCGACGGCATCGAATGCGCGCTGTGGAATGTGCCAATCCTTGTCGGCCGCGGTTGCCGTCAAATGTCCGCGCGCTAAATCCCGCGCCAGCATCAGCACGGCATGCGTTGTCAGCGCTTCCAGCTCGACCGCTGCGGATGAAGATTGTCCAGCGTGATGCTGTAATTGCTGTAAATGTTGCAGTTGATAATCTTCGCTATCCAGACCTTCGGTTTCCGCATTGGCGATGAACGCTAATGCTATGTCGAGCAAAGGTGAGTGCAGATTATTCGTCACCCACACCGGTTGATACTGGCGCGCGTTATAAAACCGCTGCAAATCGCCCAGTGCGTTTTTGCTCAAACCGAGCGCGGCGGGTTTTGCCAGTTGCTGCTCGATTTCATGTGCTTTGGCAATCAATGCCTGCGTGGTTGGGGCATTGAGCAAAAAAAACAGGTAACAAAAAAACTGCAGAAACGGCAAGAAAAATTTGAGTCGAAAACGCGGCACGCGGTGATTCCTTTGCTTAAAGGCGATTGGGTAATTGTCGAATGGCCGGGATTTTATCATCAATGTCCCGTTTCCATGCATCGGCTGAACGGCGCAATTACCGTTCATTTCCGGGTTTATGCGCACAAAACGTCATTTGACTGAACCAACGGCATTACGTATATTCTGCCGGCACAGTGTGCCCACATCGATTAACCAACTGAACTGGCAATATAAATCCGAATCATGACAGCAAAACAACAGGTAAAGCATTTACTCGATTTCATCGATAACAGCCCGAGCCCTTGGCATGCGGTGGCTTCAATCGAAGCGGCGATCAAGACGTTTCAGTTCGTGCGCCTCGATGAAACCGCCAAGTGGCCGTTGCAGGCGGGTGGCCGCTATTACGTGGTGCGCGACGATTCGTCGATCGTGCTGTTTGTGCTGGGGCGCAAAGCGCCTGCCGAGTCGGGCTTCAGGATCGTCGGCGCGCATACCGATTCGCCCGGATTCCGCATCCGACCGAACGGTGCGACGGTGAGCGACGGTCTGGCCCGTCTGGGTGTCGAGATATACGGCGGGCCGATTCTCGCGACGTTTACCGACCGCGACTTGAGCTTGGCCGGGCGCATCAGCTTTCTCGGCGACGGCAAACAATTGACGCATAAACCGGTGCGCTTCAATCAGCCACTGCTGCGGCTGCCGAATCTGGCGATACACATGAACCGCGGCGTCAACGAAGACGGTTTGAAACTGCATAAGCAGAACGAATTGCCGCTTTTGCTCGCGCAGTTGACCAGCGAGCAGTTGCCGAAACCTTATTTTCTCGAGCTGCTTGCGCAAGCGTCCGGCATCGATGCTATGCAAATACTGTCGTGGGATCTGGCGGTTTACGATACGCAGAAGGGTGCATTCTGGGGCGCAAGCGAGGAATTTTACGCCGACAGTCAGATCGATAACCTGGCTTCCTGCCACGCCGCATTGCAAGCATTGCTCGACGATGCCGTGCTGGATTCCGCGCAAAGCACGCTGGTGTGCGCATTTTTCGATCACGAGGAAATCGGCAGCGAAAGCCATATCGGTGCGGGCGGTAGTTTTCTGGCTGATGTCTTGCAGCGTATCAACGCGGCGGCGTCAACCGAGCGCGAAGATAGCGCGCGCGCCTTGGCGCACAGTTTTTTGATCAGCGCTGACATGGCACATGCTTACCAGCCGAATTTCCCTGCCGCGTATGACGCGGATCACCGGGTTTTCGTCAACCAAGGCCCGGTGATCAAATCCAACGCCAACCGCCGCTACAGCTCCGAAAGCGTGTCGATTGCGCACTTCATCCGCTGGTGCGAAGAAGCGGGTGTTCCCCACCAACGCTACACGCACCGCAGCGATTTGCCGTGTGGCAGCACCATCGGACCGATCGCCTCGGCAAAGCTCGGTATCCGCAGCGTCGACGTCGGCTGCCCGATGTGGGCCATGCATAGCGTCCGCGAAAGCGCCGGTGTGGACGATCATGGTTATATGATCAAAGTGCTGAGGCGGTTTTTTAGCGGTTAGATGCTATAAACTGCTTTTTTGTTACCACTCTTCAACTGGGGCAAACATAGCGCGATTCAATCGACCTGTTCCATTTCCTTCAGAAACAATTCCTTGTGGGTCTGTTTGCGGTTGTTCCGGTGCTCTGTGTTAGCCAAGTTATCTGTTCATTGATAGGCTCAGAGTGTGTAAATATGTGAATTTTGACAGAAGGGATAGGTCTTCCTCAGATTTCTTACGTATTGCAAGTAACTGATATCGCAAAACCATGAATTATTAATGGTTTGTTTAATAAGCATGTAAGATATTGCTGATATAAATTCATTCTTCTTTTTGTTAATTTGTTCCTCTTTCTTGATTCCTTCTGTATGAAATTAGAAATTCTATAATATTCATTGATATCGGAATCTTATTCAAACAAAAATATTAAGTTACATAATTTACCCGTTTTTTCACGGCGAGAAATTGCCGGAGAAGGATGCTGAAATGTAGGTAATTGTTTATTGGAAATTATTGTTTGCAATAGGATGGGCAAGTATGAATGGATTCGTCAAGATACTCATCGTTGAAGATGAAAAGATTGTTGCGCTTGATCTGAAGAGACGTCTGACAAAATTAGGTTATCAGGTTACCGGCATGGCGGCTAACGGCCAAAAAGCACTGTCGCTGGTGGATCAGGAGCTGCCGAACATCGTCTTGATGGACATTCATATTCAGGGCGAAATGGATGGTGTTGAAGTAGCGGATCGATTGCAAAAAGCACATAGTATTCCAATCATTTATCTGACCGCTTATTCCGAAGAAAAAACCGTGACCCGGGCGAAGGCGACCAAGCCTTACGGTTATTTGTTAAAACCGTTTTCCGACAGAGAATTACACATCATTATCCAAGTCACGATCGAGCGTTACGAAAACGATATTCTGCTAAAAAAGAACGAGCAGCACTTTCGTCTTGCACTGGAAGCGGCGCGATTGGGTACCTGGGAAGTAACGAAGGAATCCCGTGAAATATTCATGGGGAAGAGCCCGGAAGGAAACATAGAGCCGATATCCGGCTGGGAAAGCTTTTTTCTTTCAATAGACGAAAATCACAAGCGCAATGTATCCGATTTTATCGATAGGCTGCGCACTAAAAAGGGTTCGTCCGCCGAAATAGAATTCCGGGTCAACCCTGGTCCCGGAAAAAGCTGCTGGTACAAACTGTATGGCAAATCGTTTAAAAACAGCGATGTGGGAAAGCATCAGATCGTCGGCATCTTGCAGGAAACAACCGAGAGTCATCTGGCAAAAGACCGCCTGGCGCAAGCGGCGACTGTTTTTAATTGTGCTTCGGAAGGCATTATTATTCTGAATAAGAATAGAAAATTCAATTGTGCCAACAGCGCTTTTTATAAGATCACCAAGTTTCAATCCCATAATCTTCGCAATAAGGAACTGCCCTTTCTTACCCGCCTTGCTTTAGGCGAGAATACTTACAACAGTATCTGGCAAGGCATTGAAAAACACGGTCATTGGCGCGGAGAAATCACGGCGTGCAAAAAAAATAACGAAACCATGTATGTCTGGCTGACGATTGGGCTCATTCCCGTCGACGCGAGCGAAGAACAGCAATTCGTCGTCATGATATCGGATATCACGCCGATCCGTGAGACGCAGGAACAGTTGTCGCATATTGCTTACTACGATAGTCTGACCAACTTGCCCAACCGGATGTTGATCATGGATCGGTTGCGATTGGCATTGGCAAAAGCGATACGAAGTTCCTCGTTTCTTGGCGTGTTGTTTATCGATCTCGATAATTTTAAAAGAATCAATGACACCCTCGGGCATACGCATGGCGATTCCATGCTCTGCTTCGTGGCGCAGAGAATGCTTTCGGTACTGCGGCAAAGCGATACATTGGGTCGATTGGGCGGTGATGAATTCATCGTTATCGTAACGAATGCCGAATCCCGCGACGCCTTGATCACCGTGGCTGAAAAAATATTGGAATGTCTTTCTCATCCGGTAGTCATCAGCAACATGGAAATCGTTCCGTCGTGCAGCATCGGGATCAGCGCATATCCTGATCATTCCTCGCATCATGACGAACTGGTGCAAATGGCGGACACGGCCATGTATGAAGCAAAAAACAAAGGACGCAACAGCTACGCTTTTTATCATCCGGCCTTGACACAAAAAGCCGCGCATTACTTAACGAGAGAGCGGGAATTGCATCATGCTTTAATCCGGAATGAGTTTCTGCTTCACTATCAACCGCAATTTTCTTTATCGCAGAACAAAATAACCGGGGTGGAAGCGTTGATCCGCTGGCTGCATCCGGTAAAGGGGCTGTTATCTCCGGCTGAGATAATTCCGATTGCCGAATCGAGCCGGCTTATTGTGGAAATCGGCAACTGGATCCTGACGGAAGCCTGCAAGCAACTCGAGCAATGGCGGGCTGAAGGTTTTAGCGATCTGCGCATCGCGGTCAATATTTCCATACGTCAACTTGCGGATAAAGATTTGCAGCAATTTATTGCAAAGCTATTGCAGCAATATTCTTTGCCGGCCCATTCGCTGGAACTGGAAATCACCGAATCCTGTTTGCAAAATGAATTGATTTATATTAAATGCTTAGAGCAACTGGAAAGCCTAGGCATACCGATTTCCATCGACGATTTCGGCACCGGTTATTCCTGTTTGAGTTCATTGAAAAATCTTCCAATAAATCGGTTGAAAATCGACCAAAGCTTTGTCAGGAGCATACCGCATGACACGAATGATTGCGCCATTGCAGCAGCTATTCTGGCATTGGCTCAGAAACTTAATCTGCAGGTAACGGCTGAGGGTATCGAAACCTACGAGCAAGCTGATTTTCTTGGCAATCTCGGCTGTGATGAGCTACAGGGTTATTTCCTCAGCAGACCGGTAGATGCCGAACAAATACCTTATTTGATCCGGAAATTGCCGGATCGATTGAATACCTTAAAGTTTTAAGCTTTTTTACAATCCGGGACTCCATACAGCCATGCCGCCCACCCGACTCAGAAGTTTCAGCAATAACGAAGAAATGATGTATCTTGCCGTGGAAGCCTCCCCGAACGGTGTGGTCATGGCCGATTGCGATGGAAAAATCGTCATGGTGAATTCCGCTACGGAGAGGCTGTTCGGTTATTCCCGCAAGGAATTAATCGGCCACCCTCTCGAAATGCTTATCCCGGAACGATTCCGTTACCATCATCCCGAATATCGGCAGGCTTATATCAGTGAATCGAAATCCCGCCCGATGGGTCATGGCAGGGATCTGTACGGATTGCACAAGAGTGGCAGGGAATTTCCGGTCGAGGTTGGATTGAATCCGGTAGAGACTGAGCACGACGGCATTTTTGTGCTCGCCGCCATCGTCGATATCACCGATCGCAAGCATGCTGAGGAAATGATCCATCTGGCGGTCGAGGCTTCTCCGAACGGCATGGTAATGACCGATCATAAGGGAAAAATCGTCATGGTAAATTCCACTACCGAAGAGCTATTCGGTTATCGCCGGGAGGAATTACTAGGTCAATCGATTGAAATCCTGATTCCAGAATCGCATCGCACCCACCATCCCACCTTAAGAAGTAACTATCTGAAACACCCCAGTGCGCGTGCCATGGGGCACGGCCGGGATCTGCACGGCTTGCACAAAAATGGCAAGGAATTTCCGGTTGAAGTGGGTTTGAACCCGATCCAGACACCCAGGGGAGTCATGGTACTTGCTTCGGTCATTGATATTACCGAACGGAAACAGCAGGAGGAACAGCTCAAAGCGGCATTAAAGGAAAAAGATTTGTTGCTGTCGGAAATTCATCACAGGGTTAAAAACAATCTGCAAATTATCGATAGCTTACTCGGTATGCAATCCGATATGGTCAATAACAGTACCGCCATATCCGTTTTGAAAGAAAGTCAAAACCGGGTGAAATCCATGGCGCTGATTCATCAAATTTTGTATCAGTCGTTGGATTTCTCGCGCATTGATTTTTCCAGTTTCATCCAATCCCTCGTCGACAACTTAACCGTTTCGTATGCGCTGAATACGTCGACAATCGCCTTGAATATCGACACCGATCAGGTACTCCTGCCGATCGACATCAGTATTCCCTTGGGGTTGATTCTGAATGAGCTTTGCACCAACGCGATGAAGTATGCGTTTACGGAAGAACGATCGGGCAATATTGATATCCGCCTGAAACGTCAGAATCCGGGGCAGTTGCTGGTAAGCATCAGCGATGACGGCATAGGTATACCGGATGATTTCGATATCGAAAATACCCAATCTCTGGGTCTGCAGCTGGTCCAGTTACTCAGCGAACAGATTTCAGCAGAACTTACCATTCATCGTAAAAATCCGACCAGCTTTTCATTGGTTGTGCCACTATAAAATGACTGTATTGAATTGCTCCTGAATCAAAATCTTTTGCAATCTTATTCTGAATATTTTTCCGGATTCAGGTGCAACTTCCTTCCACTAATTCAATAAACAGCGAAAAGAATTTGGGATTGAATAATACGGCGGCTTCGTTTGACTGAGTCCTCGCTTTTACCTATAGTCGCAAGCAGGGGTTCCTCTCACTCGCAATGACAATCGTCAATCATAAGGAGTGCCGGTCATGAGAAAAATCAGCGATTTCTCGCAATACAAAAATATCCTGCCGTACGACAGCGAGATCTTCGGCGTGTATCAACCGATGATCGGCTGGAAATCCAAACGCATCAAACAGCGTATCGAAAAGGGTTTCAGTGCGGATTTGAGCAGAGTGCGCGAGCAACTGTTCAAGCGTTTCCGCGGCGATTTCGAGATGGTGCTGGACGAGCGTGGCGTGTTGCAAAAGATCTCGCGGCTGGAAACCGCGAGCGGCGATGTGTCGCGCAAGGGGGCAATGGGTAGCTTCGTCATCGAGAACTTGACGCGCGAGTTGCCGCCGCTGGAGCGCTACGACGAACGCATGTGGGACAAGCTGATCGATGCCGATCGCATCAAGACCACATTGAATCAGGATGTGATTTCCCAGGTGACCGAATGGTACAAGACCGCGCAGGACGCGCGGGCAAATCCTCGTAGCGTGGAAGCCGCCAACGAACTGGCGGCGGAGCAGTTGCAGCGCGAATCCACAGTCGCGGGTTATGTGTTGCACTTGAAGCAGACCAAGCAGTACGACACCCTCAAGCAGTTGTTCTACAAGCAGGACAATCAACTGGCGAATCTGCAAAAACTGCTGAGTTTCAAGGATCCGCTCGACTACATGGATCCGTTCAAGGATATCGACCGCGCCGGGTTGTCGCCGATCGGCATCGTGCATTTGTTCCGGCAATATTTCTTCGAGTTCGATACCTTTCTCGGTTCGCCGGTCGGACATGTGTGGCTCAGTCCGGGCAGCAGTGTCGAATTGGTCGAAGTCAGTACGCGCCGGACGTTGGTCGAGCGCACGCTGGAAACAGCGCTGGAAACGGTGCTGAAGACCGAGAAATCGCTGACCGAGGAAGACGAATTGTCGCAAGCGGTGAAGGAAGACAACAAATCCGATACCAAATTCGGCATGAACGCCACCGCCAACCAAAGCTGGATCGGCGGCAGCGCCAGCGCATCCGCCAGTATCGATATGGCCAACACGCAATCCAAAGCGCGCGAAGTTTCGCACAAGCACATGCGCCAGCAGACCGAGAAAATTTCCACCGAGATCCGCAAAAACTACAAATCGACGTTCCGCACCGTGACCGAAACGACCGATACCTCGAGCAAGCGCTACGTGCTGAACAACACCACCCAGGATCTGCTCAATTACGAGATGCGCCGCAAAATGCGCCAGGTCGGCGTGCAGGTGCAGGATATCGGCACGTATTTGTGCTGGCAGACGTATGTCGACGATCCGGGCCGCCAGCTCGGTATCGCCAAGCTGGTGCATCTGGCCAAAGGCCCCGAGGTGGGCGAGATACCGCCGCCGGAAGCGATTCCGATGCCGCAACCGGTCACGACCGACTTGAGCATCGACATTCCGTTTGTGCCGAGAACCGAGGACACGCTGCCGGAAGACGATATGGACGAAGTGTACCGCGAAGGCAAGGAAGTGAATCTGGATGACAACGAAGGCGAGGCGGAGCAAATTCAGTGGCATTTCGGCGGTTTCAAGGCGCAATGCGATCAGCCGGGTTATGAATACGGTGAAGCCGGTTTTATCAGCTTTGACTATGGCGGCAGCGATATCCGCTTGCAGTTGGACGAGGTGCAGGAAGATACACCCGGCGCGATCCGTTTTTCCGTCAAAGTCAAGCATGTGAACTTTCGCAATGTGTCGCCGCTGCGCGTGGTGGCCAAAATCACCTGGCAGCCGGGCAAAAAGCTGAATGACGAAGTCACCGCGCAGAACGAGCAAAAGATCAAGGAATTCAACGAGAAAACCAAGTTTGAGTACGAGCAGGCCTTTGTCGAAGCGGCGCGCGACCGCATCAACAAAATGTCGCGTATCGAGTCGCGCAAATACGAGGATCTGCGTGAGGAAGAGCGTATCGTGGTGTACCGTTGCTTGATTCAGGACATGCTGACCAAGGATTTGCCGATGCCGGACGATCGCACGCGGCATGTGGTGTCGGAACTGCTGAATACGATTTTCGATATCGACAAGATGCTGTATTTCGTCGCGCCGGAATGGTGGCGGCCGCGTCTGCACCACAGTCATCAAGGCTTGGGCGGCATCCGCAAACCGTCTTCCGTCACGCCCGCGCCGGTGAGCGTTGCCACTGCGGGCGGCTCGGTTCATACGCAAATCAAGAGCAAGGCAGCCAAGAATCTGATCACCGCCGCGGCTGCGATAGCGGAAAACACGCAGATTGCGTCGATGGACACCGTCACCTGGGGCGGAATGTACGACAACCGGGTGGATAACTACTACATCACGGAAGAATCTGATCCCGCCAAATTGGGTGCATCGCTGGGCTGGCTGTTGCAGCTCGACGGCGACAATATGCGCAACGCCTTCCTCAATGCGCCGTGGGTCAAAGCGGTGATTCCGATCCGTCCCGGCAAGGAACGCGCGGCGATGAACTGGTTGCAGCGCTTGCATGTGGAAGGCACCGACGGGCTGGACGACAATTACGTCGCGCCGCTCGACGAGCTGGGCAAAATTCCGCACAGCGGGCCGAACGTAACGATTCGCGATGCCATCAACCATTTGTGCGATGTCGTCGCCGACAAGCACGCCAAGTCGATGAAAGTGGGACGTTATCCGGGCGACGAAATCAACGACGATAACCGCGTCTCGGCGACGCCGGTCGACAAGGTCTACGAGCACGGCTTTTATCCGCTGCAGGGCGGTTTCCGTGCGTTGCAGGCCGGTGAGGATTTCGAGGTTTTTGATCAATGGGTGGAAGTGCTGCCGACCGATCAGGTCGTGCCGGTGCCGGTGGCGTACGATCCGAAAACCGGACGGCAGTTGTAGATATGGCGGATTTCGAAGTGCAATTCGCCGATCCGTCCTTCATTGAACCGTCGGCGCAGGAAGCGGCGTTCGGCTGGAAAAGCAACGAAGTCGTGGTGTTTCGCGGCGCCGACGAGTCTCAGGTGTTGCAGCCCGATGCTAGCGGATCGTGCAAATGGTCGAGCGATAAGGCCGATCCCTGGAGCATTTCTGATATCCGCCGGCGCGTGCAGAATGTGCCGTATGCATGGCGTATGATCGGTCAAGCGGCATTGATTCCCAAGGTCGATGCCGGAACGCCGTTGCGTGCGGTCGTGTCGGCGCGATCCCGGTTATCGCTGTGGACCGGTCTGGCGAACTTTACCAAGCGCGTCGCCGTTTTCCATAAAATCGACGGCAAGATTCCTTCGGCGCAGCAGTATGAATCGTTCATGAGCAAGCATTGCGGAGGATTGGACGATATTTCGCTGATCGCTACGATCAGCCGGCGGCCGGATGGTTCGGTCGATCTGACTCCGGAATTGGCGGTATTTGGTCACGCGGTCGGAAAATCGCCCGGCAAGGAACGCAGCTTCGTCGAGCTGGCGCTGAAGAACTTGATCGGCGCCAGTCACTCGCTGGGTATTCAGGTCACCGCGGGCTATGAAGTGCGCGATGATTTCAGTAAACAAACCCAAGGCGATTTTGTCTCGTTCATTACCTCGCGAAATTCCGATATGACCGATCATGCCAATCGCATCCGCGATGTGCTCGATAACTGGAGCTTCGATGGTGTCGGCTTCGATATCGAGGTGAACGGTATCGGCCCGGGTGAACAAAGCGATACTATGAAGGCCTGGTTCAAACAGGGTAAAACCATCAAGGATTGGGTGGTTGCGAGACCGACATCGTCCGACCCGGCCGCCAAAAAGGAACAAGCCGCGGCGGATAATCTGCGCGACCTGTATCAAACGCTGGCGCAACTGCTGATTACTAAGGGGCGCTTCGTATCGTATGCGACGGCCGCTTTTGTCGATGCCAAATCCGGCAATTTCGACGACGGCGTTTATATTTTCGGCCATACCCGGGTGCAGCCGATCGGCCTGGCCGCCGGACGCGCCAACATGATCGCCCGGATCATGGCGTACGATGAAGGATTCCAGGCGGGCGGCGGGAAAAAAACCGAGAAATCATCCGGCGGGCAGGATGCGCTGACGAAGCGGCATGTGCAAATCCTGAAATCGATCACTAGCGCCGGTATTCATCCCTCCATCGTGCAGCTCGGGATCAAAATGGAAAGCCTGCAGGATTTCGGTATGAAAAGCGGCCACATGACCGTGGATCAGGCAGTGGATCGCTGCACCGACTTGCGCCGCTTCCGCACTGGGTTGATTACGTTTTCGGGAAGTAATTCGACACCAGCCGATGAGGTCGCCGCATTCGCCCGCTACGACAAGGCACTGAACGAATCGGAATTCACCCGGCGGCATTTTCTCGGCGTGCCGTTCCAGGCGCCGCATTGAATCTTTTTTAGCATTCTTTTGCGGCAAACTTCGCTTTACCGGTACTTGTTATCGCTCTGTCGTTCCCTATGCTATCTCAGTTTTTTTGCTGCCACTGATGATAAGATGGCCCGATGAAATTGCATGATCTGAAAAACTGGACGGAGTATTGGGAGCAGCTCCGCACGGCATTGCTTGAGCCCAAAGTCGATCCGGCATTGTTGGATGCCTCGCTGCGTGAAGCGCGCGCGAAGATGCCGGTGCCGGTGTTGTGGCTGCTGGGTAAAACGCAATCCGGCAAGACATCGATCATTCGGGCATTGACCGGCAGTGAAGCCGCTGAGATCGGCAACGGTTTTCAGCCGTGCACGCGCAGCGCGCGGTTTTACGATTTTCCGACGGAAGCGCCGCTGGTGCGCTTTCTGGATACGCGCGGCTTGGGTGAAGTGGCGTACGATCCGGCGGACGATATGCAGTACTGCGAAGCGCAGGCGCATTTGTTGGTGGCGGTGATGAAAGTGGCGGATGTTCATCAGGCCGCGGTGTTCGATGCCTTGTTCGCCATTCGCAGGCGTCATCCGGAATGGCCGCTGCTGCTGGTGCAAACCGGTTTGCACGAATTGTATCCGCATGGCAGCGGGCATATCCGGCCGTGGCCGTATGCCGGCGATCCGTTGTCGGAGGCGGTGCCGCTCGATTTGCGCCGCGCCATTGCGGCGCAGCGTGCTGCGCTGGGAACATTGCCCGGCTTCGCACCGGTGCATTGGGTGGCGGTCGATTTGACATTGCCCGAGGATGGTTTCGATCCGCCGGATTACGGTCTGGAAGCGCTGTGGCAGGCGATTGAATCGCTGACGTCGCTGGGTTTGCAGTACCAGTTGAGCGGCGATGCAGCGGTGCAGGATTTGTATGCGCGCACCGCGCATCAGCACATTACCGGTTACGCGTTGGCGGCGGCGGGGCTGGGCGCTTTGCCGGTGGTGGATTGGGTCGCGGTCTCGGCGGTGCAGGCGAAATTGCTGCATAGTCTGGCGCTGCTGTACGGTCAGAATTGGGATAAGAGCACGATCACCGAGTTTCTCGGTTTGGCGGGCGCCGGGATTGCATCCGGTTACCTGGCTCGGCTGCTGAGCCGCACCGTGGCGAAAGTGATTCCGGTTTTCGGACAAACCGTGGGTGCGTTATGGGGGGCGAGCTCCAGCGGTGCGACCACGTACGCGTTGGGTAAGGCGGCTATTTATTTCTTCGCGCGGCGCAAGGATGGTTTGAACGTGGATGCAGATAGCTTGCGGCAAATTTATGCGGCAGAACTGGAGCGCGGCGCTTCATTCTTAAAAGACCGGTTGCAGGGTAAATCCGCATGAAAGCACTGCTGCCGTCCGTCGATCCGCTGCGGCTGCTGGTATTCATCCTGATGCTGCTGCCGCTGCTGGCATTGCTCGGGCTGGGCGTGTTGTGGTTGTGGCAGAGCGGGAATTTGCAGTATTGGCTGGTTGCCTTGGTGATATGCGGCGGTCTGGGATACGGCTTGCAAGTTTGGCTGGTGCGGCGGGAACGGCAATTGCTCAGGGATTCGGCCACCGAGCCTAATCCGGAGTGGCCGCCCAGCGCGGAAAAAGTGTGGCGGGAAGTGGAAGCGCTGGCGCAGACGTGCAACCCGGAGGATTGGCCGATCGAGGAGGGCGATTGGGTGCTGGCGCTGGGGCAGAAAACGATGGAAACGGTCGCGCATTGTTATTACCCGGATGTCGAAAAACCGCTGCTGGAGCTCACCATACCGCACACCTTGCTGATTATCGAACGGGCGAGCCGCGATCTGCGCCAGGATGTCGCGGAAAAAATACCGTTCAGCAACCGCCTGACCATCGGCGACCTGTTCCGCCTGCAACGCTGGAAAGAAAAAGCCGAACGGGTGGTCAACATATACCGTGCCGGCAGTCTGCTCATCAATCCGGTCAATGCGTTGCTCAGTGAAGCCTGGCGGCATCTACGCGCGCGTAGTTTTGACCAGGCCGGGGACGAGTTGCACCGCTGGTTTTTGCGCGCCTATGTGTGCAAGGTCGGTTACTACGCGATCGATTTGTATAGCGGCCGTCTGCCGCTGGTGGAGGAAGAATCCGTCACTGCGCCGACGCCGCTATCGCAAACAGACCTCGGACAGATCGAGCAGACAACGAAAGTGGCTGCCGAACCGTTGCGCATTTTGGTGCTGGGTCGGACGAATTCGGGTAAGTCCAGTCTGATCAATGCGTTGTTCGGTGCGGTTACGGCGCCTGCCGATGTGCTGCCGGATACGACGCAAGCGCTTACGCCGTTTGTTTTAGCGCGTGAGGGGCTGACACAAGCGCTGATTTCCGATAGCCCCGGCTGTGACAGTGCGTTGTTTGATCATCAGCGCATGCTGGCGGCGGCGGAAAACGCCGATCTGATTTTGTGGGTGACGCCGGCCAACCGGCCGGACCGGCAGGTTGAGCGCGATTGTCTGGATACACTGCGCGCCGCTCAGGCTTCGCGTACAGACCGGCGTGCGCCGCCGCTGCTGATTGCGGCGAGTTTTATCGACCGTTTGCGGCCGGTCAATGAATGGCAACCGCCGTACAACCTGACGGATGCGCTGAATAGTAAGGCGGCCAATATCAATGCCGCGGTGCGCGCGATTGCAGCCGATCTGGCCGTGCCGGTTGAGCAAGTAATTCCCGTCTGTCTGCTCGCGGGCAACGTTTACAATGTCGACGATACCTTGTGGGCGGCGATCCTGAATCATCAGGACGAAGCGTTGCGCGTGCGCTTGATGCGTTGCCTGGATGCCAGAAAGCGTGCCGAGGATTGGGTGTTGCTGCGGCGGCAGATGGCCGGTGCCGGCCGGTTTGTGCGCGATTTGCCCGGAAATATTGGGAAAGCGTACCGGGCGTTAGGGAAGTGCTGATTAATTCGGCGAACGAGATGAAGCACGAAGCGCACGGAACACAGCAACCGGGACATATCAACAAGATAGGTGAGGGAGCGAGTACCGCGCAACGAAGTGATTCGCTCGTATAGTCAATTAATCAGCATTTCCTTTGTGGAACGGGGATAGCAATGAAGCGTGTTTTAATCGTCAGTATTCTGTTGCTGGTTTTGGGTGTGACCGCGATGATGGTCATGCCGGATCGGGCGCGGGCGCAAAACTGGTGGAGTGCGAGCCGCGAGCCGGCCGGTTTGGCGCCCGATCCCGCCACAACACCGGAAGCGGTTGTACAGGTTTATGGCGCACGGGCATTCAGTTGGCGCGGTTATTTTGCGATTCACACCTGGATTGCGGTGAAACCGGCTGCAGCACAGTCGTATACGATTTACGAAGTGATCGGCTGGTTGCAGCGCCGCAAGCTGCCGGTGTTGGTGATTTATGACAATGCGCCGGACCGGCGCTGGTACGGCAACATGCCGGAGATACTGCTGGAGAAACGCGGCGCGGAAGCGGATGGGCTCATTGAGAAAATCGATGAAGCCGCGCGCAAGTATCCTTACGCAAAAGATTACACGATCTGGCCGGGACCGAATTCCAATACCTTCACCGCCTGGGTTTCCCGTTCCGTTCCCGAACTGCAACTGGATTTGCCGCCGACTGCGATCGGCAAGGATTATCTGGGCTACCGGCTGATTTCGCAAGCGCCGAGCGGCAGCGGTTTGCAGATTTCCTTGTTCGGGTTGATGGGCATGCTGGTCAGCGCGGTGGAGGGTATCGAATTCAATCTGCTGGGATTGTCGTTCGGTGTCGATTGGGATCCACTCGCGCTCAAATTGCCGCTGGTCGGGCGCAAGGAGCTGGATTTTCTGTCTCAACCTGTAGTTGAAAATTGATTCCGATCATTCAATTGATAATTATTCTTATTCGTACTATAGTAACTGCCAATTGTTAATCCGATTGATGCACGTTTTCCTGGAAGTATTTTCATGTTGAAATCAAATCTAAGCCGTTTCCCTACTGCTGTTTTTCTTCTTTTTTCTTTGTTGATCATAAAGCCGGTACATGCCGAGGAAGTCGTGGTTTATTCCGCGCGTATCGAACAGCTTATCAAGCCGATGTTCGATGCGTTTACCAAGGAAACCGGAATCAAAGTCAAATACGTCACGGATAATGAAGGCGCATTGCTCGCCCGGCTCGAGGCGGAAGGAAAAAATACCCCGGCCGATATGCTGATTACGGCGGATGCCGGTAATCTTTGGGCGGCTGCGCAGGCGGGGTTGTTGCAGCCGATTAAATCCGCCGTGCTGGAAAGTAACATTCCGGCGCATTTGCGCGACCCGGCTAATGAATGGTTCGGTTTGTCGATCCGTGCGCGGACGCTGATTTACAACACCAAGAAAGTGAAGCCGGAAGAATTGTCGACGTATGAGGATCTGGCCGATCCTAAATGGAATAAACGTTTGTGTTTGCGGACATCGAAGAAAGTCTACAACCAATCGCTGGTGGCGATGATGATCGCCGAGCACGGCGAAGCCGAAGCCGAAAAAATTGTTAAAGGTTGGGTGGCCAATCTGGCCGTCGATCCTTTATCGGACGATACGCGCGCACTGGAATTCGTCGCTGCCGGTAAGTGCGACGTGACTTTGGTCAACACTTATTACTTTGGCCGCTTGATGAAGAAAGATCCGAATCTGCCGCTAGCGATTTTCTGGCCGAATCAGAATACCAGTGGCGTGCATGTCAATATTTCCGGTGCCGGTGTGACGCGCCATGCCCGTCATGAGCAAGCCGCCGTCAAGCTGCTGGAATTTTTGTCGTCCGACAAAGCGCAAAATCTTTTTGCTGACGTCAACATGGAATATCCGGTCAATCCGAAAATTGCAGTCGATCCGTTTGTTGCTGCCTGGGGCGGTTTCAAACAAAACCCGATCAATCTGGTAAAAGCCGGCGAGTTGCAAACAACCGCCGTCAAACTGATGGATCGTGCGGGTTATCAGTAAAAAGGCGCAGCAAATACCAAGATTAAGGCGGCGAAAGAAGCGATAGAAAACATAGCTTCTTTCGCCATTTTCCATTCTGTCTCTTCACCAACCGGTCATGGCCATTTGGCGCTCAGTTCCCTTTATCGCCGCTGCATTGGTACTGGCGCCCGTCGGCGTGATCGTTTCTTCTTTTTTCGCGCCGGTCAGCGATGTCTGGCAGCATCTGCTTGAGACGACACTGCCGCTGTTGCTGGTCAATACATTCTGGCTGGCATTGGGAGTTGTTGCCGGCACCGCGTTATTGGGGATTAGTCTGGCGTGGATCACCGCAGTTTATGAATTTCCCGGGCGGCGTTTTTTTTCTTGGGCGTTGCTGTTGCCGATGGCAATGCCTGCGTATGTGACGGCGTTTGTCGCACTGGGCTTGTTCGATTTTACCGGTCCGGTACAAACGGCGTTGCGCGCTTGGCTGGATTCCGATTTATCCTGGTTTCCCGATATTCGCGGCAGAATGGGGGTGGTTGCGGTCATGATGCTGGCTTTTTATCCTTATGTGTATTTGCTGGCGCGCAATGCTTTTTTGAGTCAAGGTAAACGTTCACTGGAAGTGGCGCAATCGCTCGGTTTCAATCGCAGGCAAGGGTTCTTTAAAGTGGTGCTGCCGATGGCGCGCCCCTGGATAGCCGGTGGCATCATGCTGGTGCTGATGGAAACATTGGCGGATTTCGGCACCGTGGCGGTTTTTAATTACAACACCTTCACGACGGCGATTTACAAGGCATGGTTCAGCATGTTTTCACTGCCGGCAGCTTCTCAACTGGCTTCTTTGTTGATCATGATCGTTTTTGCCGTGATTGTGGTGGAGCAACAGCTGCGGTTGCGCATGCGCTACGCGGAAAATAAAAGGACCGAGCGGGCGCAGCGCATTCGCCTGACGGGATGGCGCAATTGGCTGGTGGCCGGCTTTGTGCTGAGTGTACTGTTTCTGGCATTTTTATTACCGATGCTGCAATTGTGCCGCTGGGCCGTGCAATCGTTTGCGCAAGACTTCGACCTCACGCGCTACCTCGAATTTCTCTGGCATTCTCTGACATTATCCGGCCTGGCGGCTTTATTGATCTGCCTGGTAGTCATCGCGATGGTGTATGCGGCGCGGCGTTATCCCAGCCCAGCCGCGCGTTTTGCCGTGCGTATCGCCACCATCGGTTACGCATTGCCCGGTACGGTTCTAGCGATTGGCGTGTACGTGCCGCTGGTGTGGCTGGATGGACGGCTGAGCGAATGGTTGGCAGGCTGGCTGCAAGTCGAAACAGGCCCATTGATACAGGGCACGTTGATGATCATGTTGATTGCTTATTTGATCCGCTTCATGGCGGTGAGTCATTACCCGATTGACGGCGCTATGCAACGGATTACTCCCAGTATTGATGAAGCGGCGATGAGTTTGGGGGTGCACGGCGGGATGATGATCCGGAAAGTACATATCCCGATACTGAAACCGGGAATTTTTACGGCTGCAACTTTGGTGTTTGTCGATGTCATGAAAGAGATGCCTATTACACTGATGACGCGTCCATTCGGCTGGGATACACTGGCTGTGCGGATTTATGAAATGACTTCGGAAGGGCAATGGGAGCAAGCCGCTTTGCCGGCTGTCACGCTGGTGCTCGCGGGATTGATTCCGATTTTTTTGTTTATGCGTCAAACTGAGAAGTAAATAAATGAGTACGGTTTTGCTGCAATTGCACAACATCCGGCAAGCGTACGGCGCGCAAGTTGTCATTCACGACTTATCGTTACAATTACGCAAGGGTCAGATCGGTTGCTTACTCGGCCCAAGCGGCTGCGGTAAAACCACGGCGTTGCGCTGTATCGCCGGTTTTGAGCGCGTATCGGCCGGTGAAATTCTATTGAACGAAGTAAGCGTGAGCAGCGCGAGTGCCTTTGTGCCGCCGGAACGGCGGCGTATCGGTATGGTCTTCCAGGATTATGCGTTGTTTCCGCATCTGGATGTCGCCGCCAATATCGGTTTCGGCCTGCACCGGTTAACCCGGGCGGAACGTGAGCGGCGGGTTGAAGAGCTCTTGCACGTGGTACATCTGGCCAGCGTCGCGAAAAAATATCCGCACGAATTGTCGGGCGGTCAGCAGCAGCGCGTGGCGCTGGCGCGCGCACTGGCGCCGAAACCGGATCTGTTATTGCTGGACGAGCCTTTTTCTAATCTGGACGTCAGTTTGCGCGAACGCTTGAGCATGGAAGTGCGTGAGATTATCAAGAATCAAGGAATTACGGCCATTCTGGTAACGCACGACCAGACGGAAGCGTTTGCGATTGCCGATGTGATCGGGGTGATGGATCATGGCGAGATTCAGCAATGGGATACCGCGTTCAATCTGTATCATCGCCCGGCTAACCGTTTTGTGGCCAATTTCATCGGTCAGGGCGTATTCCTTCCCGGCAGGGTGACCGATGCGCAGCAAGTCGAAATCGAACTGGGGGTATTGAGCGGTGCGATACCGCAACACTGTGAAGCGGGGTGCCAGGTGGACGTGTTATTGCGTCCGGATGATATCGTGCATGACGATGCCAGTCCGATGAAGGCAACAGTGATGCACAAGGCATTTCGTGGCGCGGAGATTTTGTACACCTTGCGGCTGGCGAGTGGAGTCAAAGTGCTTGTGCTGGTGCCCAGTCATCATGATCATGCGATCGGCGGGAAAATAGGCATCAAACTCGAAGCCGATCATATTGTGGCATTCCGGCAATTGCAAGGGTGATGGCGCACTTTTGTATCCGGTCGGTGTAACACTTTTATCGACTTACTTTTTCTGATTGCTATTTTAAGCGGGAAGCCACTTCCCTTTTGATTATTTTTTCTATAGCATAACCATTCAGTTTTATACCACTCTTTTACAGCTTTATTCCATCAATCTGGTAAACCGGTCTTTGAGATAATAAGGTTTACTGTTCTTAATACTGAATAATTTGAATGAGGATTATATGAGTCAGCATATTCATTACGTTACTGATGCAAATTTTGATGCGGAAGTTCTGCAGTCAACAACGCCTGTCCTGGTCGATTACTGGGCGGAATGGTGTGGTCCGTGCAAGATGATAGCGCCGATACTCGACGAAATTGCGAGCGAATATGGTGAGCGTCTTAAAGTGGCGAAGCTGAACATCGATGAGAATCAGATAACACCGCCTAAATACGGCATTCGCGGTATTCCGACATTAATGTTATTTAAAAATGGGAATATTGAAGCGACTAAAGTCGGAGCTTTGTCGAAGTCACAGTTGACAGCCTTTATTGACAGCCATATTTAAACCCGCTAGTCTAATACACATAATAAATTTGTGGACTAAGTGAGCGGTAAAAGCCCACAACCGTATATTTAATAATCCCATCCGTAACAACTTTCCTTCCAGCATCATTATCTTTCACCCGAGTATTATTTTTTCGCGAGCTTTACATGCGCTTATCTGATTTAAAAAACCTGCACGTCACTGAATTAGTAAAAATGGCTGTCGAAAACGAAATCGATGGCGCTAACCGAATGCGGAAACAAGATTTGATTTTTGCATTGCTTAAGAATCAGGCGCGCAAGGGTGAAAATATTTACGGTCACGGTACGCTGGAAGTGTTGCAAGACGGTTTCGGATTTTTGCGTTCTCCTGATACTTCTTATCTGGCCGGGCCGGATGATATCTATATATCACCTAGCCAGATCCGGCGCTTTAATTTGCATACCGGTGATTCGATTGATGGCGAGATTCGGCCGCCGAAGGATGGGGAACGTTATTTCGCGCTGGTGAAAGTTGATAAAGTCAATAACGAGCCGCCGGAAAATTCCAAGCAGAAAATTTTGTTTGAAAATCTGACCCCATTGTTTCCCGATGAGCGACTCGTGCTCGAACGCGATATCAAAGCCGAAGAAAACATTACCAGCCGTATCATCGATCTGATCGCCCCGATCGGTAAAGGTCAGCGCGGTTTGCTGGTGGCCAGTCCCAAATCCGGTAAAACCGTCATGCTGCAACATATCGCGCATGCGATTGCGGCTAATTATCCGGATGTGATTTTGATGGTGTTGCTGATCGATGAACGGCCGGAAGAGGTGACGGAGATGATTCGTTCAGTCAGAGGGGAGGTGATTTCTTCCACTTTCGACGAAGCCGCCACACGGCATGTTCAAGTAGCTGAAATGGTCATTGAGAAAGCGAAACGCCTCGTCGAGCATAAAAAGGATGTGGTAATCCTGCTTGATTCGATCACCCGGCTGGCGCGCGCTTATAACGCTGTGGTGCCCGCTTCGGGTAAGGTATTGACCGGTGGTGTAGATGCCAGCGCATTACAACGGCCCAAACGCTTCTTCGGTGCGGCGCGCAATATCGAAGAGGGCGGATCGCTGACCATTATTGCGACCGCGTTGATCGATACCGGATCACGCATGGACGATGTGATTTATGAAGAATTCAAGGGCACCGGCAATATGGAAATCCATCTTGACCGGAAAATGGCGGAGAAAAGGATATATCCAGCGATCAATGTGAACCGATCAGGAACTCGACGGGAAGAATTACTGATTTCACCCGATGTGCTGCAAAAAATCTGGGTACTGCGCAAATTGTTGCATCCCATGGATGATATGGATGCGATGGCATTCTTACTTGATAAAATTAAGGCAACCAAGAATAATTCCGACTTTTTTGATTCTATGCGGCGGGTCTAGATAAAATTTTCCCAGTTGCACCAATACGCACATTAAAGGATAATACACCGCTTTTTAATCTTCCCCATTGTTCTCATTGGGATTGAAATAAACAAGGATATTGGCAATGAAAGCAGACATTCATCCGGATTATCAGGAAATCACCGTGACTTGCAGTTGCGGCAGTGTTTTTAAAACCCGTTCTACTATGAACAAGCCCTTGAATATTGAGGTTTGTTCTCAGTGTCATCCGTTTTACACTGGAAAGCATAAGATTGTGGATACCGCTGGTCGGGTTGAGAAATTCCGCCAAAAATACAGTAAGCAAATACGCAAATAATTACCCGAGTAATTGCAAAATTGCATTCGCATCCTGGCGACAGGATTCGGTATGTTCTGATGACTGGTCGTTTCTCTTTAATAGTGAATGGCGAGCCAGATAGTCTCGGTATCGGGATCTGTCCACGCAACTTTGTGTTTCTTGTGCGCAGGTATAGTAATAAAATCTCCCTCAAAAAGTTGTACTGACGTTTGATCTTCAAAAGACAGTACAGCTTTACCTTTTAATATCATAACCCACTCGTTTTTTTCCTGATCATACCAGCCGCCGGATTCTGGCGATCTTTGTCCTTTTGAAATAATTCTCTCGATCTTTACTGCTTCGTTCTTCGTCAGTAACTCAAAGAATTCCTGATTCAGGTTTTTGGGAATTTCTGCGTAAATGTTTCGTAATTTCATGTTGAATTAATGAGTTTGCCGGATTTCTCATTGTATAAAAATTCCTATTCTGAAAACAGGAACTAAAAAAATTTCCAATTGCAAATGATTTTTATGCGACTGCAATGTTGTGGTGAAAAGCTCGTTTGAAATAATCATCGCTTAAAAATAAGCGACCCATTTTTGCTGTTGTAATCATAAAGTTGAAAAAATTCCATAAAACTATGCTATAAACATCAATCGGAAATTTTCTGTTAACTTCATGGAATCAGAGGCTTCTTTTGATAATCAGAAAAACTGGTCGAGCTGCAAAGAAGTTATCCTTCACATCGCAAAAGTCGCATTTAAGTCTGCCCAATCCGTCTGATCAAGCGAGAAATCTTGAAGTTGCTTCATTTCCAGTGGTGGGTATCGGTATTTCAATCACAGGATTTGAGACTCTGCGGCAGCTCCTTGCCCAAATCCCTGCGGATTCCGGTGCAGCTTTCGTAGTCATCTTCCAGTCAACGGACTCGACCCAGGTCAGCCAATTTTTCGGTCAGCTGCGCGATGTCACCGGCATGGAGATTGTGTTAGTGGAAGACCTGTCGAAAATGCAGCCCGACTGCATCTATATGGCCACGCGGTTGGATAGGAATTTATTTATTTCGAACGGTTTCTTGTGTGTCTTTGATACAGTGCCGGAGTCGGTATCAAATTTTCCAATCGATTTTTTCTTTCGCAGTCTGGCGGAAGATCGCAGGGAATCAGCGGTTGGCGTTATTCTTTCAAGTGCGGGCGGCGACGGTGCTCAAGGTTTACTGGAGATAAAGAAAAAAGGTGGGCTGAGTCTTGCCCAAGATTGCTTACTTACAGAATTGGAAGACCTCGGTAGTGTATTCGATACAACTGCGGTTGGTACCAGAGCAACACTTAAGCTATTGCCGGACATCATTGCGCGTTATTTAAAATCCAATTCGGAAAAACCGCAGGCAATGGTTGTTATAAATGACATCGTGCAACTTTTGCATGCGCGGACCGGCAATGATTTTTCCCGTTATAAGAGAAGCACATTGCATCGCCGTATTGATCGACGGATGCAACAGAATCAAATGAGCACGCTGAAAGATTATGTTCATTTCTTGAATGAAAATCCGAAGGAGTTGGATTTATTATTTAAGGAGTTATTGATCAATGTGACCCATTTCTTTCGTGATCCTGTGATGTGGCAGTATGTGAAAGCAGAGATTATTCCACCGATCTTGGCGGCAAATCCGCAAGGGAAAACGGTGAGAGTCTGGGTGCCTGCCTGTTCAACAGGAGAAGAGGCTTACGGATTTGCGATTTTATTTCAGGAAGCGTTGGAACAAAGCGGCTTGCAAGACTGGTATGCGGTGAAAATATTTGCCACCGATCTGGATCAAGAAGCCATCATAAAAGCCCGTCGGGGGCTTTATCCGATGAGTATCAGTCAATATATTTCATTGGAGCGCTTGAACCGATTTTTTATCAGGCAGGGAAATGGTTACCGGGTTTGTAATGCAATACGCGAGACGGTGGTGTTCGCACCGCAAAATGTGCTTGCCGATGTGCCATTTTCCAAATTGGATATTTTATCGTGCCGTAATTTATTGATTTATCTGGATCGCGAGCTACAAAAAAGATTATTGCCCCTATTTTATTATGCATTAAACCCCGGTGGTATTTTGCTGCTGGGTACTGCGGAATCTATCGATAATTTCTCCGAGTTATTTACCCCATTGGAACGCAGTTTGGCGATATACAAACGGCTTGACAATGGACTGCAACTGGAAAACCGTAATCTGATGCAAGACTTTTCTCTGTCAGCGATCACCAAGAAAAATCCGGTCATGAATTTGGAGGAAATTCTGCAGCTGTTGAGAATGGAGCAAGCAATGGATTTGCCAGAAAGAACGGACGATGCCGCAGTTACAGCGATGATGACCGAGTTGCAACTGATGCGCGAGGAAATGCAGACTACGCAGGAAGAAATGCAAACTTCGCAAGAAGAACTCAGATCCAGTAATGAAGAACTGCATTCGACCAATGAAGAATTGCTGGCGGCAAATAGAGAGTTACAAGCTGCCAATAAAGCATTGATCGCCTCTAAAGCCAATTTGAAACTGCTGTACCGGGAATTGCAAACCACTTATGCGGAATTAACGACGTATCTCGAAGCCATCGGACAGCTTGCATTAGTTTCCGTGAGCGATCGATCCGGCCGGATTATAGAAGCCAATGACCGGTTTTGCGAGATTAGCGGCTATAGCCAGCAGGAATTGATCGGACAAGATCACCGTATCCTCAATTCCGGTGTGCATTCTAAAAATTTTTTTATCGAAATGTGGGAAACGATCATCAATGGAAGAATCTGGCACAAAGAGATCTGCAACCGGAGGAAAAGCGGCAGCTTATATTGGGTGGATTCCACCATCGTTCCGTTCAAAGACAGTAACGGCCGGATAATTCGCTATATATCCGTACGTGTGGATATAACTGCGCGTAAGCAGAAGGAACTGATTCTGCGCGAAAGGTTGAAGGAAAGAACTTGTCTGTATGCGATCCGCCGCGAGATGGAGCAAGATTGCTCCATCGGTGAATTGTGCGCGCGAATTTTTGAACACCTTATACCGGCTATGCAGTTTCCTGATCATGTTGCGTGCATGATCAGTATTCATGATCAGCGCTATACCTCTTATAACTACAATGAGGATCTTAATCATGGTATTTTCGCAAGAATCAAAATAAATGGGACAGTTTGTGGTCAATTGCAGGTTTTCTATACAGAAGAAAAGTCGTTCATGCTGCCGGATGAACAAAATCTTATTGACCATATAGCAGATGACTTCAGATTCTGGCTGGAACGCAAGCAGCTGGAGCGGCATATCAGCTTTATGGCCAACCATGATGCGCTGACAGGCTTGCCGAATCGATTATTGCTGCAAGATCGATTGTCGCAGGCGCTGGCTCATAATCAGCGTCATCGGGATTTTTCCGCGGTTTTGTTCATCGATCTGGATCATTTCAAAGTTGTGAATGACACGCTTGGTCACGGTTTGGGCGATCTTTTGCTGAAGGAGGTGGCTGCCAGGCTTTTATCCAGCATACGCAGCGAGGATACGGCAGCTCGTCAAGGTGGCGATGAATTTATCGTGATACTGACACAAATCACCGATGTTGCGGCTGTCGAATCGATTGTGAAAAAGATATTGTATGGATTGGCACAGCCCTATCACATTAATGAACGGGTGTTGCATATTGATAGCAGTATTGGCATTGCTTTGTATCCCAAAGATGGGAAAGATGTGGATGCACTGCTAAAACACAGTGATCTGGCGATGTACCATGCGAAAGCAACAGGACGCAGCAACTACCAGTTTTATTCCGCAGAGATGAATCGTTTGATGCAAGAAAAACATGAATTGGGCAATGACTTGCATAAGGCAATAAGAAATAACGAGCTGATGCTGTACTTTCAGCCGATTATTGATATGGATACGCATCATTGGGTTGGTCTGGAAGTGTTGCTACGCTGGCAGCATGCGGAAAAGGGATTGATTTCGCCCGCTCAATTTATTAAGTTGGCCGAAGAAACCGGCTTGATCTTGCCGATTGGAGATTGGGTCATCAGAACTACATGTATGCAGCTAAAAGAGTGGCAGGATGAAGGACTTGAAGTGCCCAGAATCGCCATCAATCTTTCCGTCAAACAATTTCAAAAGAAATATTTTGTGCAAGAGGTGGCGAGTATTCTGAAACAAGTCGAGGTTTCGGCGAGTTGTCTGGCTTTGGAGATTACAGAAAGCATGCTGGCGGAAAACATTGCAGAGGTGAATGGAACATTGCAGCAATTGAGTGCCATGGGATTTAAGATCTCGATTGATGATTTTGGTACCGGCTATTCAAATCTGAGCTATTTGAAGCACTATACGATTGATGCATTGAAAATAGATCGCTCTTTTGTGCGTGATATCGCAATCGATGAAAATGATGCAGCAATAGTGACAGCGATCATCGCGATGGCGCACAGTCTGAATATGCATGTGGTTGCCGAAGGTGTGGAATCAAAAGAGCAAATTGATTTTCTCAAGCAGCGCGGATGCAGGCAATATCAAGGATTTTATTTTAGTAAACCGCTGCCTGCGAGAGAAGCTGCCGAGAAATTAAAGCAATGGAATACAATCTTGATGCTGGCTAATGCGCAAAAATGAATACGATCGGTGTGCTTGAGATCGAGAATAACTTGTTTAGAGTATGTTATTCTACTGATTGCTAAGAACAATACGATATTTTGCTTTACCGCTGGCTAACTTCTCCAGTGCTTCATTGATTTTGTCAAAGGGGAATATCTCAACAACCGGCTTAATATTATGCTGTTTGACAAAATTCAACATGGCGATCATGCTCGCTGGACTGCCGGTAGGTGAGCCGGAAATTGAATATTGACCTGAGATTAGTGGAAATACATTAATATCCAGTGGTTCTAGCGTTACGCCTAAAAAATGTAACCGCCCTTTGGGACGCAAAGTTGCAAGGTAGGTATTCCAATCCAACTTCACATTGACTGTCGATAGAATTAAGTCGAACTGATTCGATGCAGCGGCAAGTTGAGCAGAATCGCGTGTATCCAAGACATTATGCGCACCTAACGCCAATGCCTCTTTTTTCTTGTTATCACTGGAAGTGAAGGCGGTTACTTGACAACCCCAGGCATTTAGAAACTGCAGAGCAATGTGCCCTAAGCCGCCGATGCCGATGACAGCGACATTTGCAGTGGGTGAGATATTGAATTGCAATAAGGGATTAAAGACAGTGATTCCACCACAAAAAAGGGGGGCTGCATTTTGGGCATCAATGCCGTCCGGCAGCGCGATTACACTGGCAGCATGAGCGCGAACTTTGTCAGCAAAGCCGCCATGACGGTTAACAATGGTTGATTCCGATTGTGCGCAAAGATTGTGATCACCTGACAAGCAACTATAACAAGTCATGCAATATTCGGAATGCCAACCGAGACCGACCCGTTGTCCTACTTGCAGACTGTGTACATTTGCTCCTTTTGCCGAGATCGTGCCAATAATTTCATGGCCTGGTACAAATGGAAAGCGTGTTATTCCCCATTCGTTGTTTAGCATGCTAAGATCGCTGTGACAAATGCCGCAATATTCAATGGCTATTTCTACGTCATGATCGTTCAATAATCCGGGGTCATACTCGAAAGGCTGGAGCTTTCCGCCCACCTCAAACGCTGCATAAGCTTTAATCATAAATTTTCTCGGAAGAAATTTTTATTTACTCAAAATTTAAAATAAATCAATTAGTTTAAAATTCTCAATAAAGAAAAAATGAAAATTTAAAGTATCTTTTGGTAGAAATCTTACAATAGAAATGGTTTCAATGGAATAAACAGGTAAAGTTGTATGATGCATAATTGTAAAGAAATTAATTGCTTATGAAGTGCATTCTACAAATACGTGCGGGTTCTCGGCATATTATTGGAATATATTTGTATATTATTGATTGTTAATGTATATTGGTGTTTTTCATCAAGAAAGAAAGTATTAAAGTTTGGAATTTAATTGTCGTATCCAACTCACTATCATTAAATGGTCATTAAAACTTTTTAATGTATTCGATATAAGAAGTGTGTTGGATTTTCTAAGTTACTTCATTTCATTATATTTGTAATCACAAAGGGAAATAGTATGGTATTGGCAAAAACGCGAGTGGCATTGATAGGATTGGTGATTGGTTCTGTTTTGGTTCTAGCAGCTTGTGACAGCAATGAGCCAAAAGAAAAAAAATCTGGACAAGCACTAGTTAGTGTTAATGGTAAGGAAGTTACCACACTTCAATTAAATGATGAAATAAAGCGTGCCAATATTCGTCCTGATCAGTACGAAGCAGCAAGTAAACAATTACTGGAGTCATTAATTGTTCGTCAATTGATAATTGATGAAGCTATACGTAACAAGTTGGATCGTACTCCTGATGTCATGCAAGCACGCGATCGTGCCAACGCGCAGGTGATCGCGCAAGCTTATATGCAAGGTATTGCGAGTAAAGTTGCTAAGCCGTCTCAAGCAGAAATTAATGAATATTTCCAGAAACATCCTGAATTTTTTTCTCAGCGTAAACAATTTGATTTGATAACAGTTCGTATCGCAACTAAAGATCTCAACGAAGAGCTAAAGAAAACTATAGATGCTGCCAAGTCTTTAGGCCAAGTTGTGTCTTGGCTTGATAAAAATAAAGTTCAGTATTTTAGGAGCCTAGCGTCGCGAAGCTCGACTGATCTGCCACCGCAGATGGCGAAGATGTTGCAGGAAAAAAACAAAGACACTATTTTTATCGTCAACGAACAAGAAAATAGCTTACTAATTTCAGTCGATGCGATTAAAGATAGTCCAGTGACACTAGCAACCGCAGTACCTCAAATTGAACGATTCCTGCTAAACCAAAAATATAAGGAAGCAACCGACGCAGAAGTTGCGCGTTTACGAGCAGCTGCAAAAATAGAATATCTTAATGCTGCAGCACCGGTATCCAGTAATGTGGAGAAATCAGCTGTTCCACAGGCTGTGCCAGCGACTTCTCCTAATGCAACAAATAATAATTTGAATCTAACTGAACCAGCCTCTGAGAGCTCAATTGAGCGTGGTATTATGGGTCTAAAGTGAATTATTTGAGAGTTTTGCTTCCTAATGGACTGCGTAAGTGTCTTTTGTATGGTATGTGGTGTGAATTAAGGACTATAGGCTAATGATAAATGTTATGAAAAAAACAAAGGTCTTGGCAATAATGATCATATTGCTGGGAGTTGCTTGTATTGAAAATACGATTGCAGGAGAAGCTAGGGAAAGTGCATTAGGACCAGGCGATACATTAAGAATTTTTGTTTATGGTCATCCTGATATGACTACTGAAACCAAAGTGAGTGAAACAGGAAAAATAACGTTTCCGCTACTAGGAGAAATTGCAGTCAATGGATTAACACCATCAGAAGCCGAAAGAAAGATAGCCAATCTTCTGGAAACGCGGGATATTTTGCGTAAACCGCAAGTGATAGTGGTTGCCGCTGCATTGCAAAGCCAGATGGTGTCCGTGCTTGGTAATGTTCGTAATCAGGGACGTTATCCAATTGAAGGGAAACGCAGTCTGACTGAAATCATCGCTATGGCAGGAGGAATAATTCCTGAAGGTGGAGAGCTTGTTACTTTGATTCGTTCAGACGGTAACAAGTTTGTTAAGGAAGTAATTGATGTACTTGAGATGGTTCGTACTGGTGATTTATCCCGAGACATAGATATACGAAGTGATGATTTAATCTACATTGAGCGTGCTCATCGATTTTATATATATGGTGAAGTTCAGCGTGCCGGAGTTTATAGGCTTGAACGAAACATGACGGTGATGCAAGCTCTATCAGTAGGTGGAGGACTAACTCTACGAGGAACTGAACGTGGTTTAAGGATCCAACGCCGGGATACAGAAGGTAACTTAAAAGAAATTAGTGCTAAATCTAGTGATTTAGTCCAACCGGATGATGTGATCTATATCAAAGAGAGTCTGTTCTGATTTTAATTCCGATATTTTTGTTTCAGATTTATGAAGTAAATATTGTAATCAATCAGGTTTAAACTGAGGTTTTGCGCATGGATTTTTCTCGTTTTTTTCTAATTATTTTAGCTCGTCGTAAGCTTATCTTATCTACATTAATTATTACAATATCAACAACTCTGATAGTCAGTCTTCTTCTTCCAAAAAGCTACAAGTCTACCGCAACGCTCGTTCTTACTTATAAAGGAGCCGATCCTGTTACAGGCATGATTTTACCGGCGCAACTAAACTCAGGATATATGGCGACCCAATTAGATGTCATTAAAAGTACTAAGACTGCGCTAATGGTGGTGGATCAACTCAGGCTTGATCAGAATGAGATAGTAAAAAAGCAGTTTGAGGACAGTAATAGCAGTTTAGGACTACGAGAGTGGTTGGCTGCTTTGCTTCTTAAGAATTTGGATATTGAAACTTCTCGAGATAGCAGTGTGATCGGCGTTAGCTATAAGGGCGCAGATCCTGAATTTACTTCAATTATTGCTAATGCTTTTGCGAATGCTTATCAAGAGATAAGTATTCGTCTCACTGTTGAACCATCACAGAAAGCAGCGGCTTATTTTACTGATCAACTTAATGTGTTACGTGAAAGACTTGAAACAGCGCAGAGAAAACTAACAGAATATCAGCACGAAGCAGGAATCATTGATGCAGATGTTCGTCTTGATATTGAAACAAAGCGTTTAAACGACCTCTCCAGTCAACTAGTATTGGCTCAAGCGGAGTTAATGGGGACAGTCTCAGAGCAGGGGATTGATAGTCGTGGCGGTGAAACTAATAGTATTGCTCGAAATGCGATGATTAGTAATCTCAAGTTAAGTTTGTCACAAGCCGAATCCAGATTTTCTGAAGTTTCCCAGAAATTGGGACCTAATCATCCAAGTTATGCCGGAGCAAAGGCGGAAGTGGATAAATTAAGAGCGGAACTTAATAAGCATATAAAAACTACTGCGCATACTGCTGCTGGCCAGGAAAGAGAGATACGCGCAGCACTTGAAGAACAGAAAGCAAAGGTATTATCGCTCAATCGAGCTAGAAATGAGCTACACCTCCTTTTTAAAGAAGTGGAGGGTGCTCAGCAAGCGTATAACAATGCGATGCAACGTCTAAATCAAACAACACTTGAAGGACAAGCTAACTTATCGAGTGTTTCTTTGCTTGATGCTGCAAAAATTCCGGAAAAACCTGATAGCCCAAAATTGCTGCTTAACATAGCCTTATCGGTAATTTTGGGTACTCTTATCGGATTGGGGGTTGGTTTGATAGCTGAAATGATTGATCGGCGTGTGCGTTCCCCTGAAGATCTAGTAGATGTGCTTCAAGTACCTGTGCTAGGTGTTATAAGCAAAGGAATAGAAAAACAGAAACGCTTGCAATTGAGCTGGCCACGTTTGATACGATGAATTTCTTGGGTTATTAGGAGAAAAAATGAGCATTACAAGTTCCTCAGAAACTAAGAAGCTTAGCGATTCTAGTTCTATCAACGCAAGTTCTTCCCATATTCGCAAGTTTAGTATTGGGCATATTCTATTGGATATGGGAAAAATTACACCAGTTGAGGCTGAGCGTGTACTGCATTTACAAAAGGAGACTGGTTTACGTTTTGGTGATGCTGCGCTTAAATTAGGTTTAATTACTGAAGCTGATATACAGTTAGTTTTGGCGCAACAATTTGATTACCCCTACTTATTACCCGGTCAGGGAAATCATTCGCCCGAATTGGTTGTTGCTTATCAACCTTTTGGCACTCAAGTAGAAGTTTTTCGTGCAGTACGTAGTCAGCTAATGTTACGTTGGTTTACTTCGGGCCATAAAGCGCTTGCGATAGTCAGTTATAATTTGGGCGATGGTGTGAGTCTGTTTGCAGCAAATCTTGCTGTTGTATTTTCTCAACTCGGTGAGCGCACATTACTTATAGATGCTAACTTACGCAGCCCGCAGCAGCATGAAATATTTAATTTAAGAAATAGATTGGGACTATCAGATGTTCTTGCTGGTCGTGCAAGTGTCTCTGAGGTAATTGCAAAAATTGATTCATTCATAGATCTTTCAGTATTACCAGCAGGAACACTTCCGCCAAATCCTTTGGAGCTTCTCAATCGTAATCTATTTGACGAGTTAAACGATCAGCTTGCCAATCAATTTGATGTTATTCTCTACGATACATTGGCTGTTTCAAGTGGTGCCGATGCACTTGCTATTGCTGCGCGTACAGATGGCGTATTGATTGTCGCTCATAAAAATAATACTCGATTGAGTGAGGTCGATGCAATTAATGAGCAACTCAAGTGTAGCGGTAGTGAAGTAGTGGGTTCTGTATTAATTGATTTTTAAAAGAAATTAACTATGTTCTCTTTTATATATCTACCTAATGGTTTTAAGTCGATTATTTCGGATTGGTGGCCAATATTACTTGGATTATTGATTTTATATATACCTACTTTCCATGATTTAGCCAATGGGTTATGGTCTAAAGAAGAGCAAGCGCACGGGCCAATTATTTTGTTACTTTCACTTTGGCTTATTTATCGTAAGTGGCCTGAGATGATAAGAAGAAGTAAAGGGAGATCTGCTTCTGGTTTTGGATGGGTAATTTTTTTTATAGCTCTGATATTGTATGTGCTTGGGCGCTCACAACAGATATTAGTTTTCGAAATGGGTTCCTTTATATGGATTCTAGCAGCGATTTTCCTCGTTAAACGAGGTTCTACTGCTTTGAAGGTTATGTGGTTCCCGTTATTCTTTTTATTATTTATGATTCCATTACCAGGGCAAGTAGTTAGCCTACTTACTATGCCCATGAAAATGGCGGTTTCGTTTGTTGCTGAGCATATTTTGTTTTGGGCAAATTATCCAATAGCAAGAAATGGTGTCATTTTACAGATCGGGCAATATCAACTTCTTGTAGCCGATGCTTGTGCTGGGCTTCAAACATTGTTGACATTGGAAGCACTCGGGTTGTTTTATTTGAATCTTGTGCACCATACTTCAATTTTACGAAATATAACATTAGCTATTTTCATTGTACCGATTTCTTTTACTGCCAATGTTATTCGCGTTATCGTACTCACGTTGATTACTTATCATTATGGAGATGCGGCAGGGCAAGGATTTCTGCATGGATTCGCTGGAATGGTTTTGTTCATTAGTGCATTAATACTAATACTTGGTGTTGATGCAGTATTGCAGTATTTTGTTAAAACACAACCTCTTGGAGAATCGCATTCCGCTATAAGTAACAGTTAGTCAGTTTGTGTAATGATGTGTGTTTAGTAAAAAAATAACAAGGTTATATATGATTGATAAAAAGGGAGAATAATGAAAGGATCTCTGATTGTTAGTTTTATTCTTGGCATATTGATGGTGTCATCAGGTGCTTTGACAATGGCATTAACTCCAACAAGTAAGATTGCAGATCAACAAGAAAAAATTGATCTGGAATTCATGATTCCATCTAAGTTTGGAGATTGGCATGTTGATAAGTCAATAATACCATTACAAGTGGATGCTGAAACGCAAGCGATGCTTGATAAAATATATAATCAAACATTAGCAAGGACTTACATCAACTCACTGGGTGAGCGTGTTATGCTTTCTGTAGCTTATGGAGGTGATCAAAGTGACAATCTAGCAATACATAAGCCGGAAGTATGTTATTACGCACAAGGTTTTGAGATTATGAAAAATTTTGCTGATGAATTACTTACTCAATATGGGAAACTTCCGATTAAGCGTTTGATAGCGGTAAAAGGAAACCGCAGTGAGCCTATAACTTACTGGGTGACCATTGGTAACAAAGCGGTTTTGCCCGGTATTGAAGAAAAATTGCAACAATTGCGATATGGTTTAACAGGAAGTGTACCCGACGGTATGTTAGTTCGTGTATCTACGATTGATACTGACAAAGAGAAAGCCTACCGATTGCAGACTAATTTTATTCAGGATATGCTGTCAGCAATCGATACTAAAGGACGTACTCGATTGACGGGAGTTTTTAGTGAAATATAAGTTTCAATTTCTATTCTCTTATAGTTTGATCTTGTCAAATCGATTTTAATTATTATTCCGCGCTTTACTTCTATTGGTTTTGAGGCAGTGGGTTTAATACTATCGCATTTCGTGGTACTGTTCTTTTTACTATGGATTTGAGTTCAATGTAATTAGAGTCTTAGTTATATTTTATATATATATGTATATGTCGCTGAATTGATGGTACAGGAGTAATGGATAGTTCATGCAGTTAGCTTTGATCATGACAGGTGATTGCGTATGTTAGCTTTTACTTTATTTTCATTTGCGGCATTTCTCTTAGCGATTTTCTTGGTTGTCGCCATTGCTGTCGTGGCGGCGAGTGCGGTGCGATGGCCCGGTTGGTCATTGAGTTTTCTGATGTTTTTAATGGCAGTTGCGAGTATAGCGACAATAGTTTTTTCTGGACGGATTCTGACTGCTGGAAGTGATGGGTTAACCGTTACATCAGAAGGCGGGCTCGAAGGATACCTGTTAGTCAAAGTGCTACTTGCGGTGATCGTTGGATGTTCTTTCGCCTTAAGCGTGACTTGGTTCTTTTTTTTGCGAGATAAAGTCAAAGAAGCATGTCGATTTAGAAATAAGCAATTTGAACCACCTACTGACATCGTTATTGCATTTATGGCATTCCTCATTGCGGTTAATATTCTTCCGATCTTTTTAGGTAAGCATTATTATTTCCATATCAACCTGATTTATTCATTTTTTGTATATCTTGCAATATTTCTTTGGATTAGATTATCGAAAATCGATCCAGTTACGGTAGCTAAGCTATGTCTTGTTTTTATCGTGTTTTCCAGTCTGATTGCAGCGGCACTTATACCACATCTTGCCCTGCAAATTGGCTATAACGATGGATTGATTCCGGGATTTAATATACGGCTTTGGGGGGTAACATCTCATGCAAACACACTTGGGGCAGCGGCCTGCGTTCTCTTTTTACTCGAAGCCGCTGAACCATCAGCAAGAGTGTGGTTGAGAAGAAGTATTTTGATTGTTACCGGATTGGCATTGATTATGACTCAATCCAAGACTTCTATTTTGGCTGCATTTATAGGACTCGTAATCATTTTTGTTGGGCATATGTTGGCGAAAAGTCGCGATCAATCAGGGTATAGCCGCGAGATTGTAATTGGTTTAGTTGTTATTTTTTCTGCTTTGTTCGCAGTAATCGCAGTTTGGACAATGTTTTATGATTGGGGTATTTCTACTGCACTAAATCGTAACCTAAGCGCGAACGCAGTTTATGGCCTGTCAAGCGCAACTGGTCGGACCGATATATGGGAAGTGGCGATTGCAGCCGGAATGGAAAATCCACTGTTTGGTCAGGGAGGAGATTTTTGGAATCAACAAGTTAGATTGAGATCCGGATTTGGTGGTGCGACAAGTGCTCATAATTTATTTCTTGAGATCTTTAGTCGTTCGGGCTTTGTCGGATTGATAACTTTATTGATATTTTTATTTTTCCTAGTACGTTATTCATTACGAGCATCTAAAAATACAAATGGAGGAAGCATTGCTCTAATGGTGGCGTTTTTTGTGCGAGCGATGTTCGAATCGACTATCGATACTGATACTGTCCTTACAGGTAGTTTTTTTGGAGTCATAGCTTACTTTATCTATGTAATGGATAGAGGAGCAAAGCCGATTAGGAACACAAATAAATCCGAATTTTCAATGCGAGCGCATTTTGATCGGACAGTGCACAGTAAGTGAGTAATGTCTCGGATGGAGCAAAAGAGTGCACTAGCATCGAAAATGTAAAGGATGTTGTCTGTTGCATAGTGTTATTCGATCTCTATTTCTACTTATAAGTGAAATTAAAGATAGATAACTTTCATGAGCGTTCCATCACCGTATTCCAGCTCTGAGTTTAAGCGTAGCACGTTACACTTCCTCGCTGGTAAGGCTGCTTCAGCTCTGCTAAGCCTGATCATTCTACTTTTGTTGGTGCGTCTGTTGCCGACGAAAGAGTATGGTGCTTATGTGGTATTTGTGGCTGGAATGGAAATCACATTGGCTATTACAGCACTGGGTCTACCATGGGTATCAGCACGTTACTTGCCGGAATTTCGATTGTATGCCAACGGAAAAATGTTGATACATTTTGTGTGGCAAATTATTGCCTGGATTAGCCTATTTCTCATTGCAGGTGCATTATTGTTGTTGGCGGCAGTACCATGGTTATTGCCGTCGGAGCTTGCACAATACACAGATGCGGCTAAATTATATTTACTGCTATTGCTTATTGAAGGTTTAGGGCGGTATATTCGAGAAAGCATTCTGGGACCTTTAATGCAGCAAGGCCGGGCGCAAATTAGTCAAGTATTGCGTAATCTAGCCTTCTTGCTGCTAATTGGTATTGAAATATCTCAGGGTGCAGTCCATTTGTATTATGTTGTGTTTGCCGAGTTGGTAGCATCGTTGCTCGGTACTATACTGGCATTGCATGGATTAATTCAGTACTTGCAAATGTATCGCGATTTACAAGGAAAAGATGGTTGGCAGTCACCGAAATGGTCTGAGATGTGGCGTGTTGCGCGTTACATGTATCTCGGTAATCTCATCACTCAGACCTATAATCCGCAAGTGTTTGTTTTTCTCATTCAACGTTATCTTGGCTTGGAGGCCGCAGCTTTATTTGGCTTTTTACGTAACTTATATGTACAAGTTACCAATTATTTGCCGGCTGCGTTGTTGTCGAATTTAATTCGACCTAAGCTGGTGGCTTCTTTTGTGGGTGAAAGGGGAATGACGGAATTAACACGTAATACCAATCTCGTGGGTAAACTGAGCATGTTCGTGCTAATGCCTATATTAATTTTTGTTTGGCTAGCCGGGAGCGAGTTGACAAGCTTGCTTAGTGGCGGCAAATTCGATGAAGCAGATTATTACTTGGCGGGCTTGTTGCTAGCACTAGTACCGTTGAGTCAGCGCCAGTTATTGGAAATCGTGGCAGTAATCAGCGAAAAAAGCCATCTATGTTCCTGGGGAGCGGTTATGGGTGTGCTGGTTCTACCAATGGCTTATTTGCTGCTCGAATCCGGACAGGGTCTGTGGAGTGTCATCATTTTGATTGTTATGAGCCAAATATTATTTAGTGGTACACTTATTATTGTTTTAACTCATACTACTACCTATAGATTTGATTTTGCTGGATTCTTTAAGCTTATTGTAGCAGCTGTGATTGGATTTACTTTTGCACAACGACTCCCATTGTCGATACAGAGTTGGCTGGATTTGTTTCTCATGGCGATTTTTTCTTGTGGCCTTTTTTTGTTGATATCTTATTTCATCAAACCTTTCTATAGAGATGAACGGGAAAGACTGAATCGGTTATTGAATCGTAAGGTTTTCATTTGGTGACACACAATAGAGAAAATGAGGTTCTTTCCGAGGGAGTTACAGAGTCATCCCTGCAAAACACTTAGAGCTTGCATGAACTGCAGGAATCATCAAATTTTAGACGGCATTGATCCCTGAGAATTTATACTATTCGCATCAAAACACTGAGAGAATCAAGAGGAACTGAAATGCCGACCGATGATTTTTTCCGAGCGCGTCTCGATCAGATAATTGATCTGCGTCATCCCCTGGCAGTGCTGTCGAATCGACTGCCGTGGGCTGATATTGAAGCAGCACTTGTCCCTGCTTTTGAGCGTAAAAACCGTCAGGGTGAAGTGTTGGAGATCAACGATCTTTTTGGCACAACATTGGCGATTGCCAGTGGGGAGTGAGCACTGCGGGTCGCCCCCGCTTGCCGATCCGGTTGATGGCATCGTTGCTGTATCTGAAGCATGCGTTCAACCTCAGTGACGAAGAGCTGGTGGTTCGCTGGTCGGAGAATGTGGTGTGGCAGTATTTCAGCGGCGAGGAATATTACACATCGAAGTTGCCGTGTGATGCCACCCAGATTGGCCGTTTCCGCACCGCCATTGGTGAAGCTGGTGTTGAGAAGCTGCTGAAGGCAACGATTGACACTGCGGTGCACACCAAGGCGGTCAAACCGGCTGAATTCAAACGAGTGATTGTTGACACGACAATTCAGGAAAAGGCAATTGCGCATCCGGTGGATAGCCGGTTACTGGAAATTGCTCGCGGCAAGATTGTGCAAGCAGCCAGACGGGCTGGCATCACCTTGAAGCAAACCTACGCCAAAGAAGGCAAGGCGCTGCGCCGAAGGGCAGGCGGCTATGCCCACGCCAGGCAATTGCGGCGTCTGCACAAAACCGTTAAACGCCAACGCACGATCCTTGGTATCGTGCTGCGGGAGATCCAGCGCAAACTGGCAACCGTGACGACGGTCTGTGCCGCATCGCTGCAGCAATTGACCACGCTATTGGAACGGGCAGGACGGATTCATAAGCAGCAACCCAAGGACAACAACAAACTCTATGCATTGCACGCACCGGAAGCCGAATGCATCGGCAAGGGCAAAGCACGCAAACCTTACGAGTTCGGAGTTAAAGCCGGCATTGCTGTTACGCACAAAAGCGGCCTGATAGTCGGTGCCAGAACCTTTCCTGGCAATCCCTACGATGGTCATATTCTCCACCAACAGCTCGAACAAACGCACAGGCTACTCGAAGATACCGGATCAATACCGAAGCAGGTTATTGCCGATCTCGGGTTCCGGGGAGTGGATGCTGACAATCCGGCAGTGGAAATCATCCATCGCGGCAAGTACAAGTCGCTGACGAAACCGCAGCGGCGCTGGCTCAAGCGCCGGCAGGCCGTGGAACCTGCAATCGGGCATCTGAAGTCGGATCACCGAATGAATCGCTGCTGGTTACCAGGTCAGTTGGGGATGCACTGCACGCTGTGTTATGTGCGGCTGGCTACAATCTGCGCTGGCTGATGAGAGCTATACACCATTTGGGCATCAAGAATTCTTTATTGCGACTTGCGCTGCTGCAACTGATCAACACCTTTTACACAAAACGTTCGTTTGTCGGCATGACTGTGTGAATTTTGCAGGGGCGACTATGTAAAGAATCAAGGCAAACCAAAAGAAGAGCTGCGTCAACTTGAGCTTTTCTAATGGTAATTATATACTTAAGAAACACAAAATACAAAAAAATATATAACTAATAACTACTTATCTGATTTCTTTGCTTCTTTCTTTAGCTTTTGTGTTTGTGGCGGCGTTGATAGCATTCGACGAAGAACATCATTAACTAATTTGATGTTTTCATCTTGTTTCTTGTCTGAAGTATTCATAGATTATGATGCCTTGAAAGAGAAATTGTGTCCAGAATATACGTTTAACACCTCGTGCAATTTAACAACACTAACCCCGAAAGCTTGCGCTGCGTCTGGAAGTTTTACTGAAGTTTGTGAATTCGGGCTTGGCACTTTATTTGAAATGATTTGATATTTATAAATGCTGGCATATGCTACAAGCCACGGATCAGCAGTTTTTTCAAGAGCGAATACTTCTAATGCTTTTTTGTTTTATTTTTATCTTTACCATTAACCCAAATCGTATTGGCCCAAACCTGAATTTCTGAGTATCTTCCAAGAATATCCGAGTTATTTGTGTTTTTCACAAAGCTATCGTTATTCTCTTCAATAAAATCACAAAGATAATCTTTTTTATATTTGCATTCATCAGCAACTCTATCGATAGTGAAGAAAACTGAGTTATTGTTGCCAGCAACAATCCATTCCCAGAAAGCCTGACAAAAGCTCGGTGAATAATGAAAATTCTTTGCCATTATTAGTGCATTAGCATCAAATAAATATTTCCTATTAATCATAAAGATATTGATGCAACTGTGGCAGCACTGATGTTTAGAATAATTGCCGCTTCGCTAGGCCCCAACCGATTACTTTTAACTAGGGCCTGTTAACACTACCTAAGTGCTTCGACGATGAGAGCGAAATGGATGAATGAGAGAAAAATGACATCCAGTTTGTCGAATCTGGAGAATATTCGACGGAATCCCTTGAGTCTGCGGAATAATCTTTCGATCTCATTGCGTTTTTTGTACATGGCGCGGTCATATTCCCAGAGCTCCAGCCGATTAGTTTTGGGTGGGACAACCGGGATATAACCGAGCTCCAATGCAAGCTGTCTGGTTTGATCACCCTCATAAGCGCGATCCATCAGCAGATGAGTAGGAGAAGAGACGGGGCCGAGTGCTAACAGGAGTTGTCGTCCTTCCGGTGCGTCATGTGTATGCCCCGGAGATAAGGAAAAGTTATGGCTGTTCTGGTATCTGCGGCAACCAGATGAATTTTAGTGGTCCAGCCACCTCGGGATTTGCCGATGGATTGCGGGCCGTTTTTTTAATGCACCAGTACCATCAGGGTGCACTTTGATGCTGGTGCTATCCATCGAAACGGCTTCAATCTTGATGCGAATGATTTGTTGATGCTGCAGCTGCTCAAAAACTTTTTGAAGCACGCCGCTTTTCGCCCATCGATTCATTCGAGTGTAGATGGTATGCCAATTACCGAAACGCTTGGGTAGTCCGCGCCACTTGCAACCATGCTCGGTAACATACAGAATAGCATTGAGAATTTGTAGATTGGAATGACTGACATTGCCACGCTGGCGCGGCATGCAGTGTTCGATCTGTTGATATTGAGTTTCGGTGATTTCCATCACCGTATTATATCAAATAGTGTTAACAGGCCCTAATTCGATTACGGTATTAGTGATACGACTACTATTTCTTATCGGTAATGTAATCGCAAATGGTACTATGCTTTCCTTTTCTTTGTCTTTACGTTTCTTTTCTCGCCATCGTTTAATCACTTCCGCATAAACTGTTCTATAGTTATCTTGAGAAATTTTTCCGTTTGTCAGGGCAATTCTTGCAATAACTAATTCACTAACTTTGAACGATTTATTTAAAACTGATATTTTTTCTCTAAAATCTGCACTAGTGTTTCCCCATTGATGCATAAAATCCTTGGATGGCACAAGAACTTCTGCTGCAATAGTATTGCATCTTGTTTCATTTATATTTCTGGAGCTTATATCGGCATCAGAAATACCTGATTCGCCAAGCCATATATGGGAAAGTTCATGCGCCAAAGTAAATATGTTGGCGTATTTCGTATCGTCGCCATTTATGAAAATTGCAGGTGCAAATTCATCAGAAATAACGAATCCACGAAATTCTTTGCTATTTAGTCATCCCTGCAAAACACTTAGAGCTTGCATGAACTGCAGGAATCATCAAATTTTAGACGGCATTGATCCCTGAGAATTTATACTATTCGCATCAAAACACTGAGAGAATCAAGAGGAACTGAAATGCCGACCGATGATTTTTTCCGAGCGCGTCTCGATCAGATAATTGATCTGCGTCATCCCCTGGCAGTGCTGTCGAATCGACTGCCGTGGGCTGATATTGAAGCAGCACTTGTCCCTGCTTTTGAGCGTAAAAACCGTCAGGGTGAAGTGTTGGAGATCAACGATCTTTTTGGCACAACATTGGCGATTGCCAGTGGGGGCGTGAGCACTGCGGGTCGCCCCCGCTTGCCGATCCGGTTGATGGCATCGTTGCTGTATCTGAAGCATGCGTTCAACCTCAGTGACGAAGAGCTGGTGGTTCGCTGGCCGGAGAATGTGGTGTGGCAGTATTTCAGCGGCGAGGAATATTACACATCGAAGTTGCCGTGTGATGCCACCCAGATTGGCCGTTTCCGCACCGCCATTGGTGAAGCTGGTGTTGAGAAGCTGCTGAAGGCAACGATTGACACTGCGGTGCACACCAAGGCGGTCAAACCGGCTGAATTCAAACGAGTGATTGTTGACACGACAATTCAGGAAAGGCAATTGCGCATCCGGTGGATAGCCGGTTACTGGAAATTGCTCGCGGCAAGATTGTGCAAGCAGCCAGACGGGCTGGCATCACCTTGAAGCAAACCTACGCCAAAGAAGGCAAGGCGCTGCGCCGAAGGGCAGGCGGCTATGCCCACGCCAGGCAATTGCGGCGTCTGCACAAAACCGTTAAACGCCAACGCACGATCCTTGGTATCGTGCTGCGGGAGATCCAGCGCAAACTGGCAACCGTGACGACGGTCTGTGCCGCATCGCTGCAGCAATTGACCACGCTATTGGAACGGGCAGGACGGATTCATAAGCAGCAACCCAAGGACAACAACAAACTCTATGCATTGCACGCACCGGAAGCCGAATGCATCGGCAAGGGCAAAGCACGCAAACCTTACGAGTTCGGAGTTAAAGCCGGCATTGCTGTTACGCACAAAAGCGGCCTGATAGTCGGTGCCAGAACCTTTCCTGGCAATCCCTACGATGGTCATATTCTCCACCAACAGCTCGAACAAACGCACAGGCTACTCGAAGATACCGGATCAATACCGAAGCAGGTTATTGCCGATCTCGGGTTCCGGGGAGTGGATGCTGACAATCCGGCAGTGGAAATCATCCATCGCGGCAAGTACAAGTCGCTGACGAAACCGCAGCGGCGCTGGCTCAAGCGCCGGCAGGCCGTGGAACCTGCAATCGGGCATCTGAAGTCGGATCACCGAATGGATCGCTGCTGGTTACCAGGTCAGTTGGGTGATGCACTGCACGCTGTGTTATGTGCGGCTGGCTACAATCTGCGCTGGCTGATGAGAGCTATACACCGTTTGGGCATCAAGAATTCTTTATTGCGACTTGCGCTGCTGCAACTGATCAACACCTTTTACACAAAACGTTCGTTTGTCGGCATGACTGTGTGAATTTTGCAGGGGCGACTATATAATTGCCTAACTTATACATTGCGTCCTTTCACGTTCCGGAATATTCAATTTGAGGCTGTAGTAGATTAGCTTAGATGCTAAGCTAGCTGAATGAAGATAAGCTATTGTAGATTATTAAAAGAAAACACAATTAAAGCTGCTGGAATATTTTGTATTGGAAGTTACAGCAAGATCGGCAGCCGATATACTGGACAACACGAATAGTGCAGTCCTGTTTTATCGCAAAATACGCGAAGTAATTGTTTACCATTTGGAACAGGAATCTCACGAAATCTTTGATGGTGTGGTGGAGTTGGATGAAAGCTACTTTGGCGGTATCCGTAAAGGTAAACGAGGTCGAGGTGCTGCAGGTAAGGTTGCGGTGTTTGGCATATTAAAACGTGGTGGCAAGGTCTATACGAAGGTCGTTGGAGATACCAAGACAGAAACGTCGATGCCGCTCATTACTAGAAAAATAGCACCTGACAGCGTAGTTTATACAGATTGTTATCGCAGTTACAATGCGCTTGATGTGAATCATTTTTACCATGAACGGATCAATCATTCCACACTCTTTGCTCAAGGTAAGAATCACATCAATGGCATTGAGAACTTTTGGAATCAGGCTAAACGCGTCTTAAGAAAATACAATGGCATTCCTAAAGAATCATTTCCACTGTTTCTCAAAGAATGCGAATTCAGATTCAATTATGGAACACCTAAACAACAACTAAAAATACTCAAACTTTGGACTCAGATTTAACTTGATCTACTACAGCCCCTTCTATTTTATTTATGAATGCCACTCACTCCCCAGTAAATTTTCTGCAAAACTTGGGCGCGAATTATCGGGATCAAATCTGGTTCTTCTCTCGAAGGCATCGTGAATCCACTCCTGAATAATGAACGGATCGGTATCCCAGAAGTGAATACTGGCGAAGCCGCATCTAGTATTGTCATATAGCCTCGGTGGAATGGTGTGTTCATTGTATTCTAACGTATCATTTTTATGATATGAGGGGGTGATTATCCCTAGTAATCCGGAAATTTGGTTGTTCTGCGTTGTTTCGATACTTGCGTCTATCTCCCAGTCGACCTGTTTTTGTTTCCACGTATTGGAGCCGATAAGAACGACTGTGACAGTCGAATCTTTCAAATATTTCTCTCTTATCAATTGCCGAATGGTTTCTACGGAAAGACCAGGCTCTATGTTTCCAATTTGAGCTGATTTCATAATGACTATATCTTGATTGGCCAAGAGGATTTCTTCGAAATGATTCCGGTATTCCTGATCTTCAATGCAGTGGTTATAGCTTACATAGACTTTATACTTAGGATCGGGAAACATTGTTTTCTCAGGCATATGATTCATGATGGCTCCCAAAAACAATAGAAAGTGGAAAATTACAATTCGATAGATCGCCTCGAATTATTGCAATTTTCCACAGCAGGAGAAGATTAAAGATTTGCCCTTATGGAAAGGAAGGTATTCTGGGTTCGGTACTTTCGATTTCTGCCTGAGGAATATGCTGTTTTATACACTCCTCAATTTCATTAACACGATTAGCCGGAACATCGGCCAATACCAGAAATTTACCCGCTTCTATAGCAGCTTCAAACTCTTTAATTTGTCTGTTTCCAATACTCATCCCTACCATACCGCTCACCCATGCGCCCACACCGGCCCCAACGACTGTACTGGCAAGCAATACACCGCCTGCAATCACTGTTGAAGCAGGCGGAAGCATAATTGCAACCAATCCCGCGAGCAAGCCGGTTGATCCGCCGACTGCGATTCCTTGTTCAATTGCTGGAATGAAATCACTTTTTTGTAAAAGATTGGCTTCTGGAAGGTCTTCTAAGGGTGTGTTGCGTTTGGCAATGATATGGATATGTTTTTCATCGATTTTTGCGTGTAGTAAGTCATTAACAACATTCTTAGTTACAGCAAGATCGGGGGCAAGAAAATAGATGCGTCGCATGATAACCTCCTGAAAGTTTGGTTATTCAATACTTCACTACTTGAGATAAGTGAGTTTTAGTTACTTATCACGTTTGTGATAATAGGAGGGGTTAATTGAAAATACAATAAGCATTTTCCTTAGATTCTTCCGCATTGGTGTGGAGGTGGCAACAGGATCATTTCCGCGCTGGATTTTCGCTTTAAATTAACTGAAACACACGAAGTGTGAGGCGAATTGTTGCCCGTAAAACTTACAAATTGCCCTGAAAGTGGGGCGCGCCTCACTGATTTCATTTTTCTCGACTCATATGAATCTTATTTCGGAAATATCAGAGCAGTGAATGGATTGTGAGAGAATCACACCGCAGTATAAAGTTTCAGCTTAGCACTTGTTGTGCAGTGATTGCCGGTGAGTCCATCAGTGAGGTGATAATCCCGGGGTCTGAGCAATGTTCCGGCCCGGTTTTAAATACGAGATGGCGTGAAGTTTCCAGATTGTTTTACATATTGCTATCGTGATCTCGCAATCCGATGGCGATTTTGGATTCAATCGCTATTTATCCGTCAGAAATAGCATGGCACAGACAAACGAGATCAGCAGCCCGAGCAATACGAAAGCCAATAACGATCCATTGCCAGTCATCATATAGGTTCCATAGAGAATCACGGAAGCTACGAGTGAGCCGAGCATGAGAATTTTTTTCATCATCAATATCCTTTCTGATAATTAATCGAAATTCGCCACAATCTTCTGCATGCGATTCCGTTTTGCAATGATTTGTAGAAATCTTCCGGCTTGATAGTAGTGGCGGTATCGGAAAATGATCCAAGATGAATCATTTTCCTGACAAAAGCTGTATCAAGTTTACTCCGCCGGTTGCGGGAAAGCGAGTATGGAATACCGGAACTTTATGAGACTCCGCGCACCTTTCCAATTTTGAATAAAAACAGCGCAGCGCATGTTGTATTTTAGCTGTTTAAGAAAGCTCCGAGAAACTGCGATGCTCGGTCATGCTGCGTTGAAATCAGGCTCAAGAGCTCGTTTATCATTTGTAAACTGCGTGCCTGGTCGTCGCTCGCTACCTTTCTCAGAGTTTCCTTAAACGGTAGAGTCGTTTTAAGACGATCAGCTAGCTCGGATTGCGGCGTATGAATACACTACCGATCACAACTAAACCGATGAGCAGCATAGCGTAGACTGATGGTTCCGGAACCGGTGTCAACACGCCGAACAATCCATGGCTTTCATCGTCAGGACCGGCGGTGAAATACAGCAAATGGCTGCTTCCAGCCAAACCATCGTTGCCGGGTGATATCGCCCAAAGCCCGTCGATTGCAAGTGGATTACCGTCATTGCCGAGAACCTGTCCTAAAAATGCATGCGTTGCCGGATCAAAGGCGCTGATGTGGCCATCGCCAAAGTTACCGACCAGCAGCGCACCGGCCATTGAGCCGAAGGAAGACGGTGCAATCGCCAAACCCCAAGGCGCATTCAAGCTGCCACCCGTGGCGATGCGGGCAAGGAAATTTCCCTGTTGGTCATATGCATCCACGAGACCTAGCCCTGGTCCGGCAACTTCATCCGGTGAGAGTGGATCTTGCTGAGCATAAGTCACATAAAGCGTACCATCCAAATTCTGGATATTGAACGGCGCATAACCCGATGGCAAGCTAGGATCGGTGAATGTGCCGGTGAGTGCCGGAGACAGTGTGGAGCCCTTGTATACATCGACTGCACCGGTATGGAAGTTGGCTGCGTACAGATAGCTATCACTGCCAATTGTGCTGAAGGCTGCGCCTTTATAAAGCGAAGTAGCGGATGCGACAGCGAGTGTTTCGGCAGTCGAACCTAAAGCAGGGCGCCATCCGGAAACGGTACCGTCTTCACTGACGAACAGAAACCGGTCGCCGTTAAAAGCACTCGTGCCGTTGAAAACCTGGCCCGTGACATTACCGGCACCAGGAATCGTAACAGTTAACGCTAACTTGCTGGTCACTTGAGTCGCCGGGTCAACGCTATATAGAGGAGATGTTCCGGTACCGTTGGCGGATACCCAAAATGGTCCCGTTGGTGCGTAGGATAATCCCCAAGCATTGATCAGGCCGGAATCGGTAATTTGTGCGGCATGAGCGCTTTGGTCGTCAGTGACGAGGTTATCGATATTGAATAACACAGCGTGAGAAGGAAGGGCGAATGTAACTAAAAGTAGACCGGTAACGAGCGCTGCACGATGGAGTCGGATTTTATGCATGATAAAGCTCCTTTATTATTGGCCGGTGCGTTGAGTTGGTGTCAACCGGGCTTATCCGCAACGGCCGGCATTGAATGATTTAATCAATAAAAAAGTAATCCATATCCTTTCTCGAATTAAGACAATTCTCATTTACATTAAAATGAATATCTTGTCAAAGAATACTTTATGTTGCTGATGCTGAAGTCCATCCAGCTTTGTAAACCTGTGCCCGTGATTTTGTTTTCTGAAATCGCCGCGAGTGGTGGCGAGTGGAGATATGGAGGAGGCTATGATCGACTTCTTAGGGCTAGCGATTTGAATGGTGGAAGTTGGTTATTTTTCAGTCTCGTTTGACGTAGTTGCTGTGTTTTTCATTTCGGTTTCTTGTTTCAGCTTCCATTTGATAGTCACGTATGTGCCCAAATACGCACCCAAGAAAGCGGCGGCAATGTAGATTTTGTTTTCAACATAATTCGTGACGGTAAATGCGGTAACCAGAATAATCATCGCGGACCAGAATGCGGCAGGGTGCGCCCTTCTTTCTTCCACATCGATGAAATAGAGCGTCCAGCACACATCGGCAAGCGCCATGGCGGCCATGATCAGTAAAAATGTAACAATTGAAAATTCCATGGAATACCCTTTAAAAAACCCACGCCTTGTTGTGAATTACCAGTGGTACTGCGGGTAGTGATGATGGTAATCGATCGGACTATTGGACTTAGGATGAATATTATTTACAAATCCGGTGACTTTACCTTGATAGCGTGTTTGTCCACGAATCGACAAGCGTCCCTCGATTTGCGTGATTTTCAGGCTGCCGCCCAGTGAGTTGGTCATAATCGGTAAGGTGGTGCCGAAGACTTTTGATGCAACATAGGCGCTTGCTGCGCTTCCGGTTCCGCAACTGAGCGTGACATCCTCAACACCCATTTCAAACGTGCGTACCGAAATACCTTCCGCATCGCGCCAGATAAAATTCACATTGACGCCTTCCGGATGGCCGACGAACTCGCACAGCGATTTTTCTTCGCGCAACGATTTGCCAAATATTCTGGCGTTTTCCAGACTCATTTCCGAACCAATCACCACAACGTGCGGCACACCGGTAAAGACGTAGTGCAGCTGATCGTTGATCTGCCGGTAGTCGCGTGCTTCGCCTAAATTCACTTCGGTCAGATCGTCGATGACGTGCACTTCCTTTTTGCCGTCGCCGGTAATAATCGAAAAATTACCGCTGCGGATGTACATGTCATGCAGATATCGCGTTGCGCAACGCAGACCATTGCCGCACATGGTTTCTTCGGTACCGTCACGATCGAAAATTTTCATCGTCGGCGTTCCTTGCAGCCGATCCACGTCGACAAAAAGAATACCGTCGGTATCGTGCTGCGTTGCCAGTGCGTTTGCAATCAAGGATCGGTTAAATCCCATCAGAGGCGTTTTCATTTCATCGACTACCAGAAAAGAATTACCACATCCATCCATTTTGATCGCTTTTATTCTCATGGTCGTGTACGCCTCGTAGAATGCATCGTTATAAAATAGCAAGCAACCTGACGATTCTTGTCTGCCTAGCTGTAGGGTCTATAGCCCGCCCGTCTGGTGAGATGCGCTTGGGCTACGCCCGGAATAAACTCATCTTGCACGATGCCGGTCAAGGCAAAGCCGTTTTTCAGATAAAACCGCAAGCTTTCGTTGGCATCGGCATCGGTTACGACGTTGAGGATTTTCCCTCCCTGGCGCTCGATTTCGGCAAAAATGCTATCCAGCATCAAAGAGCCGTACCCTTTGCCGCGATGTTGCTTGTCTACGGCGAGCGTCAGCAGATGGTAGGTGTCGACCGTTCTTCTGGCGATCGCATAGCCGGCCGGCTCGCCGCTATCCATCATGCAAACACCGAAATTCTTGCCGTGCGCGATATCTTCCAACTCGTCATAAATAGCCGCTTGATACATCGAACCGATATCCTGTAACGCGATTTTTACCAGACTGGGAAATAATTCCTTTGAGATGGATACGATCATGATGCTTGCTCTGCTGTTTGTTTTCCCAACAGTGAGTATGTCCGGTCACGGTAGGCAATCGTGCCTGCTTGCGCTGCTTTGCCGATAGCAAGATGCGCTACTTCAGCGAGTAATTCCGTTTTTTCCGTGAATTGTTCCGGGCGCGATAGCGAAAGCCGCTGCACAGCGGCATGTACGATCAATGCGATCATGTCGTTGTGCATAATATTAGCGTGCCGGCACATGGTAGTGAGATCCGCTTCGGTGGGATGGAGACCCGGAATCACATTGGCTTCGAGAAAATAAAGCTGACCATCCCGTGTGCGAAAATCGATCCGGTTATAGTCACGCACTTCCAATGCTTCGTGCGCTGCGATGGCGATTTTGGCGTAGTTCTTCGCTTTCTCGCTCCAATCAAGATGTGAAATATAAGGATTCTCGATGTCTTTCACATGCGGATCACGAACGTGTGGTTGTCCGGGAATCTTGGCAAAATCGATTTCCAAGATGGGCAGCACAAAATTTCCGATAAAACCGATCGTATACTCGGCGCCGGGCAGAAATTCTTCGACCAACGCTGGCTGATTGAATTGCGCATAAATCGCATCCACCGCTTCATTCAGCTCGGCAATCGAGTTTACTTTGCTTTTTTGGCTGATACCGATACTGGTGCCTTCACTATACGGCTTGACCATCAAAGGGAAGGATAAGTTACCAAGCCGGTCGCCGGGCGCCATGAGCTGGAATTGCGCGGTTGGTACGCCATCATAGGCGACGATCTTTTTGGCCGTTGCTTTATCCATTTTATTGATGAAAGTCTTAGGGCTGCTGCCGGTATATGGAATATGCAAGTGTTCGCAAAAGAAAGGGACAATGGCTTCGCGTAATTCTTTTTCATCGAGACCTTCGCTGTTATTGAACACCAAATCGATCTGATGCTTGCGTTTTTGCAGTTGCGAATAAATGTCAGGTCCCACATCGATCAATTCCACATTTGCACCGATGCGTTCCAGCGCCGCTGTTACTGCTGCGATCGTATCCGGACCTTCGAATTCGCCATAGCGCTCATCCTCCATCCATGGCTTTCTGACATTGCAAGTATAGGCAATATTAAGTTTTCTCATAGCAAGCGGGCAGCTAGCACATTAAATTTTATTCTTTCAAATCGCCTCTCTGATTTCACATAAAACCGAGGGCCTTGTATTCGAGAGCAATTAACGAAGCAGCTTTTTATTCGTTGACAGGCTCGAATGGTTAAATTGAAATATTTTTTCGCGTGCTCACCTTGTTGGAATCAAAGGGGGGTGTCATTCCAGTGCCGGATTCGTTCATTCTTGACAGCGCTTGGCGTACGCTGCGCATTGTAAGAATTTCTAGCGTTGTTTACCGAGGGTTAGTCACCAGTTTAGCCGTTTTCGGTCTCTTGGCAACCAGTTCCGCCTTCCACTGTGCGACAGAAGCGCGATACTCGAGCCGACCGCTACGAGTCGCAGCATTACGAGTCAGCTCCCGTGAAATTGTCGACGGACTTCGTTCAAGACGGCGAGCAATCTCACGCACGCCAACACTTTGCACTCGTAGCAGTCCAATCTCTTCTCGTTCAGCAAATGACAAGTATCTTCCTGATATGGGGTTAGACATAAATAATGGCATCCCGCCACGATAACGGAACCAGCGGGTACCCACCGCTGACGACACACCAACAGCCTCTGCCGCTTTCTCGCTTGTTATACCAGTTGCAATCTGCTCCCAAAATAGCCGCTCAATCTCACTGCGAAGTGACGGCGCACCTGGCGAGCGCATCGCTCCTCTCTTCGTCAACTTTTGCATCCATCCTGCTGGTCGTCCCATAAACACCTCCATAATCAAATGTGTTGCGACGACCGGTTGAATCCACCCAGCAAACCAAATCCATGTTTGGGATTCTTTGCTATGTAAGCGTTGATGGCTTCGATCACGCCTTCGTCATTCTTGCTGCTGGCCCGGTAATAGAGTAACGATCTCGCCATCCGGATCGCCCGGCAGGCCTGACGGGAGGATAACTCATGTTCCGCAGTCATAAACTGAACTATCTCAACCTTTTTCGCCGGGGCTATAGCTTTTTTGTGACAACATCCTGCAGCGCATTGTGCATGAGTGCCAGCTCAGCACACATCTTCTTGAGCTTGGCGTTCTCGGCTTGAAGTTCCTTCAGATGCCTGAGTTGCGATGCATCCATAATACCACCCGTAAGCGGATTTCCATTTGTAGTATGTCGCATCACTGATGCCGTACTTGCGGCAGGTCTCGTTGACTTTGGCGCCTAGCTCGACTTCCCTGAGCAAGGCAATGATTTGCTGTTCACTGTACTTCGATTTCTTCATCATAGAGCTCCTTTTGGTTAAGAAAACTCTACTTTAAACTTGCGATTCCCCGTGGTCTTGCCACGGGGATCTAAGTAGGCTTTAGAATGTTGGGATGCGAGATGTTGTAGAGAAAGCGAGCCACTGTGCATGGCAGATACATTATCACATTGTATTTCCTGTGCAATACAGGCGTGGACTGTTAGACGAAGCGGTTGTAAGAATTATTATGCTGACAGCGAAAGAGATAGAAGAACGATACGACATTGAGTTTGGGCAGATAGGTTGTGACAAAGATCACGTACATATACTTTGTACGGCCCATCCTAAAATTGCACCGGGTCAGATTGTTAGGATATTCAAAAGCATAACAGCGTGGGAATTGTTTAAGAAGAAGCCGGATTTGAAACGAGATTTGTGGGGTGGTGAGTTTTGGACAGATGGCTATTATGTTGCAACTGTAGGGGAAAGAGCGGATTGGGGTGTAGTTGAGCGTTATGTAAAGAATCAAGGCAAACCAAAAGAAGAGCTGCGTCAACTTGAGCTTTTCTAATACCCCGTGGTCTTGCCACGGGGTTGTTTATTTGGATCAAATTTCCGAGGTGACTACAGTGACTACAACGCTTATATGAGTTACTATAATTCTCAGCGTATCTATAAGCGATCGATAATGTGACTTAATAGAATTTGAAAAAGGACTTAATAAAGTATCTGGTTTTATTTGATTACAACAATATTGAAGAATTATGTTTATACCGAGCAGATATGGAAATCAATAGACAGACATTATTAATTACCAATTTTGTATCATTGATCGGCAATAAGCTATTGCAAATTGGAAAATTAAGTACGAGCAGCAATGCTCAATTTATGGGTAATATGATTATGTTATTAATTTTTTCTATAGCTATATCTTTTACTCCAGCGCTTTACGCAGCAAATTTACTTTTTAAATCAAATTTTGGAACTGATGTCTCACTTGGGTCATTAACTAACTTCTATACTAACGGAGCATGGCAAGCTCTAAATGGCACAGATAAAGAAACTGGATATACTTGGCCGGTTTCGGCCTTGGGTTCGGATTTTCTGGTCTCCAGTGGATTACTGTTGATCCTATTACCCCTCTACAATTGGAAATTACATGACCAGTAAGATCAGGCAGGTAACTGGACCCAAGGGAGATTTAGTTAATGAGCTTTTCCAACAAGTAAAAATAAAGGGAGTCTTAGGAACAGGAGGGTCGCAAGCACCATTGTTAATCAGGAGACCGTGGAATATTGGTGATGTTAAGGACTTGTACATAACTTACTGGTTCAAGTATCAAGCTGATTTGGAAACGCAATTGGATAGTACAGTATCAGGTGCGCAATGGCGTGCTCATTTTGAGTTCAAGACAGGGGTTACGCAAATACAGGAAATGGTGATTATCGTATTACCGTCTATGTGATGAAGGGACCTGATAATAAACTTTATTGGACTACAAAGGGTGATAATGTTGCCAATGGTCCGTTCACACCAGTCGATTACTGGCGTGAAGAAAATCATGTTGTTCCAGTACCGGTTGATAAGTGGTCTAAATTTGAAGTTTACTGGCACCGATCAAGTGATAGTGACGGACGCTATTGGGCAGCTGTTGATGGTCAAGTAATTGTCGATCACAGTGGACCGAATATGGAGATTATAATCTTCCGATAAACCGGATCTTTATCAGTAATCCTTATAGTGGGGACGAGCATCGGTGGATAACCACATCACAGGATTGGAAATTTGGGATGATTTTCCGTGTGGTGTGAGAGTGTCTTGTTATGATAAAAATAATTGTGTCGTCTGGGTTGAAGTAATAATTCGACAATCTACAATATTGATTCATGAGTTATAGGAAAGCTTGAGAAAATTAAGTATGAAAATCAAGAATTCCTCAGTGTTACTGGCGTCTCATCAGCTACTAGCTTACCTTCTTGAACATTAAGCGATCCGGGAGGATTGATCTAATTAATTTCCTGGAACTCCGCCAATCACACTATTTTCTACTACATCTTTTATTACCACAGCATTAGCGCCAATGATCGAGTTACATCCAACAGTTACGGCTCCAAGTATTCTGGCGCCTGGTCCAATCCAAACGTCATTTCCTATTTTGGGTGTCCCGGAGCCGAAACTGCCTCCTATCGTGACGCCCTGTCCAATCAATACTCGTTCACCAATAAGGCAATCGGGGTGTAGTACCACACCAATTCCACCATGTGCAAACCAGGAGCTTTTTCCAATACTGCATTGGGGAGGAATTACACTATTATAAAGAAGGAACATCAGCAGGCGGAGCAGACCAGGCAATAATGGCACATGCCTACAGTGCAAATAATGTGCAATACGATAAAGATGAATGGCATTCATAATTACGTAAAATCATACCGGTTTATGACAGATGATCGTAAGAATAGTGGTTTCGAGATCTTCTTGTGAATAATTTTTCCAGTCGGGATGAACTCTGAGCCCGGAAATGTCACAATGCTCACGATTGATTTCGGCAATCTCGAAGCCATTTTTCGGAACAGGTGTTGATAATCCTCGCCTTGCAAGACATTGTGGTACTGAACTATATTTTCAAATAGGTACTTGCGATTGAAGATCGAAAACTGAAGATAATTTTTCTGGGAAACTTTGTTATCGTAGTGTGCAAGATGATCATCAATACCAATTTGATGTATACAGAAACCTCCCGGTTTCAATATGCGGAACATATGTTCAATAGATTCTTCGATGGAGTTTTTGTTGATATGCTCCATCACATGGAAGCTAGTAATTAAGTTATAGCTTGCATCCGGGTAACCCGATAAAGAGCCTTCACTATTGATGGTGTAATTTGCGTTGAAAATGCGATAGAGTTCATCAAAAGAATGCACTGTTTGAATAGAGGTTAACCGAGCGCGCTGTGTCGGATTGATGCCAATATCATGTTTCGATTGCGATGCTAGCTTATTGAAAGCACTCTTCAGCGCATCTAGTTGGCGATTATCCCATACATCGAATAACTCCAAGCTGATGTTTTCTCTACGTGCAAAGCCAAATACAATCCAAACCAATGTATCCAACCGGTGCCAAGTTCAACCACTGCGCCACCGTCTTTTAGTACACTAAATTTTTTACTAATTGGACTAACAAGTCGCCACGATTAATATATACGTCAATACTTTGTTGTTGGCGTTTTTTTTGACCAAATATATTGCCAAGGTAGCGGTAACTAGAACGTGTAAGATTATTCAGTGAAAATGCTTTTAGCATTGCTGCCGCTGCTAGATACCTGATCATAGATCAACTATGTCCTATGTTTTGATAAAAGCTGGGTAACCAAATGAATCTTGATTGTAATTCAGTTCGATTTGGATTAAATGCAAGGAAAGATAAATCGCTCCAAAATATACATAAAACCTGATTCTTAGTCAAATTCACCGCCATTTTGGTCTTCATTCCTAACCATAACTATCATTGACATATCGTGTCATTAGCTAACAAAAATGTCACTTACGTGTAAGATCTCTAGATATTTAGTCCCACTTTGTGACGATCTGGGTTGATCTTAAATCGTTTGGGCTGTTTTTGCCAGCATTTAATGACGTATTATGGGGTGTGAGTCCCTGTAGGGTTTTGAGATGTCTGGCGAAGGTTATAGGCATCTAGGAAGTTGTACAGATGTGCTCGTAACTGGGCGTGATTTTCGTAATAGTAGCCTTGACGGTTGCCTCTTTCAACATCCGGTTCATGCGTTCCACTTGTTCATTTGTCCATGGGTGACTAACCTTGGTGAGTCTGTGTTCTATGTCGTTTTCATGGCAGACCGATCAAAGATATGCACAAACGCCCACCGGTCTTTTTGCGATTAGTGAACTGGATACCATTGTCGGTGAGCACGGTAGCGATCAGGTTGCGCAAGAGCTATGCGGCTTCCATCTTGCCGTATTGTTGGTGAGTAGTTCGGCATAGGCGAACTTGCTGGTACTGTTGATGCCTACGAATAGATAGAGTTTGCCCTCTTCTATCCGTATTGCGGCTATATCCACATGGAAATAGCCGATCAGATATTTGGCAAAATTTTTTGTCGGCTTATCACCTTCCATCTCCGGCAATCGGCTGATGTCACGACGCCGAAACAAACGATACAGGCTAGAGCGCGTCAGGCTGGGAATACCGCTTCGCAGGGCATACAAGCAATCATCCAAGGGCAAGTAGTGTGTAGTCACCTCGGAATTTGATCTAATTTAACGGAATTATATACTTTACAAATGCAAAATTAATATTTATACTTCATTTAACTATATGAGGTATTGATATGAAAACCACATTATTTTCCGAGCCACGATTTAACGATGATGATGCAGCAAGAGAGCATCTTGAATCAATTCGTTGGCCAAATGGATCGGCATGCCCACATTGTGGAGGCCACGATCGTCAATCGAAATTAGAGGGCAAAGCTCATCGCCTAGGATTATATTTTTGTGGTCATTGTCGCAAACAATATACTGTAACAGTTGGAACAGTATTTGAGAGATCAAAAGTCCCATTACATAAATGGTTGCTCGCTACTCATCTTATGTGTTCCAGTAAGAAAGGAATAAGCGCACATCAATTACACCGTACTCTAGGAGTAACTTATAAAACAGCATGGTTTATGGCGCACCGTATTCGTGAAGCTATGAGCATTGAGCCTACCGGAAGTCTAGGTAGTGATGGTTCTCCTGTAGAGGTTGACGAAACATATTGGGGAACAATTTAGTTTCGAATTGACTTCTGCTATAGCAGATGACAAATCATTGTAGCTCATTAGATCTTTATGGGCGCTGATAAACTCTTTTAGCACCTTAGCGCTTTGTATTGCCGCGTTTATTTCTGGAATCATAGCGTCAATCCTCAATCAATCTTTACTGTATCAACACCAATAGCTTTCATACACTGCAAGAAGAACTGAAAAGTAAATGATCCTCGATTGATCTTGGTGTTTATGCTGTTATAGTTTTCTTCGATACCAAGCTCCTTAAGCTTTTTGGCTAGGGTTTCGTAATCAACACCTTTCCGTGCTAACTCGGACTTCAGGATATTTTTGCATTAGATTTCCAATCTTGAGTTTCCATGTCTCAATCCTCGTGTTTATTTTAAGATTATAGAATAACACATAAGTAACATATGTTTCGTATTTGAAATATATGTGTTGTATATTATTCTATACATGATATATTGATGTCATATATGACACATACAGAGTGATTAACCATGTCGCAACACTTTCTACTATCAGCCAAAGCCCGCACTTTATCGGTGCGCAAAGTAATGGAATTGACTGATGACCAAGCATTTCAATTATTCAAGGAAGTGCGCTGGGGTTCTGGCGACAATGTGGCGTGTCCGGTATGTGGAACAGTAGGAAAGCATTACTTCATTAATACACGCCAGCAATGGCGCTGCAAGGATTGTGGCCACACGTTCTCGGTGACTTCAGGGACAATATTTGCATTCCACAAGTTACCGCTGTGCGTTTATCTAGCTGCAATTGCGATCTATACCAACGCTGTAAAAGGATTGTCTGCGCTGCAACTATCCCGCGATCTTGGGGTGCAATATAAAACCGCCTTTGTCCTAGCGCATAAAATACGTGAATCGTTGATTAAATGCCGGGATAATTCTCAGCTCACAGGTGAGATACACATGGACGGCGCTTACGTGAATGGATCAATCCGTCAGAAAAATAAGAAGAAAGACCGTGTTGATCGTCGTCTCATCGAGCATCAGAAGCCAAATAAGCGCTGCGTGTTCGTGATGCGGCAAAAGTTGAAACAGATGGGAATTTGATTAAAGGTTCAAACAAAACTTTGACTTTCGTTATCAAAGCCGAGAATCAAGCAGACGTAAGTAAACCAGCCAATCAATTCGTGAAGAGAGGATCAATAATCTGTGCCGATGAATCTCATGCTTACGATACGTTACATGCTAGATTCGATGCGCGCCGCGTGAACCATACCAAAGAGTATCGGAGCGATAAAGGAATAACAAACAATCTGGCAGAGTCTTATTTTTCACGTTTCCGCCGCATGCAGTACGGTCAAACACATAAGTTCGGCAATCAATATCTGGCAAATTACGCTAATGAAGCGGCTTATCGTGAAGATACGCGACGTCAGCCGAACGGTGAAATTTTTATGGACATTACAAAGAAATGTGCCAAAACTCGCACACATAATGATTGGTGCGGATACTGGCAGGGGAATAAGCGGCAATCTGAGAGGCTGGCGTGCTAGTTGATAATAGATTTCAAGCCTAATTTGATAGTGTGTTCACACGAATATCAATGATTGGAGCGAACAGCCTTTGTAGGAAAGTTATTTTTGCGAAATGCTCCGGCTCACCATACCCCATCGCTCTAGCTAACTCATTATGGCAAATAGAGTTAAGCATATGCAGTACCGGCGGCTCTTCTGCTTCAATATCTAATCTTTCGCCAATGAAAGCAGCAATGTTGCCATCATTCTTTTCATGGCATGAAGTAATTTTCTTTTCCAGATCAATAAAACGCTTGCACAAATCATGATGTAAACGAGCTTGGCGAGACGATCCGACAACCAAATTTATTGCTGAAAATATCGTTACAAACATGGCCGCTATAATGGCAACCTCCTGATATTGATCCTTCAATATTCCATATACAGTTGCCGAACCCATAACAAGTGAAAATGCATTCACGAAAAGATTAAATCGATCATAGAAGCTGCGTCGTCTGCTGTGATAACGAATTGATCTTCGGACTCCAAATAGGAGACCGTGATACTCATTTTCTAGGCTCATTCGAATCATCCTTATTAGCCGGAACACCACCAGGCGGAGGAGGTGGCTTTAATGTGTCAAAACTGCATTATCAAAGATAGGTTTCTCAGAGAAGTCAGGATTTTTCCGGGTTAAATCAGCAATTCCAGTATCAGGTTTTGTTTTGTTGTCGTTTGCCATTAAATATAAAGTCACTCAACTGAATATTAGGAATTTTAATTGATTAACCAAGTGCGAGCTACTCCATCCTGAGATCCTTGAATAACCAGTTCTTTTTTCTAAAATCTTCAATACACCCAAGGCACTTCTTTGTAACTGATCTATCATTTCTGGGGTTGGTTCAATACCTTTCGCTTGCAGCATGGCTTCAGCTATTTTCCTGCTGGTCATTGAGCATCCGGCTTTTCTAAGGATATCTAAAACCAATTTAGGGCACTCCCCAGGCTTAAAATATTTGTTCTGCACTCTGCGTTTCTTGGCGCGGATTGAGCGTAGATCCAATCCTGGCGCAAATAACTTAATTGTGGCATCTAAGTGACTTATTTCACCCAGGATTCGATCTATTTCAGACTGATATTGTTGGATAAGGCCAGACATTTCTGTGCGTTTCGCAACAAGACTTGAAGCAACATTTGATTCGGACATTCCGCACCTGAAAGTAAAAATACAGGTGCTATATTAATCGCTTAAGCTAATAGCAACTTTGTGTTGTTGCTACATAATAACGCCAAAAACTTACCAAACGAAGGACTAGAAGCCATGACAAGAAGAGTGCAGTGGGATAGCGAAGCGCTACCGATCGGAATAGCTATCGATCAATTGTTGTATCAGGTTCGCCAATCCGAGGAAAGCGGCAATGTGTTGCTGCTTGATTCGGTAAGTATTGCGGAAATCATGGAAGATTCAGATTCCGTTTTAGCACTGGACGCGTTTGTTACTCCATACGCAAAACTCAACCGGAAGATGGAATTGCTGCGCGTAGTTATGGAGCGCACGGGAGATACCGTCAAGCCTGTGGCGATGCAAATCACCGATCCATTCAAACAGCTTGGCAGAACCAATGTTGCGGTCATTTTGAATTGTCGGACGGGCAAACAGTTTCGATCTTCTTCCACAATCCGGATACAACGCCAAACAAACTGACGCCAGCGGATGAGTTGATTAGCTGGAAATGGTTGCTGAACAAAAGGATATAACCATCGTTGTTGCGCCTGAGCGCGGTAAAGATTTGGATATACGCGAGGTATCGCGCCGAATTATGCGATTGGCCGAGAAGAATAGTGCTGCGTTTGGCCGGGCAAATTCGAAGCGGGCAGAGCGCATGCAAAACATTCAAGGTCTGAAGGATGAAATAGCCGGTTTGGAGGAAGAACTAAAATCTGTGCAGCGTGATTTCGAGGTGGCGAAAATAGAACGCGAGGACAGTGATAACGCGGCAATTAAAGCCAGCGATGATTTTGCGCAAGAAATATTGAAATCACTGATTGATGATTTTGGATGGAAAAACCAGGGTGACGGACAACGGCTCTATTGGGTTACGAAAGAAATCGGTGGTGGCGTAGTGAGCATGGTTAATCGAGACGGAATCCGCCGTGTTTCTGCCAAGGTAATTGGCGGAAAGATCGATGCAATGCATGGTGATAATCCACTGGTGAGCGTTGAACTCAGAACCGATGAATCCGCGAAGGAAAATGCAAAGCATCTTGATGATGCGGTGAATGCCGTTGATCCGAATTTTTCTGCCAAGATACAAGAAAACGCCGATTTTGACCCAACATCACCAGAAGGATACGCCAAAGTCATGGCTGATCCAAAATGCAGTTGAAATATCAGGATTCTCTTGATGCATTATTCCAGGGTCGTATTGTTGCGGTTCGGAATTCGTTGCGAGGTTTAGGGTGGAGCGCAGAACACTATTCCTGGCCGATGACCAAGGGATCTTATTCTATGGATGTAAGTATCAAGCATGTTGGTCCAGGTAAGAATGTTGTCGGTGTTTCATACGTTGTGAAAGGTCCGGGTGGCTTCAATCTCAAGACCGGCGATAGTCTAACCAAAACTCCGGAACAGATTGCTGCTGAAATAGATGGTTCAATTACATCCGAAAGTTCTCGGTGGAAATAAAAGATTCAGATATAGAGCAACAAATTCAACAGCTATTTTCATCAGGAAAAATTGCAGATTCTTACAAATTAGCCAACACCACAGAGACCATGGACGAATTTTCGTCGCGCGTTTTGATGAGAGCGGTAGCCCGGAATTATGGAATCTTCCGATCGATAGTGTAAGAGCTATGACTGAAGAAGAATTTAATGCGGCCAGCTATGCGCTGGATAATTGGAATTTTCACTCACAGAACGTAGTGCTTCTTGCCAAGAGAAAAGGGACTGATCAGAATATTAAGGATGCTGAAGATTTTCTTAAATTCCATGAGAACGCTGGCGGACTATCGTTTGAAGACTTGGATAGCAGAAGAGAAATTGAAGAAAGGATAAATAGCGGGCAAAAACTCCCGGAATCTGATTTTAACGTTGATATTCCATCGTTAATAGCGGCTATTCAAAGCTTGATGGGCTGGGAATTTCCAGTTTAATTATCCGCCCAAGTGGAGAAATAAACACTGTCAGTGATTACGACATCAAGAATTCAGGTGTGACTGATACCGATATTTTGACGCATTCGGCAAAGGACTGCTGCGTGAAGCTACTGAGGCTTCTAAAACCGAAGCGGAGTCAGATGACATGAAAGCAGCCAGAGAATTCCTTAATTCGGTTATCGCCGGTGATAAAGATAAGTCCGATCTAATGGCGCTGCTGGATGAGATTGAAGCATTTGCCAATGCGATTGTTGCCGCTGGCAAGGGCGATGAGTATGACGCGCTAATAGGTCAAGCCGCAGAGCGCTGGGCGGAATTGGACAAACAGGCGAACGGGTAAAACTATGATCGCATTAGATAGCGCTATCGGCGGCACAGAAAAGCTAAAACTGGTTCGTGAGCTGGGTTCAATCAGATCAAACATGCCGGGCGTTTCCGGTGTAAACAAGCTTACCCTGGTAAAGCGCGTGCGCGAGATACGGCAATTGCTGTCGATTCAAGATGGCACTCTGGCCGTAAACCTGTCGATCAATCCATCAAATCCCGTTGAATCGCTGAAATCCTTAACCAATCACTTGCGTTCTGATATTTCCAGGGTTCCGGAAGCGTTGAGGGTTCTGAGGCTGATACGGCACTTAAAATACACAATCTGCTGCTATCAAATAATCCCGGTGAAGAATTCGAGCAGCTAAGAAGCGATTTTATGAATGCCATTGCTGATGTCATGCGCGGCGGCAAAGATATGGTCAGTGAAGAATGGATGACGGCGGCATTCGACCATTTAAAATCTTCCGGTAACGTGTTTGATGTCGATAAGGATGTGATTCAAGAAACCTTAAAATCCATTGATGAGCTGACCAATGCGCGGCCAGAAGACAAGCCAGAAATTGCCGCGCTGAAAAGGAAGCGGATCAGGAATATGAAAGATTGCACCTCAAATTATCAGAGCTGATTGCGATAAATACAGCAAACGGATACAGCGTTGAGGAGATAGCGAAAGCAGCCGAAGAATTTAAGGCGGCAATGATCAATAAAACTGCGGCGTTGGATCTAATAAAGAAATTAAGAGGTAAAAAATATGAAGACCAAAGAAAGCGTATTGCCGAATTAAAGGACAGCATTGCGCCAATAGGCCAGAAAATCATTGATACTCTGCTTAATAGCTCCAAAGTAACTAAAGAGCAAGCCGATGCTTGGGCAAATAGTCAGATTATTGAAAAATCCGCGCTGACTAAATTGAAGAAGATCTGGTACCGGGAAGAGGATGTGCGTCGCGACATGGCTGAATTCTACCGAATCACTGGCGGGAAGCTCAGGCAAGTGCGCATCGAAACAGATGGAAGCAGGCGCGCAAATGCCAGCGGAATCGGTCATTTTGAGGATAACGTTATCCGCCCCGGAAGCAGTTTTAATAAAACCATTCTGTGGCATGAAATGGCTCATCATCTTGAGGCTGATCCTGCGGCCAAGGCGGCATCTAATGGGTATCTGCTGAAGCGAAGAAAAAGCGAGAAGGTTTATTCTCTCAGATCATTGACCGGCAATCGTGGTTATCGCAGCAATGAGGGTGCGTATTCTGATGACTTCATCAATCCCTACGTTGGCAAGGTTTACCGCGACAAAACCACGGAAGTTTGGTCAATGGGTATTCAATACCTTTCCAATCCATCCGATGCCGCAATGTTGGTGGCCAAAGATCCGAAATGGCGGCGCTGATGGCAGGGTATTTGCAAGCTGATTTAAGCCCAGCCATGAGGGCGCTTCGCTTGGTTCAGGATGGCGCCAAAGACAAGGCTCAGGAAAAAGAGAGCAAGCAAACAACGAGTACGAATCCGCCCTGGATGTCCTCTCTTCTGGCATTGAAATTATTGATGATGGATGGTTTGAGAAACTCGATCAGGTTGATCAAAACAATTTGCTCGGCTGGGATGGGCTGGGTGATTTGAACACCAGATTCATTGGTTCATGGGGTAATTACCGGGTATTTGTAGGCAAGTTCAAGAATGTCTTAACTAAACGCATGGCGAATGGGTATGCGGTGGTTTTCGCAGAGATGACTGGGACATTGGTAACTAGCGACAATAAACGATTCATACCTAACTCAGCACCGGTACATGGCGATGAGCGATTTCTCAAAGCCTTTATGCGCATGGCAAGTATGAACAATAACCAGGTTTACACTATTCTTTATCGCGTGGTCGGAAGGAATCTGCAATCATTAAAGAGGCCAATAAATTATCAGGTGAACAATCATGATGAATAGCATTTACAAGGTTCTAACGCCGGTCGGTCAATTCGATGCTGTTTTCAGTGAAAATGAGGACGTTTCTATTGAGTATGTCGGTGATGAAAGTGCGATTCAATTTTTCAAAGACTGGCTGCTGTTGAATCAAGTGAGCGGTGATCATGGCCACTTACTGGATGTCCAGAACTTAACACCTGTCGACCTATACGGATTCTGCCAGCCGACCAGAAGCGACATTGAAGTGATCCCGCCATTTGATGATTTATTGGCTTTTGCTGAGAGCGATTTTGTTGATAACCAAAATAATGAAGAGGGCGACGAAATGGAAGGTGAAATGGCGATTGATTCTGCTGATGGTATTTATCTCGACAAGGACAAGAAGGTAATATCGGCGACACTTCAACTATTCAAGGCATTCAAGCAATTTTTGAATCGGATAAAGAATCCGCAAGAATTCCGCAAGGAATGCCAAATATCAATGGAACTAGCGTGATGAACAAGGAGGAAGCCAAAAACTCCTAAGATACTTGCTGGATGTTGCAATAAACAGGAAGGCTGGCATTCCGGATATGACAGAAGAGCAAAGGAAACAATTGTCAGATTATCAATGGGACGCGAGGGTAATTTACGATTACATGACAAATCGTATTCGTCATCGTGGCGCCAGGAATCTATTGCGCACACCAGAAATGAAGAAGAAATATCCGAAATTGATAATCAGCCGCGTGAAGAATTTGATTCCGTTGCGACTATAACGCTTGATAGCGTTTCGGGTATCGAAAAGATCGGATTGATGAAAGAGCTTGCCGGTATCAGAAAAATTATTAGTACGGCAGCACCGGGCATTGAGAAGCTTGGGTTTGTTAAAAGAATCAAAGAAATTCGTGATGCTCTTGGTGTTGGTGGCGCACCAGAGCCGGAAGTGAGTCAGCAAAACACCATAGAAGATGTAAACAAAGTCATGCCGCTGTTAAAGCGGTTCATCGGCAAATCTCAGTTATCTGCAATCGGCATGGGTATTCGTGGCGATGAAGGCCAGTTTTTCAAGGATAAATTGATCGAAATTGCTAATGTAATCCAAGCGATGCCAAAAACATACGAGCAAGACGGTATGGGGATGACGCAATTGCTTATCTGCACTACTTCAAAGGGTCTGGAGATTGGTATATCACCGAACGCGATATGGAGGAAGAGCAGCTTCAGGCGTTCGGACTAGCTGATCTGTTCGGTGATGGCGGTGAACTTGGGTATATCAGCATTGAGGAACTGATTGGCGCTGACGTTGAGCTTGATTTGTATTGGAAACCAAAGACTATTGGCGCTATTAATAAAGGCAAAAGCGGTAATAGTGAAGGCCGGTATACTGAGCTCACTGGATAAAAAATTTAGCAATCAACCGAAACGCTGCAGACTATGCTCCCATCGTGTCATTCATCTGTGCTAACGGCTTTGCTGCATCCCGTAATGTATCCAGAGCTTCATTCAAAGGCACTGCTTTATATTGAGCCAGTCGACCCACTGTATGTATTGGAACGAGCGAGTCCTTTCCTGCGCCTTCGCCTTCGTAATTGAGCCACAATGCCTCGAAATTAAGTGCTGGCACGCGAAATAGTCGTAACTCAATCTCCTGACGCTCTTCGCCACTTATCCTAAGAATTTCAGTTAGGCCTCAGGCATATATATCCAATTGATCTTTGCTGCTGACATTTGCAGGACGCGCGGTTCGCCCTCCTCGCTGACATCGAAAAATGCTTGCAAGGTTTCTCCAGAAGTTTCGATTACCCGGAGTGCCACAGGCTCTGGTGCCGCTTCACGTCTATCCAATAATGCATCCAGTCCGAGTGAATATACGCGATGAGCCATACCGATGGCAGCGCGGTTTTCATCCTCGATCTCCTGAAATGCACGTGTTCCAGGTAGTTCCGTCGTCGATATTTTTCCCTGCTTTAATTGTAATAGCGGACGGGCTTCCCAAATACGACGAAGAATCGGCTCGATTGGAATCAGATATTTTATTGGCAATTTGAAATAGCTCTTAGTGAAATAGGTGTGGGTCCAGGTGCCACTTCCTTGATAGTTGCTTGCAAAATCAGATACCGTAAGGTGACTCTTGCCGTAAATCGGATCATCAATATCAAAGTACTCCAAATTAAGAACACGACTATAGCCGTAAATGACCATGAAATGACCGCCACCACCATTCCAACCGATTCTGGCACCCACAGGGCGGCCTGCATCGATTTCATCCTTCACCTGCTGGAAGCTGGCTTGCCCCATTATGCTGACAAAGTTGTTGGTGCGAGTCAGCGCCTTGTCGAGATACCACGGCACGTTGCAAGCCGATGGCACCGGGTTATTACAGCAATCGCTATGGCCAAGTTCCCCGTTTGCCACTCGACATTGGGTCCAGGTGCTCCATAACCAATAGAAATGAGATACGCTTGTTGAAGTTGCAGCCCAGCACCAATTGGATTCGGTTTGTGACTGCATGTTGAATGAAAGCTGTTTGGATAAGAAAAGCTTCCCCAGATATTGAATTCCTTCAAAAGAGAATTATAGGGATGGCTGGTAACGTGAATGTATTCAGACAAGTTCATAGTTCTTTCCTCTTCCGAAGGTTGGCCCTGCTAAATAGGAAAACAAAACAACTAAAGCTTTTCTCTTATCTTAGTGAATAAACCTACATGAAACTTGATCGAGTGTCAAACATTCCGATTAGTGGGTAGTGGTTCAGTTTTAATTTTCCTCGTTTTGATTGCTCAATAGGTTTGATGCGATTAATATCGCTATTTGATATAAGCCCAATGGGAAATATTTAGAGAATGCCTGAATCCTATGGCATATTCTTTGGGAAGGAGTCGGATACGCAACATTTTGATCTTATTCACATCGCTATCCGGTTTAATCGGCATGCTAACCGAGGTAAGCTCCAAATGGTAATTAGGTGCATGCAGGGATGTGGGTACAACGTACTAAGATGAAAACAAAAGGAGTTAAGAATGATAAGAAAAACATTGCGCGCAGCAGTAATTGCATTTCTCGTCTCATCTTCGTTATCTGTCGTTGCAAGCACTGATTATTCAATAAAAATATTCCCCTCTCTGTTTGGTGGGGATATTAATAACTCAGGTCAGATTGTTGGGGCAACTTATCCAGAAGGACTATTTATTTCCGGTCCGGATGGCGAAGGGATGAAATTTTTGGAGAAAAAATAGACAGTAACGTAATTAACGATTTTGGACAAATTGCTGGGTTTTATACTGACTCAGACGGTGCTAGGCATTCTTTTATCACTGGACCTAATGGAGTCGGAATAAATGAAATCAACCTTTGTCATTGGGCGGTAAAAACACCAGCATCTATGATATGAATAACAAAGGGCAGATTGTTGGGAGCGCTCAAACACCTGATGGCTATCTCATGCGTTTGTTACCGGGCCTAATGGTGTTGGAATAACAGACCTTGGAACACTTGGAGGAGCATATAGCGTTGCCACTGAGATAAATGATAATGGTCAAGTTGCCGGCTATTCGGTTTCTTCAGAAGGTGATCGGGCATTTATCACTGGGCCTGATGCATCTGGCATGAAAGCGCTTGACGTAATCAAGCAAGATACAACCCAGGAGATACCCTGCATTATGTCGCCACTGGAATAAATAGCTCGGGACAGGTAATAGGTTACTCATTTGTTACATCATTTAGCGATTACTTAGGTCACATATACATTCTTTTGTAACAGGGCCTAACGGCGAGAATATGAGTTTTCTTGATCTTGGATCAATAGGAATGAATGATGCTATTCCAACAGGAATTAACGATTTCGGTGATATTATTGGTTCAACGTCTCGATATTTACGGCGCCGGTGAACATTGGAAAAGTGGATTTATATACAGCCATGGTATTGCTACCAATATAGCGTCGCTTGTTACAATAGATTCAGGTTTCTATGCTCCGATACCTGTTGCTATTAACAACAAAGGTCAAATATTAGGTGTTGGAACATCAGAATTTGATAGAGGAAGTGGTTTTTTTCTTTCCCCGGTAGCTCCAATCCCTGAGCCATCCACCTACGCCATGCTGCTGGCCGGGCTGGGGTTGGTGGGGTTTGTGGGGCGCAAGCGAGTGGAGAAATAAAGAAGCGCGTTTCCTAATGGGGAAGGAAACGCGCTTTAAAAGAACAAACCCCGTCATTAACCAGGTTATCAAAGCTTAGAGGGGATCGATTAAACAGCAAGGAAAAATCGAACCAATAACAGTGTATCAACTTGATTATGAAGTTTTGTGATCGTAAGAAGAGGCGTGAATATGATTAAAGCCCAGCCTTCTTCGTCTGTGAAAAAGTCGGCTGGGAGGTCAGACTTACTGGTTTAGAAAAGCTAACCTGAAGCCAGGCTGCGCCTTTTATAAATCTTGATTGTTTCCCAGAAAGCCTCGTTATGCATGCTTAAAATTTCCAATAATCGCTATCCATCTTTTGACCAATCAAGTACTTGTAATTGAGCTGGAGCGATGCTCTTAATGTGATTCATTTTATCAGCAGTTACAAGTGCCAAATTGTATGTCATTGCTAAGGCAGCCATCCAGACATCATTCTCATTTACACCAAAACCTTTCCAGTAGTAGGATCACACCACTCTTCCACATATCGACTTTTGCACGCCCTTTAATCTTTCCGGGATTTATTCCCCGCCCCTTGGGGCGTAATATATTCGTGTGAGCGAATATATACATAAAACCATAATGTAACGGTGCTGCTTTATCATCTGGTGTTTCCGGCGAAATATCGCCGCGCCGTATTTGACGAGGCTGTGGATGGGGTGTTGCGGGATGTCTGTTTAGATCTCGAACGGCGTTACCAGTTGAAGTTCATGGAGATCGGTACGGATAAGGATCATGTGCATTTTCTGGTGCAGTCGGTTCCCGCATACAGTGTCACAAAACTGGTAATACTGATCAAGAGCATCACGGCGCGGGAGGTGTTTCGCTTGTGCCCTCATGTGAAGAAACAGTTGTGGGGCGGGGAATTCTGGACTGATGGTTATTTCGTCAGCACAGTTGGCCGTCATGGCGATGAGGACACAATAAGAAATTACGTTAAAAAGCAGGGAGATGTCTATCAGCAGTTATACGAAGACAGACAACTCGCTCTCTTCTGATACCCCGCTGCTTGCGGCGGGGTTGTTCATCGCTTAAACATAGAGATCAGTTTGGAATAATTTGCTGAATAATTTACACAGCAATATTTCAGTCAAAAAATCTGCACAAAGTAACCCCGGTGTAACCCCAGGAAAAAACAAGGGGTTATCAGAAATGATTAACCCCTTGTTTTTATTTGGTAGGTCGTGGCAGATTCGAACTGCCGACCAACGGATTAAAAGTCCGCTGCTCTACCGGCTGAGCTAACGACCCAAAGCGCAACATTATACCTTAATCGGCTGCTGATAGAAATGGCTTTCTCCGTTTGAATTCTCGTTTTTATAATACGGGTCGCAAATATAATGTCTTGTTCACTGACAATATCGCCAGTATCAGATAAAATATTTGTAAGAATAGGCGGTAAAGCGCTAAGTTGAATTTACTGCAAATTTCAATGTTGCAAGAATATTTCCTATAGTTATTAAATCAAATTTCAAATCTTTATCCTTTTCGGTATTGATTCTACCTAAATCATCATGTGTCATTGATGAGATGCACTTTTCAAGTAGCAAGCGATAGGAAAAATAATCCTTTTTAGTTTTTTGAGAAAATTCACCGGCGAGTTAATTTAGTTAATGCAAGATCTACGATGTTTTGCCATTAGAGGAAGTAATTGATAATGCTGACACATTTACAGCGTTTAGAAGCAGAGAGTATTCAAATCATGCGAGAGGTTGTTGCGGAGTGCGAACATCCGGTGATGCTCTATTCCATTGGTAAAGATAGCGCTGTCATGCTGCACCTGGCAGTTAAAGCGTTTTATCCTTCAAAACCGCCGTTTCCGCTGCTTCATGTTGATACAACTTGGAAATTCAGAGAAATGATTGAATTTCGCGATGTCATGGCGAAAAAGCTCGGACTCGAATTACTGGTACATATCAACCCGCACGGGGTAGAAAAAGGAATTAATCCGTTTACGCACGGTTCGGCGATTCACACGGATATCTGGAAGACAGAAGGGTTAAAACAAGCGTTGGATAAACACGGTTTCGATGTGGCATTCGGTGGCGCGCGCCGGGATGAGGAAAAGTCTCGTGCCAAAGAGCGTATTTTTTCCATCCGCTCGGCGCAACACCGCTGGGATCCCAAGCTGCAACGGCCCGAGCTTTGGCGGTTATATAATGCGCGCAAGAATAAAGGTGAGAGTATCCGGGTGTTTCCGCTTTCTAACTGGACCGAACTTGATATCTGGCAATATATCTATCTGAATGACATACCCATTGTGCCATTGTATTTTGCCAAGGAACGCCCCGTGGTCGAACGTGACGGCACACTAATCATGGTGGATGACGCACGATTGCCATTGCGGAACGGGGAGCAACCGATGATGAAACGGGTGAGATTCCGCACGTTGGGATGTTATCCACTAACTGGCGCGATCGAAAGCGAAGCCAATACTTTGACGGCAATCATCCAGGAAATGCTATTGACCAAAACCTCCGAACGGCAAGGCCGGTTGATCGATCATGATTCAACCGGTTCTATGGAGAAGAAAAAGCAAGAGGGTTATTTCTGATGGCACATGTATCCGACTTAATCGCCGAAGATATCGAACTGTATCTAAAAACGCACGAAAATAAGAGTTTGCTTCGTTTTATTACCTGCGGCAGTGTCGACGATGGCAAAAGCACCCTAATCGGCCGATTGCTCTACGAATCGAAAATGATATTCGAGGATCAATTGACGCAGCTGGAAGTTGATTCGAAGAAAGTCGGCACGCAAGCGGGTGATTTGGATTTTGCGCTGCTGGTCGATGGGCTTGCGGCGGAGCGCGAACAAGGCATTACCATCGATGTCGCATACCGTTTTTTTTCTACCGACAGACGAAAATTTATCGTTGCCGATACACCGGGGCATGAACAATACACCCGTAATATGATTACCGGCGCATCGACTGCGGACGTGGCCATCATTCTGATCGATGCGCGCAAGGGTGTTTTGACGCAAACGCGGCGGCACAGCTACTTGGTTTCGTTAATCGGCATCCGCCACGTCGTGCTGGCGATCAATAAGCTCGACATGGTCGGTTATTCCGAAGAAGTGTATAACCGCATCGATCACGATTACCGTGTGTTTGCCAAGAAAGTCGGATTGCGGAATATTGTCACCATTCCGATGTCGGCCCTGAAGGGTGACAATATTATCGAATTGAGCAGGAATACGCCTTGGTATTGCGGTGATACATTGATGGGGTATCTGGAAACCGTGCAAGTTGAAGATGCCGCTGAGCAATCCGGTGTTTTTCGCATGCCGGTGCAATGGGTGAATCGCCCCAATCTGGATTTTCGCGGTTATTCCGGCATCGTCGTGCGTGGCAGTGTCAAGCCGGGTGATCCTATTTGTGTCCTGCCGTCCGGAAAACAAAGCCGGGTGGCGAGAATCGTCACTCAGGACGGAGATCTAGACAAGGCCGTTAACGGCCAATCGATTACACTGACGTTGACGGATGAAATCGATATCAGCCGGGGCGATGTTCTGGCAACTACCGATTCGCCACCCGGTGTGGCGGATCAATTTGAAGCGACCGTGGTTTGGATGATCGACGAACCGTTATTGCCCGATAGACCGTATTTGATGAAGATTGGCACAAAAACGGTTACGGCCAATGTTTCCGGGATAAAGTATAAAGTCAATGTCAATACGCTTGAGCAGGTTGCCGCCACGAAACTGGAGCTCAATGAAATCGGTGCTTGTAATCTGAATACGGACCAGTCGATCGCATTCGATCCATATAGCGAAGATCGTGATACGGGCGGTTTTATCTTGATCGATCGCTTATCCAACAACACGGTAGGCGCCGGCATGCTGCAGTCTGCTTTGCGCCATTCGCGCAAAAACATCGAGTGGCAAGCGATCACTGTAAACAAGCAGGCACATGCGACTCTCAAGGGGCAAAAGCCTTTTATCATCTGGTTTAGCGGGGCTGGTAGTGATAAATCGGCCATTGCCGCTCTACTCGAGAAGAAACTCTATTCGCTGGGTAAGCACACATATTTGCTGGATGAAGACAATGTTCGCCGCGGCTTGAACAAAGATCTCGGTTTCAGCGATGCCGATCGTATTGAACACATCCGGCGTATGGTGGAAGTGGCCAAGTTGATGGTTGAGGCCGGGCAAATTGTTTTGGTGTCCTTAATGTCACCATCTTCTGCTGAGCACACAATAGCGCGGGAAATGGTTGCTCAGAATGAATTTTTTGAGGTATTCATCGATGCTGTGACCCCTTTTGATTCATTGCACGGAACCCCAGAGATTCACATCGATACGACGGCTCAAACAATCGAACAGGCGGTCGAGCATATCATCCACCGCCTGACGCATGCAGGTGTGCTGAATTGATTGCTGGTAATCATTCGCGTCATTAAGGAAATACAAATACTGAATAACTTGGTAAATAAGAAAATTACAAGCGGATAGGACGCAGGGAGATCGTGTGAAGCGAATCCTTGAGCGTATCTTTACGCAACAAATCGCTTATATAGATAGTTATTCAGTGTTTTCTTAAATCATTTTGTAATTAGTTTCGAGTTACACTGTTGCGATAAATGATTGCCGTTTTCCAGGGTTCATGGCATTCAAGCTCATGACTTTCTTCGAGGCCCATTATCATGATTCTTGTCACAGGCGGTGCCGGGTATATAGGATCACATACTTGCGTTGAATTGCTCAGTGCGGGATTTGATGTCACTATTTTTGACAATTTCTGTAACAGCAATCCGGAGGCTCTGGCTCGTGTACAGAAAATCACCGGCAGAAAACCTGGATTAATTACCGGTGATTGCCGCGACCGCGCTGCTTTGACGGCAGCATTACAGCACTGCAAAGCCAAAGCGGTTATCCATTTTGCCGGACTTAAGGCGGTCGGGGAGTCGGTTGAGAAACCATTAACCTATTACGATAATAACATCGTTGGGGCATTGCGATTATTGGAAGCGATGCAGGAATGCAATGTCAAAACACTGGTATTCAGTTCATCGGCAACGGTTTACGGTGACCCGATGCGGTTGCCGCTAACCGAGGATCATCCGCTGGCACCAACGAATCCCTACGGGCGCAGCAAATGGATGATCGAAGAGATTCTGCGCGATTTGCAGCACAGTGATCATTCATTCCGCATCGGCATATTGCGCTACTTCAACCCGGTAGGTGCTCATGTGAGCGGATTGATCGGTGAAGATCCGCAAGGAATTCCGAATAATTTAATGCCATTTGTGGCGCAGGTCGCCGTGGGGCGAAGAGAAGCTCTCAATGTATGGGGAAACGATTACCCTACACCGGATGGCACCGGCGTGCGCGATTATATTCATGTCGTCGATCTGGCGCACGGACACCTTAAAGCATTGGAAGCGCTCGATGCCGTGCGTCATACACAACAAAGTAATCAACATTCCGGTTGCTTGACCGTAAACCTAGGCACCGGGCGAGGGTATAGCGTACTGGATGTGGTGCGTGCATACGAACGAGCGAGCGGACAGCCTATTCCGTACAAAATCGCTCCGCGGCGTTCCGGTGATATCGCCGCTTGTTATGCCGATCCAACGCGTGCTTCCGAAATTCTGGGCTGGCAAGCGAAGCTCGGGTTGGAAGCAATGTGCGTAAGCAGTTGGCACTGGCAGAGTATCAATCCAAGCGGCTATCAAAGTTAAGTACGTTACTTTTCCCGGATTATCAGAATCGCGTAAAAGCAATTGTGACGACTTATTATTAAGGAGAACTAGAAATGAAAGCGATCAGAAAAGCGGTTTTTCCTGTAGCCGGATTAGGTACGCGTTTTTTGCCCGCGACTAAGGCAAATCCCAAGGAAATGCTCCCGATCGTTGATAAACCATTGATCCAATTTGCAGCAGAGGAGGCGGTTGCCGCAGGTATCGACGTATTAATTTTCATCATTGGACGCAATAAAAGCTCCATACCCGATCACTTCGATAAGGCATTTGAACTGGAAACGAAACTGGAAGCGGGTAAAAAGCATAAAATGCTGGATATCGTCTGCAATATCCTGCCGTCGCGGATTGATTGCGTTTATATCCGACAAGCCGAGGCGCTTGGTTTGGGGCACGCAGTTTTATGCGCACAATCGGTCGTTGGTGATGAACCGTTTGCGGTATTATTGGCCGACGATTTGATCGATGGCGGCGAAAAAGGTTGCTTAAGTCAAATGGTCGATATTTACGCGCAGCACCATTGTTCAGTCTTAGGAATCGAAAAAGTACCGCATCATACGGTTAATCGTTACGGTATTATCAACGGCACGTCGATCGCCGATAATCTGTCCAAAGTCAATGCGATTGTCGAGAAGCCGCCGGTCGACAAGGCGCCGTCCGATCTCGCGGTGGTCGGCCGCTATATCCTGACACCGCGGATTTTCAAGCTGCTGGAGAAAACCGAGCGGGGCGCCGGTAATGAAATTCAGCTCACGGATGCCATTGCAAAACTGTTGCAAGACGAAACGGTACTGGGTTACGAATTTGACGGTAAGCGCTATGATTGCGGCAGTAAATCCGGTTATTTGGAAGCCACTGTGGAGTTTGCACTGCAGCACCCCGAGCTTAAAAATGAATTTGGAGAATATTTAAGTAAGTTGATTAAAAACTTGCCCAATAAGAAGTGAGCGACCAACCAACCACCAACCAGTACGCCAACCTCGTAATGTGAGGATGTTTTATACAAAAATAGCCCGGGTAAATCCAGATCTGGATTTACCCGGGCTATTTTTATTTGCTAACTGAAAATTTTGCTTCAGCTTAATTGGTTTTTTTCTTGCGGAAGAATGGGCTCTTGCTGATCAGAGGTATGCCAAGTAATCCGATTAGCGCGCCGATCAGCATCATGCCGTAGTTTTGCAAATTATTGTTGGTAAATGTGGTAATTTGCCGCACCATTGCATTTTGTTCCGCTTTATCCGAGACTTTGGGCAGATTTTCCGCTTCATACGTATCGTTGATATTGTAAGGCGTCACACCGGGAATGCTCGGTATGTTTTCCGCCCCTTTTCCGACCACCAATTGCGCTTTCATCCCTTTTTCCATGTGATGCGAGATATCACAGTGAACGAGGAACGTATCATCGGATCCCGGCACAATGATAGTGCCGGTAACCGTTTTAGGTCCCGTTACTTCCAAGTGGAACATGCCATATTTATAAAGATATTTCGGCAGTCCGTGCATCATGAATTGGTGCCGGATGTCGTCTTCATTGACAAAGTTCCACGTAACTTTGGAGCAAGGTTTGACATGCCATTGCTGTTGATCGAACGCAAAAGCGGTACCGGGAAATTTGGCGGCATATTTTCTGCCGGCACGCACGGTAATTTCCACTTCTTCGGAAATACTCTTGCAGCTGCTGGGCAGTTTATCCAAATTTTGCCCCATGATCATGGTACCTTCGTGATCCATAATATGATCATGATCCATATGGTGATGGTGGTGCCCATCGCCGTGCTCCGCGGATTGCGAACTGGTGGAATGCGCACTGTGATCGGTATGCTGCTCTGCGCTGATGTCATGACTGCCACTATGATCATGGTCGCTATGATCGTGACCGCTGTGATCCTCGGTTTGTTGCTCCTCAGTCTCTGCCGGAACCTGATTCATACTATGACCGCTATGATCATGATGATCATGTTCATTGCCAGTCGCTTTAGCTTTATCCTGAGCGATGACGTTCGTGCTGACAGCGAGAATTCCAGCCAGTAAGAAAGTAATGGTTGTCGTCTTAATCATGATTGGTTACTCCCTTTTGCCCCTTTGAGACGTGAAACCGCAGCGATAACGCTTTGCTTGATTTGTTCCCGTTTGGCGAAAATCAGATAAATGATCAGCCCTATCAGCAGACCGATCACACCATTCAATAATGAAGTCTGTGCCTGGGGGGTGAGGCCGGTTTGCCCGCCGGGTGAACCGAGGCTTGCCGATTCATCCAGATCCTGCCAGATGGGCAGCCTTCTTTCGAAATATTCTTTGGTGAAGTATTTGTTCAGATCAACGCCGAAATGACTGACTTTCGGCAGGCCGCTGCCGTTCAGGTAGGATTTGTATACGATCGAACTCATGCTGCCGCCTTCGGCCATACCGTTGGTGGTGATGCCTCTTTCCCGGTGATCGTGAATCAACCAATCGCCTTCACCGTAGCTGTGTTTTCCGTCATTGACGGTTTCCAGTTTCAGGTCGAGACGCTGTGCCGGTGCCATGTCGAACACATCGCGCATGATCTGCGCAACCGGATTATGCTCTACACCGTCATAATGCGTGATCGTGGCATGGTGCCCATGCGTATGCACGGCAATCGATTCACCACCACTGTTCAACAGACGCAGCTTAACTTTCTGATCAGGTTCAACGATGATCAAGGATTCCCTCAACGTATAAGGAAACGACAGTCCGTTCAGGGTGTAATAATCCTCGGTCGAATCGGTGATGTCGTAGCGTTGATTCATGTCGCGCGCGATAAGCCGGGGATCATTGTATTTTTGAATGATGTCGCTCAATTCTTTATCCATAGCGTGATAGTGCAGATCGTATTCCTGATCGAAATTTTCACGCACTGCGACAGATGGATGGCGGACATGGCCCGCACCGATATTCAGGGTTTGCAGCCAGTTATTGGGTCTGTTTTCCTCGATGACGATCATGCCCGCCAGACCCATCGCCAAGTGGGTATGCGTTTGCACGTGGCAGTGATAGAACATAGTGCCCGGTTGCCTAGCCTGGAATTCATACACGCGGCGTCCACCCGGCATCAATTCGACTTCGCTGGTCTGCGGCACGCCGTCCTGACCGGCGTGATCACCGTGCGAAAAAGGGTGATCTACACCATGTAAATGAATGCTGTGCGGAAAATAATGTGTATTTTCCAGCACGATTTGCACGATATCACCGACTTCAACACGAATGACCGGCGAAGGCAGTCTGAGCAGCGGATTTGCTCTGACACTTTCAAAATTCTCGGTTGACATGCCGCTGGTTTTCGGCGCAAATACCCATGCACCAGGCTGTACGCCGGGGGCAATGTCGAATGTCGGCAACAGACCTGGGAAATCAGGTGATTTACCGTTCAATTCCATGATTTCCAATTTGATGATAATGCGGTCGGGATCGCCGTCTCCATCCAAATCATCGGTTTTGATGATGGCATCCGGTGAAAGGCCTGTCTTCATCAGCGTGTCCATCGAAATATGGTTGGTTCCTTTAACCGCTGCCGCGACCCAGGCCGGATTGTCCGGACTGCAACCGGGCGATGCTGCTATTTTGATTCCTTCAATTTCCTGAGCTTCGCGCCATGCTGGAGAGATCTTCGGATCGCACATCGGTTCAGCAGTGAGCGCAGCCGGATCAACTTTCACCGTTTCGGGCAGCTTCAGCGATGCTTGTGCCGCTACTGGCGACAGTATGAAAAAAGTCAATATGGCAATAAAAAAGTGAATAGGCATATCAACGCACCTTTAGAATTAATCGAGTATTAAAATAAATATGGCTGATCAGATCAAAAGTTTTTATAAAACCGGGTTTAATAGCCAGTATCTATCTGATATGACAGAACTGTAGGCGTAATCATCGAGCGGTGTATTTGCTGGCAGGTAAAATTATGAGGTACATCTTATCGTCATCTATGCAATACTGCGACATTATCCATCAAACTATCATCGGCAACCATTATACAGAACCCAACTCTGCTTTTGTGGTTTTTCCATAGTAAATGAGATTTTGATTTTTTAATTTTTTCAGTAACTATCCGAGTGACAATCCCTAATTTTTTCCTAGATTTAAACGATCGCTATTGGAAATTTCCGCAAGTTGTTCAACCGAAAAAGAAGACCTGCGGTATTTCATTCTGTTACGGTCTGATCGGTTTTCTGCTCATTGCGTGCACCGGCAAGGAATCGGCACAACCGGCGCCGCGCGCGGATCAAGCGCTACCGGTTTCGGTCATGGTTATGCAGCCGGTAAAAATGCCGATCAGTCTGGAAACCATCGCACAAACCGAGGGTGCCAAGGAAATCGAAGTTCGTCCGCGCGTCGGTGGCATTCTGCTTAAACGGCTTTATACCGAAGGGATGGCGGTAGGCGCCGGACAGCCGTTATTTTTAATTGATCCGGAGCCTTTTCAAAATGCGTTGGCGGAAGCCCGGGCGGCGCATAATGAACAATATGTCCGCGTATTGCGTGCCAAAAGCGATGAAGACCGGCAGCGGCAGCTGCTGGTTGAAAATTTTGTCAGTCAGCGTGCGTACGATCTGGCGAAAGCGGATCTGGCGATTGCCGAAGCAGCGTTGCAAGCGGCGAAAGTGCGAGTGCAGCAGGCCGAACTCAATCTGTCCTATACCACCGTCAGAGCACCGGAAAAGGGGGTCACCGGCCGTTCGCAATTCTCTGAAGGCACCTTGGTATCCGCCAACAACAGCTTGCTGACGACACTCACGCAATTGTCTCCGATCTGGGTGCGCTTCAGTTTTTCGGATAACGAGGTCGCGCCGGTAGGCGGGCAATTGAGCGAGAAAAATGTGCATAGTGTGAAAATGATCTTGGCGGACGGATCGGAGTATCAGCAGCAAGGTAAAATCAATTTTGCCGCAAGTAAAATCGACCCTTTGCTGGGTACGCAGCAACTTCGCGCAACCTTTGACAATAGCGAGCAGCGGATATTGCCCGGACAATTTGTCCGTATTCGCGTCACGGCTGGAGAACCGAGAGCTGTGTTCATCGTACCCCAGGTCGCTGTACTGACATCCGATATGGGCCGCTTTGTTTATGTGGTGAATGATCGCAATGAAGTCATCCAGCGCCCTGTGGTCGTCGATAACTGGATCGGTAAGGATTGGATTATTCTGCAAGGATTGAATACCGATGACCGCGTGGTGGTCGACAATCTCATTAAACTGATGCCCGGCAAAGCGGTTGAGCCGCAATCGCGCGGCGATCCCATTGCTGCACGACCAGTAATCTCCCCTCATTACTAGCAACCGTATTCATGGCCAGATTTTTCATCACCCGTCCGATTTTTGCATCGGTATTATCGATTGTCATTGTATTAGCTGGATTGGCCGCGGCGCTGGAATTGCCGATTGAGCAATATCCGAAAATAACGCCGCCGACCGTTATTGTGACGGCGAATTTTCCGGGAGCGAATGCCGATACGATGATCAAAACGGTGGCCGCACCGATCGAGGAGAAACTCAGCGCCATTGAGGGATTGCTGTATTTTAATTCCAGCGCGGATTCCAGCGGCCGTTTGACGATTACCATCACATTCGAAATCGGCACGGATATCGACCGCGCCACGTTCAATGTCAGCAACGAAATCAACACGGCCTTGGCGCGCTTGCCGGATGAAGTCAGGCGCTCAGGCATCACGGTGCAGAAACGCTCCAACGATCTGCTGCTGGTTTTTGCCGTAACCTCGAAGGATCCCAACCACAGCACGCTGTTCCTTAGCAATTTCATTACCAATAATCTCCTGGATGACTTAAGGCGTGCATCGGGTGTCGGCGAAGCGCGAATTTTCGGTGCGCAAGACTACTCCATGCGTGTTTGGCTGCGCCCCGACCGGATGGCGCAATTGGGAATCACCACTACCGATATCGCCAATGCCATCCGCACGCAGAATGCGCAACCGGCGGTCGGGAAAATCGGCCAGGAACCGGCAATTGCCGATCAACAATTGGTCTATACCGTGACGGCAAAAGGCCGGTTACTGGAACCGGAGGAATTTGAAAATATTATTCTGCGCTCGGATGGTCCGCGTGGCGTTTTGTATCTCAAGGACGTGGCACGCATTGAATTGGGTGCACAAGACTATGCCGCGCAGACTTTGCTGAACGGCGAACCGGGTCTGGGGATCGGTATTTTCTTGCGCACCGGCGCCAATGCACTGGAAACGGCGGCCGCCGTTAAAGACAAGATGGACGAATTGCAGCACTACTTCCCCGAGGGCTTGCAGTACTTCATTTCGTACGACACCAGCGTATTCGTTAAAGCATCGATCTGGGAAGTGGTGAAAACGCTCGGTGAAGCCATGCTGCTGGTGGTGCTGGTGGTTTATCTTTTTCTGCAAAGCTGGCGCGCTACGCTGATCCCGGTCATCGCGATACCGATTTCCCTGATCGGCACTTTTGCCGGATTATGGGTGCTGGGGTATTCGATCAATACGTTGACGTTGTTCGCGATGGTGCTGTCGATCGGGATCGTGGTCGACGATGCCATTGTGGTGCTGGAAAATATCGAACGGCTGATGACGCAGGAAAATCTATTGCCGGTTGACGCCGCCCTCAAGGCGATGCAGCAGGTATCGACCGCGGTGGTCGCGATGACGATGGTGCTGGCGGCGGTTTTTATCCCGGTGGCTTTTCTCGGTGGAATCGCCGGTGAACTGTATCAGCAATTTGCCGTGACCGTGGCGGTTGCTGCCTTGATATCCGGTATTGTGGCGCTTACGTTGACACCCACACTATGTTCGGTATTACTACGTCCAACGCACCAGTACTCGGCCTTTTTCAGTTGGTTTAACAACCGCTTTGAGCATGTGCGCGGATTGTACGTCGGTACCGTCGGTTTGAGTTTGCGCCATAGCGGCCGGAGCGTGTTGTTGTTTGTCGTGATGATTGTGGGATTGGTCTATCTGGTGAAAAATATTCCGGATAGCTTTGTGCCGCCGGAAGATCAAGGCTACGTCATTGCTGCGGTCATCCTGCCCGATGGCGCCACGCTGGCGAGAACCACCAAGACCGCGAACGCCATCAGCACCGAGATGGCCAAGGAATCCGCCGTGGCTTTTCAGTTTGCCGTGAATGGACTGGATTTCATTGGCGGCGGCAACAAAACCAATGTGTCGACGATGTTCGTGCGCTTGAAGGATTGGTCGCAACGCACCACATCGGCTGCCGATATTGTGGGTAAGATGTTTTTAGTCGGCGGACAGCAACCGGATGGCTTGGCGATTGCATTCAATCCCCCGGCGATACGCGGGCTGGGCAGTACCGGCGGTTTTGAATTGTACGTGCAAAGCCGCACCAATTCCGATACCACGCAATTGGCTACGGTGGTCAATGAATTCATGCAGGCATTGAAGCAAGATTCCAGGTTTGCCACAGTCAATACTTTTCTGCGCTCGTCGGTACCGCAATATTTTGTCGAAGTGGATGAAGCCAAAGCAATTGCCCAAGGTGTCGCTATTTCGGATATCTACGCCACGCTGCAAAGCACTATGGGGTCGTTTTACGTGAACGACTTCAACCGCTCGGGCCGCACGTATCGCGTGCAATTGCAAGCCGAAGCCGCCTACCGCATGAAGGCGGAGGATCTCGGCAAAGTGTATGTGCGCGCGGATTCCGGTGCGATGATTCCATTGTCGACGCTGAGCAAAGTGAAGCATATCGTCGGGGCGGAGCAATTGGAACGGTTTAACGGATTGCTGGCGGCAAAAATAGTCGGCAGCGGTGCGCATGGTGTCAGTTCCGGCGATGCCATCGCGTTGGTTGAAGACATCGCCGCGAGAACATTGCCGGAGGGCTATCAGATTGCCTGGACCGGTACCGCGTTTCAGGAAAAGAAGATGGGGCATGCGGCGGTTTTCGCTTTCAGTCTGGCGGTTGTGATGGTATTTTTGATTCTCGCCGCGCAATTCGAGACCTGGGCCTTACCGCTGGCGGTCATCATGGCGATCCCGTTTGCCATGGTCGGCGCTTTGGCGGCCATTTTGCTGCGTGATATGCCCAATGACATTTATTTTCAGATCGGCATGGTGACCTTAATCGGCTTGACGGCCAAGAATGCCATTTTATTGGTCGAATTTGCCAGCCAGAGAATGAAGGAAGGCGTCAGTATTTATGAAGCGGCCATTCAATCGGCGCAACTGCGTTTCCGCCCGATCGTCATGACGTCGATGGCGTTTATATTGGGTGTCGTGCCTTTGGTGATCGCCACCGGAGCCGGTTCGGCGGCGCGTCAATCGATGGGGACCGGCGTTTTTGGCGGTATGATTATGGCCACGTGTGTGGCGACGATATTCGTCCCGCTGTTTTTTTCCTGGTTTGTGCGTTATCGCCACACCAAGCAACCCGCAAGTGGGCAGCATGCGGTGCAGCAACCGGCTGCGCTATCATACCGGCCAATCAGGAAATCGCGCGATTGACATTCCGCCAATGCTGAGTCAGTCCGGGCATCTGCGTTCAGAATGTTAATTCGGCTACAATCACGCCTATGAATTTAAGTAAAACAAAAATACTGCAGCCCATCCAGAAAAAACTGGAAAATACCAATATAATTCTGGTCGGTATGATGGGTGCCGGTAAAACAACCATCGGCAAAGCACTGGCGGGTTCTCTGGGCAAGGAATTTGTCGATTCCGATCACGAGATTCAGGAACGTACCGGGGTAAAAATTCCGGTGATTTTTGAAATCGAAGGGGAAGCGGGTTTTCGTAAACGGGAATCGGAAGTGCTGCTTGAACTGACCCGCAAACGGAATATCATTCTGGCTACCGGCGGTGGTGCCGTTCTGAATCCCGACAATCGGCAATTATTGAAACAAAACGGTATCGTGGTTTATTTGCGGGCATCGGTCAACGATCTGTACCGGCGCACCCGGCATGATAAAAACCGACCGCTACTGCAAACGCAGAATTTGTATGCAAAGCTGAACGAGCTGTACGTGCAGCGGGATGCGCTGTACCGGGAAACCGCCCATATCATCATCGATAGCGGAAAACAAGGTGTCCGTTTTTTAGTCCAGAAACTGATCAACAAATTATTATCGATAGATTTCAACACGATTATGCAAGGTGGCCAGAGAAATACGATGCAAACCATTACGGTCGATTTTACCCCTTCATCGGAAAAGCGCAGTTATCCGATCCATATCGGACACGGCATTTTACAGCGAGCTGATTTGATCGCGTCGTACTTGCCGCAAAAGCGCGTCGCCATCGTCAGCAATACCGCGATTGCACCGCTTTATCTGGAGAAACTGCAAACGGCGCTGGAAAAGCGCGGTGTCCATTCCGTTCCGATCATTCTCCCGGATGGCGAAGTGCATAAAAACTGGGAAACCTTGAATTTGATTTTTGATGCCTTGCTGACCAATCATTGTGAGCGGAATACCGCGCTATTGGCGCTGGGCGGCGGCGTGGTGGGCGACATGACCGGCTTTGCGGCGGCGACTTATTTGCGCGGCGTACCGTTTATTCAGATACCGACGACCTTGCTGGCGCAAGTGGATTCCTCGGTCGGCGGCAAAACCGGTATCAATCATCCATTGGGTAAAAACATGGTCGGCGCTTTTTATCAACCGCGCATGGTGTTGACTGATAGTGCGACTTTGGAGACTTTGCCGGACAGAGAATTACGTGCGGGTCTTGCCGAAGTGATCAAGTATGGTTTGATCCGCGATCCGGCTTTTTTTGATTGGCTGGAACAAAATATGCACCGTCTGCTGGCACGCGACCCAGTCACGATGAACGAAGCAATCCAGCGCAGTTGCGAGAACAAAGCGGAAATCGTCGCGGCCGATGAAAAGGAAAAAGGCATTCGTGCCTTGCTGAATCTGGGGCACACATTCGGTCATGCGATTGAAAACGGCATGGGGTACGGCACTTGGTTGCACGGTGAAGCCGTAGCCGCCGGGACCGTATTGGCGGCGGAATTGTCGCGGCGCATGAAACTGATCGGCGATGCTGATGTACAGCGCATCCGCAAGATTTTTATCCAAGCCGGATTGCCGGTGACCGCACCGCAAATGGCAGCGGAAAAGTATGTGCAATTGATGGCACTGGATAAAAAAGTGGAGTCCGGAAAAATGCGCTTCATTGTGCTTAACCGCATCGGTGAAGCGGTAATGCGTGCGGATATTGCGCCTGATGTTTTGAACGAAACTATTCTGACATGTATGGCGGAATGAATCAGGTTACTTATGCGGTATCCGCCGCTAATTCACGCGGACGCGCGATCCACGAAGAACCGCCCGCCGGGCGCAGTGAATTTCAGCGCGATCGCGATCGCATCATACACTCCGCCGCTTTCCGGCGGCTGGAGTATAAAACCCAGGTTTTTGTCAATCATGAAGGGGATTTATTCCGCACGCGCCTGACCCATAGTTTGGAAGTGGCGCAAATCGGGCGCTCGATTGCAAGAAACCTGGGATTGAACGAGGATCTGGTCGAAGCCATCACGTTGGCGCACGATCTGGGGCACACACCCTTTGGGCATGCCGGCCAGGATGCGCTGAATGAGTGCATGCGTGCTTACGGTGGTTTCGAACATAACCTGCAATCTTTACGCGTGGTCGATGTACTGGAGGAGCGATACGCAGCATTCGATGGTCTGAATCTTTGCTACGAAACCCGTGAAGGGATATTGAAGCATGTCGCCAGGAAAAGCATTCCGAAACTGGGCGCCTTGGGCGAACGCTTTGTGCAGCATAAAAGGCCCTCGCTGGAAGCGCAATTGGCCAATCTCGCCGATGAGATCGCGTACAACAACCACGATGTCGACGATGGCCTGCGCTCGGGGTTGATCACTTTACAACACATGCAGGAAGTGTCCATTTTTTCCCGTCACTTGAAACAAGTGCAGGATCGATATCCCTTGCTACCAGAACGCAGAATGGTGTACGAAACGGTGCGTAGTATGATCAATACCTTGGTCACCGATCTGATCCGGCAAAGTACTTGCAATATCCAAGACGCCGCAATCGAAAGCTTGACCGATGTTCATGCCGCACCGCCGTTGATCGGATTTAGCCAGCAGATAAAAAAGGAACAGCAGGAATTGAAGAAATTTCTGTTCGATAATTTGTACCGGCATTTTCGCGTCGTACGTATGAGCAACAAGGCGCATCACACGATCGAGCGGTTATTCTCGGCGTTTAGCACGGAGATTCAATTGCTGCCGACCAAGTATCAGAAAAAATTCGAGCAGGAAGGACATCAGGCGATTGCGGATTATATTGCTGGCATGACAGACCGGTATGCCATTAAGGAATACCAACGCTTATTCGCGATTGTGGAAAGCTAGGGAGGCACCGGAATTATGCAGCAATGAAGATTCATCGGATTAACAATATACGCGCTAGCCATTCACTGGTAATATTAGCGCTCGAAAAAAGATTCGATACTGGCTAGGAGCAGCCTTTCAAAAGAAAAAAAATATAGGCTTTTTGAATGACAACACTGAAAAATGATACGTTTTTACGCGCATTGCTGAGACAACCCGTTGAATACACTCCTGTCTGGTTAATGCGTCAGGCAGGCCGATATCTGGCGGAATATAACGAAACCCGGGCGCGCGCCGGGGATTTCTTATCGTTATGCAAAAATCCGGGGTTCGCGACCGAAGTCACGCTGCAGCCCCTGGCCCGCTTTCCATTGGATGCCGCGATATTATTTTCGGATATTCTGACCATACCTGATGCCATGGGACTGGGATTATATTTTGCCCACGGTGAGGGACCGATGTTCCAGCATCCTTTGCGCGAAGAAAAGGAAATCCGCGCACTCAAGGTTCCTGATCCCGGCGTGGAATTGCGATATGTGATGGATGCAGTTTCGCAGATCCGTAAGGCATTGGATAATCGTGTACCCTTGATCGGTTTTTCCGGCAGCCCCTTTACGCTGGCTTGTTATATGGTGGAAGGGCGCGGCGGTACCGAATTCCGGGAAATTAAAACCATGCTGTATCAGCGTCCCGAGTTATTGCATCACATACTGACGGTAAACGCAGAAGCTGTGACGGCATATCTTAACGCCCAGATCGAATCCGGCGCACAGGCGGTGATGATCTTTGATACCTGGGGTGGTGCGCTTTCAGACGGAGCCTACAAGGAATTCTCGCTGCGCTATATGCAGCGGATTGTTGCCGGGTTGAAGCGGGAGCATGATGGCATGCGTGTTCCCAGCATTGTGTTCACCAAGGGCGGCGGTCTTTGGCTGGAAACCATTGCCGACATAGGTTGCGATGCTGTCGGATTGGATTGGACCATTGATATTGGTGAGGCGCGGCGGCGTGTAGGCGATAAAGTCGCTTTGCAGGGGAATCTCGATCCGTCAGTACTTTTCGCATCTCCCGACGTCATTGCCAAAGAAGTGGCCAAGATATTGGTGAGTTACGGCAACGGCAGCGGGCATGTCTTTAATTTAGGTCATGGTATTTCGCAATTTACGCCGCCGGAGAATGCCGCGGCATTGGTGAATGCCGTGCATACGCTAAGCCGTGAGTTTCATACGGTAAGGAATTGAGTGGATTTGAATTATCGTTGCGGGTAGTTTTATGCATATATTGATCATTGAAGATGATTTAGCTATCGCCGCCAATCTTTACGATTTTTTGGAGTCCCGGGGACATACGGCGGATGCCGCTGTCAACGGTGTCGCCGGACTTCATCTTGCAGTGACGCAACGTTTTGATGCCATTTTGCTCGATTTGGGCTTGCCCGGTATGAACGGTATGACGCTGTGCCGGAAATTGCGCCAGGAATCCCAAATTGATACGCCGATTTTAATGCTGACCGCACGTGACACTCTGGAAGATAAACTGGCGGGCTTTGAGCAAGGCGCGGATGATTATCTGATCAAACCGTTTGCACTGAAAGAGGTTGAAGCGCGCTTGCTGGCGATGCATAAGCGGCATGTCGGGAAAGTTGCCAATCGCACATTGGAATTTGACAAACTTTCCTTTGATCCGAAAACGCTTTCCATTCGTTTTGAAAACAAGAATGTCAAACTCCCCCCCAAATGCATCCGCTTATTGGCATTGATGATGAGCGAGCCGGGCAGGGTGTTCAGCCGGGAAGAACTCGAACTGGAGGCGTGGGAGGATGTTCAAGAAACCAGCGATACGTTACGCAGTCATATGCATATTTTGCGGCGCGCACTAACCAAGGCGGGCGGCTACGATCCTATCGAGACTGTTCATGGTCTCGGTTATTGTCTAACATCCCGTGCCCAGATTTCCGATAGAACGTAGTCTGCGCTACCGCGTCGCTGTAGCATTGGCGACATTCAGTATTTTCACTGTCGGTACCTTGTGCATTATTCTTTATTTCGCTTCCGATAACATTGAGGAAGCGCATATTGAACAAGTGATTAAAATGGAAATGGATCATCTTGTTCATCGCTACCAGAAACACTCGGATTTTATTTCCCAGGTCGGTTCGCATCTGAAAAGTTACGTTGTTCGTAATATGGAGGAAGAACTCCGGTTGCCCGCTTATTTGCGGGGGCTCAATCCGGATTATCACAGGATCTATTACGGAACGGAGGATTTTCACGTCCTGGTGCATGCCATTGGCGAGGTAAAGTTTGTGGTTGCCTACCGTATTACGCTCCATAAACAGCGTTTGCGCGAACTAAGACTATTGATCGTATTGTCATGGCTCATTGTGGTTGCGATCGCTTTTTTTGTCGGCTATCTGCTTGCTAAAGTTTTGGTTCAGCAAGTAACGGATTTGGCGGAACGAGTCAATCGGCTGGCACCCGGTGATGCGCAGCTCGGGCTTTTGGCGCAGCAGGATATGGATGAGGAAGTCGCGCAGCTGGCGCGAGCGCTGGATGATTATCAGAATCGCATTAAACGCATGCTGCAGCGCGAACAAGAATTTACCGCGAATATCAGTCACGAATTAAGGACACCGATCACAACCATTCTGACCAGTTGCGAATTATTGATGACGGGTGCGGATATTCCGGCCAAAGCTTATCATCGCGTAAAAATGATCGAATCTGCCGCCACTCGCATGGGGGAGCAATTGCAAGCATTATTGTTCCTTGCGCGTGAACAAGCATTGGGTGTTATAGAAACCGTCGCCGTGGCGGAGTGTGTATACGACGCTGCGGATCCGCTCTGTACCGAAATCGCCAGGAAGAATCTTACGTTTGAGGTGCTGATTGCTCCTGACGTGGTACTGAGCGTCAACCGGCAGGCATTGCATACGGCATTGATGAATCTGATCCGAAATGCCGTGCAATATACCCAGCAAGGTTATATCCGGATTGAATTTAATAATCGGCGTCTATCCGTTTCGGATTCCGGCATAGGAATAGAGCCGGCCTATTTACCGTTGCTTTATGAACGGTTCTTTCGCGGCTCTTCGCAAGGAGAGGGATTGGGGATCGGGCTTGCGATTGTAAAGCGGATCTGCAATCACTATGGCTGGAATATTGAAGTCGATAGTACACCGGGAAAAGGCACAACTTTCCATATCATTTTTCCCTGAATGCCCTGATAAATAGTAGGTATTGTCTTCACGAATTCTTCACATTTCCTGTGTTAACGTTTCCGCGTGAAGGGCAATTCAGTCACGGGTTTCAGGTCTAAGCAGAGTGTTTCTGATCGTCACATACTTCAATCAAGTTGTTACGCTTCATAAAATCTCGGTGCAAGAATTGGATCTCCCAAAAATCTTATGACTTCTGGGATTAGCTATTTTTAGTTCCGAATTTACAGCACTCTGAGTGATACTGAAGAAGAATTTTTATAAACCAGAATTATACATAATCAATAAAATAGGGAGTGTTGCATGACTACTATACAACCGGTAGTTTTCTTTTTTGTCGCAGGGGTTTTGGCAGGGGTCATAAAATCAGACCTGAAAATACCCGAAGCTCTGTATAAGAGTTTAAGTCTCTTTCTTTTGATCGCCATCGGCTTTAAGGGTGGTGTGTCAATGGCCAAGTACGAAATTATGGAAGTACTGCCCATTGCTGTTTCCATGGTAGTTTTAGCGGCACTTATTCCACTGACCGCTTATCCAATTTTGCGATTCATCGGTAAGTTCACGCAAGCGGATGCGGGCGCCATCTCCGCACATTACGGCTCGGTGAGCGCAGTAACTTTTGCGGTGGGTGTTGCCTTTCTGGCTGCTAAAAACGAACCTTCCGAAGGTTATATGGTGTTGATTATGGCGCTGATGGAAATTCCTGCATTGGTAACCGGTACAGTTCTGGCGCGTGCGGGTGCTGGCGGTGAAAAAACCCAATGGGGTAAATTGATGCACGAAATTTTGACCGGTACCAGTCTTTATCTATTGATTGTCGGTGTCATTATCGGTTACTACGCAGGTGTAGTTAAACTGGTATCGCCATTGGATAAAATGTTCATGGACCTGTTCATGGGTGTATTAGCCTTCTTCTTGCTTGAGATGGGCTTGCTGGCATCAGCTCGATTGAAAGCCGTGCTAGATAAAGGGGTCTTCATTATTGCATTTGGTATTGTATTCCCGTTAACGGCTGGAATGTTTGGCGCTTATTTGGGATGGTTGTTCGGATTATCGGAAGGCGGTACTATGCTGCTGGCAGTCTTGTATGCTAGCTGTTCCTATATTGCTGCGCCTGCAGCGATGCGCATTGCAGTTCCGGATGCCGATCCTGCGCTTTCGATTGGTGCGTCTCTAGGTGTAACCTTCCCCTTTAACATATTTATCGGGGTACCGATTTACTGGGAAATGTCACACTGGTTTCATGGCATCGCAGTTTAAAAAAGACTGAATTAATTAACCTACTATCAATGGGAAAAGTTTATGAATAATACGATCGCAATGAAACGATTCGAGATCGTCATCGGTATTGAACAGCTCGATCAACTGACTGAATTATTGGATAGATGCGCAGTGCGCGGTTATACGGTTCTTAAAAATGCAGGTGGTCTTGGGTCACGTGGTGTACGTGACCCGGGTGATGTTTTAATGGAACAGGAAAATGTCATGGTTGTACTCGCCTGTAAAGATGAGCAAGCGCAAAAAGTAGTGAGCGAATTGAGACCGGCATTGAAGGGATTGGGAGGCATGTGCCTGATTTCGGATTGCCTGTGGCTTGAAGGGCCGGCTGTTTCTTACTAATTATCAGTTTTATAGGATTTATCATCCGGTTTGCTGCAGTGCGAGTAAAGAATTTGATTCATTTACACCGTATTGCAGCAAACTGAATCATTAACAAAAATGGAATAAGCAGGTGTAGTCATTATTCAATGTGATTCGCTTGCACATTCCTGGTCATGCAGAAAAAAACTCCCCCGCTATTACGCATTGCTCGTTTGATCCGTTTATTGCTTCATGTGGTCTCAGGTTTATTACAATCAATTATTTACCCCTATTTTCCTCTGCACATTCAGCGGAATATGATGCAACGTTGGGCTGACGGGTTATTATCGATTCTTGCCATCAGATTGTGTTGTAATGGAACATTACCGTCCTTGGAAGCGCCACGTGTGCTGATCGCAGCTAATCACGTATCCTGGCTGGATGTTTGTATTTTGATGGCGGCGTGCCCGACTCGTTTTGTCGCCAAAACCGAAATTAGCCGGTGGCCTGTTCTAGGTTTTTTAAGCCGGAATGCCGGTACTCTGTTTATTGAGCGGGCAAAACGCAGCGATACGCTACGCATCAATCAACAAATCAGTGAGGTGTTGTACAAGGGGGAGAGAGTGACGATATTTCCAGAAGGTACGACAACCGACGGTACGCAAATAAACCACTTCCATGCTTCTTTGCTGCAATCGGCAGTAACGGCGGATGCATTGCTTTATCCGGTTGCCATTAGCTATCGCGATAGAGCCGGAGAAATTTGCAAAGATGCGGCTTATATCGATCCTTCGCTCAGCTTGTCTTTGCAGAAAATTTTAAGCCTGACAAGCCTTGACGCCGAATTGACATTCAATCAACCAATTTCATGCGGTATGAAAAATCGCCGGGAACTGGCGCGCTTGTCTGAGCAAACGATTGCCGATGCATTATCGTTGCCTATCGTGCACAAGGAATCTGAAAAACTTCCTGGTCTTGCAAGCGAATAGCTGACAATTGACCGCCCCACACGCAACCGCTATCCAACGCGATGATGTTATCTGCGATGTGCAACCCCAATGCGGACCAGTGACCGCAGATGATGGTAGTATCCCGGTTGATGCGGTGCGGCACGCTGAACCAAGGCATATAACCGGCCGGAATGGATGGTAAATCACCTTTAAAAACAAAATTCATTCGACCGTCCGGTGTGCATACTCGCATGCGCGTCATCGCGTTGATGATCACCCGCAAGCGGATATAGCCCGTCCAGTCGTCTTGCCAGTAATTGGGTTCGTTGCCGTACACTCGCGCGAACAATTCATGATGATTGGCATCGCGTAAAGCATTTTCGACTTCACCGGCAAGTTGCGCGGCTTGTGAAATCGACCATGATGGCAGCAAGCCGGCATGTACCATAGCGTACCGCCCATCGGAATGAAATAACTTTTGCTGCCGCAGCCAATATAACAGTTCATCCCGGTCAGGTGCGTCAAGAATCGGTTGGATCGTGTCACTGGGATGGTTTCTCGCAATTCCGGCTGCAACCATCAACAAATGCAAATCATGATTCCCCAAAACTGTGATTATGGCATCACCGGCTTGCTTGATATAACGCAATAGCGATAACGAATCCGGGCCGCGATTGACGATATCACCCACCAACCAAAGTTTATCCTGCGCTGGATCAAACTGGATTAAATCGAGCAAGCGCTGGAATGCGGTAAAACAACCTTGTAAATCACCGAGTGCATATGTTGCCATGGAAATGATGCGTAGAAATTCTAGCGCAACCCCAGTACATCCTGCATATCAAACAGACCGTTGGGTTTATCGGAAAGAAAACGGACTGCACGCAATGCGCCCATGGCAAAGGTCATACGGCTACTGGCTTTGTGGGAAATTTCCACGCGTTCACCGATACCGGCAAACATCGCAGTGTGATCACCGACGATGTCGCCGGCACGAATTGTGGCAAATCCGATCGTTTCCGGTTTTCTTTCGCCGGTTACACCTTCCCGGCCGTAAACTGCGACCTTGCTTAGGTCTCTTTTTAAGGCATCGGCGATGACCTCGCCCATGCGGAGAGCGGTGCCGGAGGGAGCGTCGACTTTATGGCGGTGGTGCGCTTCAATGATTTCGATGTCGTACCCCTCACTCAACACCTTAGCGGCGATTTCCAGCAATTTGAACGTCACGTTGACACCGACGCTCATATTAGGCGCGAATACAATCGCAATATCTTTGGCTGCTTCATTCAATAACGCTTTTTCTTCCACAGAAAAACCGGTGGTTCCGATGACCATTTTCACGCCTGCTTTCCGGCAAATATCGAGATGCGCGAGCGTACCCTGCGGCCGGGTGAAATCGATTAGATGATGGCAGTTTTTCAAAGCATTGGCATAGTCGCTGACGATTGGAATTCCGCAACTGGCACCGATCAGTTCACCAGCGTCTTTACTCAGGTAAGGGCTATCGCTGCGCTCCAATGCGGCTGCGAGCTGCAGATCCGGCGCCTGCGCCACCGCTTCCAATAAAGTGCGCCCCATACGCCCGGAGCTTCCGGCAATTGCGATTTTTTGAATATTCATTTTCGGTATCAGTAATGATTAAGGTTTGATAGAGACGGTGCTTGGAACATTACATAGATCGTCATCATCATCGGTGTTCATTGGTTTTTGATCAGTATTCACTTGCTTCTGATTTGATTTCGCTTCAATCGGCTTAGTCTTCACGGACTCCTTAGCATTTGCCAGATTATTTTCGATATTGACTAGTGCATCGTTCTCAAAAAACACAGTTAATCGTTTTTGTTCAGCGAGATCGCCTTTTTTGCGATACAAATAAACATAATCCCAGCGATTATCCCGGAAAGCATCCATAATCAAGGGAGAGCCTAGAACGAAGAGCACTTGGGATTTTGTCATGCCGGGTTTCAATTTTTCCAGCATTTCTTCTGTTACCACATTACCTTGCTGTACATCGATCTTAAAGATAACATGAGGGAGCAGTGAACAACCCGTTAGCAGCAGAAAAGCAATCAATGCGGAGATTTTTGCAACCATTTTGTTGATATTATATGTTTCCAAAGTGAACACAGCATATGATACAGTAAATAATTTTCCGGGCAGAGACAACCATGGGCAACTTCGACGATCTGAAAAGTATCGATCTTAAAAATATTGGTCTGAAAACAACACTGCCGAGGCTCAAAATATTGAATTTGTTTGAGCAGAGTAGTGTGCGCCACCTATCTGCGGAAGATGTTTATAAGGAATTGATCAGCGAAGGCGAGGATATCGGATTGGCGACGGTTTATCGTGTTTTAACACAGTTTGAGCAAGCCGGATTGCTGGAACGCCATCATTTCGAAAGCGGCAAAGCGGTATTTGAGCTGAAAGGGGATGGTCATCATGATCACTTGGTCTGCCTGCAATGTGGCCGTGTAGAAGAATTCTACGACGCAGAAATAGAAAAACGCCAGATCGCGATCGCGAAAGAACGCGGCTTTACATTACAGGAACATTCATTGTCGCTTTATGCTGATTGTACAAAACAAAACTGCCCGCATCGCAAGTAACGTTATACCCCATGACTCTTACACGCAATTTTCGAGAAAAATTTATTTCCATCCAATCCAGGTGTTGGGATAAATTTTTCTGGAAAAGTTTGATATTGATCGCATTCACATGCGGACAATCTGCTCATGCTACTGATAACGGTTTTGGCGAATGTATTATCCGGATAAAATCACAAGCAAAAACGGAAGGCATTTCCGATGGAACAGTCAATCAGGTGTTAAGCAAAGCTCGTTTCTTGCCGCGCATTATTGAGCTCGACCGGCGCCAACCCGAATTCACCCAGACATTCGCCAATTATTTCACTACCCGCATCAACGACGAACGCATACAGCGCGGACGGGAGTTGTATGCCAAGCACCGTGCATTACTCAATCAGATTCAACACGAAACCGGTATCCCGGCACAATATCTGGTTTCATTCTGGGGGTTGGAGACCAACTACGGCGGGCATTTTGGTGACTGGTCCGTGATCGATTCGCTGGCGACACTCGCCTGCGATACGCGGCGAAGCTCCTTTTTTACTCAGGAATTGCTGAATGCCATGCGTATCGTGGATGCAGGCGATATCACGGCAGAACGCATGATCGGTTCATGGGCGGGTGCAATGGGGCATATGCAATTCATGCCATCAACTTTCTTAAGCTATGCCAAGGATATCGATGGAGATGGGCGGCGCGATCTGTGGGGTAGCATTGCGGATGCCCTGGGATCTGCAGCCAACTTTCTGCGGCAACTGGGTTGGGTTCCCGGCTTGAACTGGGGACAGGAAGTGAAGCTGCCGCAATCCTTTGATTATTCGCTTGCCGGGCGGGATCAGATGCTGCCCTTAGCAGAATGGGCCCAATTGGGTATCACGACAGCCACCGGAGTTCCGCTAGCGCCGGCGGAACAAAAAGCCGCATTAATTGTTCCTTCAGGTCATCAAGGACCGGCTTTTCTGGTGACAAAGAATTTTTATATCATTATGCGCTGGAATCGCTCCGAATTTTATGCTTTGTCGGTTGGGCATTTAGCCGATCGTATCGCAGGCGCAGCACCATTACATCGCACACCGCCAGTGGATCCGGTAAAAATATCCCGGGAGCAGGTACGCCAGTTGCAAATGGATTTGTCAGCACTTGGAATTGATGCCGGGGAACCGGATGGCATACTCGGTTCAACCACCCGCAAGGCAATCAGCCGTTTTCAGCAGAAAACGCAACGCATTGCGGATGGTCATTTGGATACCGGAATTTTAATCGCTATCCGTGAAGCGGCGAACGGCGGGTTACGTTGAGAAAGTCCTGAGAAACCATTGCATCCGACTGTACTGCGTTGAAATCAGATTTAAAATACTCTTTACCATTCGTAAACTACTGCGCTTTTTTACCTGATTTCACCTTGCTTGGCCGTCACTCGCTACTTTTTTAGGCCAACAAATGCCTGATCGCTTCCTGTTCAGCAAGCAATTCCTGGTAGCTTTTTTGCATTTTTTCCTTGTCTGTCTGGCTTATTTCCAATCCTTCGACAATTTTGTATTGACTGTTTTGACAGGTAACCGGGAAACTGTAAATGACTCCAGATGCTATTCCATAGCAACCATTGGAGGGAACGCCCATTGAAACCCAATCACCTTCTCGGGTACCAAAAATCCAATCCTGCATATGATTGATGATGGCGTTGGCTGCACTGGCCGCGCTGGATTTGCCGCGGCGTGCTTCAATGATTGCTGTGCCGCGTTTTTGCACTGTTGGAATGAAGTGATTTTCTACCCATGCCGAGTCACCGATGATAAGCGAAGAAACCTTGTCGTTGCCAATGATGGCATGGCTTAAATCCGGAAACTGCGTATTGGAATGGTTTCCCCAAACAATCATTCGCTTAATGTCTGCTACCGATACCCGTAGTTTTAACGCAACTTGCGATAGCGCACGATTGTGATCCAGTCTCAGCATGGCAGAGAAGTTGCTGGGATTGAGATCGGGGGCGTTTTTTAAAGTGATATAGGCATTAGTGTTGGCAGGATTGCCAACAACCAGCACTTTAACACTTCGCTTAGCAGCAACATTCAGCGCTCTTCCTTGTTCAATGAAGATGGGGCCATTGGCAGCAAGCAGGTCTTTGCGTTCCATATTTTCTCCGCGTGGCCGCGCGCCGACGAGCAACACAATATCGGCGTTATTGAACGCTACTTCCGGATTATCGGTGGTGATGATTTCGGTCAGTAAAGGGAAAGCGCAGTCATACAATTCCATGACAACTGCATCAAAGAAAGGCTGCGCTTCGGTTACATCATGCAATTGCAGAATGACCGGTTGATCTTTTCCAAGCATCTCACCTGCTGCAATGCGATAGAGCAGGTTATAACAAATCTGTCCGGTAGCGCCGGTAACGGCTATGCGAATAGGCGATTTCATTTTTTTCCAATCCTCGAAAAGCCACCAATAGACTGGAAGATTGGCGGTATATGGGGAAAAGTGGGCAAATTATACTGGTAATCATGCGCTCGCGGAAGAGCAAGTTTGCTGAAGAAATTATTCTTGCAATAGTACGTTGATTGCATATTGAAATACCGGTAGCCCTTAAAATCCTGTTAGAGCATCAATAGACGTGAAATTGTAATACTATTGGCCTTCTAAGGCAAAAGCGCAAACCGTGCTCATTTGCTTAACCTTGCATCACGGTAAACATTGCGTATGATGCGAGAATTCACACTGTGCTAGGAGAAAGACATGGCGGATGCTCATTTTACTGCCACTCTCTCCACCTTGGTTGCGGCAATTGCTCCCTGCTTGTGATTGATCATCAAGCTGCTCATTTTTATACGACCCAGGAATATTTCCCGCTATGGCAAAGCGGGCTATGAGGAAAAATGAATCGGCTCAATCAATATTTTCAAAAGCAAACGGTGGTTCGGTTTAAATCCACTATCCGTTGGCATATCATGTGATTCTTGAATATCAGCCCAAAATATTCATGAAGTGCAAACAAATATTCCAGTATCGTACCGTCACTAGTGTCCATAAAAGGGGATCGTATAATGAAAAAAACTTTGATCGTCATCTGCAGCGCTTTAATCCTGTCTTCTTGCGCATGGGTTAAGGTCACATCGCAAGGTGAAAGTGTGCGTCTAGTGCACACGGCTAAAGCAATTGAGTCATGCAAAAAATTAGGGAGAGTCAATGCAAAGGTTGTCAGTCATGTCATTTTCAATCGCGATGCAGACAAAGTTGCCGAGGAATTAGCTGATCTTGCGCGTAATGAGGCAGCTTTGATGCGCGGCGATACAATTATTCCCATCTCGGAAATTGTCGATGGAAGACGCAGTTTTGGCGTTTATCAATGTTTCTAGCAGCAGCCTATCGAGCAAAGATAGTCTTCTTTTTTCTGAGTTCGAATAATCCCATCTTTTTTCCGGAATAAAGATCGGAAATTTTTTTGCCGTCCAAGGTGTGTTTAAAAGTAGGGCGGTTATAACTTTTGGGTCTGTAGTAGATTAGCTTAGATGCTAAGCTAATTGAATGAAGATAAGCTATTGTAGACTATTAAAGAAAACACAATTAAAGCTGCTGGAATACTTTGTGTTGGAGGTTACAGCAAGATCGGCAGCCGAAATACAACCCAATAGTGCAGCACTGTTTCATCGCAAAATACGCGAAGTGATTATTTACCATTTGGAACAGGAATCTCACGAAATCTTTGCTGGTGTGGTGGAGTTGGATGAAAGCTACTTTGGCGGTATCCGTAAAGGTAAACGAGGTCGAGGTGCTGCAAGTAAGGTTGCGGTGTTTGGCATATTGAAACGCGGTGGCAAGGTCTATACGAAGGTTGTTGGAGATACCAAGACAGAAACGTTGATGCCGCTCATTACTAGAAAAATAGCACCTGACAGCGTAGTTTATACAGATTATTATCGCAGTTACAATGCGCTTGATGTGAATCATTTTTACCATGAACGGATCAATCATTCCACACTCTTTGCTCAAGGTAAGAATCACATCAATGGCATTGAGAACTTTTGGAATCAGGCTAAACGCGTCTTAAGAAAATACAATGGCATTCCTAAAGAATCATTTCCACTGTTTCTCAAAGAATGCGAATTCAGATTCAATTATGGAATACCTAAACAACAACTAAAAATACTCAAACTTTGGACTCAGATTTAACCTGATCTACTACAGCCCCCTGATTTTAAATGTGAATCTAGATTCTTTTCTAAGAATTGCGATGCAATCCCAAATAAAGCATGATCTTTTGCAAACTGATCAACTAATGACGCTCCTACAGAGAATTTCAGATCATGAAATGCTCGGCCTTCTGAGACAGATCCAAAATTACTTAATGCGGCACCAATATGAGAATCACAATTCTTCTTAAAAATTTCAGACGCACTAGGGCATGTGGACAATTAAATTGTATATAGTTTCCCTGAGAATCAGATTGTGATTTACTGTTTATAAACAGTTGGAGGAGGTTATAAATGGTGAAGCGCTATGGATTACGGGACGATCAATGGCAACGGATTGAGCACTTGTTATCGGGCCGCAAGCAAACAGTTGGTGTAACAGCCAAGGATAACAGGCTATTTGTTGAAGCTGTTTTGTACCGCTACCGTGCTGGGATACCATGGCGTGATCTGCCGGAGCGTTTGGGAGATTGGAACAACATAGCCCGCCGTCATCGCCGCTGGTCGGAAAGCGGCGTATGGGAAAGGGTTTTCACGTATTTGGCCGAAGATGCTGATAATGAGTATGCGATGATCGATAGTACAATCATCCGTGTTCATCAGCATGCTGCGGGGGCAAAAGGGGGAACAGGGAAACGGAGTGTATTGGGCGCAGCAAAGGCGGACTGAGCACAAAAATACACGTAACCTGTGATGCTCTTGGCAACCCGACCGGTTTTCATCTTACACCGGGGCAAGCTCATGATCTTCAAGGTGCGGATGTTTTATTGCCGGACATTCTGACGTGTATAGAATCTTTTCTGGCCGATAAAGCGTATGATGCGGCGGAGCGGATTCTTGATCGGTTAAAGAACGCCGGGATTCGGGCCGTCACCAGTTGAAGTTCATGGAGATCGGTACGGATAAGGATCATGTGCATTTTCTGGTGCGGTCGGTTCCCGCATACAGTGTCACAAGACTGGTAATACTGATCAAGAGCATCACGGCGCGGGAGGTGTTTCGCTTGTGCCCTCATGTGAAGAAACAGTTGTGGGGCGGGGAATTCTGGACTGATGGTTATTTCGTCAGCACAGTTGGCCGTCATGGCGATGAGGACACAATAAGAAATTACGTTAGAAAGCAGGGAGATGTCTATCAGCAGTTATACGAAGACAGACAACTCGCTCTCTTCTGATACCCCGCTGCTTGCGGCGGGGTTGTTCATTGACAGATGTTCACGGTAATACATCCGCCGTATCTTTGCATACATAACCATGGTAATCACCTCTTGAATTCTCCCGCCTAAAATTTAGGCAAGATACGTGAATTACCTGGTCAGTTTTCAACCGGTACAACTAGGCTTTTAGTGTCAAGTTTCGATCGGTGTCAACACGTGTCTTTTGGCGGCTTGCTCTTCGTTTCTCGTCAATTCTTTCTGTACCATTCTTGCAAAATTGACTAGGTTTTGTGACGGGTAAGCATCCTGAACATCATAGTCTTGAAAAATTCAGCAATCCAGCAAGCATTCAATTCACTGCTTCCTGTTTCTTCAAAATATGTTTCCGCTGCTAACTTGATGTAGTCTGATAATTTATGCATCGCATCAGCTTATAGGCTTTAAACTGGTACATTTTACTTCGCTATTTGCACGGATACAGGTGGTTAAATGAAACTGCCCGATTTTATCGGGCAGTTCCGATTCTTATGCAACTTGTTTTCTACTACGTGCAGAGAATCCTAGCAATCCTAATCCAGCCAGCAGCATGGCGTAAGTTTCAGGCTCAGGAACTGCACTGACAAACGAAATATCTACGCTGACTCCATCCAATGAACCGAATGATTGCCCGGCGCTTTTGGAGAAGGCGAATACCAGTGTATCCCCGGCAATCACAGCCAAATTATTGCCGCTCAAATGCCATGGGGTTGACCTGTCACCATAAGACGAGTTTGAAATCGCGGCTGAACCGAGAGATGAACCGCCTAATGAAACAGAAACATCATTTGATCGGTTGACTACCGAATGCGAGTACCAAATATCGCTGGTGAAATCGATATTTCCAGTTGTGGGCGCGGTCCAAACAATAAATAACGGATCTCCGCCGTTTGGGCTATGAACGATTACATCGCCTGCAAGGAAATCGGCATTGGTTTCTCCAGCGCTGCTGCCGTTAACTGCAGCTTTTATAACATCCGGTGTGTTTGTCCACAAATCAGGGCCCGTGCCAAAATATCCGGAAGTTGTGGCGGGATAAAGCGGGTTGCCATTATTTAATGGAATTTGCGGTGTTAACAAAGTGGTGCCTTGTGAAAACGACCATGCGCCATTTGGATTACTGGTGTTACTGAAATCATTTGATAGATTGTAGCTTGTAGCTGCGGAAGCAAACATAGGGACTGCAAGCGACATGCCAATCAGGTATTTATAAATTTTTTCATTTCTACCTCAACTGTAGATTTAGGTTCTAGAGAGACTTGAAAATTTGCACTAAAACAAAGTGGCAATTTTACCGGATCATCTTATTTTAAATATATTCTTGCTGCAATTCCCTATTTGCTCTTTTGTCCAGTACAAATATCCTATTTTTAGGGGTGTTAGAAACATGGGAAATTGATTGTCAATCATCCATGACTGAGTTCAGCCTTACTTATTTCTCCGTCGTACTGGCTTTAGCCATGAATCTGGCTTGCACGACTTTGTTAAAAATTTCATCCAATGCTTCGCTTACATTGATGATCGCTTCTTGCATGGCGATATGCAATCTTGCCAGGTATTTCCATCAGTTGAGACGAAGCCGGATTGTTCTAAAAGTTTTCGCGGGTAGTTGTATTACTTCTTAAGTTTTGATTTTCGCAATTTGCGTCGAATGATCAGGGATTGATTTCCGTTCCAGCGAAATGAAATACCGGAGAATCTGATGGCCTTTTCGTTGTTTTGACCATGGCTAGTTCTTTGGCCATGTCGAGGGTTAGGTGGTATTCGGTGAGGTGCTTGCCTGCCTTGCCGTCAGACTTATTACTCAAAATCTTGTCAAATTGATCTGGATTTTTCAGAATTGCGGAACAAACAGGAGAAATTTTTGGTTGAGAAAGTTGTGTAACCTGTTGTTTTTGGTGCCCGGGGCCGGAATCGAACCGGCACGGGCGGTTTAGGCCCGAGGGATTTTAAGTCCCTTGTGTCTACCAATTTCACCACCCGGGCGATGGAGTAATAGATGGGTGGAGGCGGGGGTCGGAATCGAACCGGCGTAGACGGCTTTGCAGGCCGCTGCATGACCACTCTGCCACCCCGCCATTATTGCATAACTTCTATGTGTGCCGCTAATCCTGTGGAAAAAGCCGGTAAGGAATTATTCGATTTCCAGCAATTCGTCAATTTTTCAAAAGAGCCATTTCTCAAGGGAAATGGAGCGGGAAACGAGGCTCGAACTCGCGACCCCAACCTTGGCAAGGTTGTGCTCTACCACTGAGCTATTCCCGCGCTATGAAGTTACTGCGTGATTGGAATCACTTCAGAAACAAAGGGTGGATTATAGAGATGCTGTGCGTTTTGTCAAGAAATGCAAACCTAGAATGGGAAGAAAAGTCTCTCCAGATTGTAAACCGGTTATCGGGATGCGGAATAATGGTATCGTATGCAGTATGTGTCCCCGAATGTTTCAGACTGAAAAAGAATGCAACCGACTGTAATTATCAATCAACATCGCAATACTGCAATTATTGTGGGAACAAGCGGGAAGAAATTGCTGGTTATCAAGTTAGGAAAAGGGAGACTGACCATAACTGCGGTCTTGCCAAAGGAAATCAATATCCAGGGTTATACCGTCAGTAATTACTCACCGGCGCTGGCGGCGCAGTCATATTTGCAGCATGGTGCGGGAGTCAGTGAAAAAGCAAGAAAATTGCTGGAAAAAATAGCAAGCAGTGAGTTTTCCGATCAGCTGACTTTCACGGTGGATTAACAATATCCTTGATTTGATTATCGATCGATATCCGGTAAATCGATCACTAAATCCCCGCGCCGCCTTCGAATACTTCCGTGCGGGTCTGTGCTTGCATGATATGGCTGCCGGGCGGAATACTGTGTGTCAGCCACACATTACCGCCGATCGTGGAGCCGCGACCGATCGTGATACGCCCGAGAACCGTGGCGCCGGCATAAATCACCACATCATCTTCAACGATGGGATGCCGCAAATTGCCTTTCACCAGTATGCCATGCTCATCAACGGGAAAACGTTTGGCGCCCAGAGTCACCGCCTGATACAGCCGGACATTGCGGCCGATAATGGCAGTCTCGCCGATTACGACACCGGTACCGTGATCGATAAAAAAGCTTTCACCGATTTGAGCGCCCGGATGTATTTCGATACCGGTCAGCGAATGGGCGATTTCGGATATCATGCGCGCTATCAGCGGCACGCCCAATTGATGCAATTCATGACCGATGCGGTAATGAATGATCGCGATAACGCCCGGATAGCATACCAGCACGTCGTCGATACTGCGCGCCGCCGGGTCACCCTCGTAGGCGGCGCGGATGTCGCTTTCCAGCAAACTGCGTATTTTGGGTAACTGTTTGGCGAATGTGTTCGCAATGACTGCAGCTCGTTCGCGAATCGCATGAACGGCAGTTTCCTGCTCTGAAACAAAATGGAGTTCGTGGTGAATCTGCTCGAGCAAGTCGCGCAATGTCACATCCAAGGTATGACCCACGTAATAATCAATCCCTTCACCAGAGATGCTCGGTGCGCCCAGGCGATTGGGAAATAAAGCCGCGCTCAGTTTCTCGATGATCGCCGCCAGCGCTTTGCGGGCAGGCAGTCTGGGCGGATTGTTCAGCCTTTGCCGGTGTTCCAATGATGCCACGCGCAACGCGCGCAACTGGGAAACGATATTATCGATTTCCAGGCGGTTAATTTCCGAAGCCGATTCACCATACCCTTTAAGGTCGCGCATCATACCGTCCATCCTTGTTCGTTAATGAGTTACTGAGCAAAATCTGAAAACCCTGTTTCAATGCCTTAAATGGCTCTGCGTATAGTTGGGAAACAAATCGAGCCGTCGCGGCTTGATAAACACTTTGTCGCCTTTCGCCAGTTGCAATTCGCGAAAACGCTCTTTACTGATTTCAGCGTGCACCGGATTTTTTTCTGTATCGTTCTCGCGCACCAATTCCAGCCGCACAATTGGTCCGATGGACAGCACATGTACGATTTGCGCCGCCAGTGCCGCTTCACCGTTACGCGTACGCTCCACCTCGATTTCATGCGGGCGCACATACGCAATGGCGGCCAGTTCCTCCGCTTCGGCGTGTTCCGGCGCATCCACCTCGATGTCGCCGATCCAGGCGCGACCGCGGTGCAGGCGGCCGTGGAATAAGTTCACGTTGCCGAGAAATTCATAGACAAACGGACTGGCCGGTTGCTCGTACACTTCATCCGGTGTGCCGACTTGCTCGATCCGGCCTTCGTTCATGACCACCACGCGGTCGGCGACTTCGAGCGCTTCCTCCTGGTCATGCGTGACGAAAACGCTGGTGATATGCATATCGTCGTGCAGGCGGCGCAACCAGGAACGCAATTCCTTGCGCACTTTGGCGTCCAATGCGCCGAAAGGCTCGTCCAGCAATAACACTTTCGGTTCCACCGCCAGCGCCCGCGCCAGGGCAATGCGCTGGCGCTGGCCACCGGAGAGCTGATGCGGATAACGATCCGCCAGCCAATCCAGTTGCACCAGATGCAGTAATTGCATGACGCGTTCGCGGATTTCCGCTTTGGACGGGCGGAATTCTTTAGGCCGCACGCGCAAACCGAATGCGACGTTCTCGAAAATCGTCATATTGCGGAACAGGGCGTAATGCTGAAAAACGAACCCGACCTGGCGCTCGCGCACATGCTGGTTGGTGGCGTCTTTGCCATGAAATAACACTTGTCCGCTATCGGCGGTTTCCAGCCCTGCGATTACGCGCAGTAACGTGGTTTTGCCGGAACCCGAGGGACCCAGCAACGCCAATAGCTCACCGGAGTGCACTTGCAAGCTGACATCGCGCAGCGCGGTGAATGTGCCGAATTGTTTGGAAAGACTCATAACTTCAATACTCATTCTTCACCTCGTTGTTTTTGGTATTGCTGGTTGCGAAACTCAATCAGTGTTTTTAGCGCCAGCGTGATCAGCGCCAGTAAGGCAAGCAGCGAAGCCACGGCGAACGCAGCAGCAAAGTTGTATTCGTTGTAGAGAATCTCGACGTGCAGCGGCAATGTATTGGTGCTGCCGCGAATATGGCCGGATACTACCGACACCGCGCCGAATTCGCCCATCGCGCGCGCGTTGCACAAAATGGCGCCGTACAACAGACCCCATTTGATATTCGGCAAGGTGATCTGATAAAAGGTTTGCCAGCCGCTGGCACCCAATACCACCGCGGCTTCCTCTTCTTCGGTGCCTTGCGCTTGCATGAGCGGGATCAATTCGCGCGCGATGAACGGCACGGTGATGAAAACGGTTGCCAGCACGATGCCGGGGACGGCGAAAATAATTTTAAAATCGTGCTCCGCTAACCACGGACCCAGCCAGCCTTGCAAGCCGAATACCAGTACGTAAATCAAGCCGGATACTACCGGCGAAACGGAGAACGGCAAGTCGATCAATGTGATCAGCAGATTTTTGCCGCGAAATTCAAATTTGGCGATGGCCCAGGCTGCGGCGATACCGAATACCAGATTGAGCGGCACGGCGATAGCCGCCACCGTGAGCGTCAGTTTGATCGCGGAAACCGCATCGGGATCGGTGATTGCCGCCAGATAAACATCCACGCCTTTTTTGAGCGCTTCATAAAAAACCGAAATCAGCGGAACAAACAGAAATAACGTCAAAAATACCAACGCCAATCCGATCAAGGAGCGGCGCACCCAGACAGGTTCTTGCGTGGCGCGCTGGCGGAAAGTTGCATTGGAAACGGGAAAGGTAAGCGTGGCCATGGTGATCCTCAAGAGTCAATACTGCGGCGCCGGCTCCACCATTGCAGCAGATTGATAATCAGCAACAGAATGAATGAAATGACCAGCATCACCACCGACAACGCGGTAGCACCGGCGTAGTCATACTGCTCCAGCTTGGTGATAATCAGCAGCGGTGTGATTTCGGAAATCATCGGCATGTTGCCGGCGATAAAAATGACCGATCCGTATTCACCGACGGCGCGCGCAAACGCCAGTGCAAAGCCGGTGATCAAGGCCGGGAAGAGTGCCGGAAAAATGACCCGCGCGAAGGTTTGCCAGCGGTTGGCGCCGAGTGTGGCAGCTGCTTCTTCCAGCTCGGCTTCGATATCCTCGAGCACCGGTTGCACCGTGCGCACCACGAAGGGCAGACCGATAAAAGTCAGCGCCACAAAAATTCCCAGCGGTGTGAAAGCCACTTTGATGCCCAAGGGTTCAAGAAACTGCCCGATCCAGCCATTGCCCGCGTACAGCGCGGTGAGCGAAATGCCGGCTACGGCGGTCGGCAGAGCGAACGGCAGATCGACCAAGGCATCGATAATTTTCTTCCCGGGAAAATCGTAGCGCACCAGTACCCACGCCACCAGAAGACCGCATGTCGCATTCACCAGCGCAGCCGCGAACGATGCGCCGAAGGTCAGCCGGTAGGAAGCTAAAACGCGCGGTGTGGTGACAATCGTCCAGAATTCCATCCAGGTTAATTCGGCAGTGCGGATAAAGGCCGCCGATAGCGGAATCAGGACGATCAGGCTCAGATACAACAAGGTGAATCCCAGCGCCAGATTGAAGCCCGGCAAAATGCTGTATTGCTTAAAAGTACTCACTCGAAAATTCCTTGTGGTATTTGCATCCAGTCATGGTCAAAAATTCGTTCGCCCGCCTTGGATACGGTGCAGTGCGGCGATGAGAAAATCGACATCCGCGCAGGTGTTGTAGAACGCCAGCGACGGCCGTACCGTGGTTTCCACACCGAAGCGGCGCAAAATCGGCTGGGCGCAATGATGCCCGGCGCGTACCGCGATTCCTTCGCGGTTGAGTGCCGTGCCGACTTCTTCGGAACTGAATCCCTGCAACACGAACGACAGCACCCCGGCTTTTTCCGCTGCGGTGCCGATCAAGCGTAATCCCGGAATCGCACTGAGGCCGCGCGTGGCGTAAACCAACAGTTGATGCTCGTAGCGGCTGATGTTGTCGATACCGATGCGCTGCACGTAATCGATCGCCGCGCCCAACCCGACGGCGTCGGCAATGTTGCCGGTGCCCGCTTCAAAGCGTGCCGGAGCCGCATGAAACGTGGTTTTCTCGAAGGTGACATCCTGAATCATATTGCCGCCTCCCTGCCAGGGCTGCATCGCATTCAGCAGATCGGCTTTGCCGAACAGCGCGCCGATGCCGGTCGGTGCAAATACTTTGTGGCCGGAAAAAACAAACCAATCGCAGTCCAGCTGCTGCACATCGACGCGCATGTGTGAAACGGATTGCGCGCCATCGACCAGCACGCGTGCGCCAACGCGGTGCGCCATCGCGATCATTTCCTGCGCGGGGGTGATGGTGCCGAGCGCATTCGATACTTGCGAAAATGCCACCAGCTTGGTGTGCGAATTGAGCAGTTTCTGATATTCATCCAGCAAGATCTGGCCCTGATCATCGACCGGAGCGACCCGCAATACGGCGCCTTTTTCGTTGCACAACTGCTGCCACGGCACGATATTGGCGTGATGCTCCAGCCAGGAGATCACGATTTCATCGCCGGCGTTGATATGCTGCCGTCCCCAGCTTTGCGCGACGAGATTGATGCCCTCGGTCGTGCCGCGCACGAAGACGATTTCGTCTGCCGATGGCGCATTGAGGAAACGGCCGACTTTTTTGCGCGCTTCCTCGTAAGCGTCGGTCGCACGCGCCGCCAATTCATGCGCCGCGCGGTGGATGTTGGAATTTTCGTGTTGATAGAAGTAGGAGAGACGATCAATGACCGATTGCGGTTTTTGCGTTGTGGCGGCGTTATCCAGCCAAATCAGCGGACGGCCGTTGACCAATTCTCTCAGGATCGGAAAGTCACGCCGGATGGCATTGACGTCAAAAGCGGGATGGGCGGATGCGAATTCCACAACCGGTCCGTCCGATCCGGAAGATGCGATGCTGTCGAGAAAATAAAATGACGATCCGGGATTTTGCGTGATGGGTATGCCAGTATAGATATGCGGAACTTCTTGCACCGGCGGGAGAAGGGCGCGTAACTCGTCTTCGAACGGCAGGGGGATGGTGGACGGATAAGGAAGAACTCCCGCAATTGGGGGATTTGAGGCCAATGCGGGAGTTTCCAGCGCCGCAGCAGCTGCTGCCGGCGTGGAGGGAACGCTTGCGGCAGGGGCTGTGGCGGATAAAGCGGGGGAGAATTCTTTTACTGGCGCCAGCAGAGCGTTGAGTTCGGTTTCAAACGGCAACGGAATGTCCGGCCGGAATGCGGAGTTCTCCACGTGCGGATGATCCGTTGGAAATGCCGGGATCTCCAATGCTGTCGCTGGCGCAGCCGCCGCGCCGGGCAGTGCGTTTGGATGAGCAACGGATGCCGTATTTGGTAACGCAGTAAAAAATTCGTTAGCCAAGCGTGTCAGCAGCTCGACATCCGGCAGGAAGCCGGATGTCGCTTGCAAGCCTTCGCCCGCCAGCCGGTCGAGATTATTTGTACTCATGATAATGACCTACTTCGACATTTTCGAGCACACCGAGCGCATCTTCGGTCAATACCGCCAGCGAGCAATAAAGGGAAACCAGGTAGGAAGCAATCGCTTTGTGATTGATGCCCATGAAACGCACCGACAATCCCATGCCTTGCTGGCCCGGTAAGTTCGGCTGATAAAGCCCGACTACACCTTGCCGGCTTTCCCCGGTACGCAGCAACAGAATATTGGTTTTGCCACCGGTAATATTGAGCTTGCTGCTTGGAATCAATGGAATTCCGCGCCAAGTTAAAAATTGTGAGCCAAACAGCGATACGGTCGGAGGTGGAACGCCACGGCGGGTACATTCGCGGCCAAACGCGGCAATCGCTTGCGGGTGCGCCAAGAAGAACCCCGGCTCTTTCCACACGCGCGCAATCAGTTCGTCCAGATCGTCGGGAGTGGGTGCGCCGGTACGTGTCTTCACTTTCATGGATTTTGCCACGTTGTTCAGCAGACCGTACTCCTTGTTGTTGATCAGCTCGCTTTCCTGACGTTCTTTGGCTGTTTCGATGGTGAGGCGCAATTGCTCGCGGATTTGATTGTGCGGGCTGCTGTACAGATCGGAAACGCGGGTATGGACATCCAGCACGGTATTCACCGCACTCAGTACATACTCCCGCCCCCATTCTTCGTAATCCACGAATGTCGCCGGTAGTTCGCGCTCATCCTTGGCGGAGCAGTCGACTTCGACTTGATCGGGGTCTTTTACTTTGTTCACGCGGTAAATACCCGCCTCGACCGGCACCCAGTGCAATAGGTGGGTGAGCCAGCGCGGCGTAATGGTGCCCATCATCGGCACGGTTTTGGTGGCGTTGGCAAGCGTCCGGGCGGCGACATCGCTTAATGCGGTATGGGCTTGATGAATATCGGTCATTGTATTTTCTCCTTGGATGAATGATTGCTATGATTTTGTGGTGCCGGCCCGGATGTATGAAAAAACATCCGGATCGGCCGATGCTTTGTTGTTTATTGCTTCATTGGTCTTGCTACTTCCGGTAACTCGATGGTTTCAATCAGCGATACCGCTTTACCGAGTAAATTGCCTTGCAAGTAATCGATATCGCTGCGTTTGGCGATAACCAGCTGTTCGGGTGTTTCAATGTCCCGCACCAATAAGCTGGAACCGAAGCTGTGGACAGTATCCGTCAGTGCTGTAATGGCTTCATGGCGCAGCAGATCGCTGGCCGCTATGCGTACGACATCCGGATACAAACTGCCCAGTTCCGCCATCCAGTCGCTGCGGCTGCCGGTATAGTTGGCGGCAATCCGGTAGCCGCGCGAACGGTAATTGCCGATGACATGCTGCAGCAATTTCCAGTTGCGGTTGACGATGGCGGGAATTTCGATGACCACGCGCGAGGTTTTCACCCCGATCAGGTCGAGAAAGTTCTCAAATGCGCGGCCGTGATCGTCCTTGACGCTTTCCAGCAAACGCGGATGGACTTCGACAAACAGATTGTCCGATTGGGAATGATGGTTGAAATAATAATTCAACGCATGAATCGCCCGGCACAAGCGATCGAGTTCGATCAACTGATCGTCTTTGGATGCCATGGCGAAAACTTGCCATGGCCAAAGCGCGATTTCTTCATTTGATTTGGAACGCACATAGGCGGCATGACCGATGGTTTTACCGTGGCCAATGTTGAAGATCGGCTGAAAAACGCTGGTCAATTCGCATTGGTAGAAATAACCGCTGATCCAGCCGTTTTTGGCTCGTTTCAAGGTGTAGTCGGTGGCTGAATTGATGAGTTCGAATTCATCCAGTGCGGTATGCGTATTGTTTGCTGTTGTGTTCATGGAATAATCTCCATAGAAATGAATGCTGCTGTAAGCAGATTACTGAGTAACAGATGTCCCAGGTATTTGTTCGTCGCCCGTCGGATTCCTTAATGCAATCTCCGCGACTGATTGCCATGACTGCAACAACTTTCAGCGCAACCGTTTTTATCCGCCGGATAAACATCCATTAATTTGCGTTTCAGCTCATTGACGGAGCGATGGCAATAAACCAGCGGAATGCCGTTACGACTGGCTTGTTCCTTGATCGAGTTGGCGAGGTTGTGATTAATGAAATCGCAAATCACGATCACCAATTGCGTTTCGCTGGGCAATTGCCGTTTATTGAATCCCTTCGCGCGGCCGCTCCAGTGCTCGATGCGGGCATTGCGCTGCGCGGCAATGAAGTGTTTGAACGAGGTGATATAATCTCCACCGACAATCAGCACGGTCATGTTGAATCCTCCTGGTCTGACAGCGCGCCGTAGCGCGCTGCGTTGTCATTACTTCAGATAAATCTGATCAAAGGTGCCGCCGTCGGCGAAGTGGGTTTTATGGGCATTTTTCCAGCCGCCAAATGCCTCGTCGATCTTGAAGAGTTCAATTTTGGGAAACTGACCGGCATACTTTTCCGCCACTTTGTCGAGGGTAGGGCGGTAAAAATGCTTGGCGGCGATTTCCTGCCCTTCTTCGGAGTAGAGATGTTCAAGATAAGCTTGCGCTACTTGGCGGGTGCCGCGTTTGTCGACGACTTTATCGACTACTGCAACCGGCGGTTCCGCCAGAATGCTCACCGATGGAATGACGACTTCAAATTTATCCGCGCCATATTCCTTGAGTGCCAGAAATGCTTCGTTTTCCCAGGAAATGAACACGTCGCCGACACCGCGCTCAACAAACGTCGTGGTTGATCCGCGTGCACCGGAATCCAGCACCGGTACGTTTTTATAAATGTTGCCGACGAATTCTTTGACTTTGTCTTCGTCACCATACTTACGTTTGCCGTATTGCCACGCCGCTAAATAATTCCACTGTGCGCCGCCGGAGGTCTTCGGATTGGGGGTGATCACCGCCACACCGGGGCGGGCCAGGTCGTCCCAGTCTTTAATTTCTTTGGGATTATCTTTGCGCACCAGGAAAATGATGGTCGAGGTGTACGGTGTGCTGTTGTGCGGCAGCCGTGCTTGCCAATTTTCCGGCAGCAACTTGGCTTTCTCGGCGATGGCATTGATGTCGTTAGCCAAAGCCAATGTCACCACATCGGCTTCCAAACCGTCAATGACGGAGCGTGCCTGCTTGCCGGAGCCACCATGAGATTGCCGGATCGTGACTTTCTCGTTGTTTTTCGCTTGCCAGTGTTTGGCAAAAGCCGTGTTGAATTCCTGATAGAGTTCGCGCGTCGGATCGTAGGAAACGTTCAGTAAGGTTTTTTCCGCCAGTGCATTGTTGCCGATGAGCAAAGCCGCTGCCAGGAAGCTTGTGGTAAGCCATGTCTTGCTGTTCATAATTTTTTCTCCATTGGAAATTTGAGAGGGTTTACAAGAGGCTGATGAGCACTTCAAAGTACAGGAAGTCCGTGTCACCTGAGCGTTGGTCGGTGCAAGGTTCTTTATGCAGCACAGCGCAAGAGGTTGCGGCGATGCGGTTCTTCACGAACTCGCCGGCGGTGAAGTGGGTGTAACCGAGAATGGTGCTGATGCGGGATGTGGCTTGATAACGGATGCGTCCTTCAAACGAATGGCCGGCAAAATCACCGCTTTTGCCGGTGCGGTCGCGATTGAACCCGGGATCCTTGATGGTATTGCTGATGTTGCCATCGAGAAAATCGAACATGCGATCGGTGCTGCTGGCCAGCCAGTATCCGCCGTAACCCATTTCAAAGCCGAGTTTCTGCGTCGGGCTGAACTCGAAGCGGATTTTCGGTGCTTTCAAGTTTTCATAAATCACATAGTGATCTGCCGACCAAGGCCGGGCAAACCCGAAGAAGCGGTCAAAACGGTTGTCGACATTGTCATTGGGATTTTTGTCGCCGCTGGCATAACCATAGAAGAGCCCTAAACGCGGCCTCCACGGATGGTTGAAGGTTTTGCCAAGCTCGACGGTATAGCCTTGCGCCTCGATACGATTGGGTCCTGTGTAGCCAAGCTGCCGGTTATAGCTGACATCGAAATCAAACCAGCTGCCCACATTGCCGTAGGCGCGGAATCCCGGCATATGAATTTCCCGGTCCAATCGGTTGGTCGCGGTGAAACCATCGGGATCGGCCGATTGCATTTGCCCCATATAATACGGTTGTATCGTGACAATGTCGGACCAGCGGCGCCACGTGCCGATGGCGCCAAAAGTCCACAGATGATTGTTCGCCACGTCAAATTGCGTTTGCAGGCGCCGCACCGGTTGCATACCGAATAAATCAACTTCCCAATCGTTGGCTTCACGACCTACATTGATGCGAAAACCTTCAAACGAATTGGTGGTGTTACGCCATTCGTTACGAGCGATAAAGCGCCGGTCGGTTGCTTCATAAGCCATACGGCCTACGCGAAAGCGGATTGGGCGATCGTTGCCGCGGTCGTCGACGCCGAGTGCTTTTTTGAAATAAAGCTCTCCGTACGCGTTAAGCAGGTCATACTCGTTTCTTTCCTGGTCGGTCGGTACAAAGCGGTTGTTATAAACCCGAGAGTCCTGAAATTCGACCGCAAAGCGGAATGGATCGAGAATGTCTTTGATCCCGATCCAGGCGCGATTACGCAGAAAAAAAGGATCGTCGTTGCCGCCTTCAATGCGGCGGATGTCGTTATGACGATGTTCGTAGCGCATGCGCGACTCCAGACCGATTTCCAGCCAGGTAATATCCTTGAACGCCTCGACACCGATATCGCTTAGCTTGCGTACGTAACGCGGCGGATCGGAATCCGGGTTGGTGGCATAGCTGTTGGAGCGCCGGTGATAGCTGGCCGATGGCGTGCTTGGTTTGGGCGCAATGGCCGGTAGCGATTTTTCCAGATCGGCTTGTTTGCTTTGATCGGATGGTTTGGTTTGTGCCGGTGATTGATTGACCGCTGGTTTTGCGGTCTCGTCCGACATTTGTTGTACTAACCGCAGAATATTTTGCTGCGCTGACTGGAAATCAACGATTGCCTTCTGTTCGGAAGATGCGCTGACGGAACCGATCGCAACCGCGCTCAACGCCACCAGGTGTAAAAAATACCAAAGAAACTTCACTTCATTCTCCTGAGTGAACCCTCCGGGAATCCGGTTGAGTCACTAATGTTTGTTATTTGTTACCCTCCAGTTTTGCTGGTCGGTATTTTTATTTTGAGATCGGCTGTGTCGTATCAACCGGATCCGGAAGTTGTTTGAGTGATTAGGATTTCAATGCCTTACGACTCGGTCCGCTTTGGTTGACACGAATTTTTTCCCGGCACTCGATTTGTACGACTCTGTTGTCATGAATGACGATTTCAATCGACCCGTATTCGATGCTTGCAACGGCGCGCAAAATTTCCTGCGCGATTTCTGCAGGAATTCTTTTGAGTTGATCGTTGGCAACAGCGATTTTGGGTTCTAAACCGGAATCAGTGGTCATTTGCAGTACTCAGAAAAGTGTTGAAAATTAATGGAAGCGAACAATAGCAATTTTTTTATATAAATAGAAATAATATTTTTTCATTTCTAAATAATATAAAATTATTTAGAAATGCTGTTTCCGAATGCAGGGAACTCGGGAGAGGTAAGGAGGTTCGATATAAAAAGCCGGGTAAATCGGAGAGATAAATGAGTAAGATACTGAAATGACGAATTTAGTATGATCCCGGTGACATTTGCTCAATTTGTTCGCATGAATAACGGGATGAGTCGGTCATTGTTGCGGCGATACCGGCCGGAAGCGATTCCAGTAAAATGGATCGCTGGAAATACGGAATTCAGGATCATCAATTATTCGATTATTAAGATAAATTTGACTGCATATGTTTAACCCAAGAAAATTTTTACTGATTGCAATGCTAATGGCGCTAATGGCGGCTTCCGTTTCCGGTTGTTCGGTTTTTATGGCGGCTAAACAGCCTGAGAAGAGAGATGTCGCTTTATTGAAGGAGGGCACATCCAGGGCTGTGCTGATTTCCGAATTCGGTGCGCCGGTTATCAGCGAATACCGCGATGGCAAACGATATGAAATATTTAAATTCGTGCAAGGGTACAGCACCGGTGCGAAAGCGGGCAGAGCATTTCTGCATGGTGCGGCGGATGTCGTGACGCTGGGGTTGTGGGAACTGGTCGGCACGCCCACGGAAATTACCTTCAATGGCGATGAAATGGCTTTTCAAGTCCGTTATGACGAAAATGATAGAGTGGATGAAGTCGCTCTGATAAAAAAAGAATAACCCGCTGACGGGTAATAAGCTTGGTTTTAAGCAGGTTTGCAAACCTATCGATAAATAATCATCCGGTGATGTGCGATTGCCATCCGGGAAAATCTTCATAGGAGTATCTGCATGATAACCCCAACGGGTCCGGAATCTTTTCTGACTAGACTGCATATTTGCACTTTCACATTGCTATGGCTCATGGCGCCACCGGCATTGGCGGAAGATATCGCGTGCGAGCAACACGGCGGCACGCAACTATGGATCTCACCGCTGAATCCCAAAGCCGGTGAGGCGATCAAGATTATGGCGGTATCTACCGATGGTCCGCTGGCTGAATTGCTCATGATCGACAATCAAGGTCGACGCACCGTGCTGCCATCGCGTCGCCGCGGCGGCCCGCCCTGGAGTCTGGCTGCCGAATTGGCGGAATCCGATCAAGGATTGCATCGTATCGAGGCGAATCGCAATGGCAAATCTGTTTCCTGTCATCAACTTACAGTGGGTGAAACCAATGCACAGGAAAGACTGAAAGAATGGAGTCTTGCCGCCGAAGCGTTTTATTCCGTCTGGATTGAAACGTTATTTGGCGCGCCGCCCGGGGAAAATCTCAGCTTTACCTCGCTGCAGCCGGTATTGCGCAACACCGAGCGCAACTTCTTGCACAACTATCTCGGCCTTAACGAGGACAATAATTTACCGCTGACGCCCGATTGTGCCGACTTGCCGTACACCTTGCGTGCGTATTTTGCCTGGAAGACCGGTTTGCCGGTCGCTTTTCGCGCGTGCGGGCGCGGTTCGGCCAAGACGCCGCCGCATTGCGGCGCACCGGCCATCATGGCGGAATTTACCCGTGGCGTCAGTTCGCAGAGCAGTTTCACGAAATTCAGCAGGCGGCTGGTGGATACCGTTCATTCGGGTTCGGCGCGTACGGCGCTGGCGGACGAATCGACCGATCTGTACCCGATTCCGATGAACCGGGAAACGCTGTGGCCGGGCACCGTGTATGCCGATCCATACGGGCATATACTGGTGCTGGCCGAGTGGGTGCCGCAGACGGCGGATAGTCCCGGCATGCTGCTCGCGGTCGATGCGCAGCCGGATAACTCGGTCACACGCAAGCGCGTGTGGGAAGGCACTATGCTGTTTGCCAATACCGCCAATGCCGGGCCCGGCTTCAAGGCATTCCGCCCGTTGATTCAGATCGCTCCCGGTAAATGGCATGCGCTCAGCAATGACGAACTAATCGATCATCCGGAATTTACCACTTATTCCTTGGAGCAAGATCAACTTACGCCCGATGATTTCTACGCCAAACTGGCCAGACTCATCAACCCTGGCGGTTTTGATCCGCAACAAGCGTACGAAGCCACATTGGCCGCGCTGGTGGAGCAAATCGAAACGCGCATCACCTCGGTCAACAATGGTGAAGCGTATTTCCGCAAGAATCCGCGCAGTGTCATTCCAATGCCCAGCGGTGCGGCGATTTTTCAGACCATCGGACCTTGGGAGGATTATTCCACGCCTTCGCGCGATATGCGCCTGATCATCGCGATCAATGTGTTAACCGGCCTGCCGGAAAAAATCCTGCGTCATCCGGAATTGTTTGTTCTGGGCGACCAAAGTCCCGCGCAAGCCAAAGCCCGGATCGAGCAGCATCACGCGCAACGCATTCTGGAAAGCAGTATTCGCTACACGCGCAGCGATGGCAGCTTGTGGGAACTGCCGGTGGCCGATGTGCTGGCGCGCAAACCGGCTTTTGAAATGGCCTACAATCCCAACGACTGTGCCGAAATCCGCTGGGGTGCCAAACCGGATACGGAAGAATATGCCACCTGCCACCGCCATGCACCCACGGAACAACGGGCGAAAATGGAGCAATACCGGGCCTGGTTCAGGGAGGTACGCAGACCGGTGCAGTGAGAAAAACCGTTTTGCCTTTGCAGCAAGCTGATATGTGCCGGAGCAGCCGGGATTGGCTCGGTACGATCAACCTACTTACTGCTGACGTTGATAGCGCCCGATCAATTCCGCCTGACCCAGGATATGACCTTTCATGGCGTGTTCGAGCGCAGCTTTGGTCGGATGTTTTAAGTCCGGCAGCACCACATCCAACGCATACAGTTTGTGAAAATAACGGTGCGTGCCTATCGGCGGACATGGGCCGCCATAGCCGGTACGCTTCCAGTCGTTGATTCCCTGTAATATACCTTGCGGCAAATTTTGTTCCGCAATATTCTCCGCCAATCCAGTTGCAGCAGGCGGAATGTTGTACAGCACCCAATGCACCCAGGTCATTTTCGGTGCAGCCGGATCGGGCGCATCCGGATCATCGACGATCAACACCAGGCTTTGCGTGCCTTCCGGCAGGCCGGCCCAGTTGAGCGCAGGTGAAATGTTTTGTCCGTCGCAAGTAAAACGGGCGGGGATCATACCGTTGTGGGCAAAGGACGTTGACGTGAGTGTCAGAATGGTCATCATTAAAGCAGCCATAATGTTTAATCTCCCTATCGGATAACTAAGGAAACGCTGATTAATTGACTGTACGAGCGAATCGATTCGTTGCGCGGTACTCACTTCCTCGCCTATCGCTTCATCTCGTTCACCGAATTAATTAGCGTTTCCCTAAGTTCGTTAAGCAGCTAAATTATTGCATAATTAAATACAGCTGGATGTCAATGGAGTTGAAAATGCAATCGATAACGTACAATGCTAAGTCTAAGTTGATTAATGAATTTTTTGAATGTGATACAAATCAATTACAGAAGAACTATCCCTCCATTCTGGAAATTAATGTGCCGAAGAAAACTTTTCTTTACCGTCAAGGTGATCGTTATTCCGATTTATCTTGGATAAAAAGCGGTATTGTTAAACTCTCTCATTTAACCGAGCAGGGGAGTGAAATTACTGTTGATCTGCTTAAAAGAGGGGATGTCATTGGCTGTTTTCAGAATAATTTTGCCAGTCAGGAAATAGAGGAGACTGCGCAAGCATTGAGTGAAGTTAATTACTATCGAATAGCACATGGCGATTTTAAAGCGATGATGTCCCATCAAACAGAGTTGGCTTGGTATGTCATTGAAAATATGTATGCCCGCAAGCAGAGGGTGGAACGCAAGCTAAGAACTATTCTGACTCAACCCGTTGAAATGCGCGTTATCACGACATTATTAGAATTGGCCGGGATGTTTGGAATAAGATGTACGCATGGGTATACCTTGGAAATTCATTTGACCCAGCAGGAAGTGGCGGATTTAGTGGGAGCAAGCCGCTCAGTCGTGAGCACGGTTTTGAATGATTTCAGAAATCGCGGAATGCTTGATTATACGCGCGATCAGATTTGTATTAATGACATTGCTCTTCATGATTCTTATAAATTCTAATACCCCCTAATAACTTGGCGAGAAATATTTGTAAATTTGTTTTGTAGCTAACAGACATCAATGATTGCGCTGTATTAATTTATTGATCATGGTGACTATCGGAGTGACCAAAAATTAATAGAGGAGCATTCACATGAAAGTAATCTCGCCGCGTATACACGGTTATTTTGATTTTTTGACGGTTTTTATTTTTTTACTGGCTCCTACACTTTTAGGATTAGGCCAGCTATCAGCTATGCTTGCCTATGGCCTTGCCGTAGTGCATTTGATTGTTACCCTGGCTTCCGATTTTCCTTTTGGAGTAGTAAAGCTCATTCCATTTACCGCTCATGGCTGGATTGAGCGCATGGTTGGCCCCTTGTTGATAGCCATACCCTTTATCCTTAATTTTTCAGATGAAGAAGCAGCAAGGAATTTTTATATTGCGATGGGTATTATCATCATCGTAGCCGGTATGTTTACTGATTATCAAGCTGAAGTAAGAGACCGGAAGATCAAATAAAAATTGGCGGCAGTAACGCCATTTGATTACATATAAACTGCCGGATATTGAGTTTTTCCTTCCAAACGCCTCCAGAGGCCAAGAATTGTTGATTCAACGGAGTCATCATCGAATCAATCCGGAACGAACTTCAGCACATTGCCATTGATGCAGTAGCGTTTATAGCTCGGCGGCGGGCCGTCGTCGAAGACGTGGCCGAGGTGGATGCCGGAGCTGGCGCTGCGCACTTCGATGCGGTGCATGCCGTGCGAGTTGTCGTCGTGCAGTGTTATCGACCCTTCGACGGGATCGAAAAAGCTGGGCCAGCCGGTTCCGCTATTAAACTTGGCCTGACTGAGAAAAAGCGGTGCACCGGAAATCGGATCGACAAATTTTCCCGGGCGTTTTTCATCCAAGTTAGTGGCGGTGAACGGCGGTTCGGTGCCTTGCTCAAACGCGACCTTCTGTTGCTCCGGCGACAGCAGCTGAAAACCAAGCCATTTCCAGAAATTGGCTTGCTCCCCGTTGTATCCCGTGTATCGGGTGACTTCCTTGCCGTTTCTGAACAGTACGATGGTTGGTGCGGCAAATAGCGGTTTTTCCAGCGTCCAGCCAGTCGGCGGATTGGTGTTCATCGTTGCCATGACCGGCACTTCCGCTTGCCAGTTGTTAAGAACATCGTTGTCGAACTGCTTGCAGAATTCGCAGTGCTCGGCTTCGAAAATAACCAATTGCTGAGAAAAGTTTAAATCCTTGCCGTCCAGCGGTTTCATGCGTTCCGCGCCTGCGGAACTCGCCATTGAGGGATTTTGCGCGGCTTTCTGACTCGTTGCAGGGTATTTAACGCCTGTGCCTCCAAGGCCGCAGTAGCCGTTGGGATTTTTCCACAGGTAGTCTTGATGGTATTCCTCGGCGGCGATGTAATTTTTCAGCGGCAGGATTTCAGTGGTAATCTTTCCGTATCCGGCGGTATTCAGCGCCTGCTGATAAACATTCTGCGAGTGCAGTGCCAGGTCTTTCTGCGTATCGTCGTGATAATAAATGGCACTGCGGTAATTGCTGCCGATGTCGTTGCCTTGGCGGTCGCCTTGCGTCGGATTGTGGTTTTCCCAGAATTTTGCCAAAACGGTTTCGAGTGTTACTTTTTCCGCATCGAAAGTGACTTTGATCACCTCGGCATGATTGCGCGCCGTTGTCCGGCCCGCGCTTAGCATCCGCTCGTGATTCAGAATCTGCTGATACCCCACACCGGGAAGATCGCCGCCGGCGTAGCCGCTTTCGACATCGAGTATGCCGGGAATTTCGCTCATGCGCTTCTCGGCGCCCCAGAAACACCCCATGCCGAGGACGATGTAATCAGTCTTCGGATTGATTTTCTGATTTGGTTTTACAGAATCGGGCATCACGGTTTTCTCCATCGCACATGCTGCTGTAGCACATAGCAAACTTAAAATTGCTGCAATAATAGCGTTCATTATTCATCCCGGGGACAAAATTTTGATGTTTCTACAACATTCCGGTTTGGTGGCTGAATTTTCATTTTCTGGAGCACACCCTATCAAAAGACAAGGACGAAAACCGATAGTTGCCTGGTGCAGAACAATACCGGTCAAATGTCATAATGTGTTTGGGGAGCCGCAGTCTGGTGACTTTCAGACTGCGGCGTCACAGCATGCGTTACCCGAGGATGCATTGCGCCTCGGTGCAAGGCGAAGATTTTATCCTGCAGGATTTTATCGGCTGCGGATACACGGCCATGCTGGCGCAGATGCGAGATCCAAGATTCGACGATGAACATCTCGATGAAACGTCCATGATCTTCGACATCTTCAAAATATCCCCACTGAATGGCTCCGTCCCGGCGGCGGATTGTTCCCATTTCACGTATCAGCTTGAAAAATTCATCGCGATCGGCATCGTCGATACGGTATTCCAGTGTCACCAGCACCGGACCGTTATCGTGCGATATCAACGTTACCGGAACCGGCTCTGCCCAGTGTCCCGAGGGTGTATGGTCTTGATGTTCGCCCAGATTGAGTTTGAAGCGGTAAGTGACCGGGATCAGCACAAGCGCCAGCAATCCCGAAGCCAGCAGAGCCGGCGGGAGATCGCTGACGATCGCTACTTGTCCCCAACCCAGAGATCCGGCAGCCATGGCGCCAAAAACCGCCATCTGGAAAATGGCCAGGCCGCGTGCGCGCACCCAGTCCGGCAGCGCTACTTGCGCCGAGTAATTCAACGTGGATACCGCTACGATCCAGGAGACGCCGCCGGTAAATCCCGCCATAATGCCGAGCACCGGATGCTGGCCTAGAGCGAACATTACCAAGCAAAGCGCTGTACTGACGGTTGCCAGTGTCATGTTGGTGCTTGCACTCCAGCGTCTTCGCATCACTGGGAGCAAGAATGCGCCGGTTACCGCCCCGAGTCCCAGGGCGGTCAATAAAATGCCATAGAGACCGGGGCCGCCTTGCAATAATTCTTTGGCTACCATGGGCAGCAATGCCCAGTAGGACGATGCGCAAGTGAAAAAAGCCAATGCATGAATCAAGGTGTAGCGCAACGGTTTGCTGTGCAGCGCGAAACGGATACCGGCGCGCATCGCGCCGCTTAAATGCTCACGCGGCAACGTATCCGCCTGTGTTGTTGTAACACGCCACCATAACAATGCCGCGGCGACGGCAAGGTAGGATAGGGCATCGATAAATACCGTCGCCATTGCACCTGCCGCTGCCAATACAAAACCGCCCAACGCCGGACCGATGGCACGGGCGATATTCATACTCATACCGTTCCAGACGATGGCGGATGCCAGTACATTACGCGGTACAAGGCGCGGCACGATCGCTTGCCAGGCCGGTGAAGCAAAAGCGGTTCCCACGCCGATGCAGAAAGTGAATGCCAGCAGTATCCACGGGCTGGTAACGCCCGTCCACAGCAATGCGGTAAAAATAAAGAGCACAGCCGCCAGGAAAATCTGTGTCCAGAATAAAAGCTTGCGGCGGTTGAAAAGATCGCCGAGCACGCCCGCTGGCAGGGCAAACAGGAAAATCGGCAATGCCGTAGCCGCTTGTACCAGCGCAATCATCAACGGCGAGGGTGATAACTCGGTCATCATCCAGCCGGACGTAACATTGAACATCCACGTACCGATATTGGAAACCAGCGTAGCCAGCCATAAAATGGCGAAAACGCGATGCTTGAAGGGAGTAAATACCGATTCCGGCATTTCAGTATGCGAATGTGTGGGTGGAAGCCTCAGAATCGCGTATTTTCGGCATTGCAGTCCGGCTGTTGAATAAAATTATGCTGGGTTTACTGGTGGCCATGGTTTGAGGCTCCTGTTTGCGATGATATCGGTGATTTTGAGAGCGGAAGTTTGTACTGGTTCACCCTATCGAATGAATCCGCTAATTGATTCAACACAGGTGACGATTCAGATTTATCGCGACTCAAACCGCCGGGCTAGCAATAACCCTGTCAGACTGAACATTCCCGCCATCGTCAGGTAGAGACCGACGATGGCGGTGCCGCCGATTTCACTCAGCGCTTGTGCGGCAATCGGTGCGACCGCTCCACCCAGAATCCCTCCCGCATTGAAAGCGACGGATGCTCCCGTATAGCGTACCCGTGGCGGGAACAGTGACGGCAGCCAAGCGCCGAGCGGGCCGTAGACAAAGCCCATTACGAACAGTGCCAGCGACAGCGACACCCATACCAGCCAAAGCGATCCCGAACCCAACAGCGGACCGAACATCATCCCCACACCGATGGTTGCTACGCATCCCCATGTCAGCACCTGCGCCGAACTGCTGGCGTCGGAATACACCCCCGAGGCGATAATGCCGAGTACAAGAAATAGAGTTGCTGCAAGCTGGACCGACAGAAAAGTCTCGCGGTCGTATCCCAGAGCGGTTGTGCCGTGCGCGAGTGCGAAAGCGGTTGAAAGGTAGAAAATTGCAAAACAGGCAACCACGGCGAAAGTTCCGGCAAAGGTTGCCAGCGCATGCTTGCGGATCAGTTCCCCGATTGGGACCGGAATCGGCGGTTCTTTTGCCAGCGCTTGGGCAAATTCGGGTGTTTCGTTGATCTTCAGACGCACCCACAGACCGAGCCCGACCAGAATGGCACTTGCCAGAAACGGAATGCGCCAGCCCCACGCAGCAAAGTCCGCCTCGCTCAAGCCCATGCCAAGCAATAAGAACAACCCGTTGGCGGCAAGGAAGCCGACCGGTGCTCCCAGTTGCGGAACCATGCCGAACCGCGCCCGCCATCCCTGCGGCGCATTTTCAACCGCCAACAGCGCCGCGCCACCCCATTCTCCGCCAAGACCAAGCCCCTGGCCAAAGCGTAGTGTGCACAGCAACAACGGTGCAATCCAGCCGGCCATGGCATACGTGGGCAAGAACGCAATCAGCAGGGTTGAGATTCCCATCAGCAACAGCGATACCACCAATGTCGATTTCCTGCCGATCCGATCGCCAAAGTGGCCGAACAGTACCGCACCGAAAGGACGGGCGATGAACGCGAGACCAAAACTCAGGAATGACAACATCAACTGCGCGGCCTCGGAACTGGCCGGGAAGAATAACGGCCCGAACACCAACGCCGCCGCCGTCGCATAAATGTAAAAATCATAAAACTCGACAGCCGTTCCGACCAAACTCGCGACGAGTATGCGGCGATGCTGACGATAAGGGCTGGTCATTATCGGTTTTCCTTAGAATTTTCCGGGTATCACGGAAAGTATGATTCCCCTTTTTTACCGACGGCGACGATAATGAAGATCGGATCGTTTGTCAAACCAATGATTATACGATCTGAAATTCATGGAATTGCATCGGATTGCAATGATTTTATTGGTTCCATGAGTTTGAAGCTTGTCTTTTTTACATTATTTTTACGTGCCATTGTTGTATCTTAACCCCATTTTTACACACAATTATTCATACTCTATAAATAGATATCGACAAGTAATTCTTATGTAATTTATAGAGATCATGTCATTTCCTTTTCAGCATTAGCCATGGGGTTGTTTGCTGATTTCCACTAATGAGGGGTAAAAAATGAGCTGGATTTATTGGTTGGCCTGTACCCTTGCTGTCTTGATATTCATTTACCTGCTTTATGCATTGTTCAACGCCGAGGAAATTTCATGAATACATCACCTTGGATTCAGATCGGTTTGTTTATCGTCGTTTTGTTTTCCATGGCATGGCCATTAGGCTGCTATCTTGCCAATATATTCAATGACCGCCTCACGGGACGCTTTATCTGGCTGGATAACATTGAACGTGGTTTTTGCCGCTTTATTGGTGCCAATCCGGAAGAAGATATGCCATGGCAGCGTTATGCGGCAGCTATTGTGTTGTTCAATGTACTGGGTGTTTTGGTTGTTTATGGCCTGCAGCGCTTACAAAGCGGTTTGCCGCTCAATCCTCAGGCGCTTGGAGCGGTTTCTTCGGATTCGGCCTTCAATACGGCGGTATCGTTCGTCACGAATACTAACTGGCAAGGTTATGGCGGAGAATCGACCATGAGCTATCTCACACAGATGCTGGCATTAACCGTACAGAATTTTGCATCGGCAGCGACAGGAATAGCTGTCGTTATCGCACTCATTCGCGGCTTTGCGCGCAAAAATGCCGGCGGAATTGGAAATGTCTGGCTGGATCTGTTTCGTTCCACATTTTATGTCCTTCTGCCATTATCCTTTTTGTTCGCGGTAATTCTGGTCAGTCAGGGAGTCATTCAAAATTTCAGTGCTTATCAAGATGTCATGCTGATTGAACCGGTTGAGTATGTTGCATCGAAGCAAGATCACGATAATCAACCTTTGACGGACGATCAAGGTAATTCGATCACCGCAATGATCAAATCAGACACGCAATCCATTGCGATGGGACCTGTCGCATCGCAGGAAGCGATTAAATTGCTTGGAACCAATGGCGGCGGTTTCTTTAATGCCAATTCGGCGCATCCTTTTGAAAACCCGACACCACTGACCAATTTTTTGGAAATGATCAGTATTTTTTTAATCCCGGCCGCACTCTGCTTCGCCTTCGGTCAAATGGTCGGAGATCCCCGGCAAGGCTGGACAATTCTCATTGCCATGTCGGCGTTGTTCATTGTTATGGCGAGCGCGGCGATTGGCTCGGAATCTTATTCAAACCCGCTTATCACTCAACTGGGAGTGGATGATTCGATGGGAAATATGGAAGGTAAGGAAATTCGATTTGGAATCATTTCGTCTGCATTGTTTGCTGCAGTTACGACAGCCGCTTCTTGCGGGGCGGTCAATTCCATGCACGATAGTTTTCTGCCATTAGGAGGGTTGATTCCCATGGGATTGATGATGTTAGGAGAAGTCGTATTCGGCGGTGTCGGTTCCGGATTATATGGAATGCTCATTTTCGCTATGCTCGCCGTTTTCCTATCCGGATTGATGATCGGACGCACACCGGAATACTTGGGTAAGAAAATCGGCATATTCGAAATGAAGATGATTGCAGTTGCAATTTTAGTCGTACCCTTGGTTGTGCTTGGCGGTACCGCCATCGCTGTCGTTACTGAAATTGGTAAAGCGAGCATGGCCAATCCGGGGGCGCACGGACTTTCCGAAGTTCTGTACGCCTTCACTTCGGCCGGGAATAACAATGGCTCAGCATTTGCGGGGCTCTCAGCCAATACCCCTTTTTATAATATCTCGCTTGCTATCGCGATGTGGCTAGGACGATTCGGCGTTATCATTCCTGTCCTTGCCATTGCCGGCAGATTGGCTGCCAAACCCAAGCTTGCCGTAACCGGTGGAACACTGCCTACCCATGGGCCGTTGTTCGTTCTATTGCTTATCAGCACAGTCATCATTATCGGGGCGCTTAACTATATTCCATCCTTGGCACTAAGCCCCATTATCGAACACTTGCAATTATTCGCTCGCCAACCGTAAGGCATGTTTATCATGAAAAAGAAACACGCGCTTCCTTTATTTGATCCGGTTCTGATAAAACCGGCACTCATCGATGCATTCAAGAAACTTGCACCACAAACGCAATGGCGCAACCCGGTCATGTTTGTCGTGTGGATCGGCAGTGTTCTCACGACAATACTGGGTATCGACGCTCTCTCCGGTCATGGAGAAGCGCCGGCCGGTTTTATTCTTACCATAGCTGCATGGCTTTGGTTTACTGTGTTATTCGCCAACTTCGCCGAAGCGCTTGCCGAAGGCCGAGGTAAAGCGCAAGCGGCGGCTTTACGCACCAGCAGGAAGAATATTGCCGCAAAAAAATTAGCTGAACCGAGACGTGATGCGGTAATTGCCGCCACTGACTCTCTTTCGCTGAGAAAAGGCGATATCGTGCTCATCGAAGCGGGCGACTTCATTCCGCTTGATGGAGAAGTCATCGAGGGCGTTGCTTCTGTCGATGAATCCGCAATCACCGGCGAATCCGCTCCTGTCATCCGTGAATCGGGCGGCGATTTTTCGGCGGTTACAGGGGGTACGCGTATTTTGTCGGACTGGTTGATTGTCCGTATTACCGCTAACCCTGGGGAAGCATTCCTTGATCGTATGATCGGAATGGTGGAAAACGCCAAGCGCAAAAAAACGCCTAACGAGATTGCGTTAACTATATTGCTGGTTACGCTGACATTAATATTTTTAATCGTATGCGTAACCCTTCTACCGCTATCAATTTATAGTACTGAATCGGCAGGATCGGGTTCGCCGATATCCGTTACCGCACTGGTGGCGCTTCTGGTTTGCCTTATTCCGACCACGATCGGCGGTTTGCTGTCCGCTATTGGTGTGGCCGGAATGAGCAGAATGATGCAAGTCAACGTAATCGCCACCTCCGGACGAGCTGTTGAAGCCGCCGGCGATGTCGATGTATTGCTGCTGGACAAAACCGGAACCATTACACTTGGCAATCGCCAGGCATCCGTCTTTCTACCCGCGCCTCATATTCAGATTAAAGAGTTGGTTGATGCGGCGCAACTTGCTTCACTTGCCGACGAAACTCCGGAAGGGCGGTCTATCGTGATGCTCGCAAAACAAGAATATGGATTACGCGGCCGTGAATTGCAACATGCGGTTTTTATTCCCTTTACCGCACAAATGCGCATGTCCGGGGTGGATATTGCCGATCGCAAGATCAGAAAAGGCGCAGCCGATACGATTCGTGCTTATATTGAAAACCTGGGAAGCGCTTTTCCCGCGAGTGTCGAAACTCTGGTTGATCAAGTATCACGCCGTGGCAGTACGCCTTTGGTGGTTGCGGATGGCGCACGAGTACTTGGCGTCGTCGAACTCAAAGATATCGTTAAAGGCGGTATTAGAGAACGTTTTAGCGAATTGAGACAAATGGGTATCAAGACCGTCATGATCACCGGCGACAATCGTTTAACCGCTGCTGCGATTGCTGCTGAAGCAGGTGTCGATGATTTTCTTGCTGAAGCTAAACCTGAGGATAAGCTCCGGTTGATCAGGGAATACCAAGTCCAGGGGCGGCTGGTTGCAATGACCGGCGATGGCACCAATGATGCTCCGGCTTTGGCGCAAGCCGATGTCGCGGTTGCCATGAACTCCGGAACGCAGGCTGCAAAAGAGGCCAGTAATATGGTCGATCTCGATTCCAATCCAACCAAACTGATTGAAATAGTTGAAACAGGGAAACAAATGCTCATGACGCGCGGAGCTCTGACAACCTTCTCCGTCGCCAATGATGTGGCCAAATATTTTGCGATCATTCCGGCAGCATTCGCCACAACTTATCCACAGCTGAGAATGCTCGATATCATGCAGTTGAATACCCCTGAATCGGCAATTCTTGCCGCGATCATCTTCAACGCCATCATCATCGTGTTCCTGATACCGCTGGCGCTCAGAGGTGTGAAATACCAAGCACTGGGCGCGGCAGCGCTATTACGCAAGAATTTGCTGATTTATGGTTTGGGAGGGTTGCTCGTGCCATTTATCGGCATCAAGCTGATTGATATTCTGTTAAATCTCTTTTAAATCCAGGAATCAAAATGAAAAACCTCATCCGCCCCGTCTTGATGCTATTTATCCTGATATCGATTGTTACCGGCTTGCTTTATCCGCTTGCGGTTACGGGTATTGCGCAAATTGCATTTGCGGAGCAAGCGGCCGGCAGTCTGCTTAAACGTGGTGATAAAGTCATAGGCTCCGATCTCATTGGACAGAATTTTTCCGGTCCGGCTTATTTCTGGGGGCGTCCTTCCGCAACTTCTCCCATGCCCTATAATGCGGCAAATTCGGGAGGGTCAAACTTGGGACCAACCAATCCTGTATTGATCACAGCAATTGATGAGCGCATCAAACATCTGCGAGCGCATCACCCCGGTAAAGAAGAGAAAATTCCGACTGATTTAGTGACGGCCTCTGCCAGCGGATTGGATCCTCATATCTCACCCGCCGCTGCATATTACCAACTTGAACGTGTGGCGGCAGCCCGTAGTATTGATGCGGCTGTTATCCGATCATTGGTTGAGCAATATATTGAAATACCTCAGCTGGGTGTATTTGGTGATCCTCGTATTAATGTTTTACGCCTTAACTTAGCCTTGGATACATTACAGAAATAATGACTGATGAACGCCCCGACCCGGATCAGCTGCTAGCAAAAATCAAAAATGAGGAAATTGCAGCGCAACGCGGAAAATTAAAAATTTTCATCGGTGCTTGCGCCGGTGTAGGCAAGACGTATGCCATGCTCAATGCTGCACAACAAAGGCTTGCCGAAGGAATAGACGTTGTTGTCGGTATCGTTGAAACTCATGGACGAAGCGATACCGCGAAGCTTCTCGAAAAGCTCCCGGCTTTACCGTTACGTAGAGTTGATTACCGGGGAAAATCACTGACAGAGTTCGATATTGATGCCGCATTACAACGGGCACCGCAATTGATTATTGTCGATGAACTGGCACACACCAATATAGAAGGCTCCAGACATATAAAACGCTGGCAGGATATTGACGAACTCTTGGCGAATGGAATCGATGTTTATACGACGCTCAATATTCAGCATATTGAAAGCTTAAATGACGTGGTTGGGAGTATTACGGGTATCCGTATTTGGGAAACCGTTCCAGACCGCTTTTTTGACAGCGCCGATGATGTGACGCTGGTTGATCTGCCGCCTGACGAGCTATTGGAGCGCCTTAAAGAAGGTAAGGTTTATATACCCGAGCAAGTTGCGCATGCTGCTAAAAATTTTTTTCGTAAAGGCAATCTGATCGCATTACGCGAACTTGCGCTGAGGCGCACAGCGGATCGCGTTGATATCCAAATGCGCGCCTATCGTGCGGATCACGCCATTGCGAATGTTTGGCAAGCACGCGAACGTATTATTGCCTGTATTGGCCCCGGTCCGGCGAATGACAAATTGGTACGAAGCGCCGCTCGCCTGGCCAATGAGCTAAAAGCCGATTGGCTGGCGGTATATGTTGAAACACCCGCGCTGCAACGTCTCTCCAAGCGTGATCGGCAATACGTTCTTGATCACCTCAAGCTTGCCGAAGAACTAGGCGCAGAAACCGCAACACTTGCTGGCAGCGATTTGGTCGCTACATTGGTGGCATATGCGCAAAGCCGGAACGCCAATAAATTTGTAGTCGGCCATCCTTCGGATGGATATTGGTACCAACTTCGCCATTCGCGATTCATTGATGCGCTTTTCCGGTTCTCTCCCGATATCGACGTGTATGTCGTAAGCAGTAAAAAGCTTTCTCGAATTAAGAGCCGGGAAATTACCTTTGATAACATTAAATGGTGGAACTATGTTTGGGCTACCGTTACCTGTGTAGTTACAGCGCTATTGACAGCCGGGTTACTGCAAATATTCGATTTATCCAACGTTGTCATGGTGTTTTTGCTGGCGGTTGTAGGAGTTTCGATTAGATTCGGTCGAGGTGCCGGGGCGTGGGCGGCGGCTTTATCGGTTCTATTATTCGATTTTTTCTTTGTGCCGCCACGATTTTCATTTGCTGTTTCCGATGTGCAGTATTTTTTCACTTTTACCTTAATGCTATTGATTGCTCTCATAATCGGGCAGCTTGCGGCAAGGCTGCGATTTGAAGCAACCATTGCGAACTTGCGTGAAAAACGTGCACAGGCATTAACCGCTCTCTCCAAAGAGTTATCCGGAGCGTTGACTGTTGAACAAGTTGTTGAAATTGCAAAACGGCACGTTAGTGGAACATTTAATTCGGCTGCCGCCCTATTTCTTCCCGACGGTCAGGAAAAAATCAAAGTCGCTGGCACTTCATCTTCTCAACCGGTAGTTGATGCCGCTGTTGCACAATGGGTTTACGATCATCAATTACCTGCAGGGTTAAGGACACATACATTGTCTGCAGCCGTTTCGCATTATCTGCCGTTGAAAGCCCCGATGCGGACTCGCGGTGTGCTCGTTTTAGAACCTGAGAATTCGCTCTTTCTGGATCAACCGGAAGAAAAGCGCTTGCTCGATACCTTCGCGGCGCAAATCGCATTGGCTTTGGAGCGCATCCATTATGTCGAGGTGGCGCAAGATGCGTTACTCTTGATGGAAGGAGAGCGGTTGCGTAATTCATTGCTTTCATCGATTTCACATGATCTACGCACGCCGTTGACTGCTTTAGTCGGTTTGTCGAGCATGCTTGCCGGCAGCAAGCTACCGGAAAATTCTCGCCAGGAACTCGCATTAGCCATCCAAGGTGAGGCATTGCAAATGTCTGAACTGGTGACCAATTTACTCGACATGGCGCGCTTACAAACTGGCGGGGTAAAACTGAAAAAGGATTGGCAGTCGATTGAGGAAATCATCGGCAGCGCAAGTCTGCAAGTGCATCACATACTTGCCACGCACAAACTGATTATCGCAATTCCTCCCGGCTTACCGTTATGTGAGTGTGATCCGGTTTTGATACAAAGAGTCATTGTCAATTTATTGAGCAACGCCGCAAAGTTTACACCTGCGAACAGTACGATCAAGATGACAGCGATGGTCATTAATAACAAAATGAATATCGTGATCGAAGATAATGGTCCTGGTCTGCCTCCCAGTCAGGAAATGAAGATATTTGAAAAATTCACTCGTGGAGAAACAGAATCAAACAAACCGGGTGTCGGCCTTGGCCTGGCTCTTTGTAAAGCGATTGTAGAAGCCCACGACGGAAAGATTCATGCGGAAAATTGTATTAGCGGTGGCGCACGTTTTACTGTCATTCTTCCACTTGGTACTGCTCCTATGTTGGAAGAATTGATGTGAAAACAGTGCATATCTTGATTATTGAAGATGAAAATCAAATCCGTCGTTTCGTGCGTTTGGCATTGGAGGCGGAAAATTTCCATGTCATTGAAGCCGATAATGGAGCTCGAGGCTTAATTGAAGCGTCGACCAGACAACCAGATCTGGTGATTATAGATCTGGGCTTACCTGATATCGAAGGGAAAGAAGTAATCCGGCAAATTCGAAGCTGGTCTGAAATACCTATCATCGTATTATCGGCTCGCGATCGTGAAGAGGAGAAAGTTGCGGCACTGAATACCGGGGCTGATGATTATTTAACTAAACCTTTTGGTGTACCGGAATTAATTGCACGTATTCGAGCTCATTTGCGGCGACATCAATCCAATGAAAATCAAAGCGATTCAATAGTACATTTCGGTGATGTTACAGTTGATCTGCCAGCCCGCAAAGTAACACGTGCGGATGCTGAAATTCATCTCACACCGATTGAATATCGATTATTAATCGCTCTCATCCGTGCGCGTGGGCGTGTACTAACCCATACTCAGCTCATGCTGGCAGTATGGGGGCCTAACCACTCTGAGCGTACACATTATTTGCGCATCTACATGGGGCATTTGCGGCAAAAATTAGAACGTGATCCAACCCAACCTGAATTTTTATTGACCGAGCTGGGTGTAGGTTATCGATTAGTATAGAAGCGATTACATTCATGGCTTGCCTCTGAATTGAAAGAATCAAATCAGCGGTTTTTCCAATCCGTATCATAACTTTCTCTTTTCCCTAAATTGTTGACACTGATCGAAATTTGACCATAGAAAGCTAGTTGCACCGATTGAAAACTGACCAGGTAATTCACGTATCTTGTTTAAATTTTAGGCGGGAGAATTTAAGAGGTGATTACCATGGTTATGTATGCAAAGATACGGCGGATGTATTACCGTGAACATCTGTCAATTAATGAGATTCAGCGCCGAACGAGTCTGTCACGGAACACGATAAAGAAGTGGTTGAAAGCGCCCAACGACAGCGCGGTTAAATATCAGAGAGCGAAGAAGCCTGGCAAGCTGACACTATTTGAATCCAGGTTGCTGTTGGCGCTAGAGGCGGATGCACGTCGTCCGAAGAAGGATCGGCACACAGCATTGATGTTGTTCAAAGAGATATTGAACGAAGGCTATACGGGCGGTTATAGCATTGTTTGCGATTTTGTCCGAGGATGGCGTAATCAAGGCAGTCAGAGTAAATCGGTGTATGTACCGCTACGGTTTACGTTGGGTGAAGCTTTTCAGTTTGACTGGAGCGAAGAGTGGCTGGTGATTGGTGGACTTCACCGCAAGGTGTTGGCGGCACACACCAAGCTATGCGCCAGCCGTGCTTTCATGTTATCGGGTTATCCGTCACAAAGCCACGAGATGTTGTTTGAAGCCCATACCCGTGTATTCACAGCTTTTGGCGGTGTGCCGAAACGCGGCATTTACGACAACATGAAGACGGCTGTGGACAAGGTGTCCAAAGGGGTAACGGGCGTGTGGTAAATACGCGCTTCTTTGCGATGACGGCGCATTATCTGTTTGATCCGAATTTCTGCAATGTTGCTTCCGGCTGGGAAAAAGGCGTGGATTGGCGCGCGTATCCAGCACGTGTCTGGTCACAGTGCAGCGCAATCGTTATTCCGTACCTTGCCGCCTGGCCAACCAGATGGTAGCCGTTCATCAGTATGCCGACCGTATCGAAATCGTTCATAACAATGCTATAGCAGCCTGTCATATCCGCCTGCTGGATAGTGACCAAGTCAGCCTATGGCTGACAACATTATATTCCGGTCATTGAGAAGAAACCGGGCGCCTTGCGCAACGGCGCGCCATTTGCTGAATTACCGGCGCCCCTGTTGCAGTTGCAGACAGCGCTGCGGCGCAGGGAACGTCAGCAAGCCAATCGAATCATGGCAAAAGTACTCAGCCTGGTATCAATATATGCGTCAGAAGAAAATCTGGTCAATTCGTAGCGAATCACGATTGAACCGGAAACATCAACAGGAGGCAAAATACCAACTCAGTCTGGTCGACTTATCCACAAATGCGGGGTATCCTGCGCTCTGTTTCCCCTTGGTCAAATTTCAACCGTAATGGGGAGCAATTTTAAACCGGTATCAACAGCTACGCTTCACTTTCTGGTGTACGCTGCCAGTCGAATGTCAACAAGAATGTTCTAAAGGACAGGATGAAATGAGCTTTTTAGAATGGCCGTGTGAACTATTTTTCAGTGTTTGCACATTTTTAGTAGCGACAAAGGCTTTATTTGCATTGATTCTTTGCGTTATCTCGGTCGGGATGATTCTCATAGTAATAAAAGAATTAATCAAGGATTTAAGGAAATAATTTGATATGAGCCATTTTCTGCAAAAGCATGAATGAAACCACCGGAGCAGCCGAAATGATAACAAACAATAGACTAGAAGCAGAACAAGCTGCGAAGTATATCGGCGTGGCAGTTGGTACCCTTGCAGTTTGGAGAAGCACAAAAAGACACACTATTCCATATTATAAGTTAAGCAAAATAATATACTATGACATCATCGACTTAGATACTTTTATTTAGTCCAAGAAGGTAAAGTTCTAAAAGTTACCCGGTGTTTTTCAAGTTACCCGAAATTGCATCTAACTTATTGTTTTTTTTGGCTCCCCGACCAGGGCTCGAACCTGGGACCTGCGGATTAACAGTTCTATATAACCCACTTTTTGCAGTAATTTTATCTTCCCTGAAAAAGTATTAAACTGTTTTAAATAACTAATAATTTATTGTTTATTATAAAAGTATATAATTATCTGTTGTTTGAATTTCCCACTTCAGTTTTGACGCCGCTTTAATTTTCTGGTCTACTATAAGTCTACTAATTTGAATGGTAGATTCTGAAAACAGAATTAGTAGAGTGGAGATTAAGATGCCGCAGAAGCTCACAAAAACATTTATCGATTCGATTCCTTTTCCAGGAAATGGGCAAGCTTTTTACCGTGACAGTGAAATTAAGGGATTCGGTTTGCGTGTTGGTGCTACCAGCAAAGTTTATATCGCTGAAAGCAAAGTAAACGGTAAAACCGTTCGAGTGAGCATTGGTAAACACGGGATTTATACAACCGAGCAAGCGCGCAATCAAGCAAGAGAATTGCTGCTCCTGATGTCAAAGGGTATTAACCCCAATGACCAAGCCCGAGAACAGAAAACCCGAAGTATGACTTTGCAGCATGTATTCCAGGATTTTCTGGTCGCCCGGAAAGCGCTTAAACCGCGCACTATTTATGATTACAAACGCATCATGGGTACCTATCTGGCTGATTGGAATAATAAGGCGATTGCTGACATCACCAAAGACATGATTGCTAAACGGCATGCCGAACTTGGGCAAAACAGCCAAGCGCAATCTAATTTGACCATGCGTTTTTTGCGTGCGCTCTTTAACTTTGCCGCCGGACAATACGAAGATAGTAAAGGACAAGCATTGATTCAGGATAATCCAGTCAAGCGCTTATCGCAAACTCGCGCCTGGTATCGGGTCGAGCGCCGTCAAACGGTGATTAAACCGCATGAACTTAAGCCCTGGTTTCAGGCTGTCATGAATTTGAAAAACGATATCAAGAGCCAGAACCGTGAAACCATACGGGATTACTTGCTATTGGTGCTTTTTACCGGATTGAGACGAGAAGAAGCCGCCGGCATGACCTGGAATAATGTCGACTTGCAAGCTAGAACCCTGAAAGTAACCGATACCAAGAATCACTTGGATCATACTCTGCCATTATCGGACTTTCTTTATGATTTATTGCAACAACGAAAAGTTAATGCTGTAAATAACTACGTTTTTCAACGATCAGATGGGGAGGGGCACATTACCGAGCAGCGCAAACAAATGGCCAACGTTATAAAAGAATCCGGCGTAACATTTACGATTCACGATTTACGCCGTACCTTCATGACAATTGCCGAAAGTCTTGATATATCCGCTTATGCCGTCAAACGGTTAGCCAATCACAAAATGAACAACGACATCACAGCCGGTTACATTATTGCCGATGTGGAACGGTTGCGAGACCCGATGCAGAAAATTACTGACTATATCCTCAAGTGCGCTGGTTATAAGCCGACAGCAACGGTAAGCGATTTGCCAAGAATGAAATCGCGCAACAATGTATAATACGGCATTGACGGATAATTAAATTGTGTTTACCATTGTTGAAACTGAAATCTTTGAACGCTTGTGGCCTTCGTATTGGACAGATCAAGCGTATGATGAATTTATAACGTTCATCACCGAAAACCCCGAGGTCGGCGATATTGTCAAAGGCTCCGGCGGTATGCGCAAAGTACGCTGGAGCCGCTCAGGCTCGGGGAAATCCGGCGGTGTGCGTGTCATTTATTTTAACCGTCTAGCAAATGGCCAGATTTGCTTGGTTTTTATCTATGCAAAAAGCAAATTGGATTCAATCAGCGCTAAAACTTTGAAGGAAATGAAACATGAAATCGAGAAAACCTTTAACCGATGAGGAATTGGAAGTATGGGAAAACAGCCGGGACTTAGAAGCCGAATTGCTGGAGTCCGTGCGCCAGATGACAGCAGGGAAGGTGCATGCTGTTATGTCGCCCGTCATATCGGCACGCAAAAAAACGGGCTTATCGCAAGCTGAATTTTCCAAACTGCTGGGTGTATCGGTGCGCACATTGCAAGAATGGGAACAAGGCCGCCGCCAGCCCAGCGGTGCAGCTAAGACGCTGATTGCAATTGCTGAGCGCCGTCCCGATGTACTAAAAGAAATGACTGCGTAAATTTTCACAGCTACCGTCACCGCTACCGCGTAGCGGCTTGCCCTTGACAGGCTGCCGCCGACCAAAACAATACCGGCAAAGGATTACAGCTTTTTGTCTTTAGAATCTTGTTGATCTCACGTAGTAGCTACTTGCTTTTTCAGGCTAAATCACAAAATTGCTATCCTTCATACAAAACCAGCCTTCGGGCGACGACAGTCTGTCAAGGGTGGCAAATCTAGGTACTCACGACAGCATCCGCAAATTTCCTCAAGCATGCAAATTATTCAGCCGTCAAATGAGATTATTTCTCAGAGGATGATCTGTTATGCATGTAGAAAATAGTCCCGACTTTAAAACTGTTTGGCAATTGGCACATAACTGGATTGAGGCTGACCCGGATAAAACCGATCCCACTGCAATTTCAACTGAACTTAGAATTGCTATTCATCGCTTGATGCATGCGATGTCAACTAAAGAAATCACAGCTAGATGGAAGGGATTGCGGATTTTTAGGGATGATTCGTTTCTCTCATCAGTTTTTGATCTCTACCATGATTTTAAATTTTATCGATGCTTAAGAAATAACAGATTCGACAAACATTATCTGGATAATCTTTACGCAAAACGAAATGAAGTAATCAACTGGTGCATTGATGTGGCTCGGCTTGATCCTCCATCATGCTGGGCAGCGATAAGTTTGCAAACCAGCCAATCAACTGAAACCGACGAAGAAAACAAAAATTGGTATGACGAGTTAACTGAGAGGCGTCGGAAGAAAACAGGTTGTCTTGAACTTGCTAAAAAGTTATGGGAAGAAAATCCAGATCAGTCGTATGACCAGATTTATAACCATCCAATAATGAAACAGTATGGAAACCCCTCTGTTTTTACCAAAGATTCATTCCAAGATTGGGCAAAAGAGCATGCTTCCGAGTTTGCCAAGAAAGGTGGAAGAAGAAAGAAATCAACATAATAGAAAAAATAAAACCCTCTTCAAAAAAATAGATACCTATCTATTTTTTTAGCATCTTTTCTTACTCCATCGTTTGTCGCAAATTGACCTTGTATTTACTAACTAACGAGGTCAATCATGCAAAACCCATTACTCACTACTAAACAAGCAGCACAAATCTTAGGCGTCAGCACCTCATTCCTGGAACGAGACCGCTGGGCCGGGGCGCGAGTACCATTCATCAAAGTAGGCAGCCGGGCAGTTCGCTATCGCCATAGCGATCTGCTCGCCTATATTGAATCGTGCACGCACTTTTCAACCAGCCAGTACTGAGGTGTGTATGCACACGTCAGTACATCAACCCCATGAACTGCTCAGTCCCGGTGAACGCATCGCCGAAGGCATATTAAGTTTACTTGATGAGCCGAATGGCAACGATAAACGATGGCGCGCACCGATATTCCGGCAATTGCCCAAACGATTCGCCGGAATTGTTGCCGATAACTACAAAGAAACTTACATCTTTGAAGGCAGGCAGCAAGCTAACCTTGGCTTACTGGAGGTTTACGGAACAATCACTAAAAACGGCATTCCCCTCAATGCCACCGATGACGACCTGAAAGATTTGGCAAGAAACATCGTCAAGGAAATGCAGCAAGCCAGCCGCATCTACCAGAACCTGGAATATGCTGTTTCCCGGATGCTGCACCGGGCGCAAAAGTATGAAATCGAGCTGTCATTGTTTGAAGACCCGAACATTACAGCCACCGGCATCTATACCCGCCTGACCGATGAAATCTGGTGGCTGCAACGGCTACGCAAGATTCACGCACAAAAGCTGGAACAAGACGCCATCCGCATCGGATTAGTGCATGAACGCGCCAGCCGCTATGTCAGCGACGAAACACTAGCAAGACGCAGAGAACAGAAAAAACGTATCCGCCGCGTTCTCGATGGATTATTGGCAACCAATGAACTCGGCCAGTGTTTCACGCTGAGCGAACTGGCAGAGTTAGGTCTGGCTAATCCGCGCATCCGGCGCAATGAATTAATGGCGCGTATTTACGGTTTTGAATATATCGCCAACGAATTGGGTCATGCCGGAGTATTCTATACTATCACCTGCCCATCCAGAATGCATGCTCGTCACTCCGGCAGCGGCGAGCAGAATTCAAGTATGACGGCACGACACCGAAACAAGCGCAAAAGTACCTCAACAAAGTCTGGTCAAGAATCCGCGCCAAATTTGATCGCGATAAAATCAAAGTGTACGGCTTTCGCATTGCCGAACCGCAACACGACGGCACACCGCACTGGCATATGCTGCTATTCATGCCGCCCGAACAAACCGCAAGAGTTAGAGAAATCATGCGGCATTATGCCCTGCAAACCGATGGCGACGAACCCGGCGCACAGCAACACCGCTTTAACGTAACGCCTATTGATAAAAGCAAAGGCACCGCTGTCGGCTATATCGCCAAATACATCTCAAAGAATATCGACGGCCACGGTCTTGAGCATGATATTGACGGCAGTCCGATACAGCAAGCTGCGGAACGGGTAGAAGCCTGGGCGTCGACCTGGGGCATCCGGCAATTCCAGCAAATTGGTGGTGCTCCTGTTTCAATCTGGCGCGAATTGCGCAGAATCAGTGATGCACCTGAAGGCATCCTACAGCAAGCCCAGGAAGCAGCCGATCAGGGCAAATGGTGGCAATTCATTCAATTGATGGGTGGTGCCACAACCAATCGCAAAAACAACCCGATCAAATTGATGAAAATCGATTCAAAAGAACGGGGCAAGTATGGTGACCCAATCGGGAAAAAGATTTGTGGCGTTGAAACCGACACTATTCAATTACCAACCCGTTTGCACCAATGGCATATTGAAAGATGTGCAGTTAATGAAGAGGTAACTGAGAAGAATAGCGCAAAGCGCCCGCAGAGGAGCGTTAGCGACTGCGGCGGCGCTTTTGCGGCATAGCCGCCTTGGAGTTCTGTTAATAACTGTACGGAAAATAATTATTAGATAAGAACCAAAGATTGCTGAACAATATTTGTTTTTCAATTTTTTTATCTACCAGGAATTTTAATAACATTAAATTTCTTCAAAGGATAACGGTATCACTATTCAAGACATGGTTTCTCCCATACAATGCCAGCGGTAAAAAATAACCAACAATAATCAACTATCATTAAAAGTGAGGAGAAATAATGTCTCGTCGCATCATCTTTATAGATTCTAAAGTTACTGAATATCAAAGCTTGATTCCACAATTGCCCGAAGACTCGGAAGTAATTGTCCTTGGCGCAAGCAAGGGCGGCGTGATCCAAATCCTGGAAGCGCTGCAAGGTAAAACAGAAATCAGTGTGATAGACATCATCTCTCATGGCGCACCCGGTGTGCTGAAGCTGGGTTCGAGTGAGTTGAACAATAACAACCTGGCTGCGTATGCTGAACAACTCACACAAATTGGCGCGCACTTAAACGATACTGCCGATATTTTGCTTTATGGCTGTGAAGTCGCTCAGGGAAAACAAGGTCAGGCGTTCATCGAACAATTGTCACTGCTGACGGGAGTGAATGTAGCGGCATCAATCAATCTCACTGGCGCGGAAGCTTTGGGTGGTGACTGGATACTTGAAGCATACACCGGCTTGGATAAGGTGAGAGCATTGCATTTTTCTTATTCCGGGGTGTTAAGTTCTGGTGAATTCAGAGTTAACACCTATACAGACAATGTGCAAGCTGAGTCATCAATCACCGGGCTTTCCACTGGTGGTTTTGTAGTGAGCTGGTTATCGGAGGGTCAGGATGGCAGTCGAGATCACATCTATGCGCAACGCTACGAGGCCAATGGAGTAGCGCAAGGCGCAGAATTTAAGGTCGATACTAATGCGTCCAAGTTTGACTCTAGCTTTGATTCATCGGTCATCGGGCTTCCCAATGGGGGCTTTGTAGTGAATTGGATGTCCTCGGACGGCGATCTCCATTTACAGCGCTATGATGCCAATGGAATAGTGCAAGGCGGTGAGATGAATGTACGTAATGTTAACCCTTTAATAGTTTCACCGATTGCTGCGCTTTCCGATGGTGGTTTTGTGACGAACTGGCATGGCCTGGCTGGCATCTATGCGCAACGCTATGATGCTAATGGGGTAGCGCAAGGCGCAGAATTTAAAGTCAATACCACTAGAGATGATGGTCAGACAGAATCATCAATTACAGGACTTTCCGATGGCGGCTTTGTGGTGAGCTGGACATCTGAAGTCCGTAATGGTTTTGGTGTTGATTCTGATGAAATTTTTGCGCAGCTCTATGATGCTAATGGAGTAGCACAAGGCCCAGAATTTAGAGTCAATACCACTACAGATGACGATCAGAAAGAATCATCGATTTCAGGACTTACTAATGGCGGTTTTGTAGTCAGCTGGATAACTGCTGATCAGGATGTGGATAAGCATGGTGGTGGTATCTATGCGCAACGCTATGACGCCAGTGGGGTGGCGCAAGGCGCAGAATTTCAGGTTAATACCACTACAACCAAATTTCCCGATAATTCTTCGCTCACTGCACTTTCCAACGGTGGTTTTGTGGCGATCTGGCAGGCTCTGGATGTGGGTAGAGCTTCCTTCGGAATTTTTGTGCAGCGCTTTGACGCCAATGGGGTGGCGCAAGGTGGCGAACTCAGAGTCAATACCACTATAGAGACTAGCTCAGATCCTTCGATCGCTGCGCTCACCGATGGCGGTTTCGTGGTGAGCTGGCAAGCTTCTAATGACATCAAAGCAAAGCGCTACGATGCAAACGGCAATGAGGTTGGAGTAGTTGATTTTTCCGCGACTGCAGATCGATTATTTAATTGGGCAGAAAGCGCATACACCGCTCTCTTTCCCAATCATGCAACCTCGCAAGAAATTGCAGGTTACCATGCCCGTCTGTACGAAAATGGTAACGCGCTCGGCGAACAAAATGGGAATATTTATTTTTATGATAGCCACTCCATTGTTCTTGTTGGGACGGTCGATGATTTTCTACCCAGTGCAATAGCAGCAGGGTTTTGATCGTACGAAAATCTTGTTGTTTGGTAAGGCAATAGATAGAAGAACGGAAAAAAGCACTAAGGTATGAAGCAGATTTCTAACCTCCCCAAATTCTGGGGAGGTCATCAGTAAAGATACCTTGAAATAACCTGCAGAAAAATCAGATTTCGGAAACAAAAAAACTACCGGGATGTATTTCTCTCAATATAATTTTTATCAGTATTGGGATCACAAGAACTTAATCATCTTTTGGTATGGAATCAGTTTTAGTTCCAACAAACGAATTATTTGTTGAACATCCTGAATAATCACCAGGCTTATCTCCTGATATCACTGAGTAAGAACCAGAAATCGAATTGTCAGGCAGAATAGTTAATTTCATTGTATCTATTTCTGCATAATATTCACCCCCTTCATTATCCTCGTAACTGCTTGTTAGCGTTGCTGTATTTCCAACTAAATTGCCGCTTAACAATTCCGAAGAATACCCATCCGCAGTAATGGAATTCCCGGACTGTGTAAAAATTACATAGTAATTATATTGTGCTCCAACCGGATAAGCGCAATTATTGGGTCCGAAAGTTTCAGTTATTTTCCAGTTTCCTGAGAGATTCACTGATGCTGAAACAAGAGCAAAACTATCAATATTGGAGTATTCACTAAATTCATTTCCATCCCCTGCTTGAACAGCAATATAGAAAGCTGCGCCTTCCCATAAGCTTGCCGTAAAACTGGTTACTCCTCCAACATTCAAACTCGCAATGGACTCAGGCCCGGTATATGGAATAGGGGCATAACTCAGTTTATATTCGGTCGCACCGGGAACACTTGTCCAGGAAGTTGTGACTGTGAGTCCACTGATGGAATGCGTCAGTGTAGGAGCTGATGGTGCCGCAGTTAATTGCACGGAAGAACCAAGTAAAACGGATAACGTAGCTAGGAGCATGATAAATCTAATTTTCATGGTATTTTTCACTTTTTTATGTTATTTCTGATTAATGGTATTATCTTTACTATAGAAAATCGCTTCTTAATTAACCCTTAAGAGGTGCACTTTGTACTTGAATCAACTAAATTCAAGATAACGATAGCAGATTTTTTATGGCATCTCTATTTGAACTTGGATGGAGCGATATGAATTATCATTTGACGCTCTGACTAAGTTGACTGTTATTGGTGAGTCCTAGCCTAAGAATATTCCATCGTCTAGAGCTACGAATCTTTCAAAGGGATTTTCTTTATAGAAACTATAGAGTGTCGATAACACTAAGTTTATGGCGCTATCACTTGAACAGGGGTAGCGCTATAGGTGGATTTTCCATCCCCCAATCCGTACAAGAGACCTCCCCAAATCCAAACTGTACCATCACTCTTAAGAGCGATTGCCATGTCGGAAAAGTTATAAGTGGCTGTTATATCAGTAAGTCCAACGATCTTTTCAGGGTGAGGAGAATCCCTTTCGAGTATAGAATCACCTCTCCCCCAAGCCCAAACTGTCCCATCTTTCTGTATAGCTAAAGCGACATTTCTTGCAATTGTAATGTTGGTAATGTCATGTAGGCTAGGGTTTTGAAGTGGAAGTGAAACAGAGTCATTAACTCTGCCATCATCTTTCACTAAACCATAGGAATTATTTCCCCATGCCCAGACCGTTCCATCATTTTTAAGTGCGAAAGCCGATTCTCCAAACTCGATGAGTTGAATAACATCCGTTAAACCGCTAACTGGTTTTATTGGAGAATTAAACCAATGTAATACAGTTCCATCTTTCATAAGGGCATAACTGTCTGTTATGTGTATGGCACCATTCAGTTCGCTTACTGGTATAGGGATATCACTACTTAGATTATGCCCTCGAACTCTTTCAAAACCTATCGATCCTCCCCACGCCCAAACCGTTCCGTCGTTTTTAATCGCGTACGAAGCTTTACCAGAAAAACCATTTCTATTAATAATAATAGCTTTAATATCAGCTAAACCTATCACTTGACCTGGCGCATAACGATTTGTTGTTGTTCCATCCCCCAGTTGACCGAAGCCATTATCTCCCCACGCCCAAACTGTTCCATCACTCTTTAGCGCATATGAAGTTGATCTAAAAGAATTTATTGCAATGATATTTGTTAATCCAGATGCCTTGACTGGAGCACTACTAACTCCTATAAATGATCCACTTCCCAGCTGACCCTCCATGCCAAATCCCCATCCCCAGACTGTTCCATCTCCCTTTAGTGCTAGCACATGGTCTCCACCGCCACTTATATCAATAATATTAGTTAGACTAGGAATCTGTAAGGGTGTGTTTCCCCATCTCCATACTGTTCCATCATTCTTAAGAGCAAGAACCTTAGAATCATAATCAATAGCTATTTTGGTAATACCAGTTAGCTTTCCCGAGTTTCCTGTCCCAATTGCCAATAAATTGGATAGGCTATCAATATAAGTCGGACTGTCATTCCCCCATGGTCCACCTAATACAAATACGCCATTGTTATCGGTATTAACGCCAGCATAAATATTTGTATCCGGGTAAAAGCGGAATAACCAAGGTGTTGCACTTTGTGTTGTCTGATGAGTGGGAAAATATTGTGGATAATTATTTTCTGCCCAGTTAAGTAATGTGTCAGTATCACTAGCTGTATCGGCAGAAGCAAAGTGAATCGTGCCAAGAAAAAGCACTGTGCAGAAAAATAGGATCAGGTGTTTTATTCGTTGTTTAATTTTGATTCCCCGTTCTGAACGTTTGAAGTGAATTTGCTTGAAGCGTCACTACTTGCTTATGGTTATCTGGCATTAACCGATTTTCCTAGACCTAGATAATGGGGTATTGGCAATTTTCTGAAAATTAATTTAGTAGACCATGGCGCAGTGATCCGTGTAGATCATCTAGATTTAGTCTTATTTTTAGGGAGTCTCGGATGCCTTATCCAACTTGAATATAGTGTCTACATGAAAATCATAAAATACTTAAATGTAATGTAATTATTTGTTTTAATGGTATTGTTGAGAGTGATCGAACCTCCACCTACTGATTGCAAATTGTGTGCTTATGCTTATTATAACCTTGCTTGATGATATATCTAACTCAAGTCGCTCAGTGAAGTTTCTCATTTGACCTTGTTAACTCTCTTCCTAAGGTTCTTTCTCCTTTCCTGTCAAATCACGACTGCCATGCATGATAGCAAGGATCAAAATGCGATCAGCTTCCAAACGATACATCACGCGATATCCCTGTACGATGATTTCCCGTAATTTTTGATCTTCGGTTTCTGGAATAATGCGTCCGCTTTCGGGAAAATTTCTTAACCGTCGTGTGGCGAGTACTATCTTTTCACCGAAACGTCGTGCATAAAACGACGAATCGCGACTAATATATTGCACTAGATCATCGAGATCATCTCGCGCAAAATTCGACCATTCAACGCGCATCACTCAGATATCGCTTTTCCATCTCTTCCTGTGATGTGATATTGCCTTCCTTTGCCGCTTGGAGCGAATGCTCTAGCTTTTGGCGGACATAGATAGCGTACATGGCATCGTCAAAGGTGGCTTGTTCCGGCAAGTGAGCAGCGATATCCTGAATAATTTGCTTGACAGTTTGCATAACGATCTTTCCTTATGGCATTTGTTGAAAGATGATATTCAGTGAGACGGTGTACGGTGTGTGTTTATTTTGGGTGGCTTAGATGCTTTTTTGTTAAACCTTGTACAAAAGCAAAACTTTTTGCGCGCAAATTAATAGAGCAAAATTTGGGAGTAGAGCAGATTACACTTCGCGAGCTTTTATCTGATTAGTCTACTATGCGGCTACTAATATTTATCACCAGTTTCTTTCTTTTATGTAAATTACTGTTTATTTTGGCTCCCCGACCAGGGCTCGAACCTGGGACCTGCGGATTAACAGTCCGTCGCTCTACCGACTGAGCTATCGGGGAATTGGTGAGTTGCGCATGTTAACGTTTTGAAGCCTCCCGGTCAACCATCAGATAGTGTCTTGCACTGAGAATTTACTTTATACAGCTGGATCTGGCTATGCCGGGCGAGAGAAATTTTGCAGTTTGGTTGAATAATAAAGAGAGATTTGTGAATTAGGACGAAATATCAAAGGTTGTTGTTGCTGCGGAAAATTGAAAGGAATAATTTTATCCATGAATTCCTTGAGACAAAGAGTTCATGCAGTTTCGCGATACCTCAAATAGAGAAATGGTATATACTGAAATCTGGTGTTCTGGTCCGCTGGAAGAAGTTGATTCTTCTTCGATAAAGCGGCTTGCCAGTCACTGGGATTATCAAGAAGTATTCATGCAATGTATTATTTATAAAGGAGTAATTATCATGCGTACTATATCTGCAATAATTGTAACCGGAACATTGGCATTTTTTATAAGCGCCCCTGTATTGGCGTCGGATGCGGGACATACTTCGGAAGCGATGGAGCATGCCGGTAAAGCGCAAGCGCATGGAGAAATGGGGCACGCGAAAGAGTCACTTGAACACGCAAAAGAAAGCTTGGCGCATGCAAAGGCGGCTCGGGATGATCACGCTGCTTCTCATAAACATATGGATGAAGCGATCAAGCATTTGGAAGAGGCAATTAAACATGCTGATATGGGTCATGGTCAGGAATCAGCTAAACACACTGAAGAAGCCATGAAACATATGCGTCAATCCGGCCACTAATCATTCCAATCAATAACCGTCCTCGGCTTTTGCCGAGGAACAGCATTTTCAATCTTTAGCACCCATTTCTAGCGCCAATTTCCTGGATAATTGAGCTGCTTCTTCAGTAACTTCAATATCCAGCCACCCTTGCAGATGTGTGCAGGTAATATCGGCTAAAGCTTCAATCCAGTCACTGCGTTCATTGAGACAGGGAATATAGTGAAATTCCTCGCCGCCCGCCTGAAGAAAGGTATTTTTCGCTTCGATGGCGATCTCTTCCAATGTTTCCAAGCAATCCGAAACAAACCCGGGACATATCACATCAACGCGCTTTGTTTGCTCTTTGCCTAATTGCTCCAGGACTGCAGCGGTGTAGGGAGTTAGCCATTTGGCCTTGCCGAAGCGTGACTGAAAGCACACGGCATATTGGTTTGCCTCAAGGGCTAATGCTTCGGCCAGTAATCGTCCCGTTTTCTGGCATGCGCAATGATAAGGATCGCCTTTGTCCAGGCTGGCGCGCGGGGTGCCGTGAAAGCTGATGATCAACTTGTCAGGCCGTCCATGTGCATCCCAATAGTCGTGGACATTTTGCGCTAACGCTGCGATGTAACCGGGGTGGTCGTGATACTGCTTAACGGTGCGCAATGCGGGCTGATTGCGCATTTTGTTGAGTACCGCAAAAACATTATCCATCGCCGCTGCCGTACTGCTGGCAGCATATTGCGGAAACAGCGGAATGACCAGAATGCGTTCGCAACCTTGTTGCTGCATGCGGGTCAGCACATCAGTAACGGAAGGCTTACCGATGTTCATCGCGTATTCGACAAGCGGGGGATTTTTTAACCGTGCTGTCAATGCTTCGCGTAAGCGTTCCGTTTGCCGCTCGGTATGCACTTTGAGCGGAGAGCCTTCGGCTATCCAGATTTTGGCGTATTTCTCAGCCGAAGCTTTCGGTCTGAAAGGCAGGATGAAGCCGTGCAAAATAGGCCACCAGATCAGCCGGGGCACTTCGATGACCCGCGGATTGCTGAGGAATTCCTTAAGATAAGGGCGCAACGCTTGGGCCGTCGGTGCATCCGGCGTTCCCAGGTTGATCAATAATACGCCAGTGCGATCCGGTGAACCATGTTGATAGACGGATTTGGAAGTCATGGATATAAAGCTGAATTACTGAAATGATAAGCTAGTGCTGCGACAAACCGCTGGAAAGCAGTTTTGCGGTAATGTCGACGATCGGGATGATACGTTCATAAGCCATACGCCGCGGACCGATGACGCCGACAGTGCCGACGATTTCTCCTTCGATTTCATACGGTGCGGTTACTACACTGAATTCTTCCAGCGATGCCACATCGGCTTCGCCGCCGATGAAAATTTTCACACCGTGCGCTTGCCTGCTTAACTCGAGCAGTTGCAACAATTTGGTCTTGCGTTCGAACAATTCAAACAGTTTTTTCAGACTGATTAGATTGTCGGATAAATCATCGATCTGCAGTAAATTGCGTTCACCGGCCAGTACCACGGTTTCACTGCTTTCGTTAATAGCGTCGCCGCCGGCTTCGATGGCCGCACTCATCAAACTGATCATTTCGCTGCGCAATTGCTTTAACTCAGTATCCACGCGTCCGCGAATTTCGTCCAGCGTGCAACCGGCATAGTGTTGGTTGATGAAATTGCCGGCTTCGATCAAATCCGATTGACTATACGGTGTATTAGTGAAAATGATGCGATTCTGCACATCGCCTTCCGGTGTGACGATAATCAGCAAAATGCGTTTCTCGGATAAGGCCATGAACTCGATATAACGGAAAACTGCGCCTTTGCGTTTGGGCGTTACAACGACACCGGCAAAGCGCGTTAGATCCGACAACAAGTGCGACGCCACATTGAGCAAGCGCGAAGGATTATCGGGGTGGAGATGATTTTCCAAATGACTCAGTTCCATTTTGTCGAGTTTTTTGACGACGAGCAAGGTGTCGACAAACAGGCGGTAGCCTTTCGGCGTCGGCACTCTGCCGGCTGAGGTATGCGGACTGGCAACCAGCCCCATTTCTTCCAGATCGGCCATGACATTGCGGATGGTCGCGGGGCTGAGATCCAACCCGGAGAACTTGGATAACGCACGGGAACCGACCGGCTGACCTTCGTGGATATACCGTTCCACCAGTGTTTTTAATAAGATTTGAGCACGTTCGTTTAACATGGCGTAATTCTACACGAGTCAACAGGTTTCATTGTTTGGTTATAAGCGGTGATTTTGCCCTATCTTATCTATGCTAAACTTCCTGGATATCGGCTTGCCGTGATGGATTGGGGGTTTAATATAGGTTTGAATTTTTCCGGGAAGCTTGGTTTCTCTGGCTAAATCTAAATATGTACAAGGCGTAATTTTGCAAGCCCAACGGTATCTTAACTCACTAATTTTTATTTTAGCGGTCATTCGATCTTGCTATTTTATTCAGACCTTACAACCAATACGCTAATAGCGAACGATAGTACCAAGCCATGAATTCTCCAGTTAAAACCATAGCGCTGATCGGTAAACACAAAAATCCCGAGATTGCGATTCCGCTGCTCAATCTGGCCGAGTATCTGACAGCCAAGAATTATAAGGTTCTACTCGATCACCTCACGGCAACGCATATCGGCAGCGATCTGTATCCGGCAGTATCGCTCGAGGAAATCGGTACGCAAGCCGACCTGGCCGTGGTCATGGGGGGCGATGGCACGATGCTCAATATTGCCCGCATGCTGGTGACGTACGATGTTCCGCTGATCGGTATTAACCAAGGGCGGCTGGGTTTTCTGACCGACCTGTCGGTGGACACCATGTTCGAAACGCTGGATGAAATACTGGCGGGAAAATATACCACCGAGCGCCGCATGCTGTTGTACGCGGAAATCATCCGGGATGGTGCGAGCGTTTTCAGCAGCCTGGCATTCAACGATGTCGTGCTGTATCGCGGCATGAGCAGCGGCATGATCGAGTTTGAGGTGAGGGTCAATAACGAATATGTGAATACCTTACGTTCCGACGGATTGATCGTGAACACACCGACCGGCTCGACCGCGTATGCCCTATCGTCCGGCGGGCCGATCCTGCACCCCAGCCTGGATCTGATTGCATTGGTGCCGGTTTGCCCGCATACGCTCAGTAACCGTCCCGTCGTGATCGGTCCCGATGCCAGCGTGGAAATCCGCATGCATAGTAGCGCTAATGTGCGCATCAATTGCGACAGTCATTCGTGTTTCGATTTGGAACAGACGGATAACATTATCGTGCGGCGCTTTCCCAAGACGGTGCGCTTGCTGCACTCGGTCAACCACAGTTATTACCGCATGCTGAGGGAAAAATTGGGGTGGAGTGAATTTCCCTGATGACCGTCACTGAGCAACCATGCTGAAGCAACTGAGTATCAAAGACTTTGTCATCGTTGACCAAGTCGATCTGGACTTTATGTCCGGCTTTACCGTTTTGACCGGAGAGACGGGTGCAGGTAAATCCATCCTAATCGATGCGCTGACGTTGGCCCTGGGGGAACGCGGCGATGCCAGCCAGATCCGGCACGGCTGCGAGCGTGCGGAGATTAATGTAACTTTTGATATCAGCCATTTGCCGGCATTGCAGCAATGGCTCGATGAACATGATTTGCAAGGCGATCCGGATAGTTGTCTGATGCGTCGAATTATTGAGACCGGCGGCCGCTCGCGCAACTATCTCAATGGCCATGCGGTGACCTTGCAACAGTTGCGTATGGCGGGTGAATACCTGGTCGCCATCCACAGTCAGCATGCGCATCAGGCGCTACTGCAAAAAGACGCGCAACGCGAACTGCTCGATGCTTTCGCCGGCTGTGCCGAATTGATACGCATGGTCAAGGAAGCCTATCAACATTGGCAGGATTGCCGTCAGCAAAGAATCGCTCTGGAACGGCGCGCAGCCGAATCGCACGATAAACGCGAACAACTGGAATGGCAGTTGCAGGAATTAACCGCGTTAAATTTTTCCTTGCCAGAATGGCAAACGCTGCAAGCCGATCATGGCCGGTTATCGCATGTCGCAGCGTTGCTGGCGGCAGCGGACATGGCGGTCGATACCTTAGCGGAGAACGAGCAGGCCGTCCTGGCGCAAATTACCGCGGTGAATAACCAATTGCAGAATTTACTGGAATACGACGGCGAGCTGAGAACGATCACCGACTTGCTTGACGCGGCGCAAATCCAAGTGCAGGAGAGCGTGTACGAACTCAAGCATTACCGCCAGCGCCTGGATCTTGATCCGCAAGCGTTACATGATGTTGAGCAACGATTGTCGGCCATCCATGCGACTGGGCGAAAGTTTCGTGTAAATCCGGAAGAGTTACCGGCACTGCTGGAGTCGATTACACAACAACTGGCCGCGTTAGGATCGAATGCGGATATCGGTCATTTTCTGGATCTCGAAGCAACCGCGCAGAGTGAGTTCCGCAAGCATGCGCAAGAACTCAGCAGCATCCGGCAGCATGCCGCGAAAGAGTTATCCGGGAAAGTCAGCGCCGCGATGCAAACGATTGCGATGTCGGGCGGTGAATTCTCGGTTGCGGTGATTCCTATGGAGCAGGGCAGTGCGCATGGACTGGAGCAGATCGAGTTTCAGGTTGCGGCGCACCAGGGATTGCCGCTGCGTCCACTGGCTAAAGCGGCTTCCGGTGGTGAATTGTCACGTATCAGTCTGGCCATACAAGTCATTACCAGTAAAGTCGGTGTTGTACCGACACTCATTTTCGATGAAGTCGATGTCGGTATCGGCGGAAAAGTTGCCGAGATCGTCGGCAATTTATTGAAGCAACTGGGCCAGGAGCGGCAGGTTCTGTGCATCACGCATTTGCCGCAAGTGGCTGCTACTGGCGATCAGCAATGGCAAGTGGTGAAATCCGCCGGGCAGGCTGAGAACCAGCCGGTTGTCAGCACGATCGCAGAACTCGATCCGCAACAGCGCGTGGAGGAGATCGCGCGCATGCTGGGCGGCGTCAACATTACCGAAACCACGCGTCAGCATGCGGCGGAGATGCTGCATCATGCCGCTGAACGCTGAAGTCAGCGGATGAAATGATCGATTCCCAGCAATTCCACGATCAGACGCCGGTATTGCTCGGATTTTCGTATTTGTAACATTTCCAGCGGATTAAGATTGTCCGTTAAGATCGTTCCCGGGGATTGATCGATTGTAATGTGCCGCGCTTTCAACCAATTCCGTTGTTCAATGGATATGATTTCGTTGTCATATTCAATTGCTTGATGTGCGGCAAGAAAAATAAAATCATTGAAATCGGTATCCGGTTCGGAAATGAATACTTGCTGATGCGGAAAAACCTGCGCCAAGGTTTTGGCAACCGAGGCGAGCGCCTTGTTCTGGCCATTTTCCAGAAATGCAACGAAATTCAGCGCGAGCAATCCTCGTTCGGATAACAGCGAACGTAATTGCATCATCGTTTCGACGGTCAATAAGTGAAAAGGCTCGGAGCCGCCGGTGAAGACATCCAGAATAATCAGATCGTAGCTGTCGGTTAATTTGCGGATTTCATAGCGGGCATCGCCGATGATGGTTTGGCCTGTCGGTGTGAAACCAAAAAACTGGCTGGCTGCTTCGGCAACAGCCGGGTCAATTTCCAGCGTGTCGGTGACTATACCGTGTTTTTTCAATGTCATCGCCATATGTCCGGCGCCCTGACCGATCAGCAGTGCGCGTTTAATATGAGGCGACAGTGCGGGCAGGATGTCGACCACTTTCTGGTAAGTCAGTACGTTGTCACCGTGACTGATACTGGCCGCGCCGATGGTTGAAGCATCCACGGTCAGCAGGCGGTAATTTTCCGCCGGTTTGTCGATGACACGAACCCAGCCGTACAGACTTTCACGTTCAAACTGGATGCGGTAGGAATCATCATGCGCAATGTCGTTCGCGGAGGCGGCTACGTGCGGTAGCGCGATGATGCTGACAATCACCAGCGCTGCAATTGGCGGTAGTGTCATTGCCAAACTTAGGTGTTTTCGCTCGAAAAAAGCGACGCCCACTGCAAGTATCAGTAAACCGATGCCCAAGCCCATGAAGATTTCGCGTGAACCTACCTGGGGGAATAAATAAAAGCCAAGAAACAAAGTACCAATGACGCTGCCGACGGTGCTGACAGCATAGATCGAGCCGGTGCCGGTGCCGATGCCGTCCAAGCTGGAAGTGGCGAGCTTGACGGCGAACGGTCCGACCATACCGAGCATGATCAGACTGGGTGAGAATAATACCAAGGTGCTGATAAAAACGCCCATGCGCAATCCCATGGTATCGGTAGCAAGCAATACCGGCGCGGTCAACCACGGTATCAGGAGTGTGAGTAATCCCGCCAGTGCGATGATCAACGCCAAGCCCGTTTTTCTGGCGCGATCCGCCCAGCGTCCACCGGAAAAGTAACCCAAGGCCAGTGCAATCAATGTGACCGAAATCACCGAAGTCCATACATACAAGCTGGCGCCATAAAACGGCGCGATCAACCGGGTTCCGAGCAGCTCGATGACCATGACCGCGGCGCCGGTCAAAAAAACGGTACAGTAAAGCCATGCCCGGTTTAGCATATAAGTGGAAGTTAAGTGATTCATCGCATTGCCTGTCAATAGAAGATACGCTTGGGTAAAGGGAGAGAGATGCCACGCTCATTTTTGTGGCGTCGGGATTCTAGTGGTGATCTCGGGGTGTTTGGAATGCGACAAATTGCCGCAGCAGGCTAGAGCTCCTGTTAATCGTACTTTAGCGCGGTGCGACAATTTGTCACATTGTCATTTCATGTAATGAAAAATAAGATTGTGTCCAGAAAACGATTCTTTTTCTATGATTTAACGGGAAGTCAAATTTTCCAGTTATGTATGAAAAAAAGTTTTTTCAGTTTTATTCTTAGCGATCACTTCAGCGGATTGATTGCTTCAAATAAAAAATGAATGTTTGCAGGATAAAAGAATAACTAATCTGAATGGAATTTGACATGTTAACGATGAAGCAACTCAACCTATCAATCACTAGCGCTCTGACCATTGCCGTTCTGGCAAGCACGGCGCAAACCGCATCAGCTCATACCCGGCTAGAAACCGCAACGGTTAATGAAAATACCCGAATCACCAACAACGTCGTTATTGGGCATGGGTGCGGAGAAATTGACGTCATCGGCACCAGCGTGGTATTTCCCGATGGTGTTGATTCTACGATTACAGTTGATGGTAATCCACACGCAGGTGCATTGACCGATTTTGTGCAAAATTGGGGAAACTTGATGCAGCAAAACTACAGCCGCGCTATTTTTACGTTCCAGGATGAAAAAGAAGATTCAAAAGGTAATGTTGTGGGTTTCTGGGCAGGTGGCGGTAATTCCTTGCCGCATCATTTGAATGGTTATATTCCGTTTAGATCGGGCGCAGTTGTCATAGAACCGACTTCCTGCGCTAAGAGTGTCAAATTTTATATCTCCATCGCGGATATTTGCGAGATCACGGATACTGCCGGGTTCAATGATAATACCGTCAATCTCTGGACGCATAACGCATTGGGAACAGCTTACGACCGCAAAAGCACGACCGATGACGGTCCGGCATCGCTGATCGTTACGAGAACCAGTACTTTGCCGACATCGTGCGGCGCCGGTGTGGCGGTTGAAGTGAAACCTTCCGCGGCGCAAATCAATCGCGATATGCCGATCAAAGTGGATGGCAGTCAGGTTTGGCCGAAGTAGGTGGTAATTGTTTTTACGAAAACCTCACTCTTTCCTCCTGTTTTCATAGAGTGAGGTTTTTAAAAATAAAATGAGAAGTTAAATTAAAGGGAGAAGGTTTGAGATGTTTAATAAATTAGGGAAATTTAAATATCGCGCCTTGATGCTGATGGCGGCGATCGGATTGACCGGAACATGGCAATCCGCCGTTGCACATACTCGCTTGAAAACACCGGTAATTCAGGAGAATGCAGCGGAGTTTGGCAGTGATTATAATGCCGTGGTGATTGCGCATGGTTGTAGAAATCCTACGACGAATGCTATGGATGTCAATACACTTGGATCAGTTATGGTATTTCCAGATGGCAAGGATTCAATCATAACGGTCGATGGTCAGCCGCATAGCGGTCCATTAACGGATTTTGTGACTAACTGGGGTAATCCTGTTACCAAAATTCAAGACCGAAGCATTTTTGATTATGAAGATTATATAAAGGATTCTCTAGGTAATAAGCTCGGTTTCTGGACCGGTGGTGGTAAAGGTTTGACGGGTGGTTTTAGGGCGGTTGTTCCATTTGCAACTGCCGGAGTTGTTATTGAACCAACTTCTTGCGCAAAGAGCGTGACATTTGTTCTAGGAATTGCTGATATTTGTCAAATTACTAATCCAGCAGGGTTTAGCGATGAGACGGTACTATTGTGGACACCTGCTGTCGGTTCGATTTACGATGGCGTAGGACTTGATGGTTATAATTCACCAGCTACGTTGCAAGTCATGCGCAGTGTCGCGCCTTTACCGGCATCCTGTGGAACAGGCGTTGATGTCGTGGTTAAACCATCGGCTAATCAATTAAATCGGGATTTACGGATAAACTTTGGTGGAAAGCAGATATGGCCTGCTGAGTAATTTGTCGTGTGATAAGCGGGCACATTCATAGTGTGCCCGTAAGTTATTTGTGGAAAACCATACTTGATGAGTAAAATTGCCGCCCAACGTATGATTATAGTGTAAGGAGTTTGACAATCATGGAGCATAGATTCTTTCAAAAAGCAGTAACCATTATTTCCTGTATAACTATGCTAAGTTATGCAAGTGTCAGCGGTGCTCACGATGCTGGTGCTACCATGGATCCGAATAACTCTGTCGCCGCTTTTACCGGCTACGCATTAGTGACGTGCTTTGATGACGGAAACGGTCCTGCAGATAATTTGGTCGCTAGTGTCAAAGACACTTCGCCGCCGCAAGATAATTTATTGGTTAATCTACAAATTATCAAAGGGGATCACGCCATCAATACAACCGATCCAGTATCGGGAGATGGAAACTTCAGTCCGGAAGTCCGGGTGCACGGTGGAAATGGTGTGTATCAATTGCTGGTCAATAAGACCAACATAGGCGCGCGCTCATTCATCGTAACATATCATTGCATGACGGCTGGTAATGTACACACCGGAACGGACATTTTAGTTAAGCAATTTGAATGAAAATTTCCGGTAGTTAGCCTTTGAAACAAAACACCATGAATTAGAGAAGTGAGTTGAGCCATGAAAAAAATAAAACAATCAATTTTTGTTATCGCCGCACTCCTATTGTGCAGTCATAGCGCCTTTGCCGACCATCTTTCCCAGGTATCTTCCGCTTGTGATTTAAAGACACTGGACGGCAAACCTGCCGCAGTCTTGCAGGAATTACGCGGAAAAGTCGTGTACATGGATTTCTGGGCGTCATGGTGCCCGCCTTGCGTAAAATCTTTTCCCTTTCTGAATCAGCTTGAGCATGATATGAAAGAACAGGGCGTGCATGTCATCGGCGTCAATCTCGACGAGAAAGTTAAAGATGCCGAGGATTTTCTTGCCAAACATCCGGCGCATTTCTCCATTGTTGCGGATCCGAGCAAAGCATGTGCAAAAGTGCTTGAAGTAATGGCGATGCCAACTTCGTACATCATCGATAAAAAAGGAAATATCCGGTACGTTCATCAAGGCTTCCGCCCGGGTGAAACGGAAGAGTTGCGCGCTTTGCTCGCACAGCTCGTGATGGAAAATCCTTAAGATACAGAGCCGCTCGCCATAATCGCGATGAAAAGAGCGCCCGATGTCATAGTCTTGCTGATGATTGCAATCGCGCTCCCGGGTTGTGTACACGTGGCGCCGTGGGAGCGGGGAAATCTTGCAAAACCGCAGATGGACATTGATCCCTATCCTTTACAGACTGAAATGCAATCCCACAATTACAGTAGCCGTGAAGCGGCACCCAGCCACAAATCTTCTGCCGGTGGCGGCGGCTGTGGCTGTTATTAAGCGGATTCTTGCCAAGGGATGTTTTTGAGGTCATTACAATTTGCAGCGCAACAGTAGCAATCATCCATTCAACAATTCGGAAACACAGTCCGCAAAGCCAAGAAGCAATACCCTGCAGGCGTTGACATCGGCGGCATTGGTTTTGCCCGGCCTGTTGATAACGCCATCCGGACACGCGGCAGGAACCGACCGGATCAATTTTCAATATGGCCGCTACCAGGAAGGCGAACGTAATCTCTATGGTGTCCCCCAAAGCTACAATCCGATCTCGGTCGATGTCTTACATGGCAGCGGTATCTTTTCGTTAACCGATCGGGTCAAATTTACTTTTGGCTATACACAAGATACCTGGTCGGGCGCAACGCCCATCACCATTACGCCCTTGGCCACCAGCGGCGGCAATCGACCCTATACGATCAATGGCGTGGTGGTTGGTGCTTCTCCCATTATCAACAGTCAAATATCACTCGATCATGATTTAAACCCGATCGGGAGAGACCCCATCACGAAGCAATCCACAGGCGCGATTGATACCCGATCGGTGCTGGTGATGTCGTCAGCTTCTCCGGAAACGCGCCGCCAAGCCAATTTCGGTTTGAGCTATGAATGGAATGAAGCGGCTGTGAATGTAAGCGGCGGCTTTTCCAGCGAGAGAGACTATCAGTCGAGCTTTGGCAGTATGGGCGGGCGGCTGGATTTTAACCAGAAATTGACCAGCGTTAAATTCGGCGGTGGCTATACCAGCAGTCAAATCGGCGCGATTCTCGATCATGATGCGTCGCCGTACATCACCAAAACGGCGTACGCGCAGCAAATTGTCAATCGCCGCGGATCAGAGATTTTAAAAGGAAACCGCCAGGATTGGGTGGCGAATATCGGTTTGACACAAATACTGAGTAAGAATGCATTAATCGATGCCAATATCAGTTACACGCATAGTAACGGGTTTCTGGAGAATCCCTATAAAGTCACGTCGGTTATTTTCATCGATCCGGCCAGTCTGAACAATAATTTGATTACCGGTGATGTGCGTGCGCTGATCGAGCAGCGTCCGAATAACCGCAATCAAGTGGCGCTCAGCGCCAAGTATGTGCAATATATCAATCCGTTCAATGCGGCGATACATTTGGGCTACCGGTTATCGGTCGACGATTGGGGTGTGAATTCGCATACCTTCGATGCGAGCTGGGTGCAACCGCTGGGCGGCGGATGGACGCTGACACCGCGGATTCGCTACTATTCCCAGGATGCCGCCAGCTTTTTCCGTCCCTATCTGATCACGCAACAAACCTACACAAAACCGGAAGTCGATAGCCTCGGACGGCAAATCTGGGTTGATAACAATAACCCCACTATCCAGTATTTCGGCAAAGATCCATTTAGTCTGGTTGATCAAAATGGTAATCCGGTCGATGGGCTTTCCATCAATCCACAGCCTAAATTCACGCTATTTGACGCCGGTAAATTACCTGCCAATTTTTCCAGCGATCACCGGCTGGCGGGTTTCGGCTCGTTAAGTGGAGGCGTGGTGTTGAGTAAGTTACTGGGTAAAGGCGTCGCGCTGGAGGCCAGTTTTGAATACTACACCCGCGCCAGCGCACTGCAGATTAGCGGCAACGGGAATAGTAGTTATGCCGATTTTGATTATTATGTGGCAAATGCCGCCATAAAATTCGACATCGAACCGGACACTGCTTTGCCTATCGGCAGCACAAGCAGTTCTTCCGAATCGCATCCGCATACTTCCGCGCATCGTCACCACAAGGTACCGCCGGCGACCATTATGTTCGGTCATATGCTCGATAAGCCCGGGGATTTCATGGCGGGGTACCGCTTCATGTATCACTGGACCGGCGGGAATATGATGCAGGGCGCTCATAAAGTGAGCGATCAAACCATCGTCAACCAAGGTTGCGGCGATCAAGGGTGCCAGTTTACGCCGATATTCATGAACATGCGCATGCATATGATCGATCTGATGTATGCACCGACCAAGTGGCTCAATGTGATGCTGATGCCGACCTTCATGGATATGAATATGAACTTGCGCCAATTGGCAGGCGCGCCAGTCGATCTTTCAGGCGCTCATCAGCATGGCGCGGCAGGAAGTGAAACCGGTGCTGTCAGCGATACTTACTTTTCATCACTGATCAAGTTGCTGGATATTCCCGGTCACCGCGTGCATGTGAATCTCGGGTTCAGCGCGCCCACCGGAAAAACGGATATCGAGCTTCGCCGCGCGCATAAAGAAGATGGCGGATTGATTCATTTCGGCATGCAACTCGGCAGTGGTACATGGGATTTCACGCCGAGCCTGACATATCTGGGTGAGTACAACCGCTGGTCGTGGGGCGCGCAATTCAGCGGCGTCAAGCGCATGGAAGCGCAAAATAAATCCGGCTATCGTCTCGGTGATATTATTCAGGCAACCGGTTGGGGCGGTTTCGATCTGACACGCTGGCTCAGCGCTTCGGTGCGGGGTGTTTATATGTGGCAGGATGCGATTCACCGGGATTTCAATCAATTTAACGCACGCATCAGTCCGCTGGATTTTCCTAAGAATTATGGCGGGCAATTCTGGGATATGGGATTTGGCGTGAATGCACGCATTCCAGGCGGGCGTTTCGCCGGAAACCGGCTCGGGTTTGAGTGGGTGCAACCGATCCGTAGCGATTTCAACGGAATTCAGCTTGATCGGCAGGGCATGCTGTCGGCAACCTGGAGCTATCAGTTTTAAGTTAGGATAGCTTCTTTTTCGTAATCTCAATGACGACTCGCTATTGTCCGGCTAACAAATGGCGCAGCTGAATTATTACCACTACGACTTTCAAGCAATGGGCTCACCATGCGCGATTCAGTTGTATGCAAGAAGCACCAAGCAAGCCAAACGGGCCGCCCGGATTGTTATGGACGACGTATACCGCCTGGAGGCGAAATATTCCCGTTACCGTGCGGACAGTTTGTTATCCGGAATAAACCGCGTTGCGGCGCAAGGCGGGTGCATCAGCGTCGACGATGAAACCGCCGGTTTGCTCGATTACGCGGTGACTTGCTATCAGCAAAGCGAAGGCTTGTTCGATATCACCTCGGGAATTCTGCGCCGTGCCTGGAATTTCAAGTCTGGCAACTTACCAACCCAAGAAACGATTCAAACGCTGCTGGAAAAGATCGGCTGGCATAAAGTCGGCTGGCAGCGGCCGGTTCTGACCTTCTCATTTCCCGGTATGGAAATCGATTTTGGCGGTGTGGTGAAGGAATATGCCGTCGACCGCGCGGCATCGCTATGCCGGGAAGCCGGTATCGAACACGGTCTGGTTAATCTGGGCGGTGACGTCAAGATCATCGGCCCGCACGATGACGGCAGTCCTTGGCGCATCGCTATCCGTCACCCGCGTATTCCCGGCGGCATTTTACAAACGTTATTGTTGCATTCCGGCGCATTGGCCAGCAGCGGCGATTATGAACGTTGCATTACCGTGAACGGCATCCGCTACGGCCATGTGCTGAATCCTAAAACCGGCTGGCCGGTTAATTTTATGGCGGCGGTCAGCGTCATCGGCGAATTCTGCGTGGTCGCAGGCAGTGCGTCGACCATCGGTATGCTGAAAGGCGAAGAAGGTCCTCATTGGCTGAATGAACTCGGTCTGCCGCATCTGTGGGTCAATGTGCAAGGGGAATCCGGGGGATCGTTGCTGGAAAAAGCAGTTTAGTTTCCTGGTTGCCGAAGCAAGGAATCTATTCACATCCCTTCTGATTATGATTAAACTGCCGCCACCCAATCCAATCAACCGGCAAAGCAATTCATGAAAAATCGGCATTCTCTTTTATTCAAATTCATCAGTTTTATTTCCTTTGCCGCCGCCATGCCATTGGCGCAAGCACTGCCGGAAGGATGCACGCATTTGACCGCGCCGGCGACTTTTATCGAGTCGAATGGTTTGGTTTGCTTGCAAAAGGTGATCGTGAAAGATACTTCCGGCGAGCAATTCTACAAAGCCTCGCTGCAATGGCTGGGTGCGGATAAACCGAACCAGTTCAGGTTGTTAGACGTGGAACTTGACGATGCTTCCGGAGCGAACAGCCCGACTTTCTCGTTGATCGACGGTTTGCTGATATTACCCAAAGTCGATGTGCCCAAATTGAACGGCACGGAGCGCTATAACGTCAGTCTGAATTGGTTGAAGGATAACGATGTTGATACGGACGATGCGGTTTCCGTATTCGAACTGGCGGTGGTTGCGCTGTATATCAATCCCGACTATCTGCCGAATGTCAACTGGAAACCTTACGGCATGCTGCTTCCTAACGAACGGCGCGCGGTGGATACACTGGCGCGATCGATTCCTTATGCGCAACTGGCCGATGCGATATATGATTTTGACAATGTGACGGTGGGCTCCTGGGATTTGATCGAGTCCAACGGGAAAAGCTCGGGAATGGATGCCGGCGTGTTCAAGAACCGTGAGACCAATGAACTGGCGTTGGTGTTCCGTGGCACTGAAACTTGCGATTTCCCTTGCTCGTTCAAGGAGCTGGAAGATACCGCTAGCGATGCCATAGCCGATGCGGCCATAGGCGCTGGCATAGTGAGCGATCAATTCAAGGATGCGTTTAGATTCGCTCAGGGTGTGATCAACCGTTATCCCGGTACTAAAATTACCGTGGCGGGGCACTCGTTGGGGGGCGGATTGGCGCAAGCGGTCGGCTCTACGCTGGGATTGGAGACCTTTGCCTTTAATTCCTCGCCGGTTCCGGATCATTTCTTTGACACGTATACGATTACGCTCCCTGCCGAAGAACTCGACGATCTGATTTTCGTCATTGGCGATGTCCACGACCCGGTTTCGAATACCGATAAAACCGGAAAAATATACCTCGATTCCCACCACGTTACATCGCCGATGCAATTCAATTTTGAGCTGAAAGAAATACTGCCTACCCGGAAAGTGGATCTGGAGGATCTGCGTTTCGACCGGCATAGCATTATCCGGCTTACCAATAATGCAATTACGTTGCTGAATATTTACCGGGATGGCTGGTAACCGCCGCCGATCTTTTAGGGAAACGCTGATTAATGGACTGCACGAGCGAATCGCTTCGTTGCGCGGTATTCGCTCTCTCGTTTATCGAGTTGAGATGTCCCGGTTCTGCGTTCCGTGCGCCTATCGCTTTATCCCGTTCGCCGAATTAATCAGTGTTTCCTTAGTTCGGGTCAGGTAACCGGAGCAACGGGTGCTTCATCAAAGTCATCGTTACATCATCCGCACAATAAATCTAACTGCATGAAATAGCATAACTAATTTCATGGCAATCACAAGGCGGTTTTTATCGGAGACTGCAATCTTTTCCGCAATTTTCTGTCTTATGGTGGGGTTGATAATACCGATGGAGAAAAGAATGCTATGACCATAATTCGTTCACCTGCGGTGGCAGGATTGTTTTATTCCGCCGATGCACGGCAGCTGGCGCAGGATGTGAAACATCTGCTTGCCGCGGCAAAATCACACGCTTTCCGGCCCAAGGCACTGATTGTTCCGCATGCAGGGTACGTCTATTCAGGTGCGATTGCAGCATCGGCATATGCTAGCCTGAATGCCATCGCGGCTACGATTAAACGCGTAGTATTGCTCGGTCCGGCGCATCGCGTGGCGGTGCATGGTTTGGCTTTGCCGGGAGTCGATGTATTTGAGACGCCGCTGGGCCGGGTGAAACTGGATCAGGGCCTGATGGCTGCGATTGCGCATTTGCCGCAAGTGACCATCAGCAGGGAAGTGCATGCGTTGGAACATTCATTGGAAGTGCAGTTGCCATTTTTACAAAATATACTGGGTGATTTTACTTTGCTGCCGCTGGCGGTTGGCTGGACATCGGCGCAAGAAGTGGCGGAGGTATTGGAGAAGCTGTGGGGCGGCGAAGAAACCCTGATCGTGATCAGTTCCGATCTGTCGCATTATTTACCCTACACCAGCGCGCAGCGTGTTGACCACGAAACTGTTCAAGCGATATTGCAGTTGCGGCAACCGATTGCGCCTGATCATGCATGCGGCAGTATTGCGGTCAGCGGTTTGATCATCGCGGCGCAAAAACATCATCTGACACCGCAGTTGCTGGACCTGAGAAACTCGGGAGATACCGCCGGGCCGCGTGATCAAGTGGTGGGCTATGCAGCGATTGCCTTTAAGGAAGAGGAGGACAGGATATGACGGGTTCAATCGAAAAAAACGAGCAAGGCAGAATATTGCTGCACATCGCGCGTCATGCAATTTGCCAGGCTTTGCGCGTATCGTGTGCTCCGGCACGGGTGGATGGCAATATGGTCTGGTTGTCCCACCCTGGCGCAACCTTCGTCACGTTGACGCAGCGCGGTGAACTGCGCGGCTGCATCGGTTCTTTGCAAGCGTGCGATCCGCTGATCGACGATGTGAGCAACAATGCCGTATCGGCTGCGCTGCACGATCCGCGTTTCATGCCGTTGATGGCGGACGAATTGGCCTCGGTTAGTGTGGAAGTATCGCTGCTTTCCGAACTGCAGCCGCTCAGTTTTGCCAGTGAAGCCGATGCGCTGGCACAATTGCGCCCGGCTATCGATGGTGTGGTATTTGAATACGGATCGTATCGCAGCACTTTTTTGCCGCAGGTCTGGGAAAGTCTGCCCGAACCATTGCAATTTCTTGCCAAATTGAAATCCAAAGCACGTTTATCGGAGGATTTTTGGGACGAAGGGGTAAAGTTGTCACGCTATACCGTCAGCAAATGGCGGGAAATGGATTACGTCAAGGAGGTGGCGCATGGATGAATCGATCAGTACCGCAGAACGATTCCCCGGCAAATATTGGCATCGTCTTGACGACGGGCGCATTCAATGCGATTTGTGTCCGCGCGATTGCAAGTTACACGAAGGACAGCGTGGCGCCTGTTTTGTGCGCGGACGGGCGGGCGATGCGATGGTGTTGACGACCTACGGGCGTTCATCCGGTTTTTGTGTCGACCCCATCGAGAAAAAACCATTGAACCAGTTTTATCCCGGCAGCAGCGTGCTGTCATTTGGCACGGCGGGTTGCAATCTGGCCTGTAAATTTTGCCAGAACTGGGATATTTCCAAATCGCGCAGCTTCGACAAATTACTGGATCAAGCCAGCCCGGAAGCGATTGCGCGCTGCGCGGAAAAATATCACTGCAAAAGCGTTGCGTTCACGTACAACGATCCGGTCATTTTTGCCGAGTATGCAATGGATGTGGCGGATGCCTGCCATACCAAAGGTATCAAGACAGTCGCGGTGACCGCCGGGTATATTCATGCCGAACCGCGGCGCGATTTTTTTGCCAAAATGGATGCTGCCAATGTCGATTTGAAGGCATTCACCGAGGCGTTCTACGTCAAACAAACCGGATCGCATTTGCAGCCAGTGCTGGATACACTGTGCTACTTGAAGCATGAAACCAATGTATGGCTCGAATTGACCACATTATTGATTCCGGGTTTGAATGATTCCAGCGAGGAAATCAGCGCGATGAGTAGCTGGATCATGAAAGAACTGGGCCCCGATGTACCGCTGCACTTCAGCGCTTTTCATCCGGATTACAAACTGGACGACATACTGCCCACACCGCCGAAAACGTTGATGCGGGCGCGCAAGATCGCGCTGGATGCCGGACTGCACTATGTGTATACCGGCAATGTGCATAACATCGAAGGCGATACCACGGTTTGTCCCGGCTGCGGCAGTGCGGTCATCGTGCGTGATTGGTATGAAATAAAACAGTATCACCTGACTGCGGAGGGTCGCTGCGAGAACTGCAATGCCGCGATTGCAGGCCGCTTTGAACCGTTCACCGGGCAATTCGGCCGGCAGCGCATTCCGGTCCGAATCGGAGCGGCGGCATGAGCGCGGTAAAAATTCCGGCCGGTTCCGTTGAACTCAGCGGTGAGCTGGTATTGCCGCCTGCAGCAGCGGGTGTTGTGCTGTTTGCGCACGGCAGCGGTAGCAGCCGTTTCAGTCCGCGTAATACCTATGTCGCCCAAGTGCTGCAACAGCAAGGTATCGGCACATTATTATTCGATTTGTTGACGCGCGCGGAAGATCAGGATTATGCCATGCGTTTCGATATCGAGTTACTGACGCAGCGCTTACTTGCAGCCACGGCTTGGTTGCAGGCGAACTCCGAAACAAAGTCATTGAAGATCGGCTATTTCGGCGCCAGCACCGGCGCAGCCGCAGCGCTGCAAGCAGCCGCTGAAATGCAAGATGCCGTTGCCGCCGTGGTGTCGCGCGGCGGACGTCCCGATCTGGCGGGAGAAGCCGCCTTAAACCGGGTGACGGCACCGACGCTGCTGATTGTCGGTGGTGCGGATTACGGCGTGATCGAATTGAACGAACAGGCCTATGTTTTGTTGAAATGCAAAAAGCAGCTGAGTTTAGTACCGGGCGCGACGCACTTATTCGAAGAGCCGGGTACTTTGGAACAAGCCGCCCAGCTCGCGGCTGACTGGTTTCTGTAGTACTTGCGCAACTAAGTGTAAGAAATCTCATAGCTGTTTACAGAGCTATTCAAATTCACCCTCGATGAAGCGTGTTCTAGCGCTTCGCGTCACGCTTGAGACGCGACTGGATTGCACTATCTTCCAGAGACGTGCCTGATCGGTCCTTCAAATTCCGAACATTTACTTTCCGGTTGCTAGATAAATGTTCAAGATCGTTTTAGTGATTGGATTCTGAAGCTTTCTTGTTCATTTGACAGTATCACATGAGGTGTGTTTGAATAGCGTTACACATATCCAGTAGGGAGTATATCCATCATGTCGAATCGAGGCGGAAAACGGGAAAATGCGGGCAGACCGCGGGGTCAAGGTAAATTCGGTGAACCGACGGAAGTCATGCGCATACCGCAAAGTCAGACTGCAACGGTCAGAAGCTTTCTGGAAGCTGTGCAGCGCAAGAAAGCAGAGGGGGGCGGCGATACCGCAGTTGCTGAAGTGGAAGTGGATGAGTTTTTCACCCCGGCGATTAACGAGCAGCCGACGCTGTTGCCGCTTTTCTCCACCAAAGTCGCAGCGGGTTTTCCCAGTCCTGCAGATGATCATGTCGAGAAACAGCTGGATGTCAGCGAATTCCTGATCGACCATGCGGCATCGACGTTCTTTGTCACGATCCGGGGGGAATCCATGATCGATGTCGGTTTGCTGCCGGGAGACAAAGTGGTTGTGGATCGCTCTAAAACACCGCATATCGGCGATATTGTATTAGCTGTCGTGGATCGGGAATTTACCATCAAAATCCTCGACTATGGCGCAAACAGGATGCCGCGGCTGTTGCCTGCCAATTCTTCCGGTGCTTACCGACCCATCTATATCCGGCCGGATTCGCAGTTTGAAATTTTCGGCGTTGTGATCGGATCGTTCCGCCGGTTCAAATGAGCACACTGTTGCCGGTCTATGTGCTGCTCGATCCGGAGACAACCGGCGCAACACCGGTATAGGGCTGCATCATTGAAATCGGTTTGATCCGCTATGAAAACGGCGTCGAAGCCGGGCGCTGGAGTACAGTGATCATCCACAAACGAGTATCCCGTCTTTCATTCAGCGCCTGACCGCCCATTTCCCAGGTCTTCCGTCAATCTTGCACTGTGAAGTTTGGCACTTTGAAACGATACCACGCCTTTTGATCCCTGTTCTTGTCGCCCCACCGGGCATCGGCAGATCATGCTCCCAAGCGTGGATCGGTTGATGAGCGGGGTGGTATGCAAAACTCCCTCGCAGTGTAAGCTACGAGGGAGCAGGGTGGAGCGTGTGGTGTCTAGTGCGCCGGTATGCGGAATGTTTGCTTACAGTTGCCGAACGAATTTTGTCCGCTCTTGGTTGCAATGACTTCTTGTGGCGTTTCGCCCCACTGGTAGAAGACGCTCATGCTCAACAAGTTGGGTCCGGAACAGCTCAGTCGCACGGCGCCATCGATGTCCGGTAGTGCGTACGCGATCAGCATATTGAATTGTTTCCGGGTGATGGTTTTGTCCACATACGGCGCAAACGCTGCGGAAATTTCCTTGGCTTTTGCCAATGACCACTCAAAGTAAGCGGGTGCTTTCATCGGAGAACAGATGCCATGTTTGACCCATTCGTGCCGTTCCAGACATTTTTCCAATCCGGCCATGTAGCCTTTCAGATTTTTCCAGCCATCCGATTCGTATAACTGAGGAGGCGTGGGGTAATCGCAATACGTAGGGCTTTTGGGGCATTCACTCGTACTGCAAATGCCTTGCGGATAGTTTTGCGCGTAATTCGGCCACAGTCCGTGCAATTGGATCGCACCTTCTTTGGGAAAGTCTTTACAGCTGGGATCTTGCTTATTGTTGCCGCTTTTGCAGAAGGTTGCCGGTACCGTCAATTCCAGCCGGTAATAAGGTTTCTTGTTCAGGTCGACAGTGCATGTGGGTTCCGCGACGGCTTGAAATGCGATGAAACAGCCTGCGGCGATGAGCCATATCGTACTTTTCATATATCCTCCAATCATGAGTAAAGGCAATGCGTTAAGCCATTTTGTACTAAGGAAATTTTGAAAAAGGCGGCGAGCGGCGGCCAGGTACGGCGGAATCAGGTCAAAAAGCGCGCTAAGCAATCACTGCCAATGGTCATGATACGGCTAAAGAATCCGCCCGACGAGCGATACTTTGTCATCGGCCCAGATATTTTCCGGGCTGATAAAACCGCGATTGTCATAGACAAATGCTCTGCCGCTACTGGCAAAACATTCGTAAACCAATTCCGAACAAATGTATTCCTTGTCGCGTTCTTTTTTTCCGATGCCCAGCGTGACGCGAGCCAGAATCTTGGCAATTTCATCTTTGTCGTAGGGACGGGTCAGTTCATCGATACCGAACTTTGCCAGTCCGTCGACGATATTCTGATCGACGTCATGACAGCGCCCGAGCACGACGCGCCCTTTATACGGTTTGCCGTCTTCATAGTCATTCAGGTATTTCGACAGCGGTGCGAAGCGGACGCCCATGTCTTCGACACTTTCCAGCAGGAGCACGCGGTCGATGCTGTCGAGCCTGAAAACGATACCGACATGACTCCACGGCGAATCGGTGACCTTCTGGATGGCCTTGGAGATCAAATAATCTCCCGAGGCAAAGAGCAGATCGCCGGATTTGAGTTTGGTGCGTAGCTCTTCATACGATGCTACTGATAACGCATTGATTTCCTTGGATCCAATATGTGCAGCCATAGTTTCTCCTGTGGTTATTGTTTTTCGCGTACATCACCTGACGTTGAAAGCAAAAATACGATAACACAATCACATAGGATTCCAATAGTGGTGTTTTGTCATCGCTGATCCGGGATGCCGTTCCTGATTCTGCATTCATTTTTACGGCCTCCGCCGCAACGATATCCCGATCCATTGGGTGGTTTCTGAATTGCGGAGCCTTTCTACCGGGATGGGTGGCTTCATTACGCAATCGTAGTTAAATGAGTACAATACGCGATTGGCGCGATTTCAGCGCCGCCATTGTCACTATCCGAACATGCCAATCATACCCCTAGACCCATCACACTTACGTATCACCATCACGCCCGATTCACTGGGATTTTCCGATACTTCCGAATTGTTGCAGCAAACGCTGTCCTGGATCGGGCAGGAGCGGGCGGAAGTGGCCGTGCGTTTTGGTCTTGGCATGATGCAGCCGGATTATCATCTGTTTGTGCTGGGAGAAGCAGGCTCCGGGCGTTTCTCCCTGTTGCAGCAGGCGATGAGGACAGCCGCGGCCGGCAGGCCGGTGCCGCCGGATTTATGTTATCTGTACAATTTCATCACACCGGAAAAGCCGCTGGCCTTGCGTTTGTCCGCCGGACAAGGGCGTTTGCTGCGGCAGGCCATGCAGCAACTGGCAAAATCGCTACCAACCGAGATCACGCAATGCCTGAGCGGACAGGATTTCAAGATCAAGAGTGATCGCATCGAGAAAAAATTTAAAACCGAGACGAGTCAGGCTTACAAAAAGCTGGATAAATTCGCGGAATCGCTGCGTTTCACGATTCACCGCGAGGACGAGCAAATTGTCTTCACTTTGCTGGATGAGAAAAGTGAAATTTTGACGGCGGAAAATTTATTGAAGCTGCCGAAGCCGCGTAGACTGGAAATAGAACAAGCGGAGTTGGCGTTGCGTGAAGCGATCGCTGTGTATTTCGAGGAATTCAAGCAGGCTGAAAAAGAAAAAAATACAGCACTGACGGCATTGCAGCGCCGCATCGTTCAGCCATTGTTGAATTCTGCACTACAGAAAATTATGGCAGAACAGCAGAAACCGATACAAAAGGAGCGATTAAAAACTTTTTTCGAACAAGTGGAAACGGATATTCTCGATAATCTGGCGTTGTTTGAAACGGATACTATCGATGAAGAGAAACGGCAGACGGAGCTGAACCGGTTGTTTTCCCGTTATCAGATCAATCTCGTGGCGGATAACGCTGATTTGCAGGGCGCGCCGGTTATCATCGAAGACAATCCGTCAACATATGCTTTGTTTGGCAGTATCGACTACCAGTTTGAGAATGGCAAACTGAAAACCGATTTCATGCGCATACGCGTCGGCAGCTTGTTGAAAGCGCATGGCGGCTTCTTGATGTTGCATCTGGATGATGTGCTGACGGACAGTGGCTTGTGGATGAAACTGCGGCGCTTCTTGCGCAGCAAACGGCTGCAAATTGAGGAACCCGGCTCGGCGTGGGCTTCCAATAATCCGGCTTCTCTTGAACCCGAAGCGGTCGAAGTCAATGTCAAAATCATTCTGATCGGATCGCGCGAAGAATATTATGAATTACAGGAAATCGATCCGGAATTTATGCGCCGTTTTCGCGTGAAAGTGGATTTTGCCGCGAGCTTCTCCGCCAGTGCGGACACTTACCGGGCCTCGGCGGTGTTCGTGGCGCACGCTTGCGATGCGGCAGAATTACCGCACTTTTCAGCGGCTGCCGTGGCGCGTTTGCTGGAAGAATCGCACCGCGAAGTGGAAGATCAAAAACGTCAGAGTGCAATTTTTGCCCGCACCGAGATGTTATTGCTGGAAAGCGCCGCACTATGCCACGCGCGTCGCGGCCATATCGTGGAAGTGGCGGATGTGGCGGCGGCGTTGCAAGCACGCGATTGGCGCCATAATTATCCCGATTTGCGCTTGCAGGAAGCAATTACCGAGGGTGAAATAGCCATTGCATTGCAGGGTGCGGCAGTGGGGCAGATCAATGCACTGACGCAGATCGATTTGGGGGATCATCGTTTTGGTACACCGGTGCGGGTCACGGCACGCACTTTTGCCGGTGAAGACGGTGTGCTCAATATCGCCCGCGAAGTCGACATGTCCGGACCGATTCACGATAAAGGCATGTTGATATTGCAGCAGTTCCTGACCGGATTGTTTGCGTATATGGCGCCGCTGGCGTTGAGCGCATCGATTGTTTTTGAGCAGGAATACACCGGTATCGAAGGGGACTCGGCTTCTTGCGCGGAATTTTACGCCTTGTTGTCGGCCTTGGCGGAATTACCGCTGAAACAGAGCATTGCCGTGACCGGTGCCTTGAATCAATATGGCGAGGTGCTGCCGGTTGGCGGCATTAATGACAAAATCGAAGGTTATTTCAAATTGTGTGAAAAAACGGGGTTGACCGGTGAGCAAGGCGTGCTGATTCCCTCTCTGAACCGCCAACACTTGATGCTGGATCACAATATCATCGCGGCGGTGGAAAAAGGATTGTTTGCCATTTACACGATGGAGCATGTTACAGAAGGGCTGGAATTACTGACCGACCTGCCGTCCGGAGCCACTGAGCCGGAGCGGATGAGCGGTTATTCCTCCGATACCGTGCTGGGGCATGCGCAGAAAACATTGCTGATTTTCCGCCGTGCTTGCCAATTAACGCAACATCCGAAAACCGAGCACCGGCGCTTACCATCCCGTTCGGAAAAATAACCGTGAATTTATTTCCGGATCCATCGCATCAGCAGCGCTACCGGGAGGTGCGCAGGGTCACCTTGGTCGGGTCGGCGGTGGATTTCGTATTGGGGGTCGCCAAAATCATCGTGGGGTGGTTTGCCAATTCGCAAGCGTTGATCGCCGATGGCATCCATTCGCTATCCGATTTGCTGACCGGCTTTATCGTGCTTTACGCCGCCAAGCATGCGCATAAAAGCGCGGATGAAATTCATCCGTACGGTTACGGACGGATTGAAACGCTGGCAACGGTCAGCCTCGGTATCGTGCTGATCAGCGTGGCGATCGGTATTGCGTATGAAGCGATCAAGCGGTTGAACGATCCGGCGGTCGTGCTAGATTTTACTACGGTGGCATTGCTGGTTGCATTGCTGTCGGTGATTTCCAAAGAATGGGTTTACCGTTATACGATATCGGCTGCGCGGCGTTTACGTTCGGATTTGCTGACAGCCAGCGCCTGGCATAGCCGCTCCGACGCTTTTTCATCGGTTGTGGTGCTGATCGGCATTAGCGGTGTGATGCTCGGATATCCGTATTGGGATGCGGTGGCGGCGGTGGTGGTGGCTGCCATGATCGCCAAGATCGGCTCCAGCCTGGTGCGTTCGAGTACGCTCGAGTTGATCGATGTGGCGCTGGATCCCGACAAAGTCAGTGCAATCCGCCGGCATATTCATGCGGTCAAAGGCGTGCGTTCGATCCATACGCTCAGAACGCGGAAAAGCGCCGGTAACGCTTTTGTCGATGTGCATATCCAGGTCGATCCTCGCCTCAGCGTATCGGAAGGCCATCAGATTGGTGACAGCGTGCGGCGGCGCTTGCTGCAACAAGTCACCGAAGTTACCGACGTGACCGTGCATATCGATCCGGAAAATGATGAACGCGGCTCGCCTTGTCATGATCTGCCTTTGCGTGAACAGGTCATCGCTGAACTTAAGCAACGCTGGCCGCAATTGCCGGTTGATGCGGTTGAGGCGGTGACATTGCACTATTTGGCCGGTGCGATTGATGTGGAACTGGATTTGCCGATCGGAATTCTGCAGGGTATCGATGAAGCGAAACATCTGGTGCAAGAACTGAAACAAGCCGTTTCGGTACTGCCCTATATCAACACTGTGCACGTGCGGTTCCGGGTCTAGCGGTTTGCGTATCGACCGAAGTTGCATGCTCTGCAATCAAGATCGCTGCTTGGGTCATATTATTTCAATTTTTTGATTAATATAATATGTATTGCCCATTAAAGAATCCGGGGCATTTGATCGTAGTTCTACGCTACGTTCAACATGTTCTTGCGAAACCGGAGAAGTGAATCAATTAATATCAAGAAACACGCAAAATGCCGTATTAGTTATTGAAATTTATAATAAAATGAATGGAAGTTGTGAATGAAGCGGCAGTATGGTTAGCAAAAATGGAAAAATTATACGCACCTCAATAAAAAAAAGAATGGGGAATAAGGATTGAAGGCACGCGAAATTTCTATGAAACAAGATATCAAAGATACCAATTTAAATCCTTCCGTGATTGCACGCGAAACGTTGAAGCAGCTTGCCATACTTAAAATTTCGCCGACACCGGATAATTATCACAAACTGTACGATCAGATTGCGGGCAATCCGGAAAATCAAATTTCAGCCATTACCGCAAAATTGCTGAGCGAATTGGCAAAGGAATTTCCACGCCACACGCCGCCGTTGCTGAATTGCGCCAATAACCTGGAAGAGGCGGTGAGTGAGAAAAACTGGTCAAAGTACAAAGCCGCCCTGATTAAATTCATCAGCAATGAAATCGCAGCCGGAGAAATTCCGCTGGTTCCCGTGCAGGTAAAGACCAAATCCGCAATACCGTGGGGTGAAACGATCGGAAATCTGTTTGCCGAACTGGATCGCAACCAAGCCGTATCTGTGGTTGAAAAGAAACGGAACAGCTTCCGGCAAGTTTTGCACGGATTCGCAAACGATTCCGAATTATTGCATGACCAATTATCGGTTTTGCTGGATTCGTGGAAAGCCCCAATGCCGGAGCCTCAAGAACAGATCGGCGATGACCGGAATGAAGTGTCATTGCCGGCGGTAAAGCCAGAATACGCGCATGGCAGCTATACCGGTCAGCTTCTGGATTTACTCGCGCAGATGCTGGAAAACGTTATCGCCAATCAAATCAGTAATAAGATTCTGGCGGAAGAAGCGCGATCATTGGCGCTTCAAGTGCGGGAAATCAAAGATAAGCCGGAAATGGAGCAATTTGTTGTTCGTTTTCAGCAGTTCTGTGTTCGATTGGAATTGTCGAAACAAGGCGATGCCAGCTTGCAGCAAGGCTTGCTGAAGTTATTGAACCTGTTGATGGACAGTACTGGTGAATTGTTATCGGAAGATCAGTGGATTAAAAGTCAGCTTGCCAAGTTGAAAGAGACCATGGCGCGGCCTTTGGATATGCAAATCGTCGCCCGAGCGGAGCAATATCTGGCAGAAATCGTGCAACGGCAGGAAGTAGTAAAGAATAGTTTAAGTAAAGCCAGGGTAACGATGCGGCAAATGGTTACTTCGCTGATCTCCAATCTGGAAGAACTATCGGATGCGACCGGCGATTATCAGCAGAAACTGGAGGGTTACGCGAAAAGAATCAATGAAGCTGACGACATTGACGAAATCAATCAGCTACTTGCCGAAATCATGCAAGAGACCCAGAAAGTACAGAAAAATGTGCTGAATTACCGTAATGATCTGATCACTGCACGAGCGGAAGCCGAAACGGCGCAAAGTCAAATCAATCTGCTTGAAACCCAATTGCAGGAAATGGGTGAGAAAGTGCATGAAGACCACCTGACCGGCATACTGAACCGGCGCGGGTTTGATAATGCCTACCAGCGTGAAGCATCATTCGCCACACGCAACCATACGCCATTGTGTTTTGCATTACTGGATATTGATAATTTCAAGCAATTGAATGATACCCACGGACATCATGTGGGCGATAACGCCTTGCGGCATTTGGTGGATGCGGTCAAAGAAACGGTACGGCGGGAAGATGTCGTATCGCGCTACGGCGGTGAGGAATTTGTAATCCTGCTGCCCAATACCGGATTAAAGGAAGCGGTCCAAGCCATATCCAGAATCCGCCGCTTCATGACCAAGAAGTTCTTTTTGCATGACAATAACCGGCTATTAATTACGTTCAGTGCCGGCGTCGCGCAGTTTAATCCGGGAGAATCGCAAGAAGATCTTTTTAAGCGCGCCGATGAGGCATTGTATCGCGCTAAGAAGAACGGCAAGAATCAGGTTGTTGCTGCATAAGTCTGCGATCATCGATTAAATCGTCCCTCAGTGCCCAAAATTTGCACGTGGATGCGCTTGTATGCTTGGCAAATTTGACTGATATAATCCAAGCCTTTGCATACCGGATAAATAAAAGTCATGCCAACCCAATCCAAATTTTCCGCTCGCAAGTTTCAGTTTGCACTTTTGATTGCGGTGATATCTGCTTTTATTGCATTTGGTTTGCTGTACCGTACCAGTTCGCAAGGAGATTTTTCCGATACGTATCCCAAAGGTTTTCGCGGTGGTGCCTGCACGATAGAATCGGAAGCGCTCATTATCGGTTACTCCGGTTACTATCTTCCTAAAGACTACGAGTCTCCGGATGACCTCCGCTCGCCGCATGTGCCGGTACAATGCGGCAAAATACCCGAACCGGCATCGCTCAATATTTCGATTGATCTACTGTATCCCGAGTCGGCGCGCGATTTTTCATTAGCGCTGCGTTTGGTAAAACTTGACATCGATGAAAAAAAGGAAAATCAGCGGGAGCATCCGATCATGTCGGTGCCCGCGCGGCAGCATCCGTCGGGTGTGATTACAGTGGCATTTAAACTGAGCGAGCTGGGGCAGTATATTTTGTATCTGGAAGGGAAAAATACCGAGAATGCCGATTTGCAAGTGAAAATCCCGATGCAGGTAGGGCTGGATTGGAAAAATCATCTTCGCAATGCGCTATCGCCGTTGCTGAAAAGAGATTGACAGTCTTGATGCCATCTGCCGTTATTTCGGCTGGATCGGCATCTACCGTATCCGACATATTGTTACGTGTACCTAAAAAAAGCGTGCTGCGTGCCGCTAATGGCTGTAAACATAGAGAGGAGAATTTTATGGACATCAATGGTATAGCAGGTATGGCAACCGCAATGGCTGAATCCAGCACAAACCAGGCAGTCGGAATAGCGGTTCTGAAAAAAGCGATGGATGTGAATGCTGCAGGTGCATTGGCCTTGATTGAAGCACTGCCTGATGCGAATCAATCCGCTGCCAATCTGCCGCCGCATTTGGGGCAGAATATCAATCTCACGGCTTAACTGTATCTTTTTCGTTTGCAAAACAGCGCTACTTCGGTAGCGCTGTTTTATTATGGATCATGCATTTCTCCGGATGACTTGCCGTTTGCAGGCTATTTCCAAAAGCTTCAAAAGTGATATTTTAATCTCTGCGGGTTCAATTCCCCGCTGCTTGCGGCGGGGTGCTTTATTTCTGCAGGCTCAATTCCCCGCCCTTGGAGACGAAAGCTGGTTGAAAACCAGCAAATTGAGGAGCGCACAGTTAATACCCTGCCGCAAGCAGCGGGGTGCTTTATTCTCGGGCGGTATTGCAGCACAAATCATCATCCGTTACTCGAATCTGACTGACGTGATCTGGAACGGTCAAAGCAAAGAAATTCTGAACAACCGGACTGTTCCTTGATCCAACCTGAGTACTAGATAGCTAGTGCAACCTCTCCCGCGGCTCTGCAAGCGGACTGCGGGAGTAAAAAAACTAAGCTGAATTTCAGCCATTATGGATCAAAAAGTAGAGGAGGTTTGTATGATAGGACAAGTTATAAAAATATGGGCTTCAGCAGCCATGCTATCCGTAGCGCTTTATTCCGGCCTAGCCGCTGCCCATGGAAAAGTAAATTTGGAAGCGGATATTTGTATGCGCAATGTGTCCGGCAGTATGGTTCATCTGAGTACCTATCAACCGCAGTACGATCCGGAAGCCGAGTACTGTACCGAGATTCCCAAGGAAGGTGAAACGTTGTGGGTTCTGGACCTGGTCGACCAAGCGCTGCGTGACATGCCGATCGTCGTTAAAATTGTAAGAGGCACCGGACAGGCATTAAGCGATACGGTAGCAACGCTGCATTCCACCAATCATGCGAACGGCACCATTAAAGGCGAATTCAATCTGGATCCAGGGCAATATACGTTATTTGTCACGGGCGAAGGTGTTCCGCCGCTGCATTATGAGTATCCGTTGCGGATACAAGTGACTAACTATCAGGATCTGTTCATCAAAGCGGTACCCTATATCATTACATTCTTGTTGCTTGCGCTGTTTACCGACCGGTTGTTGAAGCGGCGTCAACATGCGGAGTGAATGATCGTATTTTATTCTGTTGATATTACTGCACTTCTCTGTAACAACGAGTACAAAAATAGATCGTACCCATTGTGCAGCACTGGGGAATTCGCTTTAGTAGCTGAGTAGCAATCACAGCACCATGAGGGAGAAAGTCAGTGGCTTGTCAGGAGGTTGATGACAAGCCACTGATGAAAACTAACGCAGAGGTGGAGGTGGCGGATTGCCTGCCGGTGGCGGTGGTGGAATAAAATTGCCCGGTTGTGTGATCGGTCTCCTGTTCGCAGTACTACCACTCGACGGATTATTGATGATCCGGCCATCGACCGGAACGCGATGACCCATGGCGTACATGCACTGAACATAGCTATTGTCGTAGCGTTGCTGGCTGGAGTAACCTGAAGCTGCCGCGGTATTTGATCCCAATAAGCTGCCGGCCAGCAAGCCGATTCCAGCTCCAACCGCGGCACCTTGACCTCCTCCCAGTGCTGCACCGGCTGCGGCGCCAAGCCCCGTGCCAATGGCCGCGCTTTCCATACCGCTCATCCGCGATGCTTGCCGCGGCGTTTTGCCGTCGACTTGCTCGTACGCATATTGCTTACATGCCAATTCATCCGAGCGGAATTGATCGAAGTTTTTTCCGGAGCCCGGCAAGGCCATGACGCTGGGGCCGGTTGGCAGATGCACGCAAGCCGTCAACCAGCCGGTGATAGCGACGATAATTAGATTTCTTAATATGCGCATGTTGGGTCTCTTGATGTTAAGGGGCCGGTGGTTGCGGTGCAACTTGTATCCAACCTCCCGGACAATTTTTGATCGCAGGGTAATAACCTTCGGGGTTGCGGCAATAGTGCCAGTAATTGGTTTGCGGTTGCGCAGCGGCGGATTGCTCGCGCTGAATATAAACCGGTGGTGTGACCGGTGCAGTCACGGCTGGCGAATAGCGGTAACGAGGCGGAGCGTAGAATGAACCGGGATACGCATAGTAACCGTACGGATAGAAACCGGAACCGTAGAAACCGGGGCCGAATCCGCCCATAGTGATCCCGAGATTGAAATGACCGTGGCGGTGACCGTGACCGTGATGGCCATGTCCATGATGCCCATGTCCGTGCCCGTGCCCGCCGCGGGCCAAAGCCATGTCTTGCGCTGTCAATGCCAATAAACCGGCAATCCAATACCATCGATTAAGTTTCTTCATATCATCACCTCGCACATACTTTTCCGCCATGATAGGAAGCGCGAGCTGAATGCATCCTGAACATTCAATTTTCGTGCGGACACAAAGAGGTCTTGAAGCACCGCAATGATATCCGCTCAAGTTGAAATAACCGCATCCGTAAGAAATATCAATTTTGCGGATAGATCTTTCTCGTAAATAAGCCGGGTACTCCCTATTTGCCCCGGAAATCTCAACAGTACTGACTAGCATGGTTGCCGAGAAAAATGAGTATTCAAGATCGCGATTACTTTCACCGGAAGCGTGAAAATGAAAATACACCTCGTAAAGAACAAACAACGAGCGCGAACCGATCGGCACAACGGCCGTGGATAACTGTTATTCGAGCTATTCTTGTTTGGATTGCTTTGGCTCTGGTCCTGCTCATCGTCTTTCAGAATTTACAATCGTTACGGCAACCTTACATTCAACCGGCGAACGACGCATCTACAGCAACCCTACAGACGGATTGCGCAACATTACCGCAGCACGGATCGGCTTATTTAATCGATCCATCCGTGATGAAACGTACCGATGTGCTGTATGCCGGATTGGAAATCACGAATCACTATGATTACCCGATGGTGGCGGTATTGTCGGATTCTGCCGGTGCACGAAAATTGCTTGCGTTTTCCATTCATTCCGGCGAAGCCGTGCAACTCAGTGTACCGGTTGGCAAATACGGGATGCAGGTTCTGGTGGGATCGGATTGGTGCAATTTGGAAAGCGGATTTATTGACGGCGCTGCGGTTTCTGTCGATGGCGGCATCACGGTTAATGCAGGTTCTACGACTGCAATGCAATTTAGCGGTTCCGGTCTTAAACCAGTCCGGCTGGCGCTTGCGTATACTCAATCGCAACCGCAATCGCAATCCGTGAGCCAGCAGGAGATGCCGCAATCTTCCGAAGTGATCGGCTCCGGAATGCTCGAACTCAAGCAAACACGGGATGGTCATTATTTCAGTTCCGGAACCATCAGTGGTACGCCGGTCGTGTTTATGATCGATACCGGTGCTACCGCCGTATCCATTTCATCCAAGATTGCGGCGCGGGCCGGCATCCGGAAATGCGTTCCTCGCCCGGTTTCTACCGCCAACGGCCAAGTCAATGCATGCCTTGCGACGGTCCCGGAATTGACATTCGGAGCGTTCAAGCTGGCGCATGTGGATGTGATGATCATGCCGAATATGTCCGGGGATGCGCTGCTGGGCATGAATGTTTTGCGCAATTTCCGTATCGAACAAGCCGGCAAAGTCATGCGGATTTCCACACCGTAATCGTTTGCTTGGGCTGCCTGATTGTCTGACTGGAATCGCATCGTATACATTGCCGATACGCGCGGCTGATCGTCATTCATTTGCAAATTTGCCGTCATTTGCGGATATGATGCTAGGATAGGTCATGACATTTTTGTAGAATATGCTGAAAAATTCCCTTGCATCTGGAAATTGTACAATCGCCCGTTGAGCTGGTTATCCAATTGCAACCAACGGCGCAGGTGTTGTCAAAGTAACCATTACATTCCTATCGTAAAACCATGATTGAAATCATTGCAGCAATGGCCCGGTGGTCGCAACTGACCGCCAATTTGATCCTATTTGGCAGCTGTGTTTTTCTGGCTGTGATCTGGCAGCAAAAAAGTATTCTGGAAACGCCCTGGATGATGCGGCTGGAAAAGATATTTCCCTGGCTCGCGGGCGTTATCATCGCCGGACTCACCGGCATACTGGCGACCACCACCGGCGACGCCACCGGCGATGTCGCGAACGCCTGGAATCCCGCTGTTTGGATGGAAATCGTGCAGCAAACGCAAATCGGCCATATCTGGGCGGCGCGGATGCTGCTGGCGATTGTGCTGTTTTGTGCGGTGGTGAAAATGCAATCTTCCATCCGCACGCGTGGCCATTATGTCTTATGGGCGATGCTTGCGGCTTTACCGTTGATCGCGGGCACCTTGATGAGCCACTCCAGCGCCGATGAAATGTCGTTTGCGGCCATCGCACCGTACGCCATTCACATCCTGCTGGCGGGAATCTGGTTTGGCGCGTTACCGGCATTTTTGCTGATTCTGCTCAATCTGCGCAAGGAGCTTGGCATCACCGCGACGCAGACAGCCGTCGATTACCTGAAAAAATTCTCCGCGCTCGCGCTGCCGGTCATGGTTTTGCTGATGTTTACCGGTGTGGTGGTGACGGATCGCCTGGTCGACGAAAAATACTACGCATTGGTCTCCAGTCCCTACGGTTGGCTATTGAATATCAAACTCGCCATCCTGGCGGTCATTCTGGTGATCGCTTACCAAGCGCGCAACCGCTGGTTGCCGCTGCTGGAACGGGGAGAAAACGGACCAGGAAGTGAAGGCAGGGCGCATATGCGGCAATGGGTGCGTATCGAATTCGTGCTGGCGCTTGTTTTGGTGTTGTTTGCCACCATTCTGGCCAATACGCTGCCGGCCAAGCACGCCATGATCGAGAATTGGCCGTATCCGTTCCGTTTCTCGATCGATGCGACCTGGGACGAACCGGATGTGCAGGATAAAGTGTGGTCGGGCCTTGTGCTGTTTGCGCTAGCGCTGGGTACGGTTTGGCTGGGCATCCGGTTGCATTGGAGCAGCGTAGTGAAGATTCTGGTGCCCGGCGTGCTCGGGATCAGTTCGCTGGCGTTGGCGTTGCCGCCGCTGGCCGTCGAAGCGTTTCCGGAGACGTATAAAAAACCGACGGTACCGATCGATGCCATTTCCATCGTCGCCGGTGCGCATCTGTTCGCAGAGAATTGTGTCAACTGCCACGGCCCGCAAGGCAAGGGCACCAAACCGGTCGCCGATCCTGATCTGCGCGATCCGACCGACTTGCTGACCCAGCAGCATACGGCGAAATACACCGTCGGCAACGTTTTTCATCGGTTGTCATACGGCATCCCGGAAACCGAAATGCCGGGTTATGCAGATAAATTGTCGGAAGAAGAACGCTGGGATTTGATCAATTTCCTGCACGCCATGTCGCGCGGTTTCGATGCGCGCTTGCTCGGCAGCATGATCGTTCCGGAAATGCCGTCGGTGGCATCGCCGGTATTCAACTATGCCGCGAGCGATGGTTCCAGCGGCAACCTGAAGGATTTCCGCCTGCAGAAAAACGTGCTGATGGTATTGTTCGCCTGGCCGCAAGCGAAAGACCGTTTCTTTCAATTGGCCGCGTCGTACGACCGCATTCGCGATCTCAACACCGAAATACTAGCGGTGCCGATTCACTCAGTGACCGGCGAGCAATTGCAGCAGATCACCGCAATCGCGCCATTCCCGATCGTCACCGAAGGCTGGCAGGAAATCAAGGATACCTACTGGTGGTACCGGCGCGTCCGGGTCGTGCCGGATTTATCGGGCAAAGGCATGTTCCCGCAACATATGGAATTCCTCACCGACCGCTTCGGTTACCTGCGCGCGCGCTGGGTGGCGCAATTCGAGGGATTCGGCTGGCAAAACGTCGGTGCGTTGACGTTGCAATTGACGCAACTGAACCAGGAAGGCGAAATCATGCCGCCGCCGGGGGAACATGCGCACTAACGGTGGCAATGGTTGACCGGGAAGAAATTAACGGCGGTATTGCGGTAGGGTGGATAAGCGAAGCGCCATCCACCATAATTTTCTACGTTCTTCATGGCGCATCGGTGGATGGCGCTTCGCTTATCCACCCTACGTCCCAAAAAATCGCAGGGGCTGCGCCCCTGACCCCGCAAAGGACAAAAGCACAAAGAACAAAGATCAAAAAGCCCTGGCGATACGAAAACCCAGGTTGATGTCGGCATCATCGGTGATGCTCCCACCACGGACAGCCGACCGCAGGACCTGTGGGCTGACGTACCACGAACCGCCCCGAACCACCCGGCGATTACAATCAACGCTGTTCTTTGCTAGCCAGGTGGAACCGTCGGTTGGGGCATCGTTATAGTTTTCATGCCAGCAGTCCTGTGTCCATTCCCCCACGTTGCCCAGCATATCGGACAGACCGAATGGGTTCTTCGAGAAACGCGCAACCGGTGCGGTAAATACATAACCGTCCACGCAGCTTGCCAACGACCAACCGGGGCCTGCAATGGATTTCGCTTCTTGTCCCAATCCATTGGCGTAATCGCATTGCTGATCATCCCGATAGTAGCGTGCTGCTGTGGTTTCTGCACGTGCCGCGTATTCCCATTCGGCTTCTGTCGGCAGCCGGTACCTCACGGCCGGTACGATCCGTCAACCAGGCAAGATAAGCTTGCGTATCGTCCCACGAGACACACACCACCGGATGATTATCGGCTTGCTTGAAGCCTGGATTGCTCCAATTGCGCTGCGCTAATTGCTCATTCTTCTTTTCTTTCACATTCCAGACCCAGCAACCCTTACCGCTCTTTTCAGCAGTTGTTTGATATCGGCTGTCTTGTACAAACTGCCGGAATTGTGCCACCGTGATTTCAGTGCGGCTGATGGCGAAGGATGCCACGCTGACTCGATGTTGCGGAACTTCATTACTCCTTCGATCGGCTTCGGTTTCGGGCGAATCCATCAGGAATGAACCGGAAGGAATGCGTACCATATCGGGTTCAAATGGTAGCCGGGTTTCAGAAACCGGTTTCGCTGTAGGGGGCGTGGTCGAGCGCTCGTTCCCACCGGAAGGCTGCGATGAAATTGCCACTCCCCATCCGGCGATTATTTTTCTAACGATATCCGACGGTATCGCGCGGCCAAAATCATCGGTGCGGGTAATTAAACCGATGACCTCTTTATTGTGTTTGATCAGCGGTGCACCGGAGAAACCTTCTTGGAGCTGGCGGTCGATGATCAGATCAAGACCGTCTTTTCCGGCAAGCGCCATGGTTACCCGCGCCCAATCAATAGCGCCGGGGAATCCGATGACGCTGAGCTCATCGCTGTCTTTCAAATCCTCTTCGGTCAAAAAATGCAACGATGCGGCATTCATCGGCACTTGCGTGTTATCGCGAACTTTCAGTAAGGAAATGTCGTTGCGCGGATCGTTTTTCAGCACCTCCGTGTCAATCCATACATGCGGTTGGCCGTAAAACGCAACTTTGGGGAATTTTTCGCCTTCGACGACATGCATCGCTGTGATGATGTACGTCACTTGCTTATCGCGGCGGACGATGAAGCCCGTGCCGGTTTTTTGCACGCCATTGGCTGTTGCGCTCAGTTTTACTACACCTTTGCGTAACGAATCGATTTCTTGTGCGACAACGGATGTTTGTAACCAACAGGCGATAAGCAAACAGAGATTGCATACGGTGTGCATCGAAAAAATGTTTTTCCAGCGCATCCGGCAGAATAACCCGCTAAGCATGTTTCTTGATCTCTCGATAAATTTTATAAGCACCCAAAATGACGGAACCCATCCACACGATGATGCCAAAAATGAGAGCGAGCTTTTGATCGTGCCAAAGTACATCGAATTGCGTCAGGCGGTGATCCTTACGCAATTCACCAGTCCGGCTGATGATTTTACCGGCTTCGCCCGTCAGATGCAGCACAAAACCGGGTAATTGCGGATCGAAACGAAGCGCTTGTATGGTTACATTCCTCAAATCATCGAGTGCGAGAAAGTGATAAGGCGCCACAATCACCGGAGCCAAATTCGCAAAATCCGCGTACACGATCTTTCCCCGAATGAGCGTTGACTCATAGTCACCCGTATCGCCTTGCTTGAGAAATTCGATTTTGCTGATCGTGCTGCCTTGTTTTACCAGGGATTCGCCGGATGAGTTGCTTGTAGCTGTCAATGTCACAACAAAATTGTCCGGTTCGCTTTTCAACTTTACGAAAGGATTGTCTTCGCCAGCTCTACCTTGAAATCCATTGCTTGATTGTCAATGCGTAAAGGGGCTCGGTTCCGGTTGGCAACGTTTTCGGCGGTTAGTTTGAATGGGCCGATTGGCAAAATATTCGGTGTGAGCTCAAGCGCATTTCCTGATAATTGCAGCGTGAAGGACGGCAAAGGCGAATGGGGTGCATCCAGAATCAAGGTTGTATCCGGCTGGATTCTTAATGATTCCAACGCACCGATTGGCTTATTCGCATCGACGAGGTGATTGATTGAAACCGCTGAAGCACGATGATTTCCCAGCAATTTCCATTGAAACCAGAATGGGCGATTGCCACGCTTCAAACCGAGATCTTGTGTAAAAATGGGATTTCCGCCCGATTCCCGGTAAATCGCGCCTTTGATTTTTGCATCTTCCCGCAACCGGAAAACAAACGCATAACCACCGGCTGTTGCCGGGTAGCCGGTTTGGTACAGTAATGCCGGTACTACCCATTCATCCGCGCTTGGTTCGGATTTATTCAGCCGCACGACAATACCTAAATCGTAGAGCGATAAGCGGCTGAGATGACGGATAACATCGGCGGTCGGCCAGCTATAAACATTGGAAAAACCCGTTCGCCAGGGTGTTTCCGGTTCAACCTTATCCAACCAATAGTAATGCTTGTAATCGAGTTCCCTGACCAATAAATGCACAGGGAGGGTTTCGTTGAGAAAAAAACAGACCTGATAGCGCTCTCCCAGCGTGCTGGTATCGTCTTGATACGCAATATGCGCCGACAACAGTTCGATACCGAGTCCGGAAACCGGTTTCGGTTTTGTGCCTTCGTAGCGATTGGCGCGTTTTTGGTATTCGAGATTGCTCTGACTGAGTGCATTGCCGCCGGTCAGGCAAAATCCCAGCAGCACACCAATGAATGAGAGAATGAATCGATTTGCAGCGTTGCTGATTATCGCGTTAAGAAATAATCCTTGGCTCATAAGTTTGTTAGGAACGTTTATTCTGTTTGGTTACAAATGCCGACTGATATCCATGCGGCCATGCAAAATGCGCACAATTTCGATTTGATCAGGGATGATATGACGATAAAAGATCAAGTGCTTACCGATGTGATATTTGAAATAACCTGTGCGGATTTCTGTGCATGGCTGGCCGATCGCGCGTTTGTTTGCCAAATCATGAAATGCGGAGTCGAGCAAACTTAAATAATGATTTTGTTGCGTTGCTCCCCAGTGCTTGCGCGTGTAGCGGCCAATTGCCAGCATATCTTCCTTGGCTTTGCGGGTGAGGGTGAATGTTGCCATTTATTCTTCACGTTCCAGCTCATCAATGATGGCTTGCAGGGAATAATCAGCGGTACCGCTTTTTTCACCTTCGATCAACGCATGGCGCAATGCTTCCAGTTTGATTTCATGTTCTTCCAGCAACCGGAGTCCCGCCTGTATCGCCTCGCTTGCTGAGCTATAACGTCCGGTTTCGATCTGTTGCGCCAGGAATCTTTCAAAATGCTCTCCCAGCGTCACGCTGGTATTCTTCGGGGCTGACATTAATGTTTCTCCATAAAATTGCGCTGTTTGCGTCATACAATAATATTTATTAGTAAGTATGGCAACAAGGTTTCCAGGTCTGTTCCGGGGGCACTAAATGCCCTCGCGGCGCAATGCAAAATTTACCGCAATAACTTGAATAAACCCTTGTCCGTCAGGTATAGTTCGCACTTTGCCAAATCAATCCAAGCAGAAGAGTGCGCTATTTTTTAGCGCCGCCGAAGGCGTAACCTCCCCGGAATCGCTCAGGCAGGGTCAAATTCTTTTGTTCCTTAAGAACTGCTTGCGACAGGCGATCTGGAGAGTGCCGGAACCGGTTCCGGCCACCGAAGGGGCATGCGGATTCAATTCTGTCAATCTCTCAGGTAAAAAGGACAGAGGGGCACGAAGTCATTTACGTTTGAATGGCTCAATATTTTTGGGAGAAAAACCGTGCTGAAAATGACACCTCTGAATCAAACCCACCGCGATATGAATGCCAAAATGGTCGATTTCGGCGGCTGGGATATGCCGTTGCATTACGGTTCGCAATTGGATGAACATCACAAAGTCCGCCAGGATGCCGGCATGTTCGACGTGTCGCACATGCTGCCGGTGGATGTCAAAGGCGATAACGTGCGCGGTTTTCTGCGCCAGCTCGTCGCCAATAATGTCGATAAATTAACGGTATCCGGCAAAGCGCTGTATTCCTGTATGCTGACCCCGCAGGGCGGCATCATCGACGATTTGATCATTTATTTTTTGTCGGAAGACTGGTTCCGCATCGTCGTCAACGCCGGTACCGCGGATAAGGATCTTGCCTGGATACTGAAGCAGCGCGATGCGCTGGCGCCGAAGCTGGAAATCACGCCGCGCCGCGATCTGGCGATGGTGGCGGTGCAAGGCCCGAATGCGCGTGCCAAAGTGTGGCAAGTGATCCCCAATTCGCAAGCGGCGACCGAGGAATTGAAACCGTTCCAATCGGCGATCGTGGGCGATTATTTTATCGCCCGTACCGGTTATACCGGCGAAGATGGTTTTGAGATCATGTTACCGGCTAAGGATGCGCCGGCTTTCTGGACAGCGTTGCACGGTGTCTGGATTGTGCCTGCCGGACTGGGCGCGCGCGATACGTTGCGGCTGGAAGCCGGGATGAATTTGTACGGCCAGGACATGGATGAGACAAAAAATCCGCTGGAATCCGGTTTGGCATGGACGGTCGATCTGAAATCCGAGCGCGATTTCATCGGCAAGCAGGCATTGTTGGATACCAATGTCACGCAGCACCTGGTCGGGTTGGTGCTGGTCGATCGTGGTGTATTGCGCGGCCATCAGGAAGTGATCGGTGAAAAAGACGGCGTCGAATATAAAGGCGAGATCACCAGCGGCGGTTTTTCCCCGACGATGAATCAATCGATCGCATTGGCACGTATTCCGGTGCAAATTGCGGTGGGCGATGAAGTCAGCGTTGTCGTTCGTGATAAGAAGCTGCGCGCTAAAGTGGTAAAATACCCGTTCGTGCGTAACGGTAAAGTTTTGGTATAAGCAACTACATATAATTTCTTTCTGGAGTGAATCTATGAGCATCCCAACAAATCTGAAATATAGTAAATCCCATGAATGGGTGAAACCTGAAGCCGACGGCACGGTCACTGTTGGGATCTCCCACCACGCGCAGGAATTGCTCGGCGATATGGTGTTCGTCGAATTGCCGGATGTCGGACGCAAGCTGAAACAAAAAGAAGAGTGTGCCGTTGCGGAATCCGTCAAAGCCGCTGCCGATGTGTATTCACCGATCTCCGGTGAAGTAATTGCAGTGAATTCACCGCTGGTCGACGAGCCTGGAAAAATCAACGAAGATGCATACTCGGCCTGGTTGTTCAAAATGAAACCGAGCAATCCCGCGGAAATCGATGCGCTGCTTGATGCCGCAGCTTACGCCGAATTGGTAGAAAACGAAGATCACTAAGATTGATTTGATACCTGCGTTTTTTAATTTCTCATTACTTTAAGTTGCAAAAATAAATCATGCCGTTTATTCCTCATACCGAAGAAGATGTTGCCGAAATGCTTGCCAGCATCGGCGCGAAATCCACCGAAGATCTGTTTGACGAAATTCCCAAGGAACTGGTCAGCGGCGAATTGACCGGTGTTCCAACCGGACTCAGCGAACTGGAAATTACGCGTCTGATGATGGAGCGCGCGAACAAGGATGGTTTCTACCAGAATTACATCGGCGCCGGCGCATACGAGCATCACATTCCGGCTGCGGTGTGGCAGATCACGACGCGCGGCGAGTTTTATTCTTCGTATACGCCGTATCAAGCGGAAGCCAGTCAGGGCACACTGCAATTGCTGTACGAATACCAATCGATGATGGCGTCGCTGACCGGCATGGATGTTTCCAACGCCAGTATGTACGACGGTGCCACCGCATTGGCGGAAGCGGCTTTGATGGCAGTGCGTTCGCATAAAACCTCGCGCAAGATTCTGATTCCGAAAACCGTGCATCCAATCTACCGCCAAGTGGTGCGTGCGATTGTCAGCAATCAGAAAATCGAAGTGGTCGAGCTGCCGTTCGATAGCAAAACCGGCCAAGCCGATCTGGCAGCGATTAGTAAGACGGATTATGGCGATTTTGCCGCATTGGTGATTCCGCAACCCAATTTCTTCGGTGTTTTGGAGCAAGTCGATGAATTAACCGACTGGGCGCATAGCAAAAATTCGTTTGCCATCGGGGTGGTCAATCCGACCGCGTTGGCGATGCTGACACCGCCGGGCGAATGGGGCAGCAAAGGCGCTGATATCGCTGTCGGCGAAGGTCAGCCGTTGGGTATTCCGCTTTCCAGCGGCGGCCCCTATTTCGGTTTCATGGCGTGCAAAAATGAATTGGTGCGTCAAATGCCCGGCCGTATCATCGGCCGTACCACCGATCTGGACGGTAAAGAAGGTTTCGTGCTGACATTGCAAGCGCGTGAGCAGCATATCCGCCGCTCCAAAGCGACCTCCAATATCTGTACCAACCAAGGTTTGATGGTTACTGCGGCGACCATTTACATGTCACTGATCGGTCCTGAAGGGTTGCGGCGCATTGCGGCGCAATCGCATGCCAGTACCTTGGAATTGGTCGAGCAACTGGAAAAAATCGGCGGTGTGAAAAGAACGTTCAGCACGCCGGCATTCCACGAAACCGTGCTGACGATGCCTAAATCTGCCGCGGATGTGCTGGCTAAATTAAAACAAAAAGGTATTTTGGGCGGATTCGATTTAAATGCGCATTATCCGGAACTGGGCAATGCCGTGTTGGTTTGTGTCACTGAAACCAAAACAGCGGCCGATTTGCAAGATTATGCCGCCGCTTTGAAACAAGCGCTTGCTTAAATCAATTTTTAAATTCATCTGAGAGGAAAATTATGGTTACTTTAAAAGGAAAGCCGATCAAACTCGAAGGCACGTTTCCTAAAGTCGGACAAAAAGCACCCCCTTTTTCATTGGTCAATCGCGATCTGGAAGATGTCACGCTGGCCAATTATGCCGGTAAAAAGAAAGTGCTGAACATCGTGCCAAGCTTGGATACGCCGGTATGTGCGATCTCGACGCGCAAATTCAATCAACAAGCCAGCAATATGGACAACACCGTAGTGCTGATCATTGCCGCCGATTTGCCGTTTGCGATGACCCGTTTCTGCGACTCCGAAGGGTTGGATAAGGTTGTTACGCTGTCCACGATGCGCGGCGCGAATTTTATGAAAGATTACGGCGTTTACATCGCCGATAGCGCGTTTGGCGGTATCACGGCACGTGCCGTGATCGTTCTGGATGAATCGGATACCGTGATTCACGCCGAATTGGTTCCGGAAATCGCCAACGAACCGAACTATGATGCAGCCATGGCTGCTTTGAAGAAATAAACTGAGATTGACTGATACATTATGCTGATATTCGAACACTCACGCAAAGGACGGCGCAATTATTCGCAGTCGCCTGCAACACCGGCAAGCAAGTCGGTAATCCCGCAAAATTTATTGCGGAAATCCAAAGTGTTGCTGCCGGAAGTCTCCGAGATGGATACGGTGCGTCATTACACCCGTTTGTCGCAAAAGAATTTCTCGATTGATACCGAGTTTTATCCGCTCGGCTCATGCACGATGAAATACAATCCGCGCGCGTGTAATTCGTTGGCGATGCTGCCGCAATTCATATCGCGGCATCCATCGGCGCCGGAAGATACCGGCCAGGGCTTCCTTGCGTGTATGTACGAATTGCAGGAGATTCTGAAAGCGGTTACCGGGATGGCGGGCGTGAGCTTGACGCCGATGGCTGGTGCGCAAGGTGAGCTGATCGGTGTCATGATGATCCGCGCGTATCACGAATCGCGCGGCGATTTCGCCCGTACCGAGATCATTGTTCCGGATGCGGCGCACGGTACCAACCCGGCAACAGCGGTCATGTGCGGCTTCAAAGTGGTGGAAATCGCCACCGACAAAGACGGCAATGTCGATCTGGATGCGCTCAAAGCGGCAGTGGGACCGCAAACGGCGGGATTGATGCTGACTAACCCTTCCACACTGGGCGTGTTCGAGAAAAACGTTGCCGAAATGAGTCGGGTGGTTCATGCGGCTGGTGGGTTGTTATATTACGACGGTGCCAACCTGAATGCGGTACTGGGTAAAGTGAAACCGGGCGATATGGGTTTCGACGTGATTCACATCAATCTGCACAAAACCTTCTCGACACCGCATGGTGGCGGGGGACCGGGCTCTGCGCCGGTCGGTGTGGCTGAACGCCTGCTGCCTTTTATGCCGATCCCGATCGTGGCTAAGGAAGGTGATACCTATCGTTGGATTACCGAAAAAGATAAACCCCAATCCATTGGTCGTTTATCGGCTCACATGGGGAATGCCGGTGTGTTGCTGCGGGCTTATATTTATGTTCGCTTGTTAGGCATGCAGGGTATGCATCGGATTTCCGAGTTTGCGACCTTGAACGCGAATTACTTGATGGCTGAATTGCGTAAAGCGGGTTTTGAAATTGCGTACCCGAACCGTCGCGCCAGTCACGAATTTATTGTCACGATGAAGGACATCAAGGACAAAACCGGCGTGACTGCGATGAATCTGGCCAAGCGTTTGCTCGATAAAGGCTACCATGCACCGACGACGTATTTCCCGCTGCTGGTACCGGAATGTTTATTGATTGAACCGGCGGAAACGGAATCCAAGGAAACGTTGGATGCTTTCGTAATCTCGATGAAAGAAATTCTACGTGAAATCGAACAGGAACCGGATATGGTGAAAGGTGCGCCGCACAACATGTCGGTGCGTAAATTGGACGATGTCAAAGCCGCGCGTGAGTTGGATTTGGCGTGGAAGCCAAGCGCTTGAGAGCGTGCAAGTTATTTTTCATCATTACACGGTAGCTGAATTATGCGCACATTGATTTGTGGTTCCATCGCTTACGATAATATTATGGTCTTCCCGGATCATTTTAAGAATCACATTTTGCCGGAGAAAATTCACGTATTGAATGTCGCATTTCTGGTTCCGGAAATGCGCCGTGAATTCGGCGGATGTGCCGGTAATATTGCCTACAATCTTAAAATGCTGGGTGGCGAACCGGTGATGATGGCTACGGTTGGCGATGATTACGCGCCCTATGCGGCACGCTTCAAACAGCTGGATCTGACTCAAGAGCACGTGCAGCATGTGCCGGAGACTTTTACCGCACAGGCTTTTATCACGACTGATCTGGCGGACAATCAGATTACCGCGTTTCATCCGGGCGCAATGAATTTTTCCCATCTCAATTCCGTGAAAGAGTCGCGTGACATCCGCTTGGGCATTATCGCGCCAGATGGACGCGATGGCATGATGCAGCATGCGCGCGAATTCCATGAAGCGGGGATTCCGTTTGTGTTCGATCCGGGGCAGGGGCTACCGATGTATGACGGCGAAGAATTGCTCGATTTCATCGATAAAGCCGATTACATTGCGGTCAACGACTATGAAGGAGAAATGCTGCAAGACCGCACCGGGCGTAACTTGGAATCGCTGGCGAATCATGCCAAAGCATTGATCGTCACTTTGGGCGCGCAAGGCTCGATTATCCATGCCGGTGGGAAAAAATACGAAATTCCCTGTGTCAAACCGCAAACGATTGTCGATCCAACCGGGTGTGGAGACGCGTATCGTGCTGGCTTGTTGTACGGCATCGTCAACAATTTCGATTGGCAAGCGGCGGGTCAGCTTGGCTCATTGATGGGGTCACTGAAAATCGCCCAGCGTGGTGGGCAGAATCATCAATTTTCCCGTGATGAGATCGGGCAGTATTACTTTGAAAGTTTTGGCACTCGTATTTTCTGAGTTTCTTCATTTGAACTCAACCCAGACCGGTTGATGATCCGAAGCCGCCGTCTCGGCATCAACGCCATACGTGCAAAGACGGTGTGCTAATCCGCCGGTGATAAAGATAAAGTCGAAGCATTCCGGACGATCGACAAAATCTACCGGATAAATCCCGACAGTAGGCGCATGCGGCGTACCGGGATGCAGTGCCGACCATGCATCGTGAAAATTCAGTGTGCCGTCATCAAAGGGGACCAGAAATTGTGTGCGTTCCGGTGCTGTGGCGGAAAAATTGAAATCACCGCACAATAACGCTTCTGCAGGTCTGGGAAAAACTTCAAATGTTCCATTCCGTTCTTCAGTGAGAAGTTGACGTTGTGACATGGCACATGCTTCCCGGTGCAAGTTCCGGATCGCCTCGATTTGAATTTTGCGCTGGTATCGCGAATAGTATTCGAGATGTGTGGTCATGATGCGCAGTGGCCCGATATCCGCTGTCACAACGGCTTCCACCAGCACCCGCTGCATGCTGGGTGTGGTCAGTTCCGCTTGCCATGGCAGTAAATGCCGCCACACCTGGCCAACCGGTAAACGGGTAAAAATAGCATTGCCGAATTGACTTCGCCCACCGTGATCATCCGGTATATCGGTTGCAATGCCATAGAGGGCGGTATAACCGGGTAGTAGCTTGGCTAACTCGGTCACTTGATCCTTTCCGGGGTTACCCGGTAACCCGGGGAAGTTAACGGCAACTTCCTGCAGACAAATAACATCGAACACGTCCAGTTGCTGAATTGTCCGAACGATTCGCGCGAGATCGACACACCCGTCTATTCCGCGTCCCCATTGAATATTCCAGCTGAGTAATTTCATGAAGATTGTGTTGTGGCAATTGGTAGTTGGTCTATTGCGATTACAGTAGTCTGTTTGCAGCTTAATTTCTGATGAGGTTACTATTGTCAATCAGGAACACGTTTGTTACAGAATCAGAATTATCTAATTTTTATGTGATTTATGTCACATTCATATCAAATAATTTTTGATAACATTTTAGTCATTTTAACAAGTTAATTCGAATCTCACTGAATAAGAAGTTAATGGCATTGTAAGTAATTTCTACATAGAAAACGTCATGAGATCGAAAAAATGTTTATTCAAGGGGTTCGCTGGATATTCTCCGGATTTTGTAAACTGGACGGCATTTCTTCTTACTCTTCCAGTGCTTGTGTGCCGCCGAAACTCTCAGGTTATGTCAAAAAATCCTAATTGAGTTCAATTTTCACAGAGTACTCGTGGTGGTTAATTTATTCTAAGTAAATCAATTCGTTAATTTAGGAATACTGAGTGCATTAATAAGCAATTGGGTTTCTGAGTTAAGTTTTATAGCAATAATTCTAGCTACATCGTCATTTAGCAAAGTTAAATTATTCTAATTATTGGCCAATTTTGATATTTTTATTTATTCCAATCAAAAAATATTTAAAGTTTTTCATGCTAAATCCGAAATAAAAGCTGGTTGGTATATCCGCAATAAGTAAAGATTGAATCGTCAACTAGGTAGTCAAGTATGCGGAATGTCGCAGAGAATGTAATCAATACCACTGTGCATCGTTAAGGTAATGGATAAAGATAAAAATGAATTGAATCATTTCTATTTTCAGCATCTTTCTATCTAAGTTATTCGTGCAACAATTCAAAGAATGGGGTTTTCAGGATGAATCACAACGTGGTGCTGTTTAAAGGTGAAGCTAAATGACCAGCAAAACAGAGCATATGCTTGCGAGAGTCTCGCGCAGAGAAATCGACGATACCAGAGTGCTGATTGTTGTGGATAAATATGTTTCTGGTGAAACTCTGAGGAATATACTCGATGACTGGCAATACAATATTATTGGTGTTTGTACTTCAAGCCAGGAGGCTATAGTCAGAGTAAAAAAAGACAAGCCTGATTTAATTCTGACAGATATGGAATTAAACGATTGCGACGGTATCTATCTGGCGCAGCAACTGAATTTGCAAACTGATAATTCCAATCTTTGCATTTATTTTACAGCGTATGCCAGTGATTCGATTGTGCAACGTACAATGACAATTGCTACCGCAATGGGTTGTAATATCAATAAAGATACGACAAAAAAACAGTATGCCGACTTTGAGTCTTGCTTTTGTCAATATCACGGTATGAATGAATCGAATAATCAAATTAAACAACTTTCCGTGCAACCTATTCGGGTTTTGTTGGTTGACGATCAGCAAATTGTTTTGTGGGGATTAGAGAAACTTATTGATGGTGTGAAACCACGCATGGAAGTAGTCGGCGTAGCGACCAGCATTTCGGATGCTAAACGACTTGTTCTCGAAAAGAATCCGGATATTCTTATTTTAAATATTCATTTGGATGGGGTGGATTGTGTCAATTACATTCCTGATTTTGCCAGTAATGGAAATACGCGAGTGGTAATTTTTACTGAAACGCATGATAAAGAAGTAATTGATAGAGCGGTACTGAGTGGTGCGCGTGGTGTAGTTCACAGAAAAGAATCTATGCAAACGATACTCAGAGCGATTGAGAAGATTTATGATGGCGAATTATGGCTTGATCGTATAACAACCGGTCGTATTCTTTTACAGAACTCACGTGTCCGTAGAAAGATTGCTACCGATGCGGACTCAGATAAAATTACCACGCTTACCCGTAAAGAATGCATGATTCTTAGGGCGTTCTCTGACGGCACAGGCGGTGAACAGAATAAACAGATAGCTGCAAAATTGTGTATGAGTGAGCATACCTTACGCAATCATTTAACTTCTATCTTTAGTAAACTGGGAATTAAGAATCGATTCAGTTTGTTCGCATACGCTAAGCAGCATTTCCAGCAACTGGAATCCTCTTAATACGCCATGCTCATTGCTTGTCAATAAAATACTGCGTAGGAAGATGACGTTATTGATTCGCGTCTTTTTAATTTACCCCGTTTCACTTTGCCGTTCCAAATGTTTTTCCACATCCTTCCGACTAAACCCAATCGCATTGGCAACGCGATCCGCGTGACTGACTTTTGATATCCCTGCAATCAGGCGGTGCGTAGGGCCTTGTTGCAGGAATTCGACTTGCAAATACCGGCCAATGCCGTCTTTTTGCAACAACTCGCACAGTTCGTGATTGTGCGTAACCAGCAGCGTGCTTGCGCCAAGTTTATGAAATCCTTTCAGGATATATTCGGAAATCGTCATTTTTTCCTCAAATGTGGTACCTTCGGATAATTCATCGAGCACAGCCAAACTGCGTGGTGTTGAGTTAAAAAATATTTCACGTGTGCGTTGCAATTCATGACCGAAACGTCCCATTGCGGCGCTGAGCTGGCCGGGGTCGGGTACTTGGTAATAAATATGCTCCGCGGGAACCAATTGTCCTTGCGCGGCGGGAATATAGCAGCCCATTTGCCCGAGTAATTGAACTTGCACGACGGTCTTACAATACGCTGTTTTACCGCCGCTGTTCGGGCCGGTGATGATCAGTACCCGCCCGGCCGGATCGAGATGGATATCGTTGGGTACATAATCCGGAATTGTTTTGATCAGCAGGGGATTTCTGGCTCGGCTTGCAGTCAGCCGGTGCTGCTTCTCATCGAGTATTTCCGGCAAAACTTTTTCACCGGGAAGGGATTGTCCGTAACGGTAAAAAGATAATAACTCATCGAGCAATCCCAATGCTTCGACCGCTTTGGCCAGTTCCGGGCTTTCACGGAATTGTTTACGCAACGGATAAATGATCGAATCGCGGTCGGAAACACCCATCGCCAGCAGAACAATCGGCAGAACCGGTGCAGTCAGTGCCAGAATGCCGTAGCTGATATACGATGCACCGAACTGCGGCATCAGAATTTCAAAGAAAAATAAAATGCCATAACCGGCAGCTAGAAAAGTCAGGATCGGCAAAATTTTAAACAGCGAAGGCTGGAAACGCGAATACAGATCAAAACGTGATTTCTCTTTTTTTGTTTTGAACTTGCCGCCCATGGAATAAACCGGGCCTTTCATCAATGCATAAATGCGCGATTCGCCGAAATCCCGGATGGCATTGAGCAATGTGCGCAGATAAGCGGATTGCGGGCACGGCAAATTCCCGGCTTGCTCGGCCAGATTCACGGCAAACTGAGTACCATCCTGATATTGCCGGTAGCCGTAACCGCCGAATTCCAGTTTATCGGTACGGCTGCTCGGCTCATCGGTCGCCAAACCGCCGGAGAACTCACCATACAGCAGATGCTTCAGCGATCTTTCACCGGGAACGGCCTTCTCGACAAAATTGGACAGCGCGCCGCAGAGTTTCGGGTTCGACTCGATCTCGCGCAATGCAATTTGTTTTTGCTGTATCACTTGGGTATTTTGCGCGGGACGGGCGAACGAACGGTACAGCGCCAAGCGGCCGGTTTCGGTCTTGGTATGATCGACGGTATGAAACAATGCCTCAGTTTCTATCGCCGAGAATGTTTTCGGATCAAGCGCCTCGTGATCCGCCGCCGTGGGGCGGATATCCTCCATAGTTGTGGGACAATCGGAATCGGATAGGATGAATTTTGTGCGCCAAATGTCAATCATACGGATCGTGTCAGTTCAAGGTTTTTCATGAATCGCCAGCAAACGGCATTAAGCTTTAATGAAGGTGTAAAATACGCACATTTGCAATGAAACACAACACAATATCATCCGTAACCGCATCGACCCCGCTCGTCAATCATGCCGCTGCTTAAGAAACCGCTCGGATTAATCGGCTTTGCCGTGATCGCCGCCGTAATCGCTTTTGTCGGCTGGTACTTTACACGTCCCAAGCTGCTCGAGGTGGAATCGGTAATCATCGCCACCGGCAATGTCGAAGCGACCATCGTCAACACCCGCGCGGGTACGATCAAATCCTGCCAGCGCTCCAACCTGGCGCCGATCGCTGGTGGCCAGATTGCCAAAATCTGGATCAAAGAAGGCGATCATGTGCAAAAAGGGCAGGTTTTACTAGAGCTATGGAATCAGGATTTGCTGGCGCAGCGCGAACTGGCGCAACGGCAGTTGGCGATGGCGCAGGAACGCCGCCGCGAAACCTGCATTCTGGCGGAAAACGCCCGGCGCGAAGCGGTGCGCACGCAGCAACTGGTCGAGCAAGGCTTTGTCAGCTCGCAACGTGCCGATGACGTCAATGCCAACGCGCGTTCCCGGCAGGCCAGTTGCGAAGCCGCCATCACCGATATCAAACGCGCCGAAGCGCAAGTGCGTGTCGCACAAGCGGGATTGGAGCGCACCATCATCAGCGCACCGTTCTCCGGCGTAGTTGCGCATATCAGCGGAGAATTGGGAGAATTCACCACGCCATCGCCGCCGGGGATTCCGACACCGCCGACGATTGACCTGATCGACGACCGCTGCTTGTATGTCACGGCGCCGATGGATGAAGTCGATGCGCCCAAAATCCGGGTCGGTCAGGAAGCGCGTATCACGCTGGATGCCATGCCGGGCAAAATTTTCCCCGGAAGAATCCGGCGTATCGCGTCCTATGTGACCGAAATTGAGAAGCAAGCGCGCACCGTCGACATCGAAGTGGATTTTCTGCAAGCTCCGGCGGATACGCTGCTGGTGGGTTATAGCGCCGATGTCGAAGTGATTCTGCAGCGTAGGGACAATGTCTTGCGCATCCCGACGCAGGCCATCCGGCAGAATAATAAAGTCTGGCTGGTCGACAGCCATAGCCGTTTGGTGGAGCAGCCAGTGGAAACCGGCCTGAGCAACTGGAGTTTCACCGAGATCCGCAGCGGCTTGAATGCCGGTGACCGGGTCTTGATCGCGTTCGACCAGGATGGAATCAAAGCCGGTGCCGCGGTGCAGCCGAAAGCTCCATGATCCGCTTGAGCGCGATTACTCGCACGTTTCACATGGGTGACCAGGCGGTTCACGCGTTGAGCAATATCAATCTGACTATCTCCTCGGGCGAATACGTTTCGATCATGGGACCTTCAGGTTCCGGAAAATCCACGCTGCTGAACATTGTCGGCTTGCTAGACCGGCCCGATAGCGGCCGCTATGAACTTGATGGCCGGTTGGTCACTGAACTGTCGGAAACCGAGCAGGCGCAGATCCGGCGCGAAAAAATCGGCTTCGTTTTTCAGTCCTTTCATTTGGTGCCCCGCCTGACGGCGGCGGAAAATATCGAACTGCCGCTCATTCTCAGCGGCATACCGCAAGAGCAGCGGCAAATCCGTGTCGATGAGGCGTTGCAAGCCTTCGAACTGAAACAGCGCGCGCAGCATCGGCCCGCCGAACTTTCCGGCGGGCAGCGCCAGCGCGTGGCGATCGCGCGTGCGACCATCATGCGGCCCAGCGTCATTCTGGCGGACGAGCCGACCGGCAATCTGGATCATCAGATCGGCGCCGAAGTGATGGCATTGCTGGAAAATCTGCATCACAGCGGAACCACCTTGATCGTCGTCACGCACGACCGCGAGCTGGGTGCGCGTGCGCATCGCCAGATCGCGATGCGCGATGGCAAGATAATGACGGATCAATCCGATGACGCTCGCTGATACCTTACAGACTTCGTTCAAAACGGTGCTGAGTTATCGCATCCGTTCCCTGTTGATCGTGCTGGCAATGGCATTGGGCGTGGCTGCGGTCGTGATGTTGACGGCACTCGGCGACGGCGCGAGAAATTATGTCATCAACCAGTTTTCCTCCATCGGCACCAATTTGCTGGTCGTTTTGCCGGGACGCGCGGAAACGTCGGGTTCGTTTCTCGGCGCGGTGCTGGGCCAGACACCGCGCGACTTGACGTTGAAAGATGCGCAATTGCTCGGCCGGTTGCCGCAAGTGCGGCGTTATGCGCCGCTCAATGTCGGCGCCGCGGAACTTTCCGCCACCAACCGTTTGCGCGAAGTCACCGTGCTGGGCAGCAATGCGGATCTGATCCCGGTGCGGCACATGCAGTTGGCGCAGGGCGGTTTTCTGGCGCATGGCACCGAACGCAATGCGCAAATCGTGCTCGGCGCGAAAATCGCCCGTGAATTCTTTCCACGCAGCCAAGCCATCGGCCAGCGCGTGCGCCTGGGCGACAGCCGGTTCATCGTCTCCGGTGTGTTGGCTTCGCAAGGCGAATCGATGGGGTTCAATACCGATGAAATCGTCATCATCCCGATCGACTATGCACAGCAAATGTTCAACACTACGTCGTTGTTCCGTATTCTGATCGAAGCGAAAAGCCATAATGACATTGAACCCGCCAAGCGGGCGATATTGGCGACCCTGAAGCAGAGTCACGACGGTGAAGAAGACGTGACCGTGATCACGCAGGATGCCATTCTGGCCACCTTCGACCGGATACTGCACACGATGACGCTGGCCGTCGCCGGGATTGCCGCAATCAGCTTGATCGTTGCCGGGATTCTGGTGATGAATGTGATGCTGGTGGCGGTCAACCAACGCACTGCGGAAATCGGCCTGCTGAAGGCCATCGGCGCCACCTCCGGCGACATTCGCCGGTTATTTTTTGCCGAAGCGGTGTGGCTGTCGTTTGCCGGTGCTGTTATCGGTTCTGTGTTGGGTCAATTGGGCAGCTTGATGCTGCGTCTGGCTTACCCGCAACTTCCGGCATGGGCGCCCGTTTGGGCCTCGATCGCGGGCATCGTGGTTGCGCTGGCGACCGGTATCGCCGCCAGTCTTTGGCCTGCGAACCAAGCGGCGCGGCTCGATGCCGTCAAAGCACTGAGTAAGCGATAAATCTGTAATGAATGCCATCGACACCTTCCAATTTGCTTTCCGCTCGCTAACGGCGCACCGTTTGCGCACCTTTTTGTCGGCTTCCGGCATCGCTGTCGGCATTGCCGCGGTGGTTTTGCTGACCGCCATCGGCGACGGCATACAACGTTTCGTGCTGGCGGAATTCACGCAGTTCGGCACCAATATTGTCACCATCACGCCGGGCAAGATCAATACGCACGGCGGCTCGTTGGGTGCCATCGGCAGCGCGCGGCTGCTGACGATTGAAGATGCCATCGCGTTGAAACAAAGCCGCTACGCGCGCTACACCAATGCCAGCGTGATCGGCAATGCGGAAATCCGCGCGCAAGGCCGCAGCCGCCGCGTAACAGCGTACGGACAAGGCCCCGATTTTGCCCGGGCCTTCAATATGCAAGTCGAGACCGGGCAGTTTCTGCCCGATGACGATCCGCGCAATCCGCGCGCATACGTCGTGCTCGGCGCCAAGGTGCGCAACGAATTGTTCGGCGATGCCAATCCGCTCGGCGCTTTGCTGCAGGTCGGCGCGACGCGCTTCCGCGTCATCGGCGTGATGGCGCCGAAAGGCAATGTGCTCGGTTTTGACTTGGACGACACCGTTTTCATGCCGACAGCACGCGCTTTGGAGGTATTCAACCGCCAGGGCGTCATGGAGATCAACTTTTCCTATCATCCGGATGCGCCGGTGCAAGTGGTGGTCGACGACATCAACCGCATCCTGATCGCGCGGCACGGGCGCGAAGACTTCACCGTCAAGCCGCAACAGCAAATGCTCAGTACGCTATCCACCGTGCTGACGGTGCTGAAGTTTGCGGTTGCAGCGCTGGGCGGTATTTCACTGGTCGTCGGCGCGGTCGGCATGATCACGCTGATGCATATTGCCGTTTCCGAACGGGTGTCGGAAATCGGTTTGCTCACGGCTCTGGGTGCGACGCGCGGGCGCATCCGCCTGCTGTTTTTACTGGAATCGACCGCGCTGTCCACCGTCGGCGGTTTGGCGGGCTTACTCATCGGCGCAGGTATCGCCGGATTGCTCAAACTGCTGATCAGCGGATTGCCGGTGAATATCCCGTGGAATTTTGTGCTCGGCGCGGTGTGCCTGTCGATGCTGATCGGCTTGATTGCCGGTGTGGTGCCGGCCATGCGCGCGGCAAAATTGAATCCGGTGGATGCCTTGCGCACGGATTAACCGTTCTTTGCTTGAGCGGGTACGGCGTCACGGCAAAATAGAACGCCGTTCGCTTTTTTCCGGTTGATATATAATCGCACGCATTCCATTCATGCAAGGGTGCGGTGTGCCGGAATGCAAACGAGGATTACGCTCTGTAGCCTTTTAGTGCTGACTCATTTCGGCATTGCGTCGTGCTATGCGGTTAACTTCACTTATAAGAACGGCCCCAGAATCAAGAGTGATGACGGTAATTTCGAGATCGGTCTGAACGGCCGTGCCCACCTCGACGTGCACTCGCTCTATCCAGATCAGCCAAGTGCAAATTACCCTGCATTCGGTAGCCAGCTTTTGAACGGCAGTGACAATGGCGGATTCAACTGGCGCAGAACCTATGCCACTATCACGGGAAAAATTCACGGCGTCAATTTCAAATTTGAGAACGACTTTGCGGTCAATGAAACTATGCCTTTTCCGCATAGCTTGCGCGAAGCCTGGGTGGCCGCCAAATTAGGACCGGGGCAGCTGACCGTTGGACAGTTCAAGGCATACCGGGGTTTGGAAGAGATCACCAGTTCCAATGAAATTACCATGATGGAACGGCCGTCCACGTCATCCACCGGGATCTACAGCGGACGGCAATTTTTAACCGGTATCGGCTATCGGGGAATGGTGAGGGACAATCTGGGTTTCGGCGTTTACGTGATGAGCTTGGCGCATTTCGGTTTGCCGTTGGAGGGTATCAATTACGGCGGGCGCGCTATCTGGCTGCCGATCGACAAATCAAGCCATATTCTGCATTTGGGACTGTCCGCCAGCCGGGACACCGCCAACCGGGATTCGTTGCCAGCGAAGATTGCCGATGTATACGGCGGACGCGAAGGCATCAGCAAAACGCTGGGCGTTGCCGGCGCGAGCGCGGGTGCGCCCAGCCACAACAGTCAGTCGACTTTCGCCGCAGAAGCGGCATACGCCATCGGTCCGTTCAGACTACAGGGTGAGTATGCGCTTTCCCTGCTCGACAACACGCACCAAGTGAGCGGCAGAAACAGAGATTCCACCATTCAGGCTTTCTATGTGCAAGCCAGCTGGTTTGTGACCGGCGAAACCGCACTCTACAGAAAAGACCGCGGCGCTTTCGGCAAGCCGCAGCCGGCCGGCAAATGGGGCGCGCTGGAATTGGCCGGGCGCTATGATCTGGCGGAAAATTTTTCGCAAAGCCTCAGCGCCGATCCGTGCAAAACCGGCACGTCGAAATGCCAGGTCCAGATCATTACCTTGGGTATGAACTGGTATCCCAACGCGAACATGCGCTTTATGCTGAACTATTACCTGACCGATGCGGTGATCGGTAACGCCGGTCCCGGCACGCCGGCACGCGCGGATCATCTGTCAGCCCTTTCTTTCCGCACGCAAATCAATTTTTAAAGTACTAAGTAAGATACGAAGTAAGATAAAATGAATCGCGCTATTTTCTGATCCACCCCCTAATACTTGAGGAGACTACTCATGCGCATTTTTCTCGCTTTATTGACAACTTTTTTGTTCGACCCCGTGTTTGCCGCCTGCAACAGCGAATTGCTCAATCAGAATTTCCGCGAACTGGCCGGAACCGATACGGTAAATTTATGCGAAGCCTATTCCGGCAAAGTGCTGCTCATCGTCAACACCGCCAGCAAGTGCGGTTATACGCCGCAATACGAAAGCCTGGAACAGCTGTACGAAAAATACGAACCGAAAGGGCTTGTGGTATTGGGTTTTCCGTCCAACGACTTCATGGGGCAGGAACCGGGAACCGAAGCGGAAATCCAGGATTTTTGCCGTCTCACCTACGATGTCAAATTTCCGATGTTTGAAAAAACCACCGTGAAGAAAGGCGATGCGCACCCTTTTTATGTGCGGCTGGCGGAATTGTCGGGCACTTATCCGACGTGGAATTTTCAGAAATACCTGATCGGCCGCGACGGCAAGCTGATCACGCACTTCACCCCGCACACCAAACCTTCCGATCCAGCGGTGGTAACAGCGATCGAACAGGCTTTGCAGCATTAGCGTGATGAATCGTGAGCCTGATGCCTCGAGCGATCCAGGCAAACAAAAAACGGGAATCAGCATTGGCTCGATCCTGGGGCTGTCGCTGTTCTTGGGATTGATCACCGGTGCTGGCGCCGGTGTGTCGCTAATCCTGCCGGTGACGCTGATTTCCGCGATCATTCTCTACTTCAAGCGGGACAAAATCGCTGCCGCGACCGAAACGGGAAAAAGCGCGCATCATACTGGCAAACCAGCGCATGACCTCTATGCCTGGCCGGAGTTGGGTCATTTCTCCTGTGCGGTTGCTGCACGGCCGTACCAGAATGCGATCCAGCAATTGGCACAGGAAAACGGCATTGACTTGGAGAACGGCTCAACCACGCAATCACAAGTCTTCAAGGCGCATTTGATACCGGACAATAGCAATCCTTATGATACCGATTTCGTCCGCATCAACATCAACAATCGCGCTGTCGGTTACCTGGATCACCGTTTAGCACGCAGCTTTCTGGATCAACTCGAGGAAAAGGGGTTATCGGAACAGGTCACGGTGTGCAGTGCGATTCTTACCAGAAATTACGAAGCAGATGGCAACAAGACGAGGTACGGTGTCCGGCTGGATATCGAGTTGATTGGATAATGCGAGTGGAAACGGAGGAACGATGCATACCATAAGCAAACTGGTGCTTGGCATGATGGGGCGGTTGCGGCCAAAACCGGCCGCGGGAGATGCCGCAGCCGTGATAGCGTTACCGCCGCCCGGGAAGCAGGGTGGCCTTCCTTTGATGGAAGCGCTTGCCAAACGCCGCTCATCGCGTGAATTTGCACCCGATCTACTGCCCTTAACGTTGCTATCCAATTTGCTGTGGGCAGCATTCGGCGTCAACCGGGAAGATGGCGGACGCACCGCACCTTCCGCACTCAATGCGCAGGAAATCGATATTTATGTGGCACTGCCTTCGGGCGCTTACCGCTACGATGCGGCAGCCAATGTGTTAACGCTGGTTGCAGCCAGCGATGTGCGGCGGATCACCGGTTATCAGGATTTCGTTGACGAAGCGCCGCTGGATCTGGTCTACGTCGCCGATTACACGCGTTTGAGCCGAGTACCGTTCAGCCAGCGCGAATCGTACGCCTCGGTGGCTGCCGGTGCCATCGCGCAGAATATTTACCTGTTTGTCGCGAGCAACAACCTGTCAACAGTGCTGCGCGCCTGGATCGACCGCGCGGCAATTGCCGAAGCATTAGGGCTGACGCATGATCAGCGGGTGTTGCTGTCGCAGACGGTGGGTTATTCAAAAAATGTATAAGTTTAAGCAGATAATTCCTGATAGATGGGTTGTATTTTAAAAATAGAATTTGAAGAGAAGCTCAGGCGGTTTGAATGAATGAAGAGAACGATGCAGCAGTTATCATACGGTATAGAGCGACCATGTGATTTGCTTGAAAAATTGGAATGGGAAGCAGATAAACTCGGTAATAAGCCTCATACGTACGGTGTATTCAATTTCATGCTGACTGCAGCTGTACTCGCTGAATGGATTCAGAAATATTATTCTTCAGATTCTGTACCTGATCCTTTCGCAGAACCTAAGAAAGGTCAGTGCAATTGGTTGATACCAAGTAAGGCAGCGCAGTGGATAAGTGATACAAGCTGCCTCCCTAATCCCTATTTAGACGTTTGCTATCATATCGACAATGCATTGTCGATATGCTCGCATACAGCGAATGCCAGTAAGCATTTTCACTGGAAAGATGGGCGTAGTATTACTAGAATTGAAAAGGAACCTCAGGTTAGTGATTGGTATCAATATTTTTTTACATCGACAACGCCAGATCTGTATGTTGAATTTAAAGAGGATTACTATGATTTACAACAAATTAAGGGTATTTTATTGCAATTCTATAGGGGTTTAATTCAGTATCTTGAGAGCCAAAAATTATCCCATGGAGTAATCCCATGAGACTTAGCGGATTAATCAGTGAAACCTAGCTTATGATGACGCCAAGTCCCGATCAATCCAACTGCTATAATTTCAACCTTAAAGTTAGATTATCGGTCAAGGAAATCGAGATCGTCCGTGCGACGGTGCATCGCTTGCTGGGCGATGATGCGCGGATTCGCATTTTCGGCTCCCGTGCGAAGGTGGATGAGAAAGGCGGAGATATCGATCTATTGATCGAAACGGAACAGAAATTGGCCGATCGCGTTTCGACCGCATGCCGGTTGACGAGTCAATTGCAAATGCAGCTCGGTGATCAGAAAATCGACGTCATTATCGTCGATCCGGAAACACGGGAACAACCGATTCACCAAATAGCACGCCAAACCGGGGTGATACTTTGACAACGGACACACTCAAAATAGAATCGATCCGATTGCTGGCGCTACTGAAAATCGTTCGGCGTGAAGGGGTGTTGTTGTTGAAAACGGACGCGCGATTGTTCGCAGCGGAACTGGATGCCGCCTGGGTGGGGCGGTTGGAAAACGATGATGATCTGGCGGAACGTCTGGATGCTTTTGTGTCCCGTTTTGGGCGGATGCAGGATACGGTGGGAGACAAGTTGATACCTACGCTATTGAAGTCGATGGCGGAAAAGCCCGGCAGTGCCTTGGATAATCTGAACCGGGCTGAGAAACTCGGTTTTTTGCCATCGGTTGAGGACTGGCTGAATGCGCGTAATTTACGCAATAAGCTGATTCACGAATATGTGTCCGATCCGGAAGAATTTGCCGTAGCGTTGAACAAAGCGCATGAGATGGTTTCATTACTGATTGCCGTCTACAGCAGCATTAATCGTTATGCTCGTTCGCGTATTTCGGCGGCGGAGTGGCCGGAGTTATTACCTTAAGGAGAAGTGATATCCATGAAAATCCACGAATATCAAGCCAAGGAAATTTTACGGCAATACGGCGTGGCAACGCCGCAAGGCATCGCATGCTTCAGCGTCGACGAGGCGGTGAATGCGGCCAAGCAATTGGGTGGCGATATCTGGGCGGTGAAGGCGCAGATTTATGCCGGCGGGCGCGGTAAGGGGGGCGGCGTGAAGATAGCGCGGTCATTGGACGAGGTGCGGCAGCGTGCCGGTGAGATATTGGGTATGCGGCTGGTGACGCATCAGACCGGTGCGGAGGGGCAAATCGTGCATCGCCTTTTCATCGAGCAGGGCGTGCGAATTGAGAAAGAATTTTATGCCGGTATGGTGGTCGACCGGCGCCAGCAGCGCGTGTGTTTGATGGCGAGTTCCGAGGGCGGTATGGAGATCGAAAAAGTAGCCGCCGAAACGCCGGAGAAGATTCATAAAGTGTTTATCGATCCCATCGCAGGATTGAGCCAGCAGCAAGCGGAGGAGATCGCGCAGAAAATCGGTATTCCGGCGCAGAGCTTGCCTGGCGCCGTTTCCTTGCTGCAAGGATTGTACCGGGCGTTCGATGAAACCGATGCATCGTTGCTGGAAATCAACCCACTGGCGTTGACTGCGGAAAAGCAAGTGATCGCGCTCGACGCCAAAATGAATTTTGACGATAACGCGTTGTTTCGTCACGCCGATATCGTCGCGTTGCGCGATCTGGACGAGGAAGATCCGGTCGAGATCGAAGCATCGAAACACGAGTTATCGTATATTCCGCTCGACGGCAATATCGGCTGCCTGGTGAACGGTGCCGGACTGGCGATGGCGACGATGGATATCATCAAATTATACGGCGGCAATCCGGCGAATTTTCTCGATGTCGGCGGTGGCGCGACGACGGAGAAAGTGACCGAAGCGTTCAAGCTGATGCTGCGCAATCCCAAATTGCAGGCAATTCTGGTGAATATTTTCGGCGGCATCATGAAATGCGATGTAATTGCCGCAGGCGTGGTCGCCGCAGCGCGCGAGGTGCAACTGACCGTGCCGCTGGTGGTGCGACTGGAAGGCACGAACGTCGATCTCGGTAAGCAGATTCTCGCCGATTCCGGTTTGCCGATCATCTCGGCAACGGATATGGCCGATGCCGCGCAAAAGGCGGTGAATGCGGCCAAATCGGGTTGTCAGAATTAATCATCACAGGAGCGCATATGTCTATTCTGATCAATCGCAACAGTCGCGTCATGACGCAAGGCATAACTGGCAAGACCGGCCAGTTTCATACCCGCATGTGCCGCGATTATGCCAACGGCAAGGAATGTTTCGTGGCCGGGGTCAATCCGCGCAAACCGGGCGAGGATTTCGAAGGCATTCCGGTGTACGCTACCGTCATGGAGGCGAAGCAGCAAACCGGTGCCAATGTGTCGGTGATTTACGTGCCGCCGCCGTTTGCCGCTGCGGCGATCGACGAAGCGGTGGAAGCCGAACTGGATTTGGTGATTTGCATCACCGAAGGTATTCCGGTGCGCGACATGATCCGCACGCGCTACAACATGCAGGGCAAGAAAACCCGGCTGATCGGCCCGAACTGTCCCGGTATCATTACGCCGGACGAACTCAAGATCGGCATCATGCCCGGTTATATCCATAAAAAAGGCCGTATCGGCGTGGTGTCGCGCTCCGGTACGCTGACCTACGAAGCGGTGGCGCAATTGATGGCGCTCGGCCTCGGGCAGTCGACTTGCATCGGTATCGGTGGCGATCCGGTCAATGGTCTGAAGCATTTGGATGTGTTGCAGTTGTTCAACGACGACGACGAAACCGATGCGGTGCTGATGGTCGGTGAGATCGGCGGCAGCGACGAAGAGGATTGTGCACGCTGGGTCAAGGACAATATGCGTAAGCCGGCGGTCGGCTTTATCGCCGGTGTCACCGCACCGCCGGGTAAGCGTATGGGCCATGCCGGTGCCATTATTTCCGGCGGCAAGGGTACGGCGCAGGAAAAGCTCGAGGTGATGGAGTCGTGCGGTATCAAAGTCACGCGTAACCCGGCGGAAATGGGCAAGTTGTTGAAATCGGTTTTGTAATTACATCATCTTTCAGTTCTATATCTCATCAAAGGTAGCTTCATGCGTTTTCGTTTATCGTTTCTCATCATACTTTTCGCTGTCATCGTATCCGCGTGCAGTACGATGCCTGCCAAACAGCAGCCGTTGCCGGGTAAAAAACCGGAGCGGCCGGCCGGGCCGCTGCCGCAAAGCGCCAAGCCCAAGTACAATCTGAGCGGTTATCCGGTAAATACACAGCAGGGCTATATCGACGGCTGTGAGACTGCGAAAAGAACCGATTGGGCATTCAAAGACCTGAATCGCTATGAAAAGGATGGGCAGTACCGTATGGGTTGGGATGACGGTTTTGCCTTGTGTAACGGAAAGAAATAGCGCTTCCGATAACTAGCCGCAATGCCTCGTTTCTATTTTTATATCGGCCTGCTGATCCTGCAGTGCATCCTGCCGGTTTCCGCTTTTTCGTACGGCTTGCCTCTATCCGTTAAACAAAAGCTGCAGCAGCTGGCGATACCGGAATCGGCAATCGGTGTGTATGTGCAGGAGGTCGGCAGGAGTCAGCCGGTCGTCACAGTCAATGCCGATGCGGCGATGAATCCGGCTTCGGTGATGAAACTGTTGACGACCTATGCCGGGCTGGAATTGCTGGGACCGGCGTATACCTGGCCGACCATGCTGTATGCCAATGGCCGGATGGCCGACGGCGTTTTGCACGGTGACTTGATCATCAAAGGGTATGGCGATCCGAAACTGGATCTGGAGAATTTCTGGCTGCTGATTCATCGCTTGCGGCAAACCGGATTGCACGAGATCAAAGGCAATCTGATTCTCGATCATTCGCACTACGATATTCCCGCTGACGATCCCGGCGAGTTCGACGGGCAACCCTACCGTACTTACAACGTGTTGCCGGAAGCGTTATTGATCAATTACCGCACCTCGACCATCCACTTGTTTCCGGAACCGGTAAGGAATGCCGTGCGTGTGGTGGTCGAGCCGTTGCCGGAATCGGTGCAGGTGCAGAATAATTTGCAGTTGACTCAGGGTAGATGCGGCGATTGGCAAAATTTGCTGACGATCGATGTTGTACCCGGCAAGGAAGACAAAAATAATTTTACCGTGACGTTGAACGGTAGCTTCTCCCGGCAATGCGGGAAACAATCCTATATGCTGAGCCTGCAGGATAGTGCCGTGTATACCCGCGATTTGTTCAAACGCTTGTGGATGCAGCAGGGTGGTTTATTCCATGGCGATGTGGTGCTCGGTAAAACGCCGCAACATTTGTCACCGCTGAAGATTTATCAATCTCCGCCGCTCGCCGATATCATCCGCGGCATCAATAAATTCAGTAACAATATCGCCGCGCGCCAGCTATATTTGACGCTGGGTACAGGCGATGTGGTGATCAATAGTTCTCCGGCAACGCTGGCCAAATCCGAAACGGCAATCCGCCAATGGCTGGCATCCAAACAACTGAATTTCCCCGAATTGGTGGTGGAAAATGGTTCCGGACTGTCGCGCAAGGAGCAGATCAGCGCCCGGCACATGGGGCAATTGTTACTGGCCGCATTTAACAGCCCGGTGATGCCGGAGTTCATTTCTTCGTTACCGATCGCCGCCGTCGACGGCACGCTGAAAAACCGTTTCACCGATACTCCGGTGAAAGGCCTGGCGCATATGAAAACCGGTGCGCTCAACAATGTGCGCGCCTTGGCTGGTTATCTGCTGGATAAATCGGGACGGCGCTTCATCGTGGTTTTTTTTGTCAATCACGAGCAAGCCGGACAGTCCCGTGCCGTCATGGATGCGCTGGTGCAATGGGTTTATAACCGGCAATGAGCTTTCTCCCTACGGCAATCAGGCCTATTGATTCAAAATTCTTTTCGGCGTAGAGTTTCGACTCAAGGTAGTTGAGCTATTTTGAAATCAGTGTTTCCTTTCAACCCTCGAGGGAGTGCACAACATGATGAATGAATATAAATCGCTTTCTGTACAGTACTTGGCAGGCACCGTGCAAATTTCCAAACCCGCTTCAGCCAATCCGGTAACGTTCGATTCACCCGCATCCGAAGTCATGACCGATTTGCGCAAAATACACGCAGCCGTCATCGCTCCCAGTGTGACGATGGAGATTGCGAATACCTACATGATGCAACGCGGCGTGCGTACCTTGCTGGTCATGGACGACGATGATTCGTTGGCGGGTATTATCACGGCAACGGACATCCTGGGTGAAAAACCGATGCGCTTTATCCAGGAAAGGGGCGTGAAATACAGAGAAATTCTGGTGGCGGATATGATGACGCCGCAGGAGAAACTGGAAGCCATTCCGTTGGAAGAAGTCGCGCACGCGCGGGTCGGCAATATCGTTGCCAGCTTACGCGAAAGCGGCCGGTTGCATGCCTTGGTGATCGATGACAATACCATCGCCTCACCCAGGATCTGTGGCATTTTCTCCTGGACACAAATCGAGAAACAACTCGGTACGGTTATCCCACCCAACAATGTCGCGAAGAGCTTTGCGGAAATCGAATCGACATTGATTGCGAGTTAGATTCAGCGCCTCCGAATACGGTGGGCGGCAAGCACGTTACTGGCTCATTCCGTTCATGTCGCGAACAATCCGGAGTCATGAACGGAATGAGCTATAAGCAGTTAAATCTTACTATCCAATCCGTTCTCGGCGATTTCCGCGGCGCGAAGTATGGCTTTGGCTTTGTTCTGCGTTTCTATCCATTCGTTTTGCGGCACGGAATCGGCGACGATGCCCGCGCCTGCCTGGACATGCAGTTTGCCATCTTTGATGACGGCGGTGCGGATGGCAATGGCCAGGTCCATATCGCCGTTGAAACCGAGGTAGCCGACTGCGCCGGCGTACACACCGCGTTTGGAGATTTCAAGTTCGTCGATGATTTCCATTGCGCGCACTTTCGGCGCGCCGCTGACGGTTCCGGCCGGGAAGGTGGCACGCAGCACGTCGATGGCGCTGAGTTCCGACTTTAATTGGCCTTCCACGTTGGATACGATGTGCATGACGTGCGAGTAGTTTTCGATTTGCATTTTTTCCGTCACTTTGATCGTTCCGGTTTGTGCGACGCGGCCGATGTCGTTGCGGCCTAAATCCATCAGCATGACATGCTCGGCGATCTCTTTCGGATCGGCCAGCAGATCGGCGGCCAATTCGGCGTCTTGCTGCGGATTTTTGCCACGTGGGCGTGTGCCTGCAATCGGACGGACGGTTACGGTACCGCTTTCAAGGCGTACCAGAATTTCGGGTGAGGCGCCGACGACATGGAAATCGTCGAAATGATAAAAAAACATATACGGCGACGGATTGAGGCTGCGCAAAGCACGGTACAGCGCCAGCGGTGATGCATTGAAAGGCTTGCTGGTGCGTTGCGACAATACCACCTGCATGATGTCGCCATCGTAAATATAGCGCTTGGCCCGTTCAACCGCGGCTTTGAAATCCGCTTCGGGAAATTCGGCAACAGCGGCAGCGGAAGCAACCGCTTGTTCGGTTGGAATCGTAATCGGCTGACGCAGCTTTGCCAGCAGCGTTTTTAAACGATTCTGCCCGTCCGCATAAGCGTTTTTATTTTCCGGATTCACATAAACGATCAGGTACAGCTTGCCGGAAAGGTTGTCCACCACGGCCAGTTCTTCCGATAGCAATAACAGCATATCCGGCGTATTCAGAACATCCGGTTTGGCGTGACCCTGCAATTTGTGCTCGATGTAACGCACGGTATCGTACGAAAAGTAACCGGCCAAGCCGCCGCAGAAGCGCGATTTTCCTGCCGGGCAGGGCGCCGCCTTGAATTGCGCCAGATAGGATTCGACAAAAACCAAGGGATTGTCGACCGTAACGGTTTCCGATGAATCCGGATTGATCGTGGTGACCGAATTTTCGCGCGCTTCGATACGCGTTGTCGCCGGTAAGCCGATGATCGAGAATCGGCCGAAACGCTCGCCGCCTTGCACCGATTCCAGCAAATAAGAATAAGGCTGGTTAGCCAGTTTCAGATAGATGGATAGCGGTGTATCGAGATCGGCAAAAGTTTCCAGCACAACCGGAATGCGGTTGTATCCTTGCTGGGCGAGCTGATCAAATTCGGCTTCGGTCATGTGCGCATTCAGGGCAGTTTCGTGATCAATTTGGATGCGTCCACCAACGACTCGACGATGGCATCGCAATCCAGCTCGTATACGTTACGCCCTTCGTTATACCCGTAGGTTACACAGAACACGTGACAGCCCGCCGCGCGGGCGGCGATGGCATCATTGAGAGAATCGCCGATCAGCAGCGCTTCGTGCGGTTGCGCGTTGAAGTGCTTGCAGATATGCGTCAGCGGCAGCGGGTCCGGTTTTTTCTTCGGCAAGCTGTCGCCGGACAGAATGATTTCGAATTTGTCGAACAATCCGGTGGCGCGCAGCAGCGGGAGCGTGAAAGCTTCCGCTTTATTGGTGATGCAAGCCAGTCTGAAACCCGCTTGCTGTAATGCCGCCACACCTTCGACCACACCCGGATAGGGGCGCGTGTTCCGGCTCAGATTGTTCGCGTAGTGCTTTTCATAAATCGGCAGCGCTTTGGCAAACAAGGCGGCATCCGGTTCGCCGTCGAGCTGGCCGGTCAAGGTGCGTTTGACCAGCTTTTGTATGCCTTTACCGATATACGAGCGGATCGTTGCCGTCGATTGCTCCGGCATATTCAGATCTTTCAACATCAGGTTCGCGGATAATGCGAGATCCTCGGCGGTGTCGAGCAGCGTGCCATCGAGATCGATCATGATGACTTTGACCGCTAACGGAGGCTCGATTTTCTTTGCCGGGGCGTTTGCGTTGCTAGAGAGACTTGGGTTCATTTGAATACAGGAAACAGCCGTTTCAGTGAGTTAAACTTTTGCCAATTCAGCGCGGAACGCAGCCACGATGGAATCGTAGCGATGCGGATCGGAATCCTTGCCAGCTTGGTAAATAGCCGATCCGGCGACAAAAGTATCGGCACCGGCACGGGCGATTTCGGCGATGTTGTCGACTTTCACGCCGCCGTCGATTTCCAGCATGATGTCTCGACCGCTGGCGTCGATGCGTTTTCTAACCGCGCGCAGTTTGTTCAGCGCTTCGGGGATGAATTTTTGTCCGCCGAAACCGGGATTGACCGACATGATCAGAATCAAATCCAGTTTGTCGAGCACGTGATCCAGATAATACAGCGGAGTGGCCGGGTTAAATACCAATCCCGCCTTGCAACCTTGTTCTTTGATCAAACCGATGGTGCGGTCGATGTGGTTGGATGCTTCCGGGTGGAACGAAATGATGTTGGCGCCGGCTTTGGCGAAATCGGGGATGATTCTATCCACCGGTTCCACCATCAAATGTACATCAATGATGGCATCGGTGACCGGGCGGATGGCTTCGCAGACCAAGGGGCCGATCGTCAGGTTCGGCACATAGTGATTGTCCATTACGTCGAAGTGAACGATATCCGCGCCCGAGTCGATGACATCGGTGATTTCTTGGCCAAGTTTGGCGAAATTGGCGGAAAGAATGCTAGGTGCTAAGCGATACATGAAAAAAACCTCTCGTAAACAAATCCGGTATTTTAACCGCAAATGATGGGGTGCGCGTAACAGAGTGGAAATTATTGCGCAAATAATTCCGATTGATCCGCCTTAAACTTTTTCTTGGTAAACTACCTACCGCAAAATCATAAAAACAAATTGGATCGCAACATGACCGAAGAGAAGAAGTATGAAATTGACGTCGCTGTCCGCACGGTATATTTGCCCGATCAATCGGATGAAGATGCGGACAGGCACGTGTTTGCGTATACCATTACCATCGCCAATAACGGCACGGTGGCTAGCCAGCTGATCAGCCGGCATTGGATTATCAACAATGGCGATGGAACGACACAGGAAGTGCGCGGACTCGGCGTCGTGGGCGAGCAGCCATTGCTGAAACCGGGCGATAGTTTCGAGTACACCAGCGGCACGGTCATTTCGACTTCTGTCGGTTCGATGAAAGGGAGCTACCAGATGGCGGCGGAAGACGGTTATCATTTTGACGTGGCGATACCGGAGTTCATTCTGAGTGCGCCGAGAACGCTGCATTAGGCTAACTGCATTCCTTGATTAATTTCATGTTTGATGTTTTCTCATCACCGGTATGGTAATGGCCGGAAAGCTGTATTTAATTCCAACCCCGATCAGTCCGGAAAACATCGATTGGGTTTTGCCTGCGGAAGTTCAGCACTGCATTGCGGAATTATCGTATTTCATCGTCGAGCATCCCAAAACGGCGCGGCAATTCCTCAAGCAGCTCAACTGCAAACAGCCATTGCAAGCCTTGCATATGCAGCCCCTGAACGAACATACCGCGGCAAAAGATTTGCCGGCATTGCTCGAACCGATACTGGCAGGGCAGGATGGCGGATTGCTGTCAGAGGCGGGGTGTCCGGCGGTAGCAGACCCTGGTGCCGAGTTAGTGCGCTTGGCGCATAAAAATCATATTACCGTGGTGCCGTTGGTCGGTCCTTCTTCCATTTTGCTGGCGCTGATGGCTTCGGGTTTGAACGGGCAACGGTTTGCCTTTCATGGCTATTTGCCGGTTGAAAGCGCAGCGCGCGCCAGCAAAATAGCGGAGTTGGAGAAACAATCGATCAGTTTGAGACAGACGCAGATTTTTATCGAAGCGCCGTACCGCAATCAGAAATTGCTGGAACAGCTGGTTGCCGTATGCAGAGACAGTACGGATTTGTGCATCGCGAGCCATCTTACCTTTTCCAGCGAGAGGGTGATAACCAAACCGGTTAAGGAATGGCGGCGCTCGTTGCCGGATATCAACAAGATACCGGCAATTTTTTTATTGCAGGGATGAATTTTACTGACCGGATATCGTGAAGTCGCTGTTTGCGGCTATTGCGGGTATTACTGGCCGAGCTGTTTTTTCTGAATGAACTCGATTTTGTATCCATCGGGGTCTTCGACAAACGCGATGACCGTTGTGCCATGCTTCATCGGACCGGCTTCGCGCGTTACCTTGCCGCCCAGTTTCTTGGTGTTTTCACACGCTTGATAAGCGTCGTCGACTTCAATGGCGATGTGACCATAGCCTTCACCCAGGTTGTACGAGGATGTATCCCAATTGTGGGTCAGTTCCAGCACGGCGCCGTCCGTTTCATCCTGATAACCGACAAAAGCCAGCGTAAATCTGCCGTCGGGATACTCTTTGCGGCGCAGCAATTTCATGCCCAGGACTTGTGTGTAAAACGCCAGCGACTTGTCGAGATTGCCGACGCGCAGCATGGTATGCAAAATGCGCATCTAGATTTTCACCATTTCAAAATCTTCTTTGCGTGCACCGCATTCCGGGCAAGTCCAATTGATCGGCACATCTTCCCAGCGTGTACCCGGCGCAATGCCTTCATCCGGAGATCCCAAGGCTTCATCATAGATATAGCCGCAAATTAAGCACATGTAACGATTGAATTCACGATTCTCTTCGGTAGGCATGATAGATAGCAGTTTCCTTTTAGGTTAAAATGATATTTTACGGTATTAATGCATGTTACAGCCACCCCCAATCGTACTTTCTTTTGCAGCCAATGACCCTAGTGGCGGGGCGGGGTTGCAGGCTGATCTGTTAACTATCGCGAGCCTGGGGTGCCATCCGTTATCGGTGATGACGGCAATAACCGTGCAGGACACGGCAGGCGTGGATGAGATCATGCCACTCGATCCCGAATGGGTCGCCGATCAAGCCAGAGCAGTGCTGGAAGACATGCCGGTTCATGTGTTCAAGATCGGTTTGTTGGGCAGCGTTGAGATTATCGCCGCGATTGCCGAAGTGATTTCCGATTATCCCCATATTCCGTTGGTCATGGATCCGGTACTGACTTCCGGTCGCGGCGACGAACTGGCGAACGAAGAAATGATCGATGCGATGCGGGAACTACTGTTGCCGCAAGTTACGATATTGACGCCGAATAGTCTGGAAGCCAGGCATCTCGCGCAGCAGGAGAATGATAGCGGCGAAACGAGGTTGGATTTGAGTCTTTGCGCGCAACGGCTGCTTAATATGGGGTGCGAGTATGTGTTGATAACCGGCACCCATGAAAATACCGCGCAGGTAGCCAATACGCTCTATGCCACTGACGGCGTGGTGCGCACGGATCATTGGAAAAGACTTGAAAATAATTATCATGGCTCCGGTTGTACACTGGCATCCGCGATAGCCGCTTCTTTAGCTAACGGATTGTCGGTCAGCGATAGCATCCTGGAAGCGCAGGACTATACCTGGCATACATTGCAAGCGGGTTTTCGTCCCGGTATGGGGCAATATATTCCCAACCGGCTGTTCTGGGTGAGAGATGCCGAAGACGATCAGAACGGGCAGGATGCGTGATTGAGAAAGCCAAGAATCAGCGGACTCTATGCGATAACGCCGGATTTGAGCAATACCGGCGAATTACTGAAAAAAACGCAGCAAGTACTGGAAGGCGGTACGCAGCTTGTGCAATACCGGAATAAATCGGCGGATGACACGTTGCGCAGGGAGCAAGCCGGGTTATTGCTGCAATTGTGCAGAGAATACCGGGTTCCGTTGATCATCAACGATCACATCGAGCTGGCAGTCACGCTCGATGCGGATGGTGTACACCTGGGGCGCGATGATATGTCGATTAGCGATGCACGCAAGCAATTGGGACAAAACAAGATTGTCGGTGCATCGTGTTATAACGACCTGGAGCTGGCACTGCGAGCGCAAGCACTCGGTTCGGATTACGCCGCTTTTGGCGCGTTTTTTCCTTCGACGACCAAAACGGATACCGTACTGGTTCCGGCAAGTCTGATCGGTCAAGCCAAACAAAAAATAACAATTCCGCTGGTTGGGATTGGCGGCATTCGCTTGACCAATGCAGCAACGGTGATTCAAAGCGGCTGCGATGCGATTGCCGTTTGCAATGATTTATTCGCAACGGAAAATAGCGCAGCGCAAGCAGAACAATACGCACGCTTATTTACAGCACATCGTTCCATTTAAACAAAACCACTTTTATCCATTTTTATCATGAGTAACCAAATGACATCACGCAATCATCAATTATTCGAGCAATCCCAACACTATATTCCGGGCGGGGTGAATTCTCCCGTACGTGCTTTTAAATCCGTGGGCGGGGAGCCGGTTTTTTTTCAGCGCGGCGAAGGTGCTTATTTTTGGGATGCGGACGGTAAGCAATACATTGATTATGTCGGCTCCTGGGGGCCGCTGATTCTCGGACATGCCCATCCGGATGTGGTGAAAGCCGTACAAGCGGCGGTACAAAATGGCTTGACCTTTGGTGCACCGACCGAAGCCGAACTGGAAATCGCAAAACTGATTTGCCGGTTGATTCCATCCATCGAACAAGTTCGCTTGGTCAGTTCCGGCACCGAAGCTGGCATGAGCGTGATCCGTCTGGCGCGTGGTTTTACCGGCAGAAGCAAAATTATCAAATTTGAAGGCTGTTATCACGGTCACGACGATTCCCTGTTGGTCAAAGCGGGCTCGGGTGCATTGACTTTCGGCAATCCGAGTTCTGCCGGTGTTCCGGCAGAGACGGCAGGGCATACCATCGTGCTGGATTTCAACGATATTGCCGGTGTTGAAGAAGCCTTTAATAAATGGGGCAAAGAAATTGCCGCGGTAATCGTCGAACCGGTGGCCGGTAACATGAATCTGATCGCGCCGAAGGCCGATTTTCTCAGTAAATTGCGGTCACTGTGCACGCAAAACGGCAGCGTGCTGGTTTTTGACGAAGTAATGACGGGATTCCGGGTTGGCTTGGGTTGCGCGCAGGGACTTTATCAGATTAAACCTGATCTGACCGCGATGGGCAAAGTGATCGGTGGCGGTATGCCGATGGCTGCATTCGGCGGGCGCCGCGACATCATGCAATGCCTGGCGCCGCTTGGTCCGGTTTATCAGGCCGGTACATTGTCCGGTAATCCGGTGGCGGTTGCAGCCGGTCTGGCTACACTCAAGCTGATTCAAGCGCCCGGTTTCTACGATCGATTAGCGGACAGAACGCGGCAGTTGGTCGACGGCATTACGGCAGCCGCGAAAAAACACGGTATTGCTTTTTGTGCACAATCTATCGGCGGCATGTTCGGGTTATATTTCAGCGACGATATTCCAACCAGCTTTGCTGAAGTGATGCAGTGCGACAAAGCGGCCTTTAACCGGTTCTTCCACGCCATGCTGGAAGAGGGTGTCTATTTTGCGCCTTCTGCTTTTGAAGCTGGATTTGTATCATCCAAGCATGGCGATGTTGAATTGGATAAAACGTTATCCGCAGCGGAGAAAATATTTAAAAGCTGGTAAAACTGGTAAGCGGTAGCATTATTACCGTTATTGCGCGTGAGTGAAGGCAATAAAAAAGGCGGTATTATTTGCCGCCTTTTTTGCTTGAACACAAACTTCGCTTAGCTTAACGCATAGTGGCGATATAAGCCGAAACGGCGCGTTTTTCTTCCGGATTCATGCGAGTAAGCACTTTGCGCATGACACTGTTGTCATTGACACGATCGCCCGCGTTGAATAGATTTAATTGCGCCATGGTGTACTCTGCATGCTGACCGGCAAGTGCAGGATAACGAGGTGGAATGCCCGAGCCCGTAGGGCCATGACAGCTCGCACAAGCAGGTATCTCATCGATCAGGCTGCCGCCATGATAAAGAATTTTTCCCATTGCGATTAGTTTTTCATCGGCGTCAGTGGCCGCTTGACTTGGGCTTATCGTTTGCTGGGCATAGTACTCACCCAATTTTTTCATATCTTCCTGTGAAAGCGCGGCAACCATCGAAGACATCACCGGGCTGTTGCGCTTGGCCGGTTCGGTTCCGATCGCTTTAAAATCCATCAATTGCTTGGTGATATACTCCGCGTGCTGACCGGCCAGAATCGGGTTCATCGGAATGACGCTGTTGCCGTCCGGATTGTGGCAGCCGGCGCATACGCCGGATGCGATTTCTTGCGCGCTGGCGGGAGCAGCAGGGGCGGCAGAGGCAGCATTCGAGTCAGCAGCCGTTTCTTCGGCTGTCAGAGGCGCAGCCATTGCAAGTACTGCGAGCATTACCATATTTTTAATCATTTTCATATTTCGCGTTCCGTTAAGAGCATTCAAAAGTTGGTGGGTGTGTTGAGAATTAACGGCGTATTTTAACAAGGCGCCAGAGCATTAACAACAAAATTCATAGGGTCTTCATTATTTAATATTTTATTTTTCAATGAAAATAATCTTTATGCTGTTATTGATTGCCAATATCGCCTATCTGGTTGGTACTCGGCTGAATTTTGACCAGCAAAACACGGTTGCGCCGGCCTTGGTAAATCCGGAAAAAATCGTATTAGTCCCGGGGCGCGAAAATTGTCTGATGTGGGGCGATTTTTACGAAGAACAAATACGTTACGCCGGAACCGTGCTATCGGAATTATTTCCGGATCTGATATACAACGAGGAAGAATCCGGCCAGACCACGATGTACTGGTTGTACATTCCACGCTATTCCAGTAAGGAAGCGGCGAATCGCGAAATCAACAAATTGAGGAATCTCGGTATTGTCAGCTTCCGTGTCAAAGACGATACGCAATGGCAGAATGCAGTCTCGCTCGGGATGTTTTACGATCAGAAGGATGCGCTGAAACAGCTGCGTGAGATCGAAAAAAAAGGCATTACCAATGCTAAGATAGAAGAACGCAGCGTGATGCTGAAGAAAATCGTCATTCATAACCCGGCGCATATGGTCAAGGAACAAATGCAAAAATTAGTCGAACAATTTGACGATACCAAGCTGGTTCAAGACAAATGCGAACGTTTATAATAGACGGTGTTGCGCAAGTGAAATAATCAACACTATCGCTGTCGATCACTCAATAATTAAACAAAAAATACCATGACGGTACCCATAAAGACACCGCAAGAAATTGAAACAATGCGCATTGCCGGACGGCTGGCGGCGGAAGTTCTGGATTACATCACGCCGTTTGTCGTGACGGGCGTTACCACGGAAGAATTGGATAACTTGTGCCACCGTTACATAGTGGACGTGCAAAAAACGATACCCGCGCCGTTGAATTACGCGCCCGCAGGGCATACGCCTTATCCCAAGTCGATTTGCACCTCGGTCAATAATCAGATTTGCCACGGCGTTCCCGGGCAGAAAAAGCTGAAGAATGGCGATATCGTCAATATCGATATCACCGTGATTTACGAAGGCTATCATGGCGACACCAGCCGGATGTTTTATGTCGGCGAACCGTCGATTCAGGCCAAACGGTTGTGTGAAGTGACCTACGAAGCCATGTGGCGCGGTATCGACGAAGTGAAGCCGGGCAACCATCTGGGCGATATCGGCTTTGCCATTCAGAAGCTGGCGGAAGGTGTTGGCTATAGCGTGGTGCGGGAATTTTGCGGACACGGTATCGGTGCCAAATTTCACGAAAATCCGCAAGTGCTGCATTACGGCCGGCGTGGCACGGGCATGGAGCTCAAACCCGGCATGATTTTTACCATCGAACCGATGATCAACGCCGGAAAAGCGGCGATTCGCCATTTGCCGGACGGCTGGACCATCACCACCAAGGACGGCAGTCTGTCGGCGCAATGGGAACATACCATTCTGGTGACCGACGACGGTTACGAAGTGTTGACCGTATCGGCAGGTTCTCCTCCCAAGCCAGTTTACCGCTTCGGTAGCTAGGCCATTAAATTCTCTCTTTATCCTGGAATTGTTTACTATGACACGAAGTCATCATCGTACCGCTGCGCAAATCCGCCCGGTTAAAATCACCCGCCGTTACATCAAACATGCCGACGGTTCCGTGTTGATCGAATGCGGCGATACCAAAGTCATCTGCACGGCCAGCATCAGCGAACAGATTCCGCCGTTCCTGAAAGGTCAAGGGCAGGGCTGGCTGACCGCGGAATACGGCATGCTGCCGGGTTCGACGCATAGCCGGATGCAGCGCGAGGCGGCCAAAGGCAAACAAACCGGGCGCACCATGGAAATCCAGCGCCTCATCGGACGCGCTTTGCGCGCCGCGGTAGATCTGAAAAAACTGGGCGAGCGCACCATCCAAATCGATTGCGACGTTATCCAGGCCGATGGCGGTACCCGCACTGCCAGCATCACCGGCGCTTTTGTCGCGCTTCACGACGCGATCCAGAAATTACTCGATCAGAAACTCATCGAAGCCACGCCGATCCTCGATCATGTCGCGGCGATTTCGGTGGGTATTTTCGAAGGCACACCGGTGCTGGATCTGGATTATGCGGAAGATTCCGCATGCGACACCGACATGAACGTCGTCATGACCGGCAGATTGCATCTCATCGAAGTGCAGGGAACCGCCGAAGGCAATGCCTTTAGCCGCGCCGAATTGAGCACCATGCTCGACATGGCGCAGCAGGGCATCGAAGAACTGATCGCCATTCAGCGCAATGTGCTGACGCAACCATGAGCATGCTGAAAAAACTGGTCATTGCCAGCAGCAATAAAGGCAAATTGCGCGAAATCGGCGAATTGCTCGCGCCGCTGGCCATTGAAGTCGTACCGCAATCCGAATATGCCGTGAGCGAAGCCGACGAACCGCACATCACATTCGTGGAGAATGCTCTCGCCAAAGCCCGCCACGCTAGCCGTTGTTCAGGCCTGCCCGCGCTTGCGGACGATTCCGGTATCTGCGTCAGCGCACTGGGCGGTGCTCCCGGCGTGAATTCCGCGCGCTACGCAGGAGAACCCAAATCCGACGAACGCAACAATCAAAAACTGATCGAAGCGCTTAAAAACCAAACCGACCGCCGCGCTTATTATTACTGCGTAATCGTGTTGGTACGCCACGCCGACGACCCGCAACCGGTCATCGTTGATGGTTCGTGGTATGGTGAAATCGTCGATCAGCCGCGCGGCAGCGGCGGCTTCGGCTACGATCCGTATTTTTACCTGCCGGAATTCGATAAAACATCCGCTGAGCTAACTGCCGAGCAGAAAAATCAAATCAGCCATCGGGGGCAGGCATTGGCTAAATTGGTGGAAATTTTACAGAGCGGGAAGTTTTGAATCGATAAAACTGAATGCTGAGTTGTACCGGTATTCAGCGGGTAATGGTAGTTGGTATTAAATTTGCGATTCTCTGTGGTCTTGCCACGGGGTTGTTTTATTCAACACTCAAACACCCATAATGTCACCATCGTCGCTTAAATCGATGCGATGGGCGGCCGGATCGTGTGGTAGTCCCGGCATCGTGACGATGTCGCCGGTCATGACTAGCAAATAGCCCGCACCGGCGGCGATGCGCACCGATTCCACAGGTAGCGGGAATGCTTCGGGGTGGCCGACTTTGGCGGGGTCGCTGCTCAGCGATAAATGGGTTTTGGCGATGCATACCGGGAGCCGGTCGTAACCCAACGCGCGAATCTGCTCCAGATCTTTCTGGGCTGTCCGGCTGAACTCGACTTCGCTGGCGCCATAAATGGTGCGGGCAACAGCGGCGATCTTGTCTTCGGGCGAAGCGTTTAAGTCATATAAATAACGGATAGGTGGTTGCGGCCGGTTGGCTGCGGCGATAACCGCATGTGCCAGCGCTTCAGCTCCAGCACCTCCATCGGTAAAACCGGTGAAAAGAGCGGTACTCAATCCAAGCTTGGCGCAGTACTGTTCGATGATGCTTAGATCGTTTTGAGTATCGCCTGCGAAGCGATTGATGGCGATGATCGGTTCAAAACCGAAAGCCCGCACACTGTGCACGTGATGTTCCAAATGTGGCAGGCCGCGTTCGATTTCTGCGATGGTGCCGGGACGGGAAGAATCGCCGCCGCCATGCACCCGCAGTGCGCGTGCGGTGACAACCAGCACCACGGCGCTCGGCCATAAACCGGAACTGCGGCATTTCAGATCGAAAAATTTCTCCGCACCCAGATCGAAGCCGAAACCCGCTTCCGTCACCACCCAATCAGCACAGGCTGCGGCGGCCTTGGTGGCAATCACGCTATTGCAGCCATGCGCGATGTTGCCAAATGGTCCGCCGTGTACAAAAGCCGGCACGCCCTCGTTAGTTTGCACCAGATTCGGCAATATCGCATCGTGCAGCAAAGCCGACATCGCGCCCGTTGCTTGCAGACTCTGCGCCGTTACTGGATTGCCGGAACGATCGAATCCCACCAAGATACGCCCCAATCGCGCCTTGAGGTCGGCGAGATCTTCGGCCAGACACAGAATAGCCATCACTTCGGAAGCCGCGGTAATGTCGAAACCGGTTTCCCGCGGCACGCCATTGAGCCGCCCGCCCAATCCGATCACCGCTTGACGCAGCGAACGGTCGTTCATATCCAGCACACGACGCCAGAAAATTTGACGGTGCTCCAGATCCAATCCGCTGCGGAAATGCACGGCGTTATCGAGCAACGCAGCCAGCAGGTTGTGCGCTGCGCCGACGGCGTGCATGTCGCCGGTGAAATGCATATTGATGCGCGTCGAAGGTTCAAGTTGGCAACGTCCACCACCGGTACCGCCACCTTTAATACCGAAAACAGGCCCCAAAGACGGCTCGCGCAACGCTAATGCAACGTGCTGCCCGATACGCGCAAGACCTTGCGCCAAACCGATTGAAACCGTCGTTTTTCCCTCGCCGGTGCGCGTCGGATTGATCGCCGAAACCAATATGATTTTGCCTTTCGTTTGCGCATCTTTTTGAGACAAAGTATTTAGCCGTAGCTTGCCCATGTGCTCACCGAACAGCATGAGCTTATCCGGATGTAGACCAAGCTTTGCGGCGATATCCACTATGAGTCTCATTTTAGGAATCTCGGATTAAGGAAATAAACTGTCCTGGTGATAGTACAGCGTCAGTTTCTGATCGGATATGGATTCTTATCCAGTAAGTAACGAGAGCCATCAAATATTGTCAGGTTCGACAACCGGATCGACTATTTCTGGGAAATCGTCATCCAACGCCGGTAAAACCGGAAGTAGTTCCTTCAGGCTCTTTTTCTTGATCGGTTCGATAATCAGTTTATTTCCTTCTTTGCGGATGATCGCTTCGGTTCCCTCCAATTCAAAATCGCGAGGGATTCGTATCGCTTGGTTGCGCCCGTTTCTGAACAGACTGACATGTCGTTCATTGTGCATATGATGATCTCCAAATCTTGGTGTATGACAAAACATAGGCCTGGTTATCGCCATGTCAATCGTGACAAAAACAGATTGTGTAGAAGGAAGTAAGATTCTGATTTCTGTACGGTAGATCGTGCATTCATTTAACGATGAAACAGTAACACAGTCATTGCACTAAGATAAATTTGTCGTGGAGAAAATGTCGGCTAAACCACGCTAAGCATTTTATTTGCATAATCTTTGCCCGATGTCGGTGGCGGTAACAATTTGCCATCCCTTTCGTACAGGGCAATCGTTTCATCAACGATTTCACAGAGTTCGGCAAAAACCTGTCTTTCGTCACCGCCATGACAACCGCCATAAAAAAGCCCAGGACAACTTCCGACAAAGCACTGATCTTCATCAGACCACTCGACAATTTTCACATAATGGTGTTTTGCATTCATTTTTTGGATTCCTCTATAGCCGTTGCAACCGCTTTTTCCTGATATTTCTTGGCATCATCGCCCGTGTTTCCGGAGAGTACAACCGGTTTCATTACCAGCGGGTGGATAAAATTTCGATGACTGCCTTTGCCGCCTCGATTAACAAAACCGGCTTTTTCCAGTTCACCGATAAGTTCTTTGATTTTTTTGGGCATAAAACGTACAACTTTCGATTTATATTGAATGCCATGAAAAATATGCAGCGTAATATCGAAGATTTCTCATTGTCAGGTCTGAACCTCAATTCTGTATTCGCGATCTGTTTCCTTGCTGTTTTTGAATCTATTAATTTACGGCGATGGATTTGGTTTCGTCACAAAAAAAGTGTTGTGCCAAGACATGACCCCTCACATGCATGGGTGACTAATATGACGAAACTTTTTCTTTTCTTTTCGATTCAGAATTCCTCTTCTCTTCTTTTATTTTCTGGAATAAGTAATTGTAAGCTTCTCGATAAAGCTCAGGGTGTCGATATGAAAGCGCATATGACACTTCATTTTTATTCTCACAAAGATTTTTCATCTTAGCACGGGTCAATCCCGTTAACCCTGAAAGCGATCTGTAGCATGCCCCTGCGTTATTAACGGTCTCTCTTATTTCTTTCAATTGAATTAAGAATGATCCACTTTTATGTTCCCAACGATGATATAAATAACTTGTTTTAATAGCATCTTTAGGTAATGCCTTCTTGGAGTACTGAGCCGACCTTATTTTGTTATATTTTTTGTCAAATGAAGGCCTTAACTCTTTAGCTAATTTGTTGTCTATTTCTTTATGAAAAGTATATTGATAATGATCTGGAGCCACAACAATTCCTGCTAGCACATTTTCATAGAACGTCAGTATTAATGTTTTATCTTCTTGTTTAAGGATGAATGTTTTTAAGTTATCTATCTCTTTGGGGCCGTGCCATATAGTGCTTATGGACCCTGAGTCCAATTCTAATTCTTGGTTATGTTCTTCTTGTAATGAACATAATATTCTAGATACTTTGCATTTATCATCGACTTCAGTGATTTTTTTCAAGTCATCAATGGATGTTTTACCAAGCTGAAAACCAAATATTTCTATATCAGTATCCGTCAAATTTGATTCAGATTTATTTTTTTCTTGGCTAAACGATACTGATGGTATCGTACTCATCGCCAAGATAAGGACGGCAAAGAGCTGTTGCTTAACATAGATCATGGATATTTTCGCTTATTATAGATTTTCGGGATGTTCCGCAGCCCTTAATGCTTTCTACGCATATTGTGCGCAAAAGCTATCATATTAATTCGAAACACTGAGATAAGTTATTCTCCACCCTGCACTCTAATATATGCTCGTACTACGTATCTATGGGATCAATGTTGGCGGTGATCGCCATATCATCAGTTCCATTAGTAACAGACGCTGCCTTAATAGTAAGCGAAAAGAAATAGTCAAAATAATTAATGGTACTATTAAAAGAATCTTGTGTAATTTTTGAATTATTATGGATAACCTGATTACGACGCTCACGAATTGTTGTTTTTGATGTAAGCCCTTTTGGCGGTTCGCCAATCTTTGATGCAAGTAAATATTTGAGTTGAGACTTATCAGCAGTTGGTTCAATAAGCATCAGGCCAGAAATTACAATATTTTCAAATATACTTTCACGTTTGTTGCCATATATTTCTTTTACTTTATTAAACAAAGTATCATTTATTTCAATGATAAGATTATTTTTTTCTATGACAATCTTATGCATATGTGGCCCTGCCAATAGGCTATCAGAAATTTTTTTAGCATCCATCGAACATCGATATGTGATTTGTATCTTTTTAGAAATTGTTTCAACCAATATCCACATTGCAAGAAAAGCTTCGGTATAGTAACCAGCGTTAGCTAATTCTTTGCAATGTTCTAAATCTGAAACGCATTCTCCAAAATTTAGTTTGGCATACTGTCTTGCAAAAATAACGTTACTACTCAAATTGATTTCCTTTTTCTTTTTGCTTGACTAAAACACAGCAAGGATCAGGTCACGTATAAAGAATATTGTCGATAAATCGCACAAGCAAATACCCGGCAACAAATTATCACTCCCAATTCATTTTTGAAATGTAATACACACGCTACCCAAGCTGCTTCCGATGATATTTCAAATGCTCCCCAACAAACGTACTGATAAAGTAATAACTATGATCGTAACCTTGGTGGAAACGCAATGTCAGCGGTTGACCGGCATCGCCGCAGGCTTGTTCGAGTGCTTCGGGGAAGAGTTGTGTGGTTAGGAATTGGTCGTTGAATCCCTGATCGACGAGCAGATCGGGGACGCGGTGTCCGGCTTGGAGCAATGCGGTGGTGTCGTATTGTTGCCAGTCTTGCTGATTCTCACCGAGGTAGTTGCTGAACGCTTTTTGTCCCCACGGGCAGCGCATCGGGGCGCAGATCGGTGCGAATGCGGAGACCGAGCGGAATAGTTCGGGATAGCGCAAGGCCAGCGTCAATGCACCGTGGCCGCCCATCGAATGACCGGAAATGCCGATGCGATCTGGGTCTGCGGGAAATTGTTCGATGATGATGTTGCGCAATTCCTGCGTCACGTAGCTTTCCATGCGGTAGTGTTGCGACCAGGGCGCTTGGGTTGCGTCGAGATAAAACCCGGCGCCGACGCCAAAATCCCAAGCATCGGTTTCGCCGGGAATGTCGGTTTGGCGCGGGCTGGTGTCCATGGTGACCAGCATCAAGCCGAGCTCGGCGGCGTAACGTTGTGCCCCGGCCTTGATCATGAACGTTTCTTCGGTGCAGGTCAGTCCGGCGAGAAAAAACAGTACCGGAACGCATTGCTGCTCCGCTTGCGGCGGTTGATACACCGAGAAGCGCATCGGCAGACCAATAACCGTGGACGGATGTTGATAATAGCCCTGGATGCCGCCAAAGCAGTGATGCAGGCTGCGGGTTTCGAGTGTGGTCACGATCAGTAAATCACCACGGAGCGGATCGATTCACCGGCTTTCATCAGGCGGAAACCTTCGTTGATGTTGTCCAGCGTCAGCGTGTGCGTGATCAGCGAGTCGATGTCGATTTTGCCTTCCATGTACCAGTCGACGATTTTCGGCACGTCGGTGCGGCCGCGCGCGCCGCCGAACGCGGAGCCTTCCCATTTGCGTCCGGTGACGAGCTGGAAAGGGCGTGTGCTGATTTCGGCGCCGGCCTCGGCCACGCCAATGATGATGCTGCGTCCCCAGCCTTTGTGCGTGCACTCCAATGCCTGACGCATGACTTTGGTGCTGCCGATGCATTCAAAGCTGTAATCCGCGCCGCCGCCGGTCAGTTGCACCACGGCGTCGACGATGTTGGGCACATCGTTCGGGTTGATGAAATGCGTCATGCCGAATTTGCGCGCCATCGCTTCGCGTTCGGGGTTGATATCGATACCGATGATTTTGTCCGCGCCGACCATGCGCGCGCCTTGGATCACGTTCAAGCCGATGCCGCCCAGACCGAACACTGCGACATTCGCGCCAGCCTCGACTTTGGCGGTGTAGATCACTGCGCCGATGCCGGTGGTGACGCCACAGCCGATATAACACACTTTATCGAACGGCGCGTCTTCGCGGATTTTCGCCAGCGCGATCTCGGGTACGACGGTGTAATTGGAGAAAGTCGACGTACCCATGTAGTGAAACAGTGGTTTGCCGCCGATGGAAAAACGCGACGTGCTGTCCGGCATCAGGCCTTTGCCTTGGGTGCTGCGGATGGCCTGGCATAAATTGGTTTTTTTCGACAGGCAGAATTTACATTCGCGGCATTCCGGTGTGTACAGCGGAATCACATGGTCGCCCTTGCGCAATGATTTTACGTTCGGGCCGACATCGACCACCACGCCTGCGCCTTCATGCCCGAGAATAGCGGGGAACAAGCCTTCCGGATCGGCACCGGACAAGGTGTAGTAATCGGTGTGGCAAATGCCGGTGGCTTTGATTTCGACCAGCACTTCGCCGGATTTGGGGCCGGTCAGGTCGATTTCTTCAATCGTCAGCGGTTGACCGGCTTTCCAGGCGACAGCGGCTTTTGTTTTCATGGGAGTTATCCTTGTTGTGTATTGATAGTGCGCAGATGCGCCAGCAGACCTTGGCTGGCTTCCTCGACCATATCCAGCACCAGCTCGAATCCATGCTGTCCGCCGAAATAGGGATCGGGAACCTCGGCATCCGCCTCAGCGCTTGGCGCGTATTGCATGAAAAGCTGAATCTTGTTGACATGCTGCCGCGGGCTGCGCTGCAGCAGCAGTGTCAGATTTTCCTTGTCCATCGCCAGAATGTAATCGAATTCCTCGAAATCGCTGGATTGTACCGCACGAGCGCGCAGTTCGTGCATTCGGTAGCCGCGCTGCAACGCCGTGCGTTGTGAGCGTTCATCCGGCGGGTTGCCGATATGGTAGGCATGGGTTCCGGCGGAATCAACTTCGATCAGATGATCGGCTCCGGCGGTTTTGACATGGTGCCGGAAAACCGCATCGGCGGTCGGCGAGCGGCAAATATTGCCCATACAGACAAACAAAACTTTTATTTTTTTATCGTTGTTCATAACTAATCAAATCAGAATGCAAATGCAGCGCAGAGATTAACACGACATCGGTGAAAACGAAATTCGCGCGCGCCGTAAACAGTGATTCTCATGAAACATGCTTCCCTTTTGAGTCGCATTAAAAATATCTCAGATAATTCCTACAATCTGCCGTTAAACAAAAAACTAAAATGTAAGGTTTGTTGGGCTTCTAATATGAAACCCCATAAGCTAAAAGATAGTGAGCTGTAATGAATTGAATTTTCAGCTATTGATGAACGAATAGATGAGGAGTGTTGAGATGTCATTAAAAAAATCGATTAAAGAATTTGCAACTTTTTTGGGTGACAAGGAATCGTTGTTGGATACAAACTACAAACGAGTTGCGGAGATGATTCAGTTGCATTGGGGGTACAAGGAGTTTTATCAGTATGTTCAAAAATTACTTGTCGTTGAGAGAGACCGGGGTAGGCAAGGATTTCCGCTGGAAGTGTTAACGGAGATCTATGCATTACAGGAAATACATCAGAAAGCATTTCCTGGGTTGAAGTCGGACGATGGTTTGATGCCCGGTACACGCGCCAGAAACAACAGCACCATGATGATTTAGAGATTTCTGAAGATCGAAGTAAAGCAAAGAAGGATTAGTAGGAATACTTAATTTTCGTTGATAGGCGCATCAGCAGGTGTAACACCAGTTAAAACCCAACGTTTAGTTGTGAATATTCACCTGAGTTCCCGCACTGATCAAATCGAATAATTCCAGTAAATCGCTGTTACGCATACGGATACATCCGATTGATCCGGGCTTACCCATCTCCACGCTATCCGGCGTGCCATGAATGTAAATATAGCGGCGCATGGTATCGACCGAACCGAAACGGTTGAAACCCGGTTCACAGCCGCATAACCACAAGATGCGCGTCAAAATCCAATCCCGTTTGGGAAATTGTTGTGCCAGTTGCGGCGAATAAATTTCACCGGTAGGGCGGCGTTTGATAAAAACGGTGTTGACCGGCTCGCCGGTGCCGATTTTGGCGCGAATGACATGTTTCCCCAGCGGTGTGCAAAAGCTGCCATTTTCCTGGCCGGTGCCGTTTTTAGCCGATGAAATCCGGTATTGCCGCACGATTTTTCCGTGTTCATCCAATAAATCCAGTTGCTGGGTTGCTATCGTAATATCAATTTTCATCGCTGCCTCGCTCGGCTGCTTTGCGTTTTTGCGCAAAAAACTGTTTCAATAATGTACTGGCTTCTGTTGCCATAATGCCGGCTTGCACTTGCAAATGATGATTTAACCGGACTTCCGCCGGAAGGTCGATAACGCTGCCGCAGGCACCGGTTTTCGGGTCAGTTGCGGCGTACACCAGGCGCTGGATGCGCGCGTGAAAAATCGCGCCGATGCACATCGCGCACGGTTCCAACGTGACATACAACGTACAATCCAGTAAACGGTAATTGTCCAGATGGTTACCGGCGGCGCGCAATGCCATTATTTCGGCATGCGCACTGGGATCGGTTGCGGAAATCGGCCGGTTAAAGCCGCGCCCGACGATGATGTCGTTGTGTACCACAACCGCGCCGACCGGTACTTCACCGTGGTCTTGCGCTTGCTGCGCCAACTCCAAAGCGGCTTGCATGAAATAATGATCGCGCGTTGTTTCCGTTGGCATCGTGGGGTCGTATGGCATACTCGGTATTTTGTGATTCATTTCCATTGCGGTTTTTATGCTACATTGCGAGTCCGTTTTGACCGGATAAGCTTTTTCCGGTTGCTTCCCATGAACACAAATACTTTTTCATTTTTCTTGCACCTATGATCGCTCAAGCGCAATCGCAACTCCATACCATCCGTGACCTGCTGCGTTTTGCCGTCAGCCAGTTTAACAAAGCCGGTTTGCATTTCGGTCACGGTTCCGCCACTGCTTACGATGAAGCGGCGTATCTTATTCTGAAAACGCTTTATTTGCCACTGGATCAGCTCGATCCTTTTTTGGATGCGCGCATAACCGGAACCGAATGCAAGCTGGTGCTGGAAATCATCGAGCGCCGCGTCAAAGACCGGATTCCCGCGGCTTATCTGACGCACGAAGCCTGGCTCGGCGATTTCAGTTTTTATGTCGACGAGCGCGTGATCATCCCGCGCTCGTTCATCGCGGAATTGCTGCAAACGCAACTATCCCCTTGGGTCATCGATCCCGATCGCATCACTGCCGCGCTCGACCTTTGCACCGGCTCCGGTTGCCTCGCCATTTTGCTTGCGCACAGCTTCCCAAACGCCACCATCGATGCCGCCGATATCTCCACGCAGGCACTCGCTGTCGCACACAAAAACGTGCAGGATTACGGACTGCAAGAACGGATTAACCTGATCGAATCCGACTTATTCTCGAGTTTGCGGGGAAAACGCTACGACCTGATTATCAGTAACCCGCCGTACGTCAATGCCGAATCGATGACGCAACTACCGCAAGAATACCGCCATGAACCGGAGAATGCGCTGGCCAGCGGTGAAGATGGTTTGGACGCAACCCGGCAAATTCTGCAACAAGCCGCACGGCACTTGGCCGATGGCGGTATCCTGATTGTCGAAATCGGCCACAATCGCGATGCGCTGGAACAAGCATTTCCGCAATTACCATTCACTTGGCTGGAAACCAGTGGTGGGGATGAATTTGTATTTATGTTGCAGCGAGAGCAATTAGGGAAGCTCTGAATCTCGATAAGTGGATGTGATGGGATAACGCCATGCCGTGCCAAAATCGCAGCGTGTGATACGGATTCCCGGTGCGGATTGGTGGCGCTTGTATTCATTGCGATGAATGAGCCGTATCACGTTCGTTACGGTTGCTGCTTCAAAATTTTGCGCGATGATTTCATCTGCTGAACAGTTCTTTTCAACATATGCTTCGATGATTGCATCCAGAATATCGTACGGCGGCAAGCTATCCTGATCGGTTTGGTCGGCGCGCAGTTCTGCTGATGGTGCGCGCTGGATGATGCGCTCCGGAATGACGCGCTGAATGCGGTTGCGGTATTCGTATAACTGATACACCAGTGTTTTGCTGACGTCTTTCAATACCGCCAAGCCACCGGCCATGTCGCCGTAGAGCGTGCAATAACCTACCGCCAATTCGGATTTATTGCCGGTCGTCAGCAGCAGCGCGCCGGTTTGGTTGGATAGCGCCATCAACAAAGTACCGCGGATGCGCGCTTGCAGATTTTCTGGCATGGTTGTTTCTGCGGCATCATGGGAAATGCCGAAAGCGCTTTCGATTGCCGACAGATAATGCTCGAACAGTGACTGAATACTGCATTCGTAGTGTTTAACGTCTAGTAATTCGACCATTTCATCGGCATCTTCACGGCTGATGTTCGCCGTGTACTGCGATGGCATCATGACGGTGGTCACGCTGTCCGCACCCAGCGCATCGACCGCGATCGCCAGCGTCAAGGCGGAATCGATGCCGCCGGAAAGCCCCAGAATGACGCCGGGAAAACCATTTTTCCGCACGTAATCTTTCACCCCCAGACACAATGCTTGATAAATGCTGGCAATCGCAGGTTGTGCAGCCGGTAGATTGGTTTTTACCGGCTGTTTAGCGTGAATCTCGATCAACTCGACGGCTTCGGCAAATTCCGCCGCTTGCTGCGTGAGTTCGCCTTGTCCGTTCATGGCGAAGGATGCGCCGTCAAAAACCAGCTCATCTTGCCCACCAACCAGATGGGTGTGAATGACCGGGATGCCGGTACGCGTGACGAAACGGTGCGAGATTTGATAGCGGGAAACTTGCTTGTCGATATGGAAAGCCGATGCGCTGAGCACCAGCAAAATATCGGGATTGCCGTAAACGGCTGCATCGGATAATCTTTCCAGCCAAAAATCGGCGCAAATCGCGATGCCGAATGTCACACCACCAAGCTCGAAAATGCAGGGTGCAGTGCCGCTATCGAAGTAGTAATGCTCGTTAAAAAACGGGGAGGCGTTGAGAATTCTTTTACGATAGCTGTGCAGAATTTCGCCGTCGCGAATCACGGAAGCGGCGTTGTAGAGCTTGCCATCCTGAAAGTGCGGGTGACCGACGATCAACGTGACACCGCGAATCGCTTCAACCAGTTCCGCCAACGCTTGCTGGCACGCGCGGCAAAACGTTTCGCGCAGTAATAAATCGGCAGGTGGATAGCCGCAAAGCGCCAGTTCCGGTGTGACGACTAATTCCGCACCCGATTGTTTGGCTTGTTCTACTGCTTGCCGTATTTTTCCGGCATTGCCGCTGATATCACCAACCGTGCAATTGATTTGGGCGATTGCGATGCGCATCGTGTGGCAAAGCCGCGATCGCGGCCTAGAAAGGCAATTGCGCGTCCGCTTTGGCTTGCAGGATATTGCGGCGGAAATCTTCCTGAATGCGTTGTAGCGCGGCTTGATTGTCGGCTTCGAAGCGCAGCACCACGACCGGCGTGGTGTTGGAAGCGCGCGCCAGGCCGAAACCATCGGAGTATTCGACCCGCAAACCGTCGGTGGTGATGACTTGCTGCGGATTATCGAACACGGCGTTTTTCTGCAATTGTGCGATCAATGTGTGATTTTCGCCTTCCGCCGTACGCACCTGCAATTCCGGTGTATTGAGGCTGTCGGGGAGGTTTTTCAGCGTGGCGGTGATGTCCTGTTCGCGACTCAGCAATTCCAGCAAACGCGCGCCGGCGTATAAACCGTCATCAAAGCCGTACCAGCGTTCTTTAAAGAATAAGTGCCCGCTCATTTCCCCAGCCAATAATGCTTTTTCTTCGATGAGCTTGGATTTGATGAACGAGTGACCGGTTTTCCACATTACCGGCGTACCGCCGTGCTGACGGATCCATGGCGCCAGATTGCGCGTGCATTTGACGTCGAAAATGATTTTTCCGCCGGGATTGCGCGACAGCACATCGGCGGCAAATAGCATCAGCTGGCGGTCGGCATTGACGATATGGCCATCCTTGGTGACGATGCCGAGCCGGTCACCGTCGCCGTCGAATGCCAGGCCGATTTCCGCATCGGTCGTTTGCAGCGCTTGAATGACATCGTTCAGGTTATCAGGCACGGAAGGATCGGGGTGGTGGTTGGGAAAAGAACCGTCCACGTCGCAGAACAATTCGCTTACCTGGCAACCCAAGCCGCGATAAAGCGCCGGTGCATAGGCGCCCGCCACGCCGTTGCCGCAATCGACCACAATTTTGATCGGACGGGCCAGTTTGATATCGCCGGTAATGCGCTGCAAATAGGTTGCGGCGATGTTGTGTTCGGAGTAATGGCCTGCGCCCTGTGTCAGATCGTTGTTTTCGATACGCAGGCGCAGCGCCTGAATGGTTTCCGCCGCCAGCGTCTGGCCGCCCAGTACGATCTTGAAACCGTTGTATTCCGGTGGATTGTGACTGCCGGTCACCATGACGCCGGAGTACTGACACAATTCGTGCGCAGCGAAGTACAACATGGGTGTCGCCACCATGCCGATATCGACGACGTCGATCCCGCTTTTGCGGATGCCGCGCGCCAGTGCTTGCGATAACTCAGTACCGGATAACCGGCCGTCGCGGCCGATGGCGATGGCGGTCAGATTCCTTGCACGCGCTTCGGAACCGATGGCGTGACCGATTTTTTCGACATTTTCCGCGGTGATCGTTTTGCCGACAACGCCGCGGATGTCATACGCTTTGAAAATTTCATGAGGAATGGCTGGCATAGGTTAATCGTCCGAAAGAAAGAGTGTTGATAAAACGCGATCCACCATCATTGATTCATCGCGATCGCCGGAATGCAAGTTTGCGCGGAAATCAACCGGTTTTAATGATGTCCCGCGACAGCACCGCCTTTCAGCGTGTAATGTGTGCCGCAGTAGGGACAGAGCGCCTCGCCGGTGGCTTCGATGGGCAGAAAAACCCGCGGATGGGTATTCCATAGCATCATCGCCGGTGTCGGGCAGTGCAACGGCAAATCGTCGGCGGTAATTTCGATTTCTCGTGCTTTATTATTGCTTTGCTGATTCATAACGATAACTCCAATGTGACGGTATTAAACTAAGGTAAGCCAATCAGCGTGATTTTGGGCTCGACCTTTGACGCAATCAAAGAAACGGGTTTGTATTTGCGTGGTAATGGGGCCGCGTTTGCCTGGTCCGATAATGCGGTTATCCAATTCGCGGATCGGCGTTACTTCGGCGGCGGTGCCGGTGAAAAACGCTTCGTCGGCGCAATAAATTTCGTCGCGTGTGATGCGTTTTTCGATTACCGGAATGCCGAGCTCCCCGGCAATTTCGATAATCGAAGCGCGCGTAATGCCTTCCAGGCAGGACGTTAAATCCGGTGTGTACAGTTTGCCTTGCTTGACGATGAAAATATTTTCCCCGGAGCCTTCGGCCACATAGCCTTCGACATCCAGCAGCAAGGCTTCGTCGTAACCGTTCAACGCCACTTCCTGGTTGGCCAGAATCGAATTGGCGTAGGTGGTGACCGATTTGGCGCGGCACATGTTGATGTTGACATGGTGACGGGTAAACGACGATGTTTTGACGCGAATGCCGTTTTCCAGCGCTTCCGGCCCTAAATACGTTCCCCATGACCAGGCGGCAATGGCGACGTGCACCGACAGGGTTCTGGCGGAAAGTCCCATCGCTTCGGCGCCATAAAAAGCGATCGGGCGGATATACGCGGACGAGAGTTTATTTTGTTTTACTACATCGCATTGCGCCTGCATGATGGTGGCCTTGTCGTACGGCATTTTCATCATGAAGATATGTGCTGAATTGAATAAGCGGTCGGTATGCTCCTGCAAGCGGAAAATTGCCGCACCCTGCGCGGTTTCATACGCGCGCAATCCTTCAAAAACACCCAAACCATAGTGCAACGTGTGTGTTAGTACATGCGTATTGGCATCCCGCCAGGGAACCATTTTCCCGTCATACCAGATTACACCGTCACGGTCAGCCATTGACATTCAGGAACTCCCGATAAAAATTTCTAAAAGGCGCATATTCTAACGTATTTTTACCCCAGCGATGAAATACAGCAACATATAGGGGCATCCCATAAAAGATTGATTAATTGTTTTTGTGGGATTTTTATTAAATATCCAGCATAGGTCGATTCTATGCTGGAATCCCGGCGCTTGCCCTATATCGCACTTTTCCGGGCATGAATAACGCGTGTGGCTGGAAAAATTCACAGTGCGCAGTGCGAAAACGCACAGTCAATCGAAAAGAAATGTTGTACTGTGAGCCGTTTACGCATTTATCTGCATGAAATCGATTGCTTTTTAAACTGGGTCTTTAAGGATCGTATTCATCGAGGAGATTCATCGCATGGCACTGACAGCACAGCAGCAAACCAAAATTCTGCAGCTCACCCAAGTAATCTTTAATTCGACTCCCGGTGCGGTTTTTCTGGATATGCTGGGTGATCAATTGCGTAATGGAAAGTCATTCGCTGACCTGGCGCAATCGTTATCCGGAACGAATCAATTCTTTGGGCCCATTTATAACGACGTATTTCCCAGCCAGTTTGCCAAGAGCTTTATTGATAACCTGGTGGGTGATCATGCTTCCGCCAGTAATAAAACCTGGGCGGAAAATTACATCATCGGCAGAATGACTGCTGGTGCCACGCAAGCCGAAGTGGTTTCGGAGCTGACGCAAACGCTCTCTTCCATTCCAACTTCAGACCCGGATTGGGGTGAAGCTGCAACGAGCTATAACACGCGTATTGCTGAGAAATTAGTATTGAGACTAACGGGAAATACAATTACAGCAGCGGATAAAGCATTTGCGGTTGATTACATCCTCGCTCAAATGGCTGCCGGACAAACCTTTGGTGCAATGGTCGAGTGGGCTATAACGGCATTGGATAGTATCGATCACTCCGATCCCGTTTGGGGGAAGGCGGCAGCGCTATTTGATAATCGCATCGAGGTGTCGAGCTATTACTCGATTGACAAAATTGGTGCTGCGACCAGCCCATTGATGCTGCAATATATTCTTTCGCAAGTGCCAGCGGGAGTAACTCTAGATATGCTGATAAAGACTACTATCACCATGTTAAGCAATACTCCGTACACAATACCGGATTCAGCTCAAAGCTCCATTGCATTGGCTAAAATTCTCGCAAGGGTGACAGCCGATGCAGCTACGGTGGATACCGCCAAAGCTGCGATCGACGATTTTCTTAAAGGTAACATTAATCTGTACAGCCTCGATGGCAGCAATGGTTTTCGCTTGACTGAAAGTATTGTCAGTGATTATCCGAACTATAAAGTTAGTAGTGCCGGAGATTTTAACGGCGATGGATTCGATGATGTGATGATTGGCGTGGAAAATTCTGATTCTGATATTGATTCTTTGGGTTCAAGCAATCTCGTATCCGACGCCGCTTACATCGTATTCGGCAAAAACTCAGGGTTTGGTGCCACATTGGATTTATCTAATCTGAATGGTAGTAATGGCTTCCGTATTGATGGAATAAATGCAAATGTTTCTAATGATTTCTCGATCAGTAATGCCGGTGATATCAATGCCGATGGCTTTGATGATTTGGTCATTGGCACTACATTGTATGGCCCTGATAGCGGATATTCCGGCAACGCCTACGTGCTATTTGGCAAAGCTGCCGGTTTCAATGCATCACTGGATTTATCCCGTTTAGACGGAAGCAATGGCTTTCGCGTGAATGGATTGGCTGTAGCTGAAGATCCCGGTAATTTTGTCAGCAGTGCAGGGGATTTCAACGGTGATGGCTTTGATGACATGATCCTTGGTTCGCCTGTAGCTCATTCCAGCTACTTGATCTTTGGTAAGGCTTCCGGGTTCGATGCTGTGCTTAATTTGACTCATTTAAATGCTGACAAAGGTTTTCGCCTGGATGGAATCGCTACCGGAGATACAGTAAATACAGCCGGAGATGTAAATGGGGATGGCTTCGATGACTTGATCATTAGTGCTCCTTATGCTGACCTGAACGGTGAGAGTTCTGGTTCCAGCTATGTGGTGTTTGGCAAAGCCGAAGGCATGAATGAATCGCTAGATTTATCGAGTTTAGACGGGAGCAATGGTTTTCGTTTGGATGGCGAAGCAGCGGGCGATCATGCGGGATATTCAATCAGCACCGCGGGCGATGTGAACGGAGACGGATTTGATGATTTGATTGTTGGCGCACCAGGTGTTGATCCGAACGATTCCAGTTATGTGGTATTCGGCAAAGCATCGGGATTTAGTGCGGTACTGGGTTTATCCAGCCTGGATGGCGATAACGGCTTTCGTTTGGATGGAGAAAGAGAATTTAGCGGCGCTGGGTCTTCAGTGAGCGGTATTGGAGATTTTAATGGCGATGGTTTCGATGATCTGATGATTGGCGCGCCCAATGCTGATCCGGACGGTTTTAGAGTGGGTGCAAGTTATATCGTATTTGGTAAAGAATCTGGTTTTAGTGCTTCTTTGAATCTATCCAGCTTGGATGGAAGCAACGGTCTAATCCTAAAAGGACCTCAACTAAATGGCAGGTTGGGTGATTTCATCAGCGATGCAGGGGATGTCAACGGTGATGGATTGGATGATGTGATCATGAGTGTTTCAGAGAGCGATATCGCTTTCTTTGGCTCCAGATCTAGTTATGTCGTGTTCGGTGCGAATTTTAATAATGCCGTGGCATTCCTGGGAACATCCGGAGACGATCACTTGACTGGTGGTACTGCAGCGGCAGAAAGTTTTGCCGCCGGTGATGGCAACGACTTGATGACCGGTGGTGGCGGTGCGGATGTGTTTCATGGTGGCGCAGGCGACGACATCATCAAAGTATCCGGTCTCGATTTCCGGCTTGTGGACGGTGGCGCGGGCAGCGATACGCTGGCACTAACGGGCAGCGGCTTGAACCTCAATCTGGCCGATGTGCGCGGCAAGATCGATGGTATCGAAACCATCGATTTGACCGGCAGCGGTAACAATACACTCACAGTCAGCCGGTTGGATTTACTGAATTTGTCGGATACCAGCAATACTTTGACAGTAGATGGCAATACAGGAGATATATTAACCGGCCTTGGCAGCGGTTGGGTTGACGGTGGGATTAGCGGTGCTTATCACACTTACACATTTGATGCCGCGACATTGCTGATCGGAACTGATGTAACGATACATTTCGCTTAGTAGTTTGTTAGAAATTGTTTTCGAGTTGACCGGTGCGTAACAAATTAAGCTGGAAAGCGCAGTTTTTTCTCACCAATACACATGGCCTGTTGCTAGAGGATAAGCGCGATGTTCACTGATGATGATTCCATTGATTCAAAATTAACTGTTAATAACCTGTTGACTCCCGGCATTTCGGATACCATTTCAAGGGCGGAGCCTTATGACCGGTATGGTAACTTTGCTGCCGATCTTTTTCCTCATGAGACTTATCCCGTTGTATTCAATTCAGTAAAACCTACTTTCAAAATCGATGATGAGATTGTATTTTTTTATTTTGATGAACCTGTAAGTGCTGGAAAAGGGAATATTGTTATCAGCAGCAGTACCGATACGCGATACATTGATGTTAATGACAGCAGTCAAGTTAAATTTGGTCCACAGGATTACCATTCTAGAAGTCCTTTTTTGCAATCAAGAGAATTTGGTGTAGTGACCATCAGTCCATCAGCCGATTTACTGCTGGATACTGCTTATACAATCCAAGTTGCAGATGGGGTTTTCCTGGATAGCGAAGGAAAATCGCAGGCAGGCTTTAACAATGCATCCTTTGAGACAACGGATTCATCTCCCAATTTATACTCTTTAAATCGAGTATTTTTCCCGGTTGACGAGAATATCGAACTTCACTTTGATGAAGCAGTTAAAGCCGCGGCAGGGAACATTGTAATTAGCAATGGCACCGATGTCAGAACCATTGCAATTAACGATACTAGCCAGGTTGCCTTTGCGGGAGATACTGTCACTATCAATCCTGTGGATGATTTGTTACCTGATTCGGATTATGTGCTTCAAATTGAAAGCGGAGTAATTACTGATATCGCAGGTCATCCAAACACGGGTTTATTGAGCTCATTCTATAAAACAGCTCCTGCTATTCCTCAACCATTGCTTGTTGATAGTAATCCTAAAAATAATTCGCCGGATTTTAAAGTTGATAATGACATCACGCTGCGTTTCAATGAGGCAGTTAAAGCCGGTACTGGCTATCTTGTGCTCAGCAATGGGAGCGATACACGATTTATCGCTATCGACGATAAAAATCAAGTGGCCTTTGATGGTGACAAAGTCATCATCGATCCGTCAGAAGATCTGATTCCTGGAACAACTTATACAGCACGAATGGCAAGTGGTGTGATTACCGATAAAGCAGGTATTCCATACGATGGCTTTACTGATGCTACTTTTTCAACGATTGACCCCGGTCCTCTTTTTTCAATTAAATCGGGGCTAAAAATTGATAATGTTAAAACGGATCAGGATATCAGATTCTTTTTAGATGAAGAGGTGGTTGCTGGAAATGGGAATATCGTTATCAGCAATGGTTCTGATATACGAACCATTAACGTCAGAGATGCTGATCAAGTAACTTTTGGAAAAGGTATCATAACTCTCAATCCGATAGCAGACTTGAATCCAGACTCAATTTATACCGTGCAAATTCCCGCTCATGCAATTACTGATACGGCAGGAAATCCTTTGTCGGGAGGCGACTATCAGATCATTTTGGGAACAATTGATTCCGCGCCATTGCTTGTTGGCAGTTATCCCAATAATGAAGGGAATATTAAGTCAGATCAACCGATTGTCTTGAGATTTGACGAAAAAATTGTTGCGGGAAGCGGTGGTCTTGTTCTCAGAAATGGAGCGGATACCCGGAGCATTGCCATGACTGATAGCAGTCAAGTTACTTTTAATGGCAGAAGTGTCATTATCGATCCAACTGATGATTTAATGCCTGGTGCAATCTATACAGCGTACCTGACAAGTGGAGCTATTACGGATTCGGAAGGTAATGCGTATGTTGGTTTTTCGGATGCATCTTTTACTGTCGGTGCGATATCTTAAAAACTGATGCGATTAAATTACCGAATGTGTGTCGACTCATTGTATCGGCTTTCAAAGCAGATAAGATTCACCGGGTGTTGAGGTTTAGTTCTTACTGCTACCGCGGAAAAGTTTGTTTGAAGTAATCTTCGAATTTTGACCGGACATTGCATGGATTTTGCACCATTTCGTCGATCAACTGAAAGAGTGGGTAATGCTGTAAGTTTAATAGTCCGTACTGATTAATCATTTTTAAAGTATGCGGCCCTTCGCCGGAAATATCGTTTGTTTCCTCTCGCGCCAATTTGCGGCCTAATTCATGATGATGCGAGCTTGCGCTGGTAGCAGTGGTGATTAAGTCTCCCAATCCCGCCAGATGATACGGGCTATCGGCTTGCCCACCCATCGTTTGCACAATCCTGCTAAGTTCGTGCAAGGCCATGGTTGCCAGAAAACCGCGTACATTATCGCCGAGCTGAAGTTCATCGGCCATGCCGAATGCCATTGCATACACGTTTTTTAGAATCACCGACCAGCTGATACCTGTGATGTCCGTCGTATGATCGATGTACAGCTTGGTGTGATTGAAACAAGCTTGCAGCGTATGAAATGCTGTGAGGTCCCGGCATCCCAGCTGCGCAAATGCATATCGCCCGGCGCGGATTTCCTCGGAAATCATCGGGCCGTACAGCAGTGCGTACGGTTGATGCTCCGGTAAATTCTCAGCAAAGATTTGTGCTGCGGTTTTGCCGCATTCGTCAAGCCCTTTGGCGATGCTGACGCACAGGCAGGTCTTTTGCAGCAGCAGTGCCATGTGCTGAATAACTTCGCGATGCGGGTTGACCGGCAGGCAAAATAACACAATGTCGGCATGCGGCGCACTTTGTTCCAGCGTGACGTAAGGGCGGTCGATATGTGGAAATTTCTCCCAGATACTCAGCGTGTGCCGGTCTTTGAGCAGGAATTCCATCGCATGACCCATTTCGCCGTGACCCAGGATGAGAATTTGTAACGATGTTGTCATAAATTAAATGGGTACTTTCGTGAGATCTCCACTGCCATTATCTTCAGGTGCGGCAATTTGCCGCATTGCAAATGAAAGGATTATTACCGAAAATCGGGCGCAGGAGTAGGTAAGCGTTTTGGAATTGATTTTGCTCAACAATTGTTTTTTGCAATTACATACAATTCGAATCGCATGCATAAATGGCATGCAAAATAATTGAATCCGTGCGATAAAATTTTGATATGGTGCTTACTGTTCAACAACAGACCTCCGTTTTTCAGCTCATACTGGCGCTGTTTAATACTGCACCCGGTGCAGTCAATCTGACAATTCTCGGTACACGGTTGCAGAATGGCCAATCCTTGGCAAGCGTAGCGCAATCATTGGCGCAAAGTGCTTTATTCTTCGACAAACAGTATCACGTGCGATTGAGTCATACTGAATTCGCCAGCACTTTTATTCATGATTTGGTTGGTAACCGGGCAGCGGAGAGTGACAAGAATCTGGTGATTGATTTTATTACGCACAAGTTGACTGCCGGTGCTACACAAAATGAGATGATTGCGCAAGTGACGGGAGCTTTGACGTCTGTGCCATTCACGGATTCCAGCTGGGGAAAAGCTTCACTGCACTACCAGACGCACAATGTGACACGGGTCGTGAATCATTTGCTTGATAGTACATTCTCGCCGGCAAATAAATCGGTGGTGGTCGATCATATGCTCGCGCAAATGGCTGCCGACAAGACCTTTGGCGATATGGCCGTGTGGGCTATCGATACAGTGGCCGGTGTGGATCGTGACAATGTAGTGTGGGGAAATGCGGCAGTGCTTTTAGACAATCGCGTAGCGGTAGCCGGATATTATTCCCTGGACAGAGCGGCTCACGCGATCGATCGCGAAACTTTACAGCGCATTCTGACCCAGGTGACAGTTGATGATCGCACGATTGCTACCGCCAAAGCGGCGATCGATAATTTGCTCAGTGATCGCAGCGGTTTCTCTCTCAATATGGATGCGGATTTTCAGTTGGATGAAGTGCTGAAAATCCAGAAAAGCGTTTTGTCATCCTTACCAAGAAAAACAGTCATGCCGATCGAATACATTATTTGAGTGCTTGACTTCCTGAATCCCTGCCGTTTTTTCCGCGAAGAAAAGAATCTTTTCATTCGATTTTTGATACTATTTGCAAACAGCATTCCGCTTGAAAGACTGTTTTTGATCTGTTTGAAAGGTAAATAGTCCATGTCCCGCATTGAGGCCGTATTTCAAAATCCGCAAGGCGAATCGTTATCCGGTTTGCTGGAAATTCCAGCCGGCACGATCAAGTCGTATGCACTCTTTGCCCATTGTTTCACCTGCTCCAAAGACAATCCGGCGGCTGCACGGATTGCGCTCGCACTCGCTGAATGCGGCATCGCGGTATTGCGTTTCGACTTTACCGGTCTCGGCAGTAGCCAAGGGGATTTTTCCAATACCAATTTCTCCTCCAATTTGCAGGATTTATTAGCCGCGGCGCGTTATCTTGAACAACACTATGCCGCGCCCACGCTATTGATCGGGCACAGCCTGGGCGGTGCCGCTGTTCTGGCGGCAGCGCAAGATCTGCCTTCGGTCAAAGCGGTAACCACTATCGGCGCACCGGCGACAGCCGATCATGTCAAACATTTGTTCGCGGATTCTTACCGCGAGTTGCAGAATGAAGAATCGGTGCAGGTTGAATTGGCCGGAAGAAGCTTCAAGATACGGCGTCAGTTCATTGATGATCTGGAGAAATATAATTCAGTCGCTCATATCGGTGCACTGAGAAAAGCGCTATTGATCTTTCATTCACCACTCGATGAGATCGTGCCGATCGACGAAGCAGGACGAATTTTTACCGCAGCCAAGCACCCGAAAAGCTTTGTGTCGCTTGATCATGCCGATCATATGCTGTCCAATCCGCACGATTCGCGCTATGTCGCGGAAGTTTTGTCGGCCTGGGCAAGCCGTTATCTGCAAGCGGAACAAGTACCGGCTAAAGCGGCGGATGAGCAACAACCGCCGATTGGATCGGGATATGTGATCGTGCACGAATACGATAAAAAATTCACGCGCGAGGTTCTGACGCCGCATCACCGGCTGATCAGCGATGAACCCATCGCACTCGGCGGCGCGGATCTCGGGCTTAATCCGTATGAATTACTGCTCGCCGCATTGGGTTGCTGCACGTCGATGACGCTGCGCATGTACGCCAATCACAAACAAATCGATTTGCAGGATATTCGTGTCGAGTTGCATCACGACAGGATTCATGCCGACGATTGCGCCGGTTGTGAGCAGCAGAAAACAATGATTGATGTCATTACGCGCAAGATCCGGTTGAGCGGCAATTTGAGCGAGCAGCAACGAGCCCGGTTGCTGGAAATCGCCAATCAATGCCCGGTGCATAAAACACTGCAGAGCAAAATCAAGATAGAAACTAATCTCGTGGATACATTTTGAAATGCAACCGGATGATGCGATAGAAAAATTCCGCGTAGACAAATGGCTGTTTGCGGCACGTTTTTTTAAAACACGCTCGCTGGCCGCCGAAGCGATCGATCGGGGTCGGGTAACCGTGAACAGTCAGCGGGTTAAACCGGCCAAAGTGCTTGCTGCGGGAGACCAATTAACCATTCGCATCGATAATTACCAATACGACATCGAAGTATTGGGACTATCCAATAAAAGAGGATCCGCCACCGTGGCGCAGCAGCTGTACCGTGAAACCGAGGCAAGCCGGGAAAAGCGGGAGTTGCTGGCAGTCCGTTTAAAAGCGCAGCCGCAGCCGTTTTATACCAAAGGACGCCCAACCAAACGCGATCGCCGCGAAATTGAGCGTTTTATCACCCGTCACGACGAACATTAGAATCCGGGAAAAATGATGAGCAATGACACTTTCGATTTGAATAAAGAGCAACTGATCAAACAATCCTTTGTGCAGATGGATCAACACCTGCAAGGTGCTGATTACACGCAAGCGCAGAAGCTGGCGCTGACTTGCCGGATTTTGTTCGATAACGGACACGATTCCGGATTGGCGGGGCAGATCACCGTACGCGGTGAACAACCCGGGACCTATTTGACGCAACGGCTGGGATTCGGTTTTGACGAAATTTGCGCGAGCAATTTGCTGCTTGTCAATGAAGATCTGGAAGTTTTACAAGGCGACGGCATGGCCAATCCGGCCAACCGCTTTCATTCCTGGCTATACCGCACGCGGCCCGATGTGCAATGCATCATTCATACGCATGCCGTGCATACCGCCGCGCTCAGCATGCTGGAAGTACCGCTGGAAATTTCCCACATGGACAACTGCGTGCTCTACGACGATGTCGCTTTTCTGCCGAAATGGCCCGGCGTGCCGGTCGGCAACGAGGAAGGTGAATTGATTTCCAAAGCTATCGGCAACAAGCATGCGCTGTTGTTGGCGCATCACGGCTTATTGATCGCCAGTTCGAGCATTGAACAAGGCTGCATTTTGGCGCTTGCCTTTGAGCGGGCGGCGCGCATGCATCTGCTGGCGGCTTCCGCAGGCACCATTCAGCCGATCGACCCCGATTTGGGCCGGGAAGCGCATGACTGGATTCTGCGCGGACAACGCAGCGCGGTGGCTTTTGCTTATTATGCACGGCGTACTTTGAAAAAGAACGCAGACTGTTTGCAATAAATGGCCCACAGCAAACAAGAAAATGAAGCAGATTTTTCCTGAGAAAATCGAAATCTGCAGTAGCGGATGCCTATTGATGCATTGCCTGATGCAAATACCACCAACTTCCGGGGTATTCGACCCTTTCTTATGATGATTGGAATACCCCTATAAAAACATCGCAATCTTACCGTTAACTTTCCCACTGAAAAGTGCACAATAGGCACTCTTCTTTTTCAGTTGAATGTGGAATCTGAAATCCGGAAACTGATCGATGCGGTCCGATCGGTGAATCCGGATTCTTATTGATATTCGTAATTTCTCAGCTTTTTATATTGAATCCGTATGATAAAAAAAGTGCAAACAAATGATGTCCGGTTGGGAATGTATATTCATGCGATCCGCGGTAATTGGCTGGAACATCCGTTTTGGAAGAAATCATTCAAACTGGAGCTGCAAAAAGATCTGGATAAGTTGGTAAGCTGCGATCTGGATGAAATATGGATTGATACCAGTAAAGGACTCGACGTCGCCGGTGATAAAAAAATCCATGTTGAAAATCCCCAGCCTGCCAAGCCGGTCGATACCGGCAGTGCGGCGCAGCCGGTCAAAAAGCCCGTGGCGCGGGTTTCGGTAGAGGAGGAATTGGAAACCGCAAAAAAAATTCAGAAGAAAGCCAAAGAAGCGGTGACTTCGATGTTCAGCGAAGTGCGTATGGGAAAAGCGCTTGAAATCGAAGGTGCGGAGTCGCTGGTCGATGAGATCAATCAATCGATGGAGCGCAACCCGAATGCGCTGTTGACATTAATTCGCCTGAAGAATGTCAACGAGTATACCTACATGCACTCGGTTGCGGTTTGCATGCTGATGGTCGCTCTGGGAAGGCAATTGGGCTTGGACGCGGCGCAAATCAAACAGGCGGGTACAGCCGGATTGTTGCACGACATCGGAAAAATGGTGATTCCGAATGAGGTACTGAACAAACCGGGCAAATTGACAGATGAAGAGTTTGTCATCATGAAAAGCCACCCGGAGCGCGGCTGGGAGATTCTGAAATCCTGTTATCAAGTGCATGAAACCGCTTTGGATGTGTGTTTGCATCATCACGAGCGCGTTGATGGCAAAGGTTATCCGAAAAAATTATCCGGTGATGCATTGACGCTGTTTGCCCGCATGGGCGCGGTTTGCGACGTTTACGACGCCATCTCGTCGGATCGCTGCTACAAACCTGCTTGGTCTCCGGCGGAATCGATTCGCAAAATGGCTTCTTGGAAAGACGGACATTTTGACGAAACGATTTTTCAGGCTTTTGTGAAGACGATCGGCATCTACCCAAGCGGTACTTTGTTAAAACTTAAATCCGGGCGATTGGGGGTCGTCATGGAGCAATCCACAAAAAAACTGACCACGCCCATCATTAAAACTTTCTTTTCGACACGCGCCAATGCGCATATTCCGGTCGAAATTCTGGATTTATCCAAAGGCACCGATGGTGTAGAAAATATTGAGGATCCGCTTCAATGGGGGTTTGATATCAATAAAATACAAGGGATATGAAGTGAGCTGATGATCTTAATCAAACAAGGGCAATCGGAAATATCGGAAAATTTCAAAGAATAAATTTGTGGGAAATAGACATGATGCAAATAGCTGGAAAATATCGAGAAATGCGCAGAGTGATGGCCGTTACGTCGTTTTTGTGGATGCTGGCGCCGCTTGAGGTACTCGCCGATGCCGTGACCGACTGGAATCAGCTGGCGGGCGATATCGTGGTGAATGCCAAGATCGGACCGCTACCAGCCGAACGAGCGCTGGCGATTGTGCAAGCATCCGTGTATGAGGCTGTCAATGCGATTACCCGGCGTTATACGGTGAAAGATACAAAACTGGAAGCGGCGCCTGGTGCGTCGGTTGAAGCGGCGGTAGCCGCGGCAAATCGGGCGGCATTGTCTAAGCTTGTGCCATCTCAGCAATCCGCAATCGATCAGGTATATCAAGCCGCGCTGGCCGTGATCGCTGATGGAGAAAGCAAAGCCAGCGGCATTACGGTGGGTGAGAAAGCAGCTGCTGCAATCCTGGCGCTACGTATCGATGACGGAGCAAGCGCCGGAGAATCTTATCGTCCTTACGCCAAAGCGGGAGTTTACGTGCCTACGGTGATACCTGAAGCACCGCAATGGATGCATCGTAAGCCTTGGTTGATGACACACCCGGCTCAATTCCGCCCGGCACCGCCGCCTGAACTGGGCAGCGAATTATGGGCGCGCGATTATAACGAAGTCAAGGCGCTCGGCGGTAAGAATAGTCAACAAAGAAGTGCGGAACAAACCGCCATCGCCCGCTTCTGGGAAGAAGTCATGCCGCCGATTTATCACGGTGTCGTGCGTTCGATTGCCGATAGGCCGGGAAGGGAAATTACGCAAAATGCACGCTTGTTCGCCGCTGTGACGCAAGCCTCGGATGATGGATTGATTGCCGTGTTCGATGCGAAATATCATTACGGTTTCTGGCGGCCGGTGACGGCGATCCGCAACGGCGATATCGACGGTAACGATGCAACCGGGCGTGATGCATCATGGCTGCCTTTTATTGATACGCCGATGCACCCGGAATACCCTTGCGCGCACTGCATCGTTTCCGCTGCCGTCGGGACGGTGCTGCAAATCGAAATCGGCGACGGTCAAACGCCGGCGCTAACAACGACCAGCGCCGCTGCGGGCGGTGTAGCACGCAGTTGGACGAAGCTTGACGATTTTATGCAAGAAGTTGCCAATGCACGCATTTACGATGGTGTGCATTACCGCAATTCCGGCAAAGTAGGTTCCGAGATGGGCAAGAAAATTGCCAATCTGGCTGCTGAGAAATACTTATTGAAAACAAAATAAACCGGGAAAATCCAGTCGCGCGAGAGGCTCCATTTTCACTGGATAAAACTCAGTTCTTCCGGAAAATCAAATCCCATACGCCATGCCCAAGTTTGATTCCTCTTTGTTCAAACTTGGTTAATGGCCGGTAATCCGGCCGCGGCGCATAATCCATTGCAGTATTATTGAGTTGCGGTTCCTGGCTCAAAACATGCAAAATTTGCTCGGCATAATCTTCCCAGTCGGTCGCGGCATGAAGATAGCCTCCCGGTTTCAAATGGCTGCATAAGCGGGTAACCAAAGCGGGTTGAATCAGTCTGCGTTTATGGTGTCTGGCTTTCGGCCAAGGGTCGGGGAAAAAGATGTGAATGCCATCCAGGCACGCGGCGGGCAGCATATGTTGCAATACCGCGACGGCATCGTGCTGAATGATGCGTAAATTGGTCAATCCGTGCTGCTCGATTTGATTGAGCAGACTGCCCACACCCGGCGTATGCACTTCGATACCGAGATAATCGTTTTCCGGATGCGATTTGGCGATAGCCGCTGTACTTTCACCCATGCCGAATCCGATTTCCAGAATTTTAGGCACCTGGCGTCCAAACACCCGATCCAGATCGAGCAGATTTTCGCTGAACGGAATGCCGTACTTGGGCAATAGCGTTTCACAGGCGCGGCGTTGCGCGTTGGAAACGCGTCCTTGCCGGAGAACAAAGCTGCGTATGGTTTGTTGCATGGATTAAAGGGCTGGCAAGACTAAACTAAAACGATCAGGGTTTACCGCTGGCGGGTTTTTTCGATACTGTTTCCGCTTGTGCGATGATGCCTTTCGTTGGTGAACTGGGGCTGGCACTGTAGAGTTTTTTTGCCATACGGCCGGCCAGATAGGCTTCACGCCCGGCCTCGACGGCTTTGCGCATCGCCGAGGCCATCAATACCGGATTCTTCGCGGCAGCAATCGCGGTATTCATCAATACGCCATCGCACCCGAGTTCCATGGCAATGGTTGCATCGGAAGCGGTGCCGACGCCGGCATCGACCAGCACCGGAATTTTGGCGTTATCGATGATGATTTGCAGATTCCAAGGATTCAAAATACCCATGCCGGAACCGATCAACGAGGCGAGCGGCATCACCGCGACGCAGCCCATTTCTTCCAATTGCTTGGCCATGATCGGATCGTCCGAGGTATACACCATTACCTGAAAATCTTCTTTAATCAGGATCTCTGCGGCTTTGAGAGTTTCCACCACGTTCGGATACAGGGTTCGAGGATCACCCAGCACCTCTAATTTGACCAAACTGTGTCCATCGAGCAATTCGCGCGCTAGCCGTAATGTGCGTACCGCATCGTCAACTGTGTAGCAGCCCGCCGTATTGGGCAGCAGCGTGTATTTCGACGGCGGCAGTGTGTCCAGCAGATTCGGTTCGTTGACATTTTGCCCGATATTCGTGCGTCGGATCGCCACCGTGATGATTTCAGCGCCGCTGGCTTCCACCGCCGCGCGGGTTTCGTTGAAATCCTTGTATTTTCCTGTACCGACTAGTAAACGGGAAGAATAAGTTTTACCGGCAATGACTAAGCTGTTCATGCGATGATGTTTTCAGAGTGTTTTAAAACGAAATGACAAACTAACCGCCGCCGACGGCGACAACGACTTCGAGTTGATCACCATGAATCAGCATCTGATCCGAGAACCGGCTGCGCGGCACGATTTCGCCATTGCATTCGATAGCGATACGTTTGCCGTGCAGCGCAAGATGATCGATCAGTTGCGCTACATTGATCGGTGCCTCGAATTGCTGCGGTTGTCCATTAATGGTGAGTTGTATCATGGATGATAAAACGAGGATTGATATTTCAGGTTAACCGGACGAACAATCAAAATTCAGGGTGAATTTTAGCATGCGAGTAATAAGGCATTGGAGTAATTTATTTGAACCGGCAATGATGAAAGTTATATTTGCTGCTAAAACGGCAGCTTACCAGTCATCGCTCCGAGAGTTTGAGCAATCCTGATGGAATGATGCTAAAGCTTATTGCTTATCGAGTCTGCGATATCGAATCGAATCGCTTCTGCAATATGCTAATTAGTGATTTTATCGGTACTCGTCAAATCTGCAATCGCCCAAGTGATTTTCAAAATATGGTGATACGCTCGGGCTGACAAGTTCAAATGGCTGAGTCAAGTGCACAAGATTGATCGATTTCTTTAAGGAAACACTGATTAATTGCCTGTACACGCAATTTGCTGTGCTGGGTGGTGTTCAAAAACTCGCCTATCGTATTGATACGTCTTGTTTCTTGCACTCATCCGTCTTGCATATCATCTTGCTCGGCCAATTAATCAGCATTTCCTTAAGTTATGAAAATTTGTAATGACGCTTCGTAAAAGAACCAACGATTATAAATCCAAGAAGCAGCATAATGTACTGAGAAGGCTCTGGTACTGCTCCAATTGTGGCGTACATATAGAAATCATTTACGCCATCGGGTGAGATGCCAGCATAAGTACCCACTAGATCAGCAGATCCATCTGCCCATCCAAGAGATAGCAACGGACTGCCACTTATCCGTGTCCATGATTGTGCAGTTCCATTACTGCCAGAAACTTCGAAAATAGCACTCATAGTTGATCCATCGGATAACGTAACGTCTAATTCAGGAAATGTTCCGAGACCGGCTGGATCCGCAAATAACCAGTAATTACCTTGTGGAATTCCTTCAACCGATGCATCCGGTGCATTAAGTAATGGCCCATGAGCTAAATCACTAACTCCCAGTATCCAATGACCTGTCGTCCAGGTAACCCAGATTTGTCCAGGATTTTCAGAATTGAAGAGTGTAAGATCTTTTATCGTAACTGCAGCTTGCGCAGAAAACGATGAGATGATAAGAAAGACTCCAATGATTAATTTTTTCATTTTAATCCTTTATTTTTTAGGGATTACAGTTTACGAAAAGAATAGTGAGGCGTCAAGTAATATATTAATATACAGTAACTTATATCTGTTCAATCGGCTTATCATTTAAACAAATCTACTACAATCCCATTAATCCTTGTTTTTTAACTCTTATCGGATTTAATTCCTCACCCGTTGGGGCAGGTGCTTTATATTTTAGTTTTGAAAAAATGCATATGAAGCTTACTGTTTATCCAACCGGCGATACTGAATCGCTTCCGCAATATGCTGACTGTTGATTTTTTCGATTCCCGCCAAATCCGCAATGGTTTGCGCGACTTTGAGAATGCGGTGATACGCGCGAGCGGATAAATTCAAACGGCTGATGGCTTGTTTCAGCAGATTCTCGCTGGCGTTATCAAGTGCGCAGAATCGATCGATTTCCTTAACACTCAAGCGGCTATTCGTTTTTTCCTGCCGGTCAAGTTGTAATTGATAGGCTTTTTCAACGCGCTGGCGGATCGTGCTGCTTTTCTCGCCGCTAATTTGCTGTTTCACCAGTTCCTGTTGCGGCACAGCGGGTACTTCGATTTGCATGTCGATGCGGTCGAGTAATGGGCCGGAGATTCGGTTGCGGTAGCGGGCGATCTGATCGGGGGTGCAGTGGCATTTGCCGGAGGGATGTCCTAGGTAGCCGCAAGGGCAGGGATTCATCGCAGCGATCAGTTGAAATTGCGCCGGGAATTCGGCTTGGCGGGCGGCGCGGGAGATGGTGATTTTGCCGGATTCGAGGGGTTCGCGCAGGACTTCCAGTACCTTACGGTCGAATTCGGCGAGTTCGTCGAGAAACAATATGCCGTGCAGTGCCAGTGAGATTTCGCCAGGGCGCGGCTGACTGCCGCCGCCGACCAGAGCGATGCCGGAAGCGGTGTGATGCGGGGAGCGGAATGGGCGCCGTTTCCAGTTTTTAACGTTGAAATTGCCGTAACCGAGCGATTGAATCGCGGCGGATTCCAAAGCTTCTTGCTCGGTCATGGGCGGCAGAATACCGGGAAAGCGCGCTGCCAGCATCGACTTGCCGGTGCCCGGCGGGCCGATCATCAGAAGACTGTGTCCACCGGCGGCGGCGATTTCCAGTGCGCGTTTGGCATGGGTTTGCCCTTTGACTTCATCCAGATCAGGATAGACCGAATCCTGTGCGCCATTGCCGTTTTCCGGGAGATTCCGGTAAACCGGCAAAGGTTCGTGCCCGCTCAAATGCGCGCAAATCTGCAGCAACGACTTGGCGGCATAAATCGTGGCTTTGTTAACGAGTGCCGCTTCCGCGGCGTTTTGTTGCGGCAGTACGAAACTGCGGCCGGATTGTGAAGCGTTGTAGGTCATCGCCAGCGCACCGTGGATGGGCCGCAGTTCACCGGTCAGCGCGAGTTCTCCGGCCCATTCGTACTGATCCAGTTTGTCGCCGGGAATTTGCCCGGTGGCTGCGAGTATGCCGAGTGCGATCGGTAAATCGAAACGCCCGCTTTCTTTCGGCAGATCGGCAGGCGCCAGATTGACCGTGATACGCTGCGCGGGCATTTTGAACTGCGCGTTCTGCAGTGCCGCACGGACGCGGTCTTTGCTTTCTTTGACTTCGGTATCGGGGAGACCGACGATGGTGAAACTGGGTAAACCGTTGGCGATGTGGGTTTCCACCGTCACTAACGGCGCTTGGATACCCGCAAGCGCCCGGCTATACAGAACGGCAAGAGACATTTAATAAACGCAAACCTGAGTGCAGTCAGGTGTGGATGCGAAAAGGCTCAAGAATATCAAACCACGAGCAGAAATTGACTCAATCTACCCCTCGGCTTGCACGCGATCCGGTGCTTCATTTTTTTCTGTTGCACCCGATGCGGATTGATTCAAGCGCGCTTCCAATTCGGCCACTCTGGCTTCGAGGAGTATCAATTTTTCCCGGGTGCGTTGCAGCACTTCCTGCTGCACGTCAAATTCATCGCGCGTGACAAGATCAAGCCGGGTAAAAGCGCCCGATAACAGTACCCGGATGTTTTTTTCGATATCCTTGGCCGGGCTGTTGTGCAGAATGTCGCTGACTTTGGCATTGATTTCGTCGATTACGTTTTTATTAAGCATTGATGTTCTCCTGTTGATGATTCACTACTTGATCAGCTGATGCGGATGGCTACGTGATAAAATCTCAAACGGTATTTCTTTACAACCTCGGATTATCCACTGTTATTGCGTAAGGTTCCACTGTTAAGGATCGCCGGTTATTTTGCCATGCTGCCGCCCGTCAATGAATAGATGAATACCCTCAACAATTCACCGATTGAATAATGGTTGATTATCCGGAGATATGAATGGAACGCAGACAATTACTTGAGCATTGGTTGCAGGATCAATTTCCCGCACAACCGTTTACATTACAACCGGCATCGGCGGATGCCAGCTTCCGGCGTTATTTCCGTGTTGCTGTTGACGATCAGACTGTTATCGTCATGGATGCGCCGCCGCAGCATGAAGATTGCGCGCCATTCTTGCGTGTGGCGGAAATTCTCGCGGCAACCGGCGTGCATGTGCCTAAAATACTGGCGCAAAATCTCGATCTGGGTTTCTTGCTGTTATCCGATCTGGGGAATACGACATTCCTGCAAGCACTCCGGCAGCAACCCGATGAAGCCAGCCGATTTTATGGCGAAGCAATTGATGCGCTGGTCAGAATGCAATTGTCGCATCAGGCGGAAAGCCTGCCGGCTTATGACGAAGCTTTGCTGCAAAGAGAACTCGATCTGTTTCCGGATTGGTATATTGCAAAACATCTGCAAGCGGATTTAACGGAAAAACAACAGGCTGTGTTGCGCACCGTTTTTTCCCGGATTCTGCACAACAATCTGGTGCAACCCAAAGTGCTGGTGCATCGCGATTATCATTCGCGCAATCTGATGGTGACTGCTCCCAATCCGGGCATCATCGATTTCCAGGATGCCGTGTATGGCCCGATTACGTACGATCTGGTGTCGCTCTTGAAGGATGCGTACATCCAATGGGACGAAGAGCGCATTCTTGACTGGGCTATCCGTTATTGGGAAAAAGCGCGCCGGGCTGAACTTCCGGTCAGTGCGGATTTTGCTGCGTTTTACCGGGATTTCGAATGGATGGGCGTGCAGCGCCATCTCAAGGTGCTGGGGATTTTTGCCCGGCTCAATTATCGCGACGGCAAAGCGGCGTATTTGAACGATATGCCGCTGGTGATGCAGTATTTGCGCAAAACGTGCGAGCGCTACCGCGAACTCGATCCGTTGCTGAATTTGCTGGATGCATTGCATCCGGTCGAATCCGGTCAGAAAGTTGGCTATACCTTCTGAACGCATTCCCTATACTGCGATGGTACTCGCCGCCGGGCGCGGTGAACGCATGCGTCCGCTCACCGATGCAATGCCCAAGCCGTTACTGAAGGCGGGTGGGCACGCATTGATCGAGTATCAATTGAACAATCTGGCGCGCGCCGGTTTTACCGACATCGTCATCAATCATGCGTATCTGGGTGAAATGATCGAAAAAGCTTTGGGTTGCGGTGAACACTACGGTGTGCGTATCCGCTATTCGCCCGAGCAGGTGGTGCTGGAAACGGCAGGCGGGATTGCCAATGCCTTGCCACTATTGACGGGAGAATCCGGCGATCAGCCGTTTCTGGTGGTGAACGCCGATATCTATTGCACAATGGATTATGCAGCGTTGTTACCGGCATTGCAGGAAATGCAGACTGATACGGATCGGCTTGCGCACCTGGTTCTGGTCGATAATCCGCCGCACCATGCCGATGGTGATTTTGCGTTGTGCGGTGTCCAAGTTAAGCTGACTGGAAATCCAAAACTGACGTTCAGCGGCATCGGTATTTATCAGGCGCGGCTTTTCAGCGGTATACAACCCGGTTTGCCGGTTAAACTTGCACCGTTGTTGCGGCAGGCCATGCAGGCAGGGAAGGTGAGCGGCGCCTATTTTTCCGGTCAATGGGTCGATGTCGGAACGCCGGAGCGGCTTGAATTATTGGATAAACAACTCAAATCTCGCGCAGAATCATCCGCCGGATCGCTTTAAGGAATAAAGAACTCGTTATGACACACTTTCAACATTTCATCGCCCGCCGCCAGCATCTGGCAAGCAAAATGCAATCCGGCATCGCGATTATCCCGACCGCGCCGGAACGCCTGCGCAATCGTGACGCACATTATCCTTACCGTTTCGACAGCTATTTTTATTATTTGACCGGGTTTCGCGAACCGGAGGCGGTGCTGGTGCTCGTTATCGCAGGTGATGATGCGCCGCCGAAACAGCTATTGTTCTGCCGCGAAAAGAATCAGGAGCGGGAAATCTGGGATGGTTACCGTTATGGGCCGGAAGCCGCGAAAGCAATTTTCGGTTTTGACGAAGCGCATGCCATTGATAAACTGGATGAGTTACTTCCCAAATTATTGGCCGATCAAAAGGCTGTTTATACGGCACTGGGGCTGGATCCGGCTTGGGACCAGCGCGTCATCGGCTGGTTGAACCGGGTACGCGAACAAGCGCGTACGGGCGTTGCCGCGCCAACAGAAATTCGCGACAGCCGCGCATTGCTGGATGAGATACGCTTGATCAAAGACACCGAGGAATTGCAGGTTATGCAGCGCGCCGCCGATATTTCGGCGCAAGCGCACCAGCGCGCGATGCAGACAACGCGACCGGGCATGCGTGAGTACGAAATCGAAGCGGAATTGCTCTACACGTTCTACCGGCACGGCGCGCAGGCGCCGGCTTATACTTCCATCGTTGCCGGCGGGGCCAATGCGTGTGTGTTACATTATGTGCAGAATGACGCTGAGCTGAAATCGGGTGACTTGCTATTGATCGATGCCGGGTGTGAATTAAACGGCTATGCATCGGACATCACCCGCACATTCCCGGTGAACGGTAAATTCACTGCGCCGCAGCGCGATGTTTATCAGCTGGTGCTAGCCGCGCAGGCGGCGGCGATCGCGCAAGTGCAACCGGATAACAATTGGAATGATCCGCACCAAGCGGCATTGCAGGTATTGGCGCAGGGTTTCATCGATCTGGGGTTGTGCCGGGGCAGTGTCGATGCCGTTGTGGAATCGGAGGATTACAAGCGTTTCTACATGCATCGAACCGGACATTGGCTCGGCATGGACGTTCACGATGCCGGCGAGTACAAATTGCAAGGTGAATGGCGTAAATTGCAACCGGGCATGGTGCTGACCGTCGAACCGGGGTGTTATATCCGCCCGGCAGATAATGTTCCGGAACATTTCTGGAATATCGGTGTTCGTATAGAAGACGATGTTGTGGTTACGCCGTCAGGGCATGAAATTTTGACGCTGGCGGCGCCCAAAACAATAGCCGAAATAGAGGAGCTGATGCAATGAGTGATGATGACAGGAAAATTATTATCAGCAGAATTTCCGAATACCGCCAGAACGAATCGGGTGACTATCAGCGTGTGCCGGTTTCTCCGGTGAATCGCTGGCTTACTTATGCGATCCTCATTCCGTTCGTCATCATTATGGCGGTACTGGGTGTTTTCTTTTTTGCCGCTTTTCTCGCTTTATTGGCTGTTGCCGTTGTGGTGGTCGGGATACGCTTCTGGTGGTTGCGCAGAAAGTATGAAAACACCATGCAGCAGTCCGGCGAAGCAAACCGGCAATCTGACGCAGACCAGACGGTGATCATCGAAGATGCGCAGATCATCGAAGAAACGGAAGTGCAGCGGACTGGACAGAAGAAGCACTGAGCCGGATTAGACCGGCTTCGCCGTTTGCAATCGTAATTTATCGCCGTGGCATCAATTTCATCCGCCGCTCAGCCGCACCCGGCAGGAACGGTGTCGGTTCGCCGCTGACCCAGTTGGCGTGCCCGCTGCCGTAATACGGTGACAGCGGGTGCCCGCTTTGCCCACCCGGCATATCGAAATACCCTTGTTCTTCCTGACCCGGAGCAACCACCGAACGCTGTGACGCGCCGAAATTCGGCGATTGCACGCGCGGCATGTTGTGATCGCCCGGCAGCGGATCGTGCGGCATGTCGAGCCATCGTGAAATCCATGACGGCAGTTTCTGGCTGAGCGGATGCTTGATGCGCGCCGCATTCTGCGTTCCCCAGTCGCGTTCCGTAATGCCGCCATCCTGCTGCAGCTGCTGTGCGATCGTTTGGGCGCAGTGCTGCAGCAATTCCTGCCAGTTTTTGAATTGCGGCGGGAGCAAATGCTGCGGTTGTTGTTCGATTAATTGCCATAGAATCAGTTCGGTCTGGCTCAACCGGGGAAGCTCGAAACCGGTGTGATGCTGACGCACCGGTGCGGCAAAGCCGTTCATTACGGTCTTCATGACTTCGTAGCGGTACGTACGCACGATGCGGTACGCGACGGAATGCGCGGACGCGGCTCCATCCCAATCGGACAACGCGGTTTTCATTGCCGCGATCCACGCAGCGTCACTGCCGGTTGATTCGAGCGTCGTTTGCAGCAATTGATGCCAACGGGTTAGCAGCAGCGCACGGTAATCCAGTTGAATCGCTTGCATATCGTCAGTGTCGAATTGTTCGCTGGCGAACAGACGGTTACGGATTTGCAGTGCGCGCGCGCCGAGATCGAAGCCGCCGTTACCGAGCAGCGTCAGCTGATCGCCCGAAACGGTGCGCGAATTGGCTGACCACAGACGGTGTGAGGGCGGGTTGTGGAGTTCCGGATAATCTTCCGGATCAAGCCAGCCATGCCAGCCGTTGCCCGGAGGTGTCCAGTCGGCGGGTATTTGCGCGTTATAACCGGCCGAGCGCGCGGGAATACGGCCCGCGAGTGTCCAACCGATATTGCCGTCGCGATCGCCAACGATGAAATTCTGTACCGGAATGCCGAACAGGGGTGCGATTTCTGCCGCGTGCGCCGCCGTTCTTACCGTTTCCAATTCGGTCAGTTTTAGGTTGACGGCATCCGGCTGGAGCGCTGTCCATGCTAGCGCCAGCGGCGTTTTATCATGATCTTGCGCAATGACCGGCCCCCATTCGGTTTCTGAAACGGTCAGCACTTCATCCGGCGCATTGCGCACACGGATAGTTTCCTGCACGATCCGCAACGGTTGCCAACCGGTTGCACCGAGATAACGCGTGTTATCGCGCTCATCGATTTGGATGCGCACCCAATCGGAAAAGTCGCCGTGGCTATTGGTGAAACTCCAGGCGATATGGCGGTTTGAACCGGTGACAATCGCCGGAACGCCGGGCAGACTGATGCCGGTGATGTCATGTATTTGGCCGATGGTGATGGCATCGGGGTAAACGAGCCGCGAGCGGAACCAGACATTGGGCACGCGCAGCGTCAAATGCATGTCGTTGGCGACGATCGCGGCGCCGTCGGCCAATGCGCCGGAAACCGCAAAACTGTTGCTGCCCGGCGCTTGTTCGGTGTGCAAATCACCGTCTTGGAATAAATGCGAATCCAGCGTTTGCAAGTTGATATCCGTTGCCGGCGGCAGTTGTGCCAGAGAAAAAGGCTCGTCGATCAGCGGCGCATCCCAGACACCGGCATTCTGCGTCAGAAATTCGTAAACCGTTGCGGGCAGTGCGGCGTGCAGGTGCGAGAGTCCCAGCTCGCGGTAAATATTTTCTTCGTTCAGGATGAAAAACATGGCGTAGATGACCAGGATGCTGTCTTCATTGCGCCAGATTACCGGCACGGTCTGCGTCAGCAAATAAGGAAAAGGCCGCACCGTCAGCGCGGCGAGGCCCTGATTGACACCGATCCGGTAAGCATCGAGCAATTGCCGTTGTTCTTCCGGAAGCCGCTGTAATACTTCGGCGGCGCGTGTGCGCATGCGGAACGGCCGTGCTTTGCGGTCATGCGAAAGCGCGCCGGCGCCGAACAATTCGGCGAGTTCGCCCGCGGCTTGCCGACGCATCAAATCCATCTCGAAAAAACGTTCCTGCGCATGCACAAAACCCATCGCCTGCGCCAAATCCATCCGGTTTGCGCCGTGAAATGTGACGCTGCCTAATGCATCCCGCTCGACCGCTACTGCTGTGCTTAGACCGGGTAATGCCGCTTCGCCGTCATACTGCGGCAAGCTGCCGCGCAGTGATAAAACAGCTGCAAGCATTAATAAGCCGGTAATTGACAGGCTTATTAGCAGGGAGAAGCGGATAAATCGAAATGTAGACTGCATATGCATATGAAAGTAATCGAATCAAGCTGCCGGTGCAGCTTTCCAGCGTGCACCAGATTGATATCGTTATCCCAGAAAATTTATATAACTCATTGATATTAAAATTTATAAATGATTGTTTGCGATATTCTGATAATAAAAGGGCTGATTCCTTCTTTATTCCCGGCATTGAATCTATGTATTCGCAATGATAATTCATTTGTGGAAAATTGGAGTTGATCATGGCTGAAGACAGTGATTTAGAACGAACGGAAGAGGCGACGCCGAAGCGCTTGGAGAAAGCGCGAGAGGAAGGCCAGATTGCGCGTTCTCAAGAACTGACGACATTCACGTTATTGCTGGCTGCAGCAGGTGGCATCGTGTTCATGGGCTCCGGCCTGATGGATAAACTGCTGAAAGTGATGAAAGAAGGCATGTACATAGAACGTGAATTGGCGCATCAGCCGGATTTGATGCTCAATCGCTTTTACGAGCTGGCTTTTGAAGGCCTGCTGGCGATTGCACCCTTACTGCTTTTACTCCTGATCGTGGCTTTTTTCGCGCCGATGTCGTTGAGCGGCTGGATGTTCAGTACCAATGCAATTATGCCAAAGTTCAATCGCATCAATCCCATGAGCGGTTTTGCCCGGATTTTCTCGATGCATAGCTTGGTTGAACTGGTCAAAGCGATTCTTAAAACGGTCGTGATCGGCAGTGTCGCTGCACTGGTGATCTGGAGCAACAAAGACACCGTGATGATGTTGCTGACGATGCCGGTTGATTTGGGCATTACCCGCACCGGTGAATTCCTGACGATGAGTTTTCTGCTGATCGTCGGTGCGATGATCCTGGTCGTCTTGATCGACGTGCCTTACAAGCTCTGGGAACATGCCAAGCAGTTGCGTATGACCAAGGAAGAAATCCGCAAGGAATACAAGGAAAGCGAAGGCGATCCGTTCATCAAGGCGCGTATTCGCGGTCTGCAACGGGAAGCCGCGCGCCGCCGCATGATGGCGGAAGTGCCGAAAGCCGATGTGATTGTAACCAACCCGACGCATTACGCCGTGGCGCTGCGCTATCAGAGCAGCAGCATGCGGGCGCCGAAAGTGGTCGCCAAAGGCGTGCATTTGCTGGCGGCGCGTATCCGTGAAGTCGCCGAAGAGAATCGCATCCCGATTCTGGAAGCACCGCCGCTGGCACGGGCGTTGTATTACCACGCCGAGCTGGAAAGTGAAATACCGGAAAAATTGTATACCGCGGTTGCCGAAGTGCTGGCTTACGTTTTTCAGTTAAGACGCTATAACGAATACGGCGGCAAAGTGCCGCAACCGCCGGTGGATGTACCGGTTCCGGCGGAATTGGATCCGGGCGTGGCAGAACCGGGCAATGCGTAAACCGGCAATTTTAATGATGAGTTTTTACTGGCGGCACTATGAATAATGCAATCACCCTGTCATCTTTAGGAACAATGAGCAATCTCAGGAATCTGGCCGGTCCGATTCTGATTATCATCATCCTGGCCATGATGGTGCTGCCGTTGCCGCCGTTCATACTGGATCTGTTTTTCACCTTCAATATTGCGGTGTCGATCATCGTCTTGATGGTGAGTTTGTATACTAGAAATCCGCTCGATTTTGCGGTATTCCCGACGATTCTGCTGCTGACTACGTTGTTGCGACTGTCGCTGAACATCGCCTCGACCCGGGTGGTACTGCTGTACGGTCATACCGGACCGGATGCGGCCGGTAAGGTGATCGAAGCGTTCGGACACTTCCTGGTGGGCGGTAATTACGCGATCGGGCTGGTGGTGTTCATTATTCTGGTGGTGATCAACTTTGTCGTGATCACCAAGGGTGCGGGACGTATCGCCGAAGTCAGCGCGCGTTTTACCCTGGATGCCATGCCCGGCAAGCAAATGGCCATTGATGCCGACTTGAATGCCGGTTTGATCGGTGAAGAAGAGGCGCGCAAACGCCGATCGGTCATTTCTCAGGAAGCCGATTTTTACGGCTCGATGGATGGTGCCAGTAAATTCGTGCGCGGCGATGCGGTTGCCGGCATATTGATTATGCTGATTACCATCGTCGGCGGGCTGATTGTCGGTGTCATGCAGCATGATTTGGAAGTGGCTGCGGCGGCGAAGAATTATACCTTGCTGACCATCGGCGACGGTTTGGTCGGACAAATTCCCGCGTTGATTATTTCCACCGCTGCCGGTTTGATGGTGAGCCGTGTCACGACCGACGAAGATCTCGGTGAACAGGTTCTGAATCAATTGTTCAGTCAGCCGCAAATCCTGATTATTACCGCTTCCATACTGGGCATCATGGGGCTGATTCCCGGCATGCCGAATTTCGTATTTCTGCTGATTGCCTCCATTTTGGGTGGGATTGCGTATCTCAAATTGAAAAATCCGGTTGTCCAGCCGGTTGAAGCGCCCGCGCCGGAATTGCCTACGATCGAAAAAGCCGATGCAAGCTGGAACGACGTCACGCCGATCGATACCTTGGGACTGGAAGTCGGCTATCGCTTGATTCCTCTGGTCGATAAAGCGCAGCAGGGTGATTTGCTGAAGCGGATCAATGGTATCCGCCGGAAATTCGCACAGGATATCGGCTTTTTGCCGCCGGTCATCCATATCCGCGATAACCTGGAGCTGCGGCCGAATGCGTATTGCATTACATTGAAAGGCTCGATTATCGGGCAAGGCGAGTCGTATTCCGGCATGTATCTGGCGATCAATCCGGGACGTGTGACAGCGCAGTTGCCCGGCACGGCGACGAGCGATCCGGCATTTGGCCTTCCTGCCGTGTGGATCGAAGCGAACTTGCGCGAGCAAGCGCAAATCAACGGTTATACCGTGGTCGATGCCAGCACGGTGGTGACCACCCATATCAATCATTTGATCCATATGCACGCCGCTGAGTTACTGGGGCGGCAGGAATTGCAGAAACTGCTGGATCATCTCAATACGCAGTTTCCGAAACTTATTGAGGACCTGGTGCCGAAGCTGCTGCCGCTATCGACGGTACAAAAGGTTTTGCACAATTTACTGGAAGAGAATGTGCATATCCGCGATATGCGCACCATCATCGATGTATTGACCGAGTATGCAGCGCAAACGCAGGATGCCATCGAGTTGACCGCCATTGTCAGAAGCGCCCTGGGGCGTGCGATCGTCGACCAGTATTATCCTGCCGGTTCCGAGGTGCAGGTGATGAGTCTGCATCACGAACTGGAAAACATTCTGACCCAGGTCATGCAAACCGGCGGCGCGCAAGGCACCGGCATCGAACCGGGGCTTGCTGATACCGTGTTGCGCGAAGCCCGCAGCGCCGCGCAGCAGCAGGAAAAACTGGGGTTGCCGATGGTGCTGCTGGTGCCGGGCGCGATCCGCTTCCTGTTAGCAAAATTTTTGCGCCGTGCCATTCCGCAGTTGCGCGTACTGGCGCATTCCGAAATTCCGGATTCTCGAAAAATCAAAATCACTTCCGTGATTGGAGGTAACAAATGAAAGTAAAACGCTATCTTGCTTCCACATCCCGCGAAGCGCTACGTCATGTCAAAGAGGAATTGGGTGAAGACGCGGTTATTCTGTCGAACCGGAAAACCCGGGACGGCGTCGAGATCATGGCACTGGCGGATTCCGATATGAGCAATCTGGTGCATACGCAGCCATCGCCGCCTGCAATGCCGCCATCGCAAGGGATCGCGCACTACGAACAAAACAAAATGCTGAGCGCGCAGGAACGGTATGCGGCGCTGTCGCCACTGGCTAGCGAACCGGTGGAAGCTGCAAAAAATTCCAACGACGTGTTATCCGCATCGCTGGTTAAAGACATCATCGCTGAGATTCAGGCAATGAAAAGCACGCTGGAAGATCAGCTGGCGACGGTGGCATGGGGAAATTTCACGCAGCGCCGGCCGGAAAAAATGAAACTGCTGCGCACCCTGCTGGATACGGGTTTCAGTCCGTTGCTGGCGCGCCGTCTGATCGACAAACTAGCGGATGGTCTCGATTACGAACAAAGCCTGAAGCAAGCCATATCCGCTTTGACGTTTAATTTGCACACGGTTGCCAGCGACGACATGATCGAAAAAGGCGGTGTCTACGCCTTGGTCGGTCCAACCGGTGTCGGAAAAACCACGACCACAGCCAAAATCGCGGCGCGCTGCGTTATCCGGCACGGTGCCGACAAAGTCGCGCTGTTGACGACCGACAGCTACCGTATCGGCGGTCATGAGCAGCTTAGAATCTACGGGCAGTTATTGGGCGTTCCGGTACGCAGTATCAAGGATACCGAGGATTTGCAGTTGACGCTGTCGGAGTTGAGAAACAAGCATATGGTGCTGATCGATACCGTGGGGATGAGCCAGCGCGATCAGATGGTGGCGCAGCAGATTGCCATGCTCAGCAACTGCGGCACGGAAGTGAAACGTATGCTCATCCTTAGCGCCGCATCCAATGGCAGGACATTGGATGAAGTGATTTCCGCCTATCAGAAGAATGGCATTTACGGTTGCATCATCACTAAAGTTGACGAGGCCGCGAGCTTGGGTGTGGCGCTGGATGTCGTCATTCGCAGAAGGCTGTCGCTGCACTATGTGGCGAACGGGCAAAAGGTTCCGGAAGATATTCATGCCGCCAATGCGCGTTATCTGCTGCATCGCATCTTTAAAGCGGCACCGGGTGACACCGCTTTCACGCTGCAGGATGCGGAGTTTGCTTTGATCATGGCAAGCAAGAACAGCGCCGAGCTGCCGCAGGCGGAGGAAAAATCATTTGCGGGATTGATGTATGACTAGGTTGATAGTACAAGATCAAGCGGCGGGTTTGCGTAACCTGGTTTCGTATCAAGGGCATGACGCGGCGCGTGTTTTTACCATCGCCGGGGGAAAATCGCGTGTCGGGAAAACCAGTGTTGTGGTGAATCTGGCCGCAGCGCTGGCGCAAAACGGCCAGCGGGTTTTATTGATTGATGAGAATCCTTGCCATAACAACATTTGCACGAGTTTGGGATTACAAGCGCGCTTTGATTTGCTGCATGTGATTCATAAAGACAAAAGACTGGATCAAGTGCTGCTGCAAGGCCCGGAAAATATCACCATCTTGTCCGCGATGCGCGGTATTCATGCCTTGAGCACGCTAAATCCGCTGGAACAGGATTGGCTGGTCAAGAGTTTTGCCGAGTTGACCGAATCCGTCGATATCGTGCTGATCGACACCGCGATGAGCGGCACAACGCATGTTCTGCCGCTCAGCCTGGCTTCGGAACAAGTCATGATCGTCATTTCCGGTTCGGCGGCGTCGATTACCGGTGCTTATGCGTTGATCAAGATCATGAGTCAGGAATATGCCAAACAGCATTTCTTAATTCTGGTGAACAAAGTGGATTCGGAAACGGAAGCACTCGCCATTTACCAGAATTTGTACAAGGTGGCGCGGCGCTATCTGTCGATAACGCTGGAATATGCCGGTTACATTCCGAGCGACGAAAGATTACGAAATGCCACGCAATTGTGCAAACCGGTGGGTGAAATATTCCCGGCTTCGCCAGCCGCCATTTGTTTCCGGTATGCGGCACAAAATATTTTGCGGTCTTCCTGTCCGGATAAATTTACCGGTGGGATTGACCGTTTTATGCAGCGGTTGATTATGACAAGTCATTTGAGTATGACTAATTTTACGGTGTGATTGATATGTATACAGCGACTGGAACTAAAACGATTGATAAAGAACAATTTATCACTGAATTTACGCCGTTGGTGAAACGCATCGCCTACCACATGATGACGCGTTTACCGGCCAGCGTGCAAGTCGACGATTTGATTCAAGTCGGCATGATCGGTTTGCTGGATGCGATCAACCGTTATGAAGGTTCATACGGGCGCCAGTTCGAAAGCTATGCGGCGCAGCGGATACGCGGTTCCATCCTGGATGAGTTGCGTGAAGCCGATTGGTTGCCGCGCAGCATACGGAAAAAAATGCGCCGGATTGAAGCGGCGGTCAGTTCTTTGGAACAGCGCAAGGGTTGTGCACCAAGCGAGCTAGACTTGGCAGCGGAACTGGATATGTCATTGGACGAATATCACGAGACATTGCAAAGTGCGCGCGGCGCGCAATTGATTTATTACGAGGATTTTCAGCAGGAAGACGAAGAACCTTTTCTGGATCGCTTGTTCATCGATTCCGAGGGTGATCCGTTGAATGCATTGCTGGACGAGAATTTCCGCAATACGTTGATTGCCGCCATCGATAACCTCCCGCCACGGGAAAAACAGGTAATGGGTATGCATTACGAACAGGAAATGAATTTAAGGGAAATCGGCGAAGTGCTCGGGGTCAGCGAATCCCGCGTATGTCAGCTACATACGCAGGCGGTTGCACGGTTGCGCAGCCGCTTGAGAAATACTTAAAGTGTGCTTGCATCGCGATTATCCAGCAACAGGGCCCTAAACGGATTTAGTCATGTTCAAAAAATCAAAGATGGATTTGAACAGTGTTTTCGGCATTCTGCTGGCTTTTGTGGCGATCATCGGCGGACAGTTTCTCGAGGGCGGCCATCTCAGTTCGTTGATGCAGGCGGCGGCTTTATTGATCGTCATGGGTGGCACGGTCGGGGCGGTTTTGTTGCAGAGTCCGGTGAAAATTTTTGTTAATGGCATCCGGATGAGTGCCTGGGTTTTTTTTCCGCCGTCCAATTCCCCGCAAGTGTTGATTAAACAAATTATCAATTGGGCGCAAATATCCCGTAAGGACGGGCTATTGGCGCTGGAAGAACTTGTCCCCGGCGTCAAAGATCCGCTCTCGAAAAAAGGACTGCAGCTGCTTGCAGATGGCAGTACGCCGGATAAGCTGCGCGAAGCATTGGAAATCGAAATCTTAGCTGTGGAGAATTATCAGCGCCAATCGGCGCGGATTTGGGAGGCTGCGGGCGGCTATGCACCGACCATCGGCATTTTGGGCGCAGTACTCGGATTGATACACGTGATGGAAAACTTGTCCGATCCTGATCTTTTGGGAAATGGCATTGCGGTCGCCTTTGTTGCGACGGTCTATGGTGTCGGCTTGGCCAATCTGGTTTTTTTGCCGGTCGCAAATAAGCTGAAAACGATCATCGGTGAACATGTCGTGCTGCAAGAAATACTGGTCGACGGATTTGTTGCGATTGCGCAGGGCGAACATCCGCGGCTTATCGAGAGCCGGTTGAATGGTTATTTCGTTTAAGCCGTATGCTTTTAATTGAACGATGATTGAACATTCATGTTAAGACGAAGAAAACAAAAAACCGAGGAACATGCTGAAAATCAGGAACGTTGGCTGGTATCCTATGCCGATTTTATAACGCTGCTTTTCGCTTTTTTCGTTGTCATGTACGCGGTTTCATCGGTCAATGAAGGCAAGTATCGTGTGTTAAGTTCTTCGTTAGTAAGCGCATTTAAAAGCAGCAATCCCACGAATGCAGTGCCTGTGCAATCGACGGAATTCATTCCCATTAATATCCATCCATCGAATCAAACGGATTCAATCAAGCTGATTGACAATCTCAGCATACATGAGACGAAGAAACAAGAAAAAATGAAAGGCATGGCCAAAGATATCTTGCATGCTCTGGATCCTTTGGTCAAAGACGGCCAGGTCAGAATTACGCAAAGTTCCCAGGGAATAACGGTGGAGATCAATGCCAGTGTCCTTTTTTCTCCCGGGCAGGCCAAGCTTGCCGAGAATTCTAGCCTGACGCTGCAAGCGGTTGCCAATGTGATCAAAGGACATGAGCATGAGATTCATGTCGAAGGGCATACCGATAATTTACCCATTCATAACGGCAATTTTCCATCAAACTGGGAGTTGTCGACCGCCCGGGCGAGCAGCGTGGTCAGGTTATTTATCGAAAATGGTGTTGAGGCGCACCGGCTTACCGCAATAGGCTATGGTGAAAATAGACCTATAGAAAGCAATGAAACACAGGAAGGTAGAAAAAGAAATCGCCGGGTATCGGTTATGATTCTATCAACCAATCCGGATAAAGTAACTGAGATTCCAATTGTGGAGTAAATCTATTGAATACAACAAGATCAAATATAAGTTTGACCTTTGGGGCCATAGAGAGAAACATTTCCTGCCGCACAGTGCAGTGCGGCAAAAGCGCGTTGGTTATGCTGCAGTTGGGTCGAAATCATCAAACCGTTGGAATGATTAAGCTGTTGCGCAATTTTTGCCAGATCGAGCAATTCATTCCATAAAATTCTTATTTTGGATAGATTGGAATACTGTTTAGCCAATTCAGACAGCCAATTATTGATGCTATCTTTTTCCAGAATGAGTCCTTGTTTCTTTAAATACTCATTACGATCTTCATCAAATTGAATCAATTCTTCAATTAAACGTGATTTATCCGAGGCAAGGTGATCGATTTCTTCTATTTTTCCTTCAATGAGTGCACTTTCTTCTTTTTTAAGAATCTCAATAAATGCTTGAAAGATATTTCTTTCAGTTTCCAGTTCTTTCATAAAACGGGTTACGTGTTGTGACGAAGACATTAAACAGCACCTTTCTTAGATTGAATTAGTTCTTTTACTGTTTCCATTAGCCGGTCTGCGACGACCCCAGGATTTATCTGAAAGTTTCCTTCACTAATTGCTTGTTTAATTTCTTGGACACGTGCTGAATTCACGATTGAATCGCTCGCGGAACTGCTGTCTATATTTTGTAATTTCGCAACATTTGCACTTAAATGTACGCTATCTTCTTGACTCGTATTCGTGGTGGGAGTGATATCAGTACGTCTTTTTCCATCATTGACAGATACGGTAGACACTGGCTGTAATGTTTTATCTATTTTCATTTTTATACCTCTTAACGAAATTTATTGAGTGCCATATCGACACCTTTATTTGGAACTTTAGTATTTGAAGCTTTTCCCTGCAATTTAGGGTTATTAAAAAACGAGTAATTAATTTTCTTCAGTAGCTATTGTTGTAATTTTTAACGGCATATATTGGAACAAATTCAATAGTTCTTAAATGTTTGGTTTTATTGCTTTGAAAATGGCAATTGGCAAGCCCCATAGATATCATAGATAATTTCATCTCGAAATCATATAACATTTTTCACTGATAAAACTAAATGTCTTTTATATTTAAAGCAATTACAAGTGCCTTTCGCGATCTGATACGTTTCAAGATTGCCTGGATTATCGTCTGGCCGATATTGGTTTCAACTCTGTTATGGTTCGTTATCGGTTTCGTTTTTCGTGAAAATTTTTCCGAGCTGGTTTTTTTGTTTTTGAATGAAGCCGGTATCGGCGAGTGGTTACGGAATCTGGAGTCTGATTGGGTTTCTGCTACCATTGAGAATCTGATTTACATGATGGTATATATACCGCTTGTAATAGTGACCACATTGATTATTACGGCTATTTTTGTAATGCCGGCACTGATCAATCTAGTGGCGAATCGTGACTATCCTGAGCTGAAGCGTGAATATGGCGGTACTATCACTGGAAGTATCATTAATGCGTTACTGGCTTTCGGTGTATTTATACTGATTTGGATTGTCACTGTGCCGCTATGGGCAGTAGGAGCGGGTATTATCGTTCCTTTTGTTGCGGCGGCATTCATGAATCAACAGCTGTTCCGTTACGATGCATTATCCGAGCACGCCACTAAACAAGAAATTAAACAGATCTGCGCTCAAAGCCGGTATTCACTGTGGGGATTGGGATTGTTAACAGGATTGATGCAGTTTGTGCCGGTACTAAATTTGCTGGCTCCGATTTATACAGCCTTGGCATTTATTCACTTTGGATTGGATCATCTTAAGCTTCTGCGCATTGCGGACAATGTAAAAGATTCACCGCTGGATGATCGATAGTTTTTACAAGTTGCAATAAATAAGAATAACTCCGGTTATACCGAAATCAAATATGGGTGTGAGCGACCAGTGGAATCCTGATTTCATTGCTCTTTCACCCATGTTTGAATCTTTTTGCCATCTGAAAGAATATTTCAAAAATCAACGCTACTGGCCAGAATCTGCTGATCTAAATAAGCTAGGTTTGCCACAAAATCAGCCTATTTTTGCCCGGTCCGGAAATCCGATCTGCTTTGTGCCTCAAATCCCTGGAAAACAGGGTATTGAACAAAAATATGAAGCGAGAATTTACCTGACCGGGCAAGTGCCAACAAGAGCCAGGAATTGGCACGATTTTTTTAATGCATTGGTATGGAAAATATTTCCACGTGCCAAAGCAGTGCTCAACGAGCTGCATTTTCAGGCTCAGTTAGTCGAATTATCAAATAGGGAAAAAAATCGTTGTGAGTTGCGGGATGCCGCAACACTTTTTGATGAATCAGGTGTGGTGGTGGTCACTAGCCAAGCTTCATTAATTCGATTAATCAAAGATTTTGAGTGGAAGGAATTATTTTGGCAACAGCGCAATGCGGTATTATCATCAATGCGGTTTTTTGTGTTTGGACATGGATTGTATGAAAAAGCGCTTAATCCCTATGTTGGTATGACTGGCAAAGCCATCATTTTTCAAGTGGAGCAAGCTTTCTTAGCACAAACTCTACCAGTACAACTCGCTGCAATTGATTCAATGTTGGAACCTTTTCTGTTACACACCTTGTCATCCAGCTCCGATCTCGCACCTATCCCGTTATTGGGCTACCCGGGCTGGATCGAAGATAACGATGATGAAATATTTTATGAAAATAAAAAATATTTTCGCGAGCGGCGGAGCTCATTCAAGTGATCTGGGAATATAGTTACATTGATAATGAAGCAATGATCCGGTTCAATTCCATTGGTTAGCGATTGAAGTGCGAATTAATTCGTATGTTTTTAGAATCACAACTTTTTTTTTGTTAAAATATAACGTTTAATTTACTAATTTATTGGAGTATTTGATGGCAATTGAAAGAACACTGTCGATAATTAAACCGGATGCGGTAGCGAAGAATGTGATTGGGCAAATTTATTCCCGTTTTGAATCAAACGGTTTGAAAATTATTGCAGCACGGATGGTGCATTTATCACAAGCCGATGCCGAGCAATTTTATGCGGTGCATCATGCTCGTCCTTTTTTTAACGACTTGGTCAAATTCATGATATCCGGTCCCGTGATGGTGCAAGTATTGGAGGGAGATGATGCCATTAAAAAGAACCGCGATTTAATGGGTGCTACCGATCCAAAGAAAGCGGAGAAAGGAACCATTCGCGCTGATTTTGCCGATAGTATCGACGCCAATGCCGTCCACGGTTCGGATGCGCCGGAAACTGCCGCGGTTGAAATTGCCTGTTTTTTCCCGGCCTTGAATATCTATTCCCGTTAAAGATCAGTGGTAATATCCAAACAGTGACAATCAATCTGTTGAATTACGATGGCAAAGGCCTAGCTGATTTCTGTACTGAGATCGGTGAAAAGCCTTTTCGCGCAAAGCAGCTGCTGCACTGGATTCATCAATCCGGAGTCGCTGATTTTGCCGCGATGAGCGATTTGGCCAAGAGTCTGCGCGAAAAGCTGGCGGCAATGGCGGTTATCGAGTTGCCGCAAATCACGTATGACTCTGTGGCTGCCGATGGTACGCGTAAATGGTTGCTGTCGGTCGGTTCCGGTAACGGTATCGAGACCGTTTTTATTCCAGAAGCAAACCGCGGCACGCTGTGCGTTTCGAGTCAGGTAGGATGCGCGTTGGCTTGCACCTTCTGTTCGACGGGAAAACAAGGTTTTAATCGTAACTTAACAGTGGCCGAGATTATCGGACAGCTGTGGATTGCCAACAAGATGATCGGATTGGAGGTCAGCGACAAGGTACCGCAGACAAACCGAGCGGTGACCAATGTAGTCATGATGGGCATGGGTGAACCGCTGGCTAATTTTGATAATGTAGTTACCGCGTTGGATATTATGCTGGACGATCATGCGTATGGTCTTTCGCGCCGGCGCGTAACGGTCAGTACATCTGGATTGGTACCCGCCATCGATCGATTGCGGGAACGCTGCCCGGTGGCTTTGGCGATTTCTTTGCATGCGCCGAACGATACGTTACGCGATCAACTGGTGCCGATTAATAAGAAGTACCCGATCAAGGAATTATTGGCTGCTTGCCAACGTTATTTGCCGTCCGCTCCGCGCGATTTCATCACGTTCGAGTATGTCATGCTGGACGGCGTCAATGACAGTGCTGCGCATGCGCGCGAGCTCATCAAACTGGTGCAGGATGTTCCCTGTAAGTTCAATTTGATTCCGTTCAATTCATTTCCGGGTTCCGGTTTTAAACGTTCTTCTGCCGAAGCCGTGCGGGTTTTCCGCGATTTGTTGATGCAAGCGGGTTTCGTTACCACAGTACGGAAAACCCGGGGTGACGATATCGCCGCGGCTTGCGGTCAACTGGCCGGTCAAGTAAAAGATAAGACGCGCCGCACAGCCGGTTTAAAAATAGAGGCGGTGCGGTGAAAAAAAAGCGGCTTCTTTTTGCACTGTTAGCGGCGCTTTTATGGCTAAGCGGGTGTGTGCAACAAGCGGTGAACAATGGTACGCCGGTTCAGACCGGATCGGAACGGGCTTTGCAGAGCGCGAAAATCCATACCGAGCTGGCGGCCGAATATTATTACCGCGGGCAGTTCGATGTTGCCATCGAAGAAGTCAATGAAGCATTAAAAGCTCAATCCAACTATGCGCTTGCCTACAATGTGCTGGGGTTGATCAATATGACGCTAAATGAAAACAACAAGGCGCTGGAGAATTTTGAGCGGGCTATCCGGCTGGCACCGAGAAACTCCGAAATTCACAATAACTATGGCTGGTTTCTATGTCAGCGCTTTTCGCAGCGCATGGATCAGGCGATTGATCATTTCATGACGGCGGCCAAGGATCCGCTCTATGCAACGCCGGAAATGTCCTTTGCCAATGCCGGAATTTGCGAGACAAAACGCCAGAATTACACGGAAGCGAGACTGCTTTTCCAGAAGGCGTTATCCCTTCAACCTAACTATTCGCCTGCGGTAATCGGATTGATTGATATCGATTTTCAGCGCGGTAATGTGGCGGAGGCAAAATCCAAGCTGGCACAATTTTCACAAAATAACTCACCCACTGCGGAGAGTTTGTTGATGGCGATAAAGATTGAGCAAGCCATGGGTAATCAATTGGCTGTTGATAGTTATATTTTTCAGTTACAGAAACATTTTCCTGAATCCAAAGAAACTGCAATGGTTCGAGAAGGAAGGGTGAAGTGATGACTACGGATGAAAAGAACAGCAGTGATCATGAATTTTCTGAAAGCGTTCAATCGGCACCGGCAGCATCTGGAAATATACCGGCGGCCGCGGAGCAAACAATTTCAGCTGATCGGCGCGAAGGGGATTTCAGTTCGCATGCATCCGCTCCGGATAATCCGCACAGACAGCTTCAAACCAATAATAATTACAACAACATGAATGCTCCTTCTGACAATCAGCCGGTAAAAAATGAATTCAACAGCATCGATTCGGCGAGTGTCGTGCAAAGCATCGGGCACTTGTTGCGTAATGCGCGCACAGCCAAGGGTTTGAGTATCGACGATGTATCGCGGCAATTGCGTCTTTCGGCGCAGCAAATTGAAGCGATCGAAAAAGAAGATTTTGAGAGATTGCCCGGGCGTACATTCTTGCGCGGCTTCATTCGCAATTATGCCAATCTGGTTCAATTGGATCCGGCGCCATTGATGCAAATGCTCCCTGAATCGACACGGGTAGTATCGACCTATGAACGTACCCCGTTTAAGAACAAACAGATATCGTTTTCTTCGAATCGCGAAAAGCCGGGTAATCATTCATTGATCATTGCATCCATTTTGTTTGTTATCGTGTTAGGTGCGTATTTTCTTTTTGAAAATGGCGGTTGGAATAAAAATTCCGATGTCAGCGCGGCAAGCGAAGAAACAAAGACCGAATCCGCGACAGCTTCCGTGGAGATTCAGTTGCCTTTGTCAGCAGCGGTTAAGAATGCAACCGATGCGCAAATTAATAAAGCATCCGAGATCGTTCATGCAGCGCGCAGTCCGGAGAATGCTGAAACACTGCCGGACACTAAAACGGATACCGCGGTAATAGAAGTTAAACCTGCTGTTGAGAAAAACGAAAAAACTGAAAAAGCCGAGAAAATCGAGAAAACCGAAAAGGCCGATAAGAAAGCGACTACGGAAAAAAATACCGGTCACTTATATTTCAAATTTACTGCGGATTCATGGGTGAAAGTTGTTGACGGTACTGGCACTCCGGTGTTTGAGCAACTCAAGAAGGGCGGTAGCGAGCAGACCGTCACGGGCAAGAGGCCATTGTCAATTGTGATTGGCAATGCATCCGGTGTTAATCTCACCTATAATGACAAGGAAATTGATATTTCACTCTACAAAAAACAAGGTGGAACCGCGCGTTTCACGCTCGAATAAAAGCATCTGCAATCTTTTGATCTCAATACATTAATTATGTCTGACAATAGTAATTCAATAAATCGCCGATCCAGCGTTGGTGTCCGGGTGGGTTCCGTCATGCTGGGCGGCGGCGCGCCGGTCGTGGTGCAATCCATGACCAACACCGATACGGTGGATGAAATTGCCACGACCGAGCAAGTTGCCCAGTTGGCGCGCGCCGGGTCTGAGCTGGTGCGTATCACCGTCAATTCGATGGAGGCGGCGAAAGCGGTGGCGGGAATTCGTGCGCGCCTGGATGATATGGGGTGCCATGTACCGTTAGTGGGTGATTTTCATTTCAACGGCCACAAGCTGTTGACCAGTTATCCGGAATGCGCGCAAGCGCTCGCCAAGCTGCGAATTAATCCTGGTAACGTCGGGCATGGCAAGAAACGCGATGAACAATTCGCCACACTGATTGAAATTGCCTGCAAGTACGATAAGCCGGTGCGTATCGGTGTCAACTGGGGCAGTCTCGATCCGGAAATGCTGGCGCGCATCATGGATGAAAATGCCGCATCCAGTGATCCGCAGGACGCCAAATATGTCATGCGCGAGGCGCTGATCACGTCAGCGCTGGAGAGTGCGGCCAAGGCGGAGGAAATCGGTTTGCCGCGTAGTAAAATTGTGTTGTCGTGTAAAGTGAGCGGCGTGCAGGATTTGATTATGGTTTACCGGGAACTGGCCAAGCGTTGTAATTATGCGTTGCACCTCGGTTTGACCGAAGCAGGCATGGGTTCCAAGGGGATTGTGGCGTCGACGGCGGCGTTGGCCGTGCTGCTGCAGGAAGGTATCGGCGATACCATCCGTATCTCGCTGACGCCGGAACCGGGCGGGACGCGTTCGCGCGAAGTGATCGTCGCGCAGGAAATTCTGCAAACCATGGGGTTGCGTGCGTTTGTTCCGCTGGTAGCCGCTTGTCCGGGATGCGGACGCACCACCAGTACGTATTTCCAAGAGCTGGCGGAAAGCATACAGGCGTATGTGCGTGACGAAATGGTGGTGTGGCGCGAGCAATACGACGGCGTGGAGAATATGACACTGGCGGTCATGGGGTGCGTGGTGAACGGTCCCGGTGAAAGCAAGCATGCCAATATCGGCATCAGCCTGCCCGGTTCCGGCGAGACTCCGGTAGCGCCGGTATTTGTCGACGGACAAAAAACCGTCACATTGAAAGGCGATAATATCGCCAACGAATTCCGCGCGATTGTCGATCGCTATGTCAGCGAGAAGTATCCGAGAAAAGCGGTCTGATGGCTAATGGAGTGAAAGCGATCCGCGGGATGAACGACATCCTGCCGGATGAATCGTATTTGTGGGCGCATTTTGAGCAGACCGTGCAGCGCTGGCTTGCCGCTTATGGTTACCGCAATATCCGCACACCGATCGTTGAACAGACCGATTTATTTATCCGTTCCATCGGCGAAGTGACCGACATTGTGGAAAAAGAGATGTATACCTTTGTCGATCATCTCAACAATGACAGTCTGACGTTGCGGCCGGAAGGCACCGCTTCCTGCGTACGTGCGGTAATCGAACACAGTTTGTTATATGCCGGCCCGCAACGCCTGTATTATGCCGGCCCGATGTTCCGCCACGAACGCCCGCAAAAAGGCCGTTATCGGCAATTTCATCAGGTCGGTGTGGAAGCGCTGGGTTATGCCGGCCCGGATATCGACGCGGAACTGATCGTGATGTGCGCGCGTTTGTGGGATTTGCTGGGAATTTCCGGCTTGCGGCTGGAAATCAGCACGCTGGGAAACGCCGAATCGCGTGCATTGCATCGCTCCCGCTTGATCAAATACTTCGAACAACATCGCGATGTACTCGACGAGGATTCATCGCGACGCTTGCATACCAACCCGTTGCGCATCCTCGACAGCAAAAATCCGGCCATGCAAGGCATCATTGAAAATGCGCCAAAGCTGATGGACGATCTGGATGCCGAATCGTTGAGTCATTTTGAATCCTTGCAGCACATTTTGTGTGAGCAAGGTATTAATTTTGAGATTAATTTACGCTTGGTCAGAGGGCTCGACTATTACAATCGCACGGTTTTCGAGTGGGTGACCGACAAACTCGGCGCACAAGGGACTGTTTGTGCGGGAGGGCGCTATGATGGCTTGGTCGAGCAAGTAGGGGGAAAATCTGCGCCCGCCTGTGGTTTTGCCATGGGTATTGAGCGCTTGCTTGCGCTGATGCAGGAATGCGGCGGAAAAATCCCGCAACCGGCGCCGGATATTTATATCGTACATCAAGGTGAAGCAGTGCAAGGTTATGCCTGGAAGTGCGCCGAATCGCTCCGTGATCAAGGTTTTGACGTCATTTTGCATTGCGGCGGCGGCAGCTTTAAATCGCAAATGAAGAAAGCCGACGCTTCCGGCGCCCGCTATGCCATGATTATCGGTGATGACGAATTCAAGGCGCAAGAAGTGACACTCAAGCCGTTGCGCGAACCGGTTGAACAAGCTGGCGTGAAACTAGACCTTGTTGCCGAATTGATCAATAACAAAAAATCACACTCTCAATAGATTCGCATTAATGAGGAAAATACCATGGCGTATTCGCATGAAGATCAGGAAAGAATTGAAGGACTCGCTGCATGGTGGAAGCGGTACGGTAATGCCGTCACCATTGTGTTGACGGCGGTTCTGGTAGCGGCCGGGGGTACCAAGGCATGGCAGTATTATCAGCAGAAGCAGGCGCTGCAGGCGGCCGATTTGTACGCTTTATTGCAGCAAGTGCAAACCGGCGGCGATGCGGCGAAAATCAACGATGCGGCACAATTGCTGACGACAGGCTATCCTGCCAGCGGTTACGCACCCCGTGCAGCGCTGATCGCTGCGCAAGCGGATGTGCAAGCGGGCAACAGTAAGCGTGCGATACAAAATCTGCAATGGATTATCGATCATGCAAAAGAAACGGAAATGCATGACCTGGCGCGCTTGAGGATTTCCGGTATTTTGCTGGACGAAGGTAAGTACGACGAAGCATTGCGCCTGCTGAATACCGGCCATGGCAAAGCCTTCGCCGGATTGTATCTGGATCGCAAAGGCGATATTCAAGTCGCGGCGGGTAAAATTTCCGAAGCCAAGTTGAGTTATCAGGAAGCGATCGATAAGTTAAGTAAAAGTAACAATTATTTCAATATCGTCCAAATGAAATTGGATGCGTTGGGTGTTTCCGACTAGATTACGCATTACAGTAACCATCCTGTTGGATCCCGCCCGATCCTTCGGGCGGTTATTTTACTGCGGGTTGATTTGCGCATGGTTGCTGTCAGGGTGCGGCACGATGAATCCTTTCGATATGCGCATCATTGAATCGATGAGTACCGGCATATCCGATCTGCTGGTAACCGATGAGCCTATCGTTTATGACAAGGAAGAACTGAATGCTTTAAAAGCGGCCGAGCGCATTCCGCTGAAGTGGAAAAATTCCGTCAGTGAAAACGAAATCGCTTCTTTTGCCACTGCGTATGGAAATGGTGCCGTCTACGTTGCCGACGAAGCCGGCAAGCTGACTAAATACAACGCAGCGACCGGTAAACAAGAGTGGCAAGTCAAGACAAAAAGCAAGTTTTCCACCGGTGTCGGCATGGGTGAAGGATTGATTCTGGTGGGAACTTTCAAAGGCGAAGTCCTGGCCTTTAATGAATCGGGCCATACGGTATGGCAAGCCTCCGTGAGCAGCGAAATTTTGAGTCCGCCGCAAGTGCAAAATAATGTCGTCGCCGTGCGCACCATCGACGGCCGCATCTTCGCGCTCGATGCCATCGACGGTAAGCGCAAGTGGATTTACCAAGGTGCAACACCTTCTTTGACGGTACGCAGCACAGCAGGGATAACGCTGGCGCATGGTGCTTTATTTGCCGGTTTTCCGGGTGGCAAAATGGTGGCGATGAGTTTGTTTAACGGCAACATCGGCTGGGAAGTCGCCGTTTCCCAGCCACGTGGCGTGACCGAACTGGAGCGCATGACGGATATTACCAGTGCACCGGTGGTGAATAACCGCCTGGTATGCGCAGTGGCGTATCAGGGACGTATTGCTTGCTTCGCCGTTAACGATGGTGCGCAAATATGGGCGCGCGAATCTTCCAGCAGCGCCGGTTTGGTGATGGACAATGATTATGTGTATGTGACCGAGGATAACGGCGTGGTTGCCGCCTACGATTTGCTGAGCGGTGCCAGCATGTGGAAACAGGGGCGGTTGGGTAGTAAGAGATTGACCCGGCCGATCATTACCGGACAATATATCGTGGTAGGGGACGATCAAGGTTTTGTCAATCTGTTGCGCAACTACGATGGCGCCTTGATGGCTCGCGCCGCCACCGATGGCAGTGTGATTCATAATGCCGCCAGTCTGTTGCCCGATGGTTTTGCGGTGCAGACGGCAAAAGGCGGTATTTACGCTTTCAGCACGCAATTCTAGTCGTTTTATTTTCTCCGCTTGGCGGCACATAACGTATTACGGTAGCAGCAAAAAATCATGAAACCCACTCTTGTTCTGGTTGGCCGTCCGAATGTCGGCAAATCGACCTTGTTTAACCGCCTGACGCGCACGCGTGATGCCATCGTTGCGGATATTCCCGGTTTGACGCGGGACCGGCACTACGGCCAAGGCAGGGTGGGGGACAAACCCTATCTGGTCATGGATACCGGCGGTCTTGAGCCGGTGGTCAAGGACGGCATTCTGCATGCCATGGCGAAGCAAACGCTGCAGGCCATCGATGAAGCGGATAAAGTGCTGTTCATCGTCGATGGCCGCCAGGGTGTCACTGCGCATGACAAAATCATCGCCGAGCAATTGCGCAAATCCGGGCAAAAGATTCTGCTGGTGGTGAATAAAACCGAGGGTATGGCGACCGCGGTCGTCACCGCGGAGTTTTATGAATTGGGCTTGGGCGAACCGTGCGCGATCTCCGCCATGCATGGCGATAATATCGGGGAACTTGCCGATTTTGCGTTAGCGGATTTTCCGGATGTGCAGGAAGATGCTGCTGAAAGTAAGCATCCCAAGATTGCCATTGTCGGCCGCCCGAATGTCGGAAAATCCACGCTGATCAATACGCTGCTCGGCGAGGAGCGGGTCATTGCATTCGATCAACCGGGTACGACGCGCGACAGCATTTACATCGATTTTACCCACAAAGACAAGCAATACACGCTGATTGATACGGCCGGATTGCGCCGCCGCGGCCAGGTGCATGAGACCGTGGAAAAATTTTCCGTCATCAAAACACTGCAAACGATTGAAGACGCGAATGTCGTGGTGCTGGTGCTGGATGCCCGCAATGAAATTTCCGATCAGGATGCGCATATCGCCGGGTTTATCCTGGAAACCGGGCGCGCACTGGTGATTGTCGTGAATAAATGGGACGGTTTGGATGACTATCAGCGCGACACCATCAAGCGCGAATTGAACCGTAAGCTGGCTTTTTTGAGTTTTGCACAATTGCACTATATTTCCGCATTACATGGCACCGGCATGAAGAACTTGCTGCCTTCGATTGACGCTGCGTACGCCGCCGCCATGACGCATTTGCCGACACCGAAACTGACCCGGGCATTGATCGCCGCAGTCGAGAAACACCCGCCGCCGCGCGGCGGCATGTCGCGCCCGAAAATGCGCTATGCCCATCAAGGCGGTTCCAATCCGCCGTTGATTATCGTGCACGGCAGCATGCTCGAGCATGTGCCGGAAAGCTACCGGCGCTACCTGGAAAACACGTTCCGCGAAACTTTTAAACTGACCGGCACGCCGCTGCGTGTTGATTTTAAAACCGGGCATAATCCCTACGCCGATAAAAAACCTCCACCGCCGACTGAAGATGAACTGCGCCGCGCGCACAACCGGCGGCGCCGTAACCGCAAGAAATATGGTTAAACCGGAAAAATCGATGAAACCGGACGATGATCAACTTTCACGCCATTTTCCGGTAAGTTAATCAGCAGGAACGGGTAAATCCATGAGCATGCATTATCTCAATCTGCTTTTCTCGCCCCGTTCCATAGCCGTGATCGGCGCCAGCAGCCGGATGGATTCGGTCGGCGGGGTGGTGTTCAAGAATATGCTGGAGAGCGGCTATCAAGGCAAGTTCTATGCGGTTAATCCGAACCACAGCGAGATACAAGGTGTGCAGGCCTATGCCGGGATCGAGTCGATTCCTGAAACGGTCGACTTGGCGGTCATCATCACACGCGCGGCGACAGTGCCGGACATCGTCGAGTCGTGCGGCAAATGCGGCGTGCGCTTCGTACTGGTGCTGTCGGCAGGATTCAGGGAAACCGGACCGCAGGGGGCGGCGCTGGAACAGGCCGTGGTTGAAAATGCCCGGCGTTACGGTATGCGGCTGATCGGGCCGAATTGCCTGGGCATTCTGTGTCCTTGGTCGGGTTTGAACGTGACTTTCAGCAACGGCGGTGCGAAAGCGGGCGGATTGGCACTGATTTCCCAATCCGGCGCATTCTGCACGGCCATCATGGATTGGGCCAAACCCAACGATGTCGGTTTTTCCAATATCATTTCCATGGGTGCCGCTGCGGGGATGGATTTTGGCGAGATTCTCGATTATCTGGCATCCGACCCGCATACCGACAGCATTTTGCTCTATATCGAGGGTATTCAGCACGCTCGCAGTTTCATGAGCGCATTGCGCGCTGCAGCCAGGATCAAACCCATTTTCATCGTCAAAGCGGGGCGCCATGCAACGGGCTCGAAAGCGGCATTTTCACACAGTGGCGCGCTGGTCGGCTCGGATGATGTATTCGATGCAGCCTTGCAGCGCGCCGGGGTCGTCCGGGTGGACACGATCGTGCAGTTGTTTTCCGCTGCGCAAGCGCTTTCGACGCACTTCCGGCCCGGAGGCAATCGTCTGGCGATCGTCACCAACGGCGGCGGCCCCGGCGTTATGGCGGTGGACCGCGCGACGGATCTGGGCGTGACGATGGCCACACTGTCCGACGAGACACTGACGCAATTGAATGCGCTGTTACCCGCTACCTGGTCGCACGGCAATCCGCTCGATATCATCGGTGACGCGACGGCGGAGCGCTACCGGCATGCGGTTGCGCAGTGTTTACAGGATGATGGTGTCGACGGCGTGTTGGTCATTTTGACACCGCAAGCGATGACGCAACCGCTGGAAGTCGCTCATGCGGTCATCGAACTCGCGGCGAAGTTCGACAAACCGCTGATCGCGTGCTGGATGGGGGAAGTGCAAGTCGCTGCGTGCAGGCAAGCGTTTAATCAGGCAAAAATACCCAATTTCCGCACACCGGAACCGGCGGTTGAAGTGTTTTCCTTCATTTCCGCCTATTATCAAAATCAGAAACTGCTGCTACAGACCCCCGGCCCGATTTCCGATCACTGCATGCCGGACGAAGAAGGTGCGCGCTTGTTGATCGAAGGCGCATTGGCGGAGCATCGCAAAATTCTATCCGAGATCGAATCGAAAGCGATTCTGGCGGCGTTTCGCATTCCGATCGCCAAGGCCGTGGTGGTGCGTTCTCCGAACGAAGCGTTGCTGATTGCGGAAGAATTCGGTTTCCCGGTAGCGATGAAAATCAATTCTCCGGACATTACGCACAAATCCGACGCCGGCGGAGTCCGCCTCAATCTTGGTAACGCGCAAGCCGTGCGCTCGGCGTACCACGACATCATTCAGGCGGTGCAAAAGAAAAATCCCGACGCAAGGATCGACGGCATCATCGTCGAACCGATGATCGTCAAGCCCAACGGCCGGGAATTGATGGTCGGCGTGACCACCGATGCGGTATTCGGTCCCGTCATCACCTTCGGCGCCGGCGGCGTGCTGGTCGAAGTGCTGGGCGACCGCGCGGTGGCTTTGCCGCCACTGAACGATTTTTTGGTGAAGGATATGATTCAGCGGACACGAGTTGCCAAACTGCTGAGCGCTTTCCGTCATATGCCGCCGGTTGATAGGGTTGCACTGGAAAGTATCCTGCTGCGCGTATCGGAAATGGTGTGCGCGCTGCCGTGGATCAAGGAAATGGACATCAATCCGCTGATCATCGACGAGCACGGCGCATGCGCCGCCGACGCGCGCATTGTCGTGGATTATCTGCAGCCTTCGGCCGATCGCTACGCGCACATGGCGATTCACCCGTACCCCGCTCACTTGATCACGCGCTGGCAATTGCCGGACGGCACCGACCTGACCATCCGGCCGATCCGTCCGGAAGATGCCGAGATCGAGCAGGCGTTCGTGCGCGGATTGTCCGCCGAATCGAAATATTTCCGCTTCATGGATGCGCTGCAGGAATTATCGCAAAGCATGCTGGTGCGTTTCACGCAAATCGATTATGACCGCGAAATGGCGTTGATCGCGGTGCTGGAACAGGACGGCCGGGAACAGGAGCTGGGCGTGTGCCGCTACATGGCGAGCGCCGACGGTCAATCGTGCGAGTTTGCTTTGGTGGTCGCGGATGAATGGCAAAACAAGGGCATCGGCAACAAATTGATGAACTGTTTGTTTGACGCCGCGCGCGCCAAGGGCATCAAAGTCATGGAAGGCGAAGTACTGGCAGCTAACGGCTCGATGCTGGAATTGGTCCGCCGCCTTGGTTTTGCGGTGAGCGCCAGCCAGGAAGACGTTGCTGTGAAAAGGGTTGTCAAACCGCTGTGATGAGCTTGTCTCAAACTGGCATCCGATGGCGCTCTATGCCTGGCCCGATTGAAATAATGTATTTAAACCTACAGTTCCAGCTTCCCGAATGACGAACGATTCTTTGCACCAAACGGGCGATGACTTGGGCGTGTTGAACTGCACGCAATGCCCGCGCTTGGCCGGTTTTCTGCAAACGGTACGAGCGCGCTACCCGGATTATCATGCGTGCCCCGTCAGCGCATTCGGCGATACCAATGCCAAGCTGCTGATCGTCGGTCTGGCACCCGGCATGCACGGCGCGAATCGCACCGGGCGGCCGTTTACCGGCGATTATGCCGGGATTTTGCTGTACCAAACTTTGCACAAATATGGTTTCGCCACCCGGTCTGAATCAATCTCCGCCGATGACGGGCTGCAACTGACCGGTTGCCGCATCACTAATGCGGTGAAATGCCTACCGCCGGAAAACAAGCCGGTGCCGCAGGAAATCAAGCAGTGCAATCAATACCTAACTGTTGAGATGAACCGGTTCGTGCAAGGTGGCGGTGCTGCCGTGCTTGCGCTCGGTACGGTGGCGCATCAAGCGGTGTTGCTGAGTCTGCGCCTGAAAGCCAAGGACTATCCGTTTGCGCACGGCGCGGTGCATCGTTTGCCGCCGGGCGGCGGTGTGCGACTTTATGACAGCTATCATTGCAGCCGCTACAATACGCAAACCAAACGCCTGACGGCGGAAATGTTTGCGCAGGTGTTTGCTCACATCGTTGCTGAACTTCAGCCATAACAACTCATTAAAAAGGAGGGATTTATACATGCCATACGTCAATATCCGCGTGGCGGGAACATTAACGCGCGAGCAGAAACAACAGATTGCCGAGGAATTGACCGATACGCTGGAACGTATCGCCAAGAAACCGAAGTCGTACACCTATATCAGTTTCGACGAGCTGCCCGATGAAAACTGGGCGGTGGCGGGAAAACTGCTCGGCAACGGGGACTAAACGGTTTGACGGACACCGTTTTTGACGCCAAGGTATTTTGCCGCAGCCTGCCGCTGCAGCCGGGCGTATATCGCATGCTCAACGTCAAGGGCGAAGTGATTTACGTCGGCAAAGCGGTGAGCTTGAGGAAGCGCGTTTCTTCGTATTTTCAGAAAAGCAATCTGGCGCCCCGGACGCAGTTGATGGTGTCGCAAGTGAGCGGGATTGAAACCACGGTGACGCGTTCGGAAGCCGAAGCGTTGCTGCTGGAAAACAACCTGATCAAAAACCTGAAGCCGCGCTATAACATTCTGTTCCGCGACGATAAGTCGTATCCATACGTGATTCTGAGCGGACACGAATTTCCCCGGCTGGGGTTTTACCGTGGCGTGCTGGATAAAACGCACCAGTATTTCGGGCCGTATCCGAATGCCGGTATCGTGCGCGAAAGCATTCAGTTGCTGCAAAAAATTTTCCGCCTGCGCACCTGCGAGGATAGCGTGTTCAGCAATCGCACCCGACCGTGCCTGTTGTTTCAGATCAAGCGTTGCAGCGGTCCGTGCATCGGGCAAATCGACCGGCAGGCTTACGAAGCGGACGTGAAAAGTGCGGAATTGTTTTTGCAAGGCAAACAAACGGAAGTGATGGAAGTGATCAACGCCAAGATGCTTCAAGCTTCCGAGCGCATGGAATACGAGCAGGCCGCGTTATTGCGCGACCAGATTCAGGCGTTGCGGCGCATTCGCGAGAAGCAGTTTGTCGATAGCGGCAAAGCGCTCGACGCCGATGTCGTGGCTTGCGTGCAATCGCCGGACGGTTCCGGCAAGGTATGCGTTACTCTGGCGATGATCCGCGGCGGGCGGCACTTGGGCGATAAAAGCTTTTTCCCGCAAAATGCCGACGATTACAGTGCGGCCAACGTGCTCGAAGCATTTCTGGCGCAGCATTATCTGAATCGCAGCGCGCCGCCGTTGATTATTCTGGGCGAGCAAATCGAGCGTGAAGCGTTGCAGCAGCTACTGACCGAGCAGTGCGGGCATAAAATCGCCATCCAGCTCAATCCGATCGGTGAAAAGCGCGTGTGGCTCAACATGGCGGCCGAGAATGCGCAGTTGGCACTGAAACAAATAATGAGCCGCCAAGCCAGCCAGGAAAGACGTTTGCAAGCATTGCAGCAGGAATTGAGCATGCCGGGAATACAGCGCATCGAGTGTTTCGATATCAGCCACACGCTCGGCGAAGCGACCGTGGCATCGTGCGTGGTGTACGATAATTGCGCCATGCGCAATAACGAGTACCGCCGCTACAACATCGACGGCATCACGCCTGGCGACGATTATGCCGCGATGCGCGAAGCGTTATCGCGGCGTTACCAGAAAGTGGTCAGCGGCGAAGGGCAATTGCCCGATCTGATTTTGATCGACGGCGGCAAAGGGCAAGTTGCGGCGGCGCAGGAAGCCTTGCAGGAGCTCGGTATCTCCGATGCCAATTTGCTGGGTGTCGCGAAAGGCGAAGAGCGCAAACCCGGGTTGGAACAATTGATTTCTCCGCTGTTCGAAAAGCCGTTACAATTGCCCAGCGAGCATGCGGCATTACACCTGATTCAGCAAATCCGCGACGAAGCGCACCGCTTTGCCATCCAAGGCCACCGCGGCCGGCGCGCCAAAGCCCGTACCAGTTCCACGCTGGAAAATATCGAAGGCGTCGGCGCCAAGCGCAGGCAGCAGCTGCTGGGCCGGTTCGGCGGATTGAAAGGGGTGTTGACCGCAAGTATTGAGGAATTGCAACAAACCGAAGGGATCAGCCGCAAGCTGGCGGAGAAAATCTACAAGGAATTACATTGACCTCGTGCCGGATAGCGATCCGGATCGCTGCCCCAAAAACATTTATTTTCAACCATCATGCCTTTCAATCTTCCTAACATTCTGACCTGGCTGCGCATTCTCGCCATTCCGTTATTTGTCGGTATTTTCTATATGCCGCATTCCTGGCTGTCACCGGCCGAGCAGAATTTGGCTGCGACATTGATTTTTGCCGGTGCGGCCATTACCGACTGGCTCGACGGCTATCTGGCACGCGTTTTGAACCAAACCTCGGCCTTCGGCGCTTTTCTTGATCCGGTCGCCGACAAATTGATGGTTTCCGCTGCGCTGATTGTATTGGTTTACTTGGAACGGCTCGACGCGCCGATTGCGTTCGTCATTATCGGACGCGAAATCACGGTGTCGGCGCTGCGCGAATGGATGGCGCAACTCGGCAGGTCAAAAAGTGTGGCTGTATCTTTTCTCGGCAAGATCAAAACCACGTCGCAAATGATCGCGATCCCGCTGCTGCTGTACCACGAAAAAATCGGCGAACACTTCGATCCGCAGCAAGTCGGCACATGGTTTATTTACATTGCCGCGGTGTTGACGCTATGGTCGATGTTTTATTATTTGCGGGCGGCGCTGCCGCAGGTGCTGGCGAACGAAAGAAATACACCGCCCGGGCATTAAGGAAGTTCTGAAAAACTACTGCGCTCGGCCATACGGCGTTGAAATCAGACTCAAAATGCTCATTTATCAACCATAAACTGCGCTTTCTCAACTGATTTCGCCTTGCCTGGCTGTCGCTCGCTACCTTTTTCAGAATTTCCTTAAATCATTCGCACAGCGAAAAAACCGCCCGCCGGCATTGGATGAGTATCCGGTTTCAATCGAAAACGATTTGCTTTTTGGTGACTTCGCCATTGTCCCCGGTGGGCCAATATAAGTCGGCGGTTGCTGCTTCCGCGCCAGCTGCATTGCGCCGTACGCGCAGAATGGAGAAATTCTTATTGCCCGCCAGGGCGAACAAGCGCTCGCTGTAGATATTGTCATTTCCTTTCATCGCTCCGCCATTGGTGATGCCTAAATAACTGATGGACGGCGCCGGTTTTCTGGAAATGGCGCTAGACGTCAGTTGATAGACTTTTGCGCCGCGGTAATTTTTATGCCGCATTCTGAACACGGAAGCGCAATGCACATCGCCGCTCAAGAAAACGAGCGTTTTATTGCCATTCTTCAATTGACTGAATACTTCCTCCAGCAATTGATTCCGTTCATTCCAGTTGGACTCATGACTCCATTCATCCATGAGATCATCCTTCGCACCGCCCAGATCGGCGTAATTCACGATGTTGTCGATCCAGTGCAGGATGGGAACGGGCGAAACGACAAACAGAAACCTGCTGTCGCCGCCGGCTTCTGCAGCCAGCCAGTTTTTAAAGCGATTGAATTGATCGCGGCCTAGAATGATATACGGGTCGATTTTTTTGTCCTTTTCCAGATCGTGATGGCCGCGCATTTCCAGCATATAGAATGCCGAGCTGCCATGACTGAAGGCATAATCCCATTGACACGCGTCGGGGTTCTGCATATTTATCGCGGTTGGCGGATTGTGGCTGTGTTCATATTCGTAATAAGCCTGACAAGCTGCTTTCCACATCAAATCGACCAGCATGTCGCCGACTTTCTCGTCTTCGTGTTCAAACATGCGGGAAATTTTGTCCAGCCTGTCGTCATGCGTATAAGAGCCCCAGCCGTCCATGATCTCGTGATCGTCCCATACCATATATTGCGGAAAGCGCTCGTATATTTCGCGCAAGGACGATACATTCCAATAAACCCGGTAGTACCAGCGGTAAATATTCAGCAAGTACAGCTGAATGCCTTCCCGGTCGTAATCATCGCCCTTGGCAAAGGTTTTCAGTAAATCATCTTTATTGTCTTTCAACCACTGCCAAATATCCGGGAAATTTTGTTTGGCATTGGTGTCGACATAAATTTGATCACCGCCGCCAATGACGAAATGTGCGCCGGTATCCGTCAGTTTTTCATGGAAATGCGGCCAGGCGCCGACATCGCCGTTGGCGCTGATATGATCGTGGCAGCTATAAAAGCCGAAGGTGAGTTCCGTGGGTGACTCGGGCATAGTGCAGAACCATAGCGGTTTGTCGCCGCCCAGTTCGGTACGGCGCGGTACTTTAGCGGCATCCAGTTCGCCGGAGATTATAGCGTAGTAATAGATGGTGTCGGCGTCTAAACCGGTAATATCGAAGGTATGCGTCAAGTTCGTTTGCTGGGAAAAGTCGTGCGATTGAATGTCGGCGATGTCAATGCCCATATCCGCCATGAATTGTGCGATGGGTTTTTCTTGCAACCGGACCAGATCGCCTGTCAGCGGCGTTTTTGCAATCACCAGCGTCCAGTTACCTTCCGCATAAGAGCGTATCCATATTCGCGAGCTATTGTAGGTAGTAGCGCCAATAATCGCTGCGCTGTAGAGCTTGTCTTTTTTCAGTTCATTGGATGTCGGATCAAGTAAAGGCATGTGAACTCCTTAGTGAAAATGTGTCAGTTTAGAAAAACATCAACAAGCTGCGTAGACTCTTCTTTTACAGGCGGTCTTTATAAAAGCCATTGTGCCATAGCACCAGCATTATTGTATTACTATAGAGAACGGTCCGAGGCTTTTTGCTCTGTCATTCGAAAGCCGTCGCGTCTGAGAGTGCTCGCAGAAGAAAACCGGAATCATCATGTACTCAACTCAAGTGAAAAAGAATGAAAATATGGATTGATGCGGATGCCTGTCCGGTCGTGATTAAAGAAATTCTCTTTAGAGCGGCCGAACGAACCCGGCGGCACTTAATACTGATCGCCAATCATCCCGTCTACATCCCGCCATCGCCCTTTATCCGCATGCAGCAAGTCGAATCCGGATTTGATGTGGCGGATAATGAAATCGTCAAAAGTGTGGAAAGCGGCGATCTCGTGATTACCAGCGATATACCGTTAGCAGCGCAAGTCATTAAAAAAGAAGGTTTGGTACTGAGTCCGCGCGGCGAACTGTATACCAAGGAAAATATCGGCGCGCGTTTGAGCATGCGTGATTTTATGGAAACTTTGCGCAACAGCGGCGTGGATACCGGCGGCCAGTCCGCCTTGAGCCAGAATGACCGCAAAACATTTGCCAATCAGTTGGACAAGCTGTTGGCGCAATAGCCGGGCCGGATTTCTTATTCCGCGGTGTTTTTTCCTTCGATCAATGATTGACCATCCGGGCTTTTTCGTGAGCAAAAGTGAAAGAGGCTGCACGAGTCGTGCAAGCGATGTGATTTGAATTGCAGCGGATGTGCTGGCATCATCCGTTGCAAATTAGCATCACGCGTCAATGCAATCTTAACTTCCTGATAGCAATTAATCTTAATCAAAAAATGATCGGTTTTTTATTCTGGATTAAAAAAATCCGCAAAATTTTTCTGCACAAAAAATAATTTGTGTTGTACCATTGGTGCCATAGCATTCTCCATCAACCACTAGATATTGTGGTTCTATTCAAATAATGCTATTCCATTGAATCAACAGAAATTTGTATTTTCTTTGATGAATCACCAGTCAGGAGGGATCACCGATGCAGCTCGCGACAGAACATACTCACCTCAAACCTGTTTCCGGAAGTCAAGGTTTTATGGATACACCTACGCAAAATTCCCTTTTTTCCAGCCATAAAGTCATCCGCCGCAACGGTGCGGTAGTGTCGTTTGAGCCGGGCAAGATTTCGGTGGCGATGACCAAAGCGTTTATCGCCGTCGACGGCGGGCAGGGCGCGGCTTCGGTGCGGGTGCGCGAGGTCGTGGCGGGTCTGACCAACGATGTGGTGAATGCCTTGCTGCGCCGTCAGCCGGACGGCGGCACGTTCCATATCGAGGATATTCAGGATCAAGTCGAGCTGGCGTTGATGCGTTCGGGGCAGCACGATGTGGCGCGTGCGTATGTGCTATACCGCGAAGCGCGGTCGCGCGAGCGCGCCAAGCAAAAGCAAAGCGCCGAAGCGGTGGCGGAAACGCTGACCGTGACCGACAACGGCCAACGTGTGCCGCTCGATGTCGCCAAACTGACGGCATTGATCGAATCCTCCTGCGCCGGTCTCGGCAATACCGTCGACCCCGGCTTGATTCTGAAAGCGACTTTGAAGGACTTGTATGATGGCGTGTCGCTCGACGAAGTGCGTAAATCGGTGGTGTTATCAGCGCGCGTGCTGATCGAGAAAGACCCGGCGTACAGCTACGTCACCGCGCGTTTGTTACTGAACAACGTGCGTTACGAAGTGCTGGGCGAGGAAGTGACGCAACAGGCGATGCATACGCAGTATCAGGACTATTTCCCGGCATTCATCAAACGCGGTATCGAAGCCGAGCTGCTCGATCCGCGTCTGGCGCAGTTCGATCTGAAGCGCTTGGCCGAAGCGCTGGATGCCGATCGCGATTTGCAGTTCGATTACCTTGGTTTGCAAACGCTGTACGACCGCTATTTCCTGCACGTCAAAGAACGCCGCATCGAATTGCCGCAAGCCTTCTTCATGCGCGTGGCGATGGGACTGGCGTTGAACGAGATCGACCGCGAAGCGCGCGCCATCGAGTTTTATCACGTGCTGTCGAGTTTCGATTTCATGAGCTCGACACCGACACTGTTCAATTCCGGCACCTGCCGCTCGCAATTGTCGTCGTGCTACCTGACCACCGTACCGGACGATCTCGACGGCATTTACGAAGCGATCAAGGAAAACGCGTTACTGGCGAAATACGCCGGCGGACTGGGCAACGATTGGACGCCGGTGCGGGCCATGGGTGCGCGCATCAAAGGGACCAACGGCAAATCGCAAGGCGTGGTGCCGTTCCTGAAAGTGGTGTCCGATACCGCCGTGGCGGTCAACCAGGGCGGCAAACGCAAAGGCGCGGTATGCGCGTACCTGGAATGCTGGCATCTGGACGTTGAAGAATTTCTGGAGTTGCGCAAAAACACCGGCGACGACCGCCGCCGCACGCACGACATGAACACCGCGACGTGGATTCCCGATCTGTTCATGAAACGCGTCATGGACGGCAGTGATTGGACATTGTTTTCGCCGTCGGATGTACCCGATTTGCACGAGAAATTCGGCCAGCAGTTCGAGCAGGCGTATCTTGGGTACGAAGCGAAAGTCGAACGCGGCGAATTGACGCTGTACAAAAAAATCCCGGCGGTGCAGTTGTGGCGCAAGATGCTGAGCATGTTGTTCGAAACCGGGCATCCGTGGATCACGTTCAAGGATCCGTGCAACGTGCGTTCGCCGCAGAATCATATCGGCGTGGTGCACAGCTCTAATTTGTGCACGGAAATCACGCTGAACACCAACGATAAGGAAATCGCCGTGTGCAATCTCGGTTCGGTCAATCTGGTCGCGCATCTGAAAGACGGCGCGCTCGATCTGGATAAACTGAAACGCACCGTGCGTATTGCGATGCGCATGCTCGACAACGTCATCGACATCAATTTCTACGCCGTAGCCAAAGCGCGTAACGCCAACCTCAAGCACCGCCCGGTCGGATTGGGCATCATGGGATTCCAGGATTGCTTGCATCAATTGGGTATTCCGTACAGCTCGCAAGAAGCGGTGGAATTCGCCGACCGCTCGATGGAAGCGGTGGCTTATCACGCGTACTGGGCATCGACCGAACTGGCGGAAGAGCGCGGTTGCTACAGCAGCTACAAAGGCAGTCTGTGGGATCGCGGCATTCTGCCGCACGACACGCTGGAAGTGCTGCGGCAGGAACGCGGCGGCTTCGTCGAAGCGGATTTATCCGCCACGCTGGATTGGGACGCGCTGCGCGCGCGCATCAAGCAGTACGGCATGCGCAATTCCAACTGTCTGGCGATTGCGCCAACCGCGACGATTTCCAACATCGTCGGCGTTTCCGCCAGTATCGAGCCGACCTATCAGAATCTGTACGTCAAATCGAACTTGTCGGGCGAATTCACCATCGCCAACAAATCGCTGGTCAACGATCTGAAAAAACTCAATCTGTGGGACGAAGTGATGATTTCGGATTTGAAATACTTCGACGGTGCGATCAGCAAAATCGACCGCATTCCGGACCATATCCGTGCCTTGTACGCCACTGCGTTTGAAATGGACCCGCTCTGGCTGATCGAAGCGGGCGCGCGGCGGCAGAAGTGGATCGACCAATCGCAATCGCTGAATATTTACATGGGCGGCGTATCCGGTAAAAAACTGGATGAGACGTACAAACTGGCGTGGTTGCGCGGTTTGAAAACGACGTATTACTTGCGTTCGATGGGCGCCACGGCGGCGGAAAAATCCACGGTGCGCGCCGGTTCGCTGAATGCCGTGCCTGCCGATGGCGGTATCGTTAAGGCGGCGGTGGAAGTGTCGACGGTCGAGATCAAGTACTGCGCCATCGACGATGAGAGCTGCGAATCTTGCCAGTAAGTAGCAACAAGGAAACGCTGAATTAATCGATGTTTCGCCAGTAATCGAAACACAAAGATAATCGAAATATAAAGGAATTCATTATGCTGACATTTGACGACGAACCGCTGCAACCCGAAGTACCGCCCGTTAACGCCATGCCGCGCACTGCGCTGCACGATTTTGAATTGCCGCTGACCACACCGGCGCGGGATGACCGGGATCACAGCAGCGCCAGCCGCCCAATAGGTATGGAAGGCGCGGATGACGTGGCGGGCAGCGCCAACCGCCGCATCTCAGTCGAGGACAAATCAATCATCAACTGCAAAGCGGACGTCAACCAACTGGTGCCGTTCAAGTACAAGTGGGCCTGGGATAAATACCTCGGTGCTTGCGCCAATCACTGGATGCCGCAGGAAATCAGCATGAGCCGCGATATCGCGCTGTGGAAAGACCCGAACGGCCTGACCGAGGACGAACGCCGTCTGGTCAAACGTAATCTGGGTTTCTTTGTCACCGCCGACTCGCTGGCGGCGAATAACATCGTGCTCGGCACCTACCGCCACATCACCAATCCGGAATGCCGCCAGTATTTGCTGCGCCAGGCGTTCGAAGAAGCGATTCACACCCATGCGTATCAGTACATCGTCGAATCGCTGGGGCTGGACGAAGGCGAAATCTTCAACGCCTACCACGAAGTATCGTCGATCCGCGACAAAGACGAATTTTTGATTCCGTTCATCGACACGCTGACCAATCCGCACTTCAAAACCGGCACCTTGGAAACCGACCAGCAATTGCTCAAAAGCCTGATCGTGTTCGCCTGCATCATGGAAGGGCTGTTCTTCTATGTCGGCTTCACGCAGATTCTGGCGTTGGGGCGGCAAAACAAAATGACCGGCGCGGCGGAACAATACCAATACATCCTGCGCGACGAATCAATGCATTGTAATTTCGGCATCGACGTGATCAACCAGATTAAAATGGAAAACCCGCAATTGTGGACCAAAGCGTTCCGCGATGAAATCGGTGCGCTGATGCAAAAAGCCGTGGCGCTGGAATACCGCTACGCCGAAGACACCATGCCGCGCGGCGTGCTCGGCATGAACGCGCCGATGTTCAAGGAATACCTGCGCTACATCGCCAACCGCCGCTGCCAGCAAATCGGCCTGGACGCGCTGTACCCGAACGCCAACAACCCGTTCCCGTGGATGTCGGAAATGATCGATTTGAAGAAAGAAAAGAATTTCTTTGAAACGCGGGTGACCGAGTATCAAACGGGGGGGGCGTTGAGTTGGGATTGAGGGTTGTTGGATAATCGCAATCGGTGTCATTCAGTTTAGGCGATATTTTTTGATTTATTATGATTATACCGTAACAAGCCAATGAGTCTCGCCTTACAAAAAGTCACCGACGCAGAGTTACGAAGTATCTGCAAAGAACGAATCGAAGCTCTTGAGCATTGGCTTCGTCGCCTAATAGATGACCAGTTGGCGCCAACATACGGTGATTACTTCACGCATGCCGATGCAAATGGCACTAATCTAATTAAGAAAAACCTCTCAGAACAGGTCAAGAATCGTCAAATGAATGAGCCTACTCGCTACCCTCGCAAAATTGACGCGGTATTGCTAAAGGATGCCGTAGACATCATCTGTAAGGAAGAATTGTTTAGCAAGCATTTCAAGAAGCCGCTCTCAGAAGCTTTTCCAAATGGACGAGAGGAAGCGAAAACGTTTCTCTGTCGCTTACTTGTTCCTCGAAACAATCTTGCGCACGCAAATGCAATTAGTATTAGGCAAGCTGAACAAATCGTCTGCTACGTAAACGACGTCATCGAATCCCTGAAAAATTATTACCGTGAGTGCGGAATGCATCAAGATTACAATGTACCTCTAATCCTCAAGGTAACCGACTCGTTTGGGCAAGTATTTACGCGCAGTCAGTTTAGACCGTGCCACGATGGCGGAATTATGGAGACGTTTCTTGATCAGCCTCAATATTTTCTCCATCCAGGTGACACGCTAGTTCTTGAGCTGGAAGTAGATCCGTCATTCAATCCTGATACCTATACTCTCACCTGGGGATCAGTAAAAGATGATGGATTATCCTCCCTGACCGGTCCTCGCATTGTTATTCCAATTACGAACAAGCACGTCTGTCAGCAGTTTGGTATTCAGTGTCGGTTGACAACTAAGAACGATTGGCATCGCATGCAAATGGGAGTCGATGACTTTCTAATACTCTCTTATAAAGTTTTACCACCTAAATGAAGGTATCAGGGCATAACCTTGCGTCACCGGATGCAGCTCGTAGATACTCTCTCTTTTTGCAAATGATTTTTGAGAAATCATTTGCAAAAAGAGAGAGTATCTACGGGTTGTTCTCATTGAAGATAACACAGCGCTTATTGCAGAATTTCAAGAAATAAAGTTTCACAAAGATCTGAACCCTTATATTTTTGTTGAAATACTTATTTTAGGCTTATAATAATAAGTGTGAATGACATTGACTGGAAACCCAAAGCGCTTAAGCAGGTTGAAAAAATCAAGGCTGCCGCCGTGCGCAAACGAATTTTTACTGAAGTCCAGTTGCTGGCTGATTTTCCGGATTGCCAAGGTGTCAAGAAACTTGCCAATCATGCGTATAGCTACCGGCTGCGGGTTGGCGATTATCGGGTATTTTTCGAGTTTGATGGCAGCGTGCATGTTATTCCATTTCTAAATCAAACATGAGTTTGTCAGCTATCCTTGTCGTATTAATTATACTGTCCTTCGGATAGCTTTCGCGTCATGTCTGATTTAGAAACGGAATTATTGATATTGAGGAGGTGAAAAACGCGATGAGCGCACTTATTAATTACCAAACCATCCTGGATAGCAACGAAAAACCGGCTTTTGTCGTCGTGCCTTATGCCGAGTTTGTCAAACTGCCCGGCGTAGTACGCCCGGGCACGATCCCCAACGAGGTTGCCGGTAAACGCATCATGAATGAAGTCAGTATGCTCGCCGCCTGGCGCGAATACCTGATGCTGACGCAAGAGGAAATGGCTAAACGCATGGGGATTACGCAAGCCGGTTACGCGCAGATCGAATCTGCCAAACGCCCGCGTAAGGCAACACTTGAGAAAGCCGCAGCGGCGATGGGTATTACCTTGGATCAACTCGCGTATTGAAGGGCGCGTTTGGAGCTCGTAGCTTGTAGATACTCTCTCTTTTTGCAAATGATTTTTAAGAAATCATGTTGTTTCCATACGAAAAAACATACGGCCATCAAAAGGCTGTTTGCTGCGTAACATGCCGTAAATTGCATGCAGTATTTTGCGCATGACTGCACATAATGCTTGGATTTTCAGTAACCCACGTTTTTCCTGTAAATGTTTGTAGTAAGCTGCAACATGAGGCTCGCTGCGGCTTGCCACCAACGCAGGCATGTATAAGGCTTGGCGGATATACCGGTTGCCTGCTTTACTAATCCTTGTTTGCTTGACCACGCTACCGCCCGATTCAAAGTGCCTCGGATCCAAGCCTGCATAGGCTACCCATTGTTTGATCGTTAAATCATCAGGCATAGTCAATAGTTCGCCTAGCAACTGAATGGCAGAGGCTTCGGCAATACCTTTCATGCTAGTAATCAAGGCAAAAATCTCACGTAATTCTTGGTTTCTGTTAATAATGCTCAATGCGTTGATACGGAAACCAGCAATTTGTTCTTCAAGTGTGCCAATCAAACTTTTGTCTGCGTGAGGATCACTTCCGGTGTTTCCTGAGTCACCATCAATGCACCTAACTGATTCTTCACCTGCGCTTTGATTTTGTTGGTTGCGGAAATGCGGCGCGCTAAAGCGCGTAACGCAAGCGCTTCTTCACTTGGGCGCTGCCATTGAACAAGCGGCATCCGCTCGGCATAGCTCGCCAATACATCCGCATCAATACTGTCGGTCTTACACCGCTGCATCAGTGCCTTGGCAAAGTTATGAGCAGCTTTGGGATTGATTACCGTTACCGTAATCTTTTCGGAACGGCTCAAGGCAACGGCCAGATCAAAGTGATGCATACCTGTCGCTTCCATACACACGATGCTTTCACCCTGCAATTTTGAATCAAAGCAACTAAGCGTTTATGATCTTCCGGTGCATTCTCATACGGTTGTGCTTTTCGATGCTTGCCATTAACACTGACCACCACACTCAATGCTTTACCTGAAACATCAATACCAATGTGATTCATTGCTTATCACCTCGAAATCATTTTTGTTATCATGCTTTCTGGTTTCCCTGACCCTGGCACTTCATCTATCTTCCTTGCAAATTCAGGTTCAGAAGCTAAGCTTACAGACCTTGGATACTCCACGATATGGATGACGAGGGCGGGGAGCCTTTCTACGTACAAGCTCGGAGCTTAAGGTTGGGTCGACTTCCCCAGAAATTGGTATTACTCTAATACAATTTTCTTGTCGGGTTAATATACAAGGTTGGGGTAAGGCACGAACCCCAACATCAACAAAATCGCCAATCGTTGAGCTTCATTTCATTCAAACCAACCTACGGGTTGTTGCCATTGAGGATGATGCGGTACCCGGCGGCAGTATGGGGGGGGTATATTCCGCTCATAATGCTGGTTGCAATCGCGAGGAGCCTTGTAATCGGATAAAACATTTAGCAGTCGTGGCGACCTCGGATAGAAAACATCATATATGCAATGAATGAAACGCTAAACCGGAATCTTATGGAAACACTAAATTATTCGTCACACCGGCGAAGGCCGGTGTCCAGTTCGTTGTTTTTTCTGGATTCCGGCCTTCGCCGGAATGACAAATTTAGAATAATTCAGCGGCTTGTTAGTAAACCGGTACTCCAATTCATCCCATTTAGTGAGGTAACTACCCATGCAAATCCGTGAAGAAAAAGACACCATGGGGCCGGTGCAAGTGCCCGCCGAAGCCCTGTGGGGCGCGCAAACGCAGCGCTCGTTGCAGAATTTCAAGATTTCCGGTGAGTGCATGCCGGTGGCGTTGATTCATGCGCTGGCCAAGGTCAAGCGTGCCGCCGCCAAAGTCAACCACGATCTGGGAGTGCTCAATGCCGCCAGCGCCGCGGCGATCATCGAGGCGGCCGACGAAGTGATCGCGGGGGATTTCGACGACCAATTTCCGTTGGTGGTGTGGCAAACCGGTTCCGGTACGCAGACCAACATGAACGTGAATGAGGTGCTGGCGAACCGGGCATCGGAAATTCTCGGTGGCGGGCGCGGCGCGGATCGCAAAGTGCACCCGAACGACGACGTCAATAAAGGGCAATCGTCCAACGATGTGTTCCCGACCGCGATGCATGTCGCCGCCATGCAGGAGTTGCAGCATCACTTGATTCCGGCCATTCAGTTGTTGCGTGAAACCTTGGCCACCAAAGCGCAAGCTTTCAATGCCATCGTCAAAATCGGCCGCACGCATTTACAGGATGCGACACCGCTCACTTTGGGGCAGGAATTTTCCGGTTATGTCGCGCAATTGGATCACGGCTTGCGGCATGTGCAAGCGTCGATGGGTCATGTGTGCGAGCTGGCGCTTGGTGGCACGGCGGTCGGCACGGGACTCAATGCGCATCCGGAATTCGCCGCTCGCGTGGCGGCTGAATTGTCGCGACTGAGCGGACTTCCTTTTATCACCGCGCCGAATAAGTTTGAAGCGCTGGCCAGTAACGATGCCTTGGTGCACGCGCACGGCGCATTGAAAACATTGGCTGCGTCGTTGATGAAAATCGCCAACGATATCCGCTGGCTGGCATCTGGACCGCGTTGCGGCATCGGCGAATTGCGCATTCCCGAGAACGAGCCGGGCAGTTCAATCATGCCGGGCAAGGTCAATCCGACGCAATCGGAAGCGATGACGATGGTGTGCTGCCAAGTGATGGGCAACGATGTCGCGGTCAACATGGGCGGCGCGCTGGGGAATTTTGAATTAAACGTGATGAAACCGCTGATCATTCATAATTTCCTGCAAAGCGTGCGGCTGCTGGCGGACGCGATGGTGAGTTTCAACGAGCATTGCGCCACCGGCATCGAAGCCAATGTCGAGCGAATCGATGCGCTGATGCACAATTCGTTGATGCTGGTGACCGCGTTGAATCCGCATATCGGTTACGACAAGGCCGCCGAAATCGCCAAAAAAGCGCACCGCGAGGGCACGACGTTGAAAGCCGCCGCAATTGCGACCGGTTATCTGACGGCGGAGCAATTCGATGCCTGGGTGGTGCCGGAAAAAATGACGGGTCAATAGCCAATTTTAAGAGCTTGCTTTAATGATGGCATTTCCCGCTGACTGTTTTGCACCCGTTACGCGCCGCGAACGCTTTGCGTGGTGCATGTACGATTTCGCCAATTCCGGCTATACCACGGTCATTCTGACCGCTATTTTCAATGCGTATTTCGTCGGCGTGATTGCCGCTGGCAGCGGCAACGGTTCGGCGACGCTGCTGTGGACGCTGACCATGGCGGCCGCCAATGCGCTGGTGTTGTTGAGTGCGCCGGTCGTGGGCGCCATCGCCGATTATTCCGGGGCGAAAAAGCGTTTTCTGGCCGTAACGACGGTGGGTTGCGTACTGTTTACCGCGTTATTGTATTTTGCCGGGCCGGGCGATATCGCCTTGGCGGTTGTGCTGGTGATTCTGGCGACGGTGATGTTCGCCAGCGGCGAAAACCTGATCGCGGCCTTTCTGCCGGAAATCAGCACGCCGCAAACGATCGGGCGGCTGTCCGGTTATGGCTGGGCGCTGGGCTATTTGGGCGGTTTATTGACGTTGGCGTTGTGTCTCGGTTATGTCACGTACGCAGAAAAGCAGGGCATGGAAGCCGCGCAGTATGTGCCGGTGACCAATCTGATTGTGGCGACGTTGTTTGCTATCGCCGCGTTGCCGACTTTGTTATGGCTGCGCGAGCGCGCGGCTGTGGCGGAATCATTTGATAGTACGCATATCGTGCGGCAAGGCTTTGGTCGTTTGCGTGCCACGCTGCGCCAAGCCCGTCTGCATACCGATTTATTCCGTTTTTTGCTGGCGCTGACTACATATTATGCCGGCATCCATATCGTGATCGTGCTAGCGGCGGTGTACGCGCAAGAAGTGATGGGGTTCAAAACGCAGGATACGATTGTTCTGATTATGGTGGTGAATGTGACGGCAGCCATCGGCGCTTTCCTATTCGGTCATTTGCAGGATCGCATCGGTTCGCTGCGGTGTATCGCGATCACGCTGGTGATTTGGATTGCAGCGATTATTTGCGCGTATTTTGCGGTTGATGAATTTCTATTCTGGGTTGCCGCCAATTTGATCGGCACCGCACTCGGTGGCGCGCAATCGGCAGGAAGGGCGCTGGTGGGTCAATTTACACCATCCGGGCGGCAAGGTGAGTTTTTCGGTTTGTGGGGACTGGCAACGAAATTGTCGGCGATCGTCGGTCCACTCACGTACGGCGCAATGGTTTATGTGTTTGCCGGGGATCACCGTATCGCGTTACTCAGCACGCTGGTGTTTTTTGTTCTCGGTCTGGCGATGCTGGCAACGGTCGATGAGAAAAGAGGGCGCGAGATGGCGGGAATCGATTACTGATGGATTTTCTTTGAAACTGAGAAGAATTTCTGCAGGGAATTTTCCGGAGTTTTGCTGCTGACTGCCTGAAGGCGCCTGTAGGAACATTAGATCCTACAGGGTGTACCTCAACTACATTGGACGATAAATCGTCTTAATAATTACTCAAGTAACTATTATTTACCTGGCAGCTCGTTACGGCCTTCAGGTGCTTTACCTTCATGGGTGGTGCCATAGTTTTCTGAACTTGCGCTTTCAGGCGCTGTAGGTTTGCCACATGCGACTAATGTTAATGCTAAAAGTGTTACAACAAAAAATGCTGAGAGTTTCATTTATAGCTATATCCTTAAAATTTAAAAAAATACATCGCTTACTTTTTTACTGCATTGCGACTATAGCATGATACAAGAAAAAATCACTGAAAAATTGTTATCTGGAATTTCCTTAAGGAAGCTCTGAAAAAGGTAGCGAGCGATGATCAGGCAAGGCGAAATCCGGTGAAAAAGCGCAATTTACAGTGAGTAAATGAGCATTTTGAACCTGATTTCAACGCAGCCTGAACGAGCGCAGTCGTTTTTCAGAGTTTCCTTAAAGAATGCTGATTAACATGCGGATGCCTAAGCCATAGAGCAATACCACAAAGATTGACCGCAGGATCGCCGTTTGAGTGGAATGCGTGAGCCTTGCCCCGAGCGGTGCTGTCAGCATGCTGGCGGCTACCAGCCAGAACAAAGCCGGTAAATACACATAGCCCAGGCAATAATCGGGCAGCCTTTCCGCTTGCAACATGCCGTTTACAACGTAACCGGCCGTGCCGGCCAGTGCGATGGGAAAACCGATGGCGGCGGCGGTGCCGATGGCGTGTTGTAACTTAACGTTGCACAATGTCAGAAAAGGCACCGATAGCAATCCGCCGCCGATGGCAACCAGACTGGACAGTGCGCCGATGACATTACCAGCGAGAAACAGGCCGATTGGCCCGGGAAGCTGGAACATCGGACTGGGGCGGAATTGCAGCAGCATCTGGGTAGCGGCGTAAAAGATGAAAATGACAAAAATAACGCTCAAAAGCTGACCGGTCATTGATCCCGCGAGTGCTGCGCCGCCGAATGTACCGAGAAAAATGCCTGGGGTGATATTTTTCAAGATTTGCCAGTTCACTGCGCCATGCTGATGATGGGTACGCAAGCTGGCAGCCGAAGTGAAAATGATCGTCGCCATCGTGGTGCCCAGCGCCAAATGAATGATGCGGTCAGCAGGGAAATCTTGTGCGGTGAATAGCGAAATCAGCACCGGCACGATAATGAGACCGCCGCCAATACCGAGCAACCCGGCAAAAAATCCCACAAACGCACCGGTCAACAGATAGATCAGCCACCATTCCATGATTCAGGCCGGATAAAAAGAATCGAAGCACATTACAGAATACCCATGATGAATTGCCACTCGGTCGGATCGACCGGTGTGATCGATAAGCGGTTGCCGGTTTGCAGCACGCGCATGCGGCGCAGTTCGGAGTATTGCCGCAATTCCTTGATCGCGATCAGCCGGGTTCTGCGTTGCAGGGTGATCTCGACGTTAAACCAGCGCGGATTGTCTTTGGCCGCTTTGGGATCGAAATACTTGCTGGCGGGATTGAATTGCGTGGCATCTGGATAAGCCGGTTTGCTGACGGCGGCGATGCCCATGATGCCGGGATCCTTGCAGCACGAGTGATAGAAAAATACCCGATCGCCAATGGTCATTTGATGGCGCATGAAGTTGCGCGACTGATAATTACGCACACCTTCCCACGCGACCGTTTGATTCGGCAGGGCGGCAAAATCATCGATGCTGAATTCATAAGGCTCGGACTTCATTAACCAGTAGCGCATTTTCTGAGTGGATGGTGATTTTTGTTCGGCAGTTTAGCGGGAAAGCGCTAATTATAGTTCATTGCTTTCAATCGGTTCTTGTAAAAACTATCTTCTGTTGATGAAAAATCTGCACGATAATGCATAGCTTCTGTAATATTCCAACGTTTTTTGCTCATTCCAATTACCTTAACAATGAATAATTACACACTTTCCGATATTACGGTGGATACCTGGGTACAAGGCGGTCCGCTGTCGTTGAGCGATCTGACCGGTTCGGTCGTATTGATCGAGGTTTTTCAGGTGAACTGTCCCGGTTGTTTTATTTATTCACTACCCAGAGCGGTTGATTTACACGAACGTTATCACCAGCGGGGACTGGTTGTGATCGGCTTGGCTACCGCATTCGAGGATTATGATAAAAATACGCTGGAGAATTTGCAGAAACTGGTTACTACCGGAGAAGTGATCGGCGAAACCTACAAGGCGCTCAATCAATATAACCTGTTGCCGCAAGGTAAATTGCCGTGGAAAATTCCGTTTGCGGTGGGGATGGATCGCGTTGTGACGGAAACCGAACCGGTTACCGATGAACGCGTGCTGCAGTATGCGCAAAAATTTCTGCCCGATTTCGGCAACTTCAGCGCCGGGCAGCAGCAAACGGTGTTGCAGCAGGTGCGGCGTTACATGGAGCAAAAATCGATGCGCGCGGAAACTTTCGAGCGTTTTGCGCTACAGGGAACGCCGTCCTGTATTTTGTTCGACCGGAAGAGCGAGCTCAAGGATGTTTCGTTTGGCCAGATCGATTATAAACAAGCAATGGTCGAGCATTTTCTGGCGGAAAAATGATATCTGAAGTCTATCCGGCATTCAGCATTACTACGACTACGCTAATGCCTTGCGGATGGTTTCGGCCAGTTCTTCCGCGACGAATTTGGCGATATAAGCATCCGCACCTACCGATTTGACGTGTTTTTCATTGGTTTCACCCGTTAATGAGGAGTGAATCACCACTGGGATTGATTTGAATCGCTGGTCGCTTTTGATGTTGCGTGTCAGCGTAAAACCATCCATTTCCGGCATTTCCAAGTCAGTCAGCACCAGCGCGACCTTATCCTGAATGGTTTTACCTTCGGTTGCGGCGGCGTCCGACATGGATTGGATGCGATTCCAGGCTTCCAATCCGGTTTTGGTCATGACAAATGGCACATTTAACGCTTTCAGTTCGCTTTCGATCATGCTGCGGGCCAGTGGCGAATCATCTGCCGCCAGAATGACTTTTCCGGCCGGGAGTTTGATCGAGGGGCCGATTTTCTCCGCTGTCATTTCTTCAACGGGTGCAGGTAGAACGTCACGCAGAATCTGTTCGACATCGAGTACTTGCGCCAGCCGGGAATCTTCCGTATTGCCGTCGATCCTGGCGATGCTGGTGACTAATTTGCCGCCTTTACCTTCCGCCGCGATGACTTGATTCCATTCGAGACGCACGATTTCGTTGACTTCCTCAACCGCGAAAGCCTGCGTCGAACGGGCATACTCGGTAACTAATAGAATCGGGAGCCCTTTTTTCGGCGTGCAGCCGACAACTTTGGGGAGATTGATAACGGTAATGACTTGGCCGCGGATGTTGGCCACACCCATCACATTGGCGGGTGCATTGGCGATGGCGGTGATAGTCGGCATGACCAGAATCTCGCGGATTTTGAAAACATTGATGCCGAACAATTCCCGCTGTCCATTGCCGGAGGCTTCGCCCAACCTGAACAGCAGGAGCTCGAATTTGTTGCTGGCAGTCAGGTTCGTGCGTTCGTCAATTTCATGCAATGCTGTGTTCATGTAATATTCCCCGCTATTGATAAGTAAGTTGCGTTCGGATCTGCGACTAACCCGAGAGAAAATCGGGATTAATATCAGAAGTGTAACGTATCGATCCGCGATGGAAAAACTTTAGAAGCGTGACAAATACCCGCTTATTTGCGTTTTTAAGCGTTAACGGATTGGATGCCGGAATTAATCCGGCGCGCACTAAAATCCGTATTGCTGCGGCTGAACTTTATCGGCTGGCGATTATCTGAGTTAAGGCTAATTTTCCGTGTTTTTTTGTTAATTTAACAAGACTTAGGTCAGGCGGGTTTGGGCGGTAATTTGCCGTAATCGGCATTGGCATCACCTATATTCGGATCGATTCATGCCGTTGATAACACGCTGGAGCAGCCGACCTTTAGTCTGGAGAGAAGAATGGATTTATATGCAAGCATTGCCAAAGAATCGAAACAATCCGGGTTGATCAGGGAATTCCGGATTGCATTTCTGAATCTTTATTGCGGTATCCAACTGCTTGCTTTTCGCCGTATTGCAATCGAAAGAATCGTTATTTCATACGATCAATTCATTTTGTTGCTGGCGTTTCATGCACTGACGGCACTGGTTGTTTCATATGCTGTGACACCCAGCCCTGTTTTTGATCTGTCAGGGTTGGGCTATCTCGGTGTCAAATTATTGATCGCCTTGATGGTGGGTTTTGTATTTGCAAAATTGACCGGCAATCCGGGCGATTTGCTGAAGATTTTAGTGATCACGTATTGTGTTCTGCCTTTCTTTTATTTGATTTCTTATGTTCTGTTGACTTATCTGCCGGCAGAATTCCTGGTCAGCGGTTATGTCATTTTTATCGCCTGGGCTTTGGCCGTTTGTTTTTATATCGCACAGCAATTGCTCGCAGGCAATAAAGCTAAAGCTATCTTGATCACGCTGCTGTGGTTGAGCGCATCTTATCCGCTGGCCAATTTATCGTTCAGTTTCTGGTACGAAGGTTATGACGATGGCGGTGAGCTGGCTGCGCATGCCGATGATGGCCGCTACGATGTCAATCAGGAGTATGTTTACTATAGCCAGTACCGGCTGTTGAATAATGCACTGGATCCGATCAAACCGGGCATCGCGGGGATTAACGATTTGTTCTTTGTCGGCTTTGGCGCCGATTCCACGCAAGATGTTTTTATGCGGGAAATCGACCATGTGCAGCGCGTCATGACCGAGCGTCTGGGCGTGTCGGGGCGTTCCGTTGCTTTGGTCAATAACCTGAAAACGCTCGATACCGCACCGCTGGCATCTTCCACCAACCTCAGGATTGCGCTGCAGCATATCGGCAGTAAAATGAATCGTGACGAAGATGTGGTATTTCTTTACTTGACCAGCCATGGATCGATGAATCATGAACTGGCCGTGGAAATGTGGCCGCTCGATCTCAATTACATACGCCCGGAAGATATCAGAACATACCTGGATGATGCCGGTATCCGCTGGCGCATTATTCTGATTTCGGCTTGCTATTCCGGCGGTTTTATCAAAGCGCTGCAAAACGAATACAGTCTGATTTTTACTGCTGCCGCAGCTGATAAGGCATCTTTCGGTTGTGCCAACGAAAATGAGTACACTTATTTTGGCGAAGCGCTGTTCAAAAACATGGAAGACAAACCTTACCGGTTTGTCGGGCACTTTGTCCAGGCGATGGAAAAAATCCGGCAACGCGAGCTGCACGAAAATCTGATTCCCTCCGAACCGCAATTATTTATCGGTAAGCTGATGAAGGAGAAATTGAAGCTCCTGGAGCGGGATATCGGAAATGCGACAATTCCCAGAGAACGGTTGAATTGATCAAAGCCGCCGGTTTTTACTTATAACTTGTAGCCGCGGTGCAGCGCCACGATGCCCGCCGTCATATTGAAGTACTCGACACGCTCGAAGCCTGCTTGCTCCATCAATTCCTTTAATTCATCCTGGGAAGGATGCATGCGGATGGATTCGGCTAAATAGCGGTAGCTATCCGCATCATCCGCAAACACTTTTCCCATGGTGGGGAGTAATTTGAATGAGTACGCATCATAGGCGGGTTGCAGCGGTTTCCAGACTTTGGAAAACTCCAGCACAATGACAGTCCCTCCCGGTTTGATGACGCGCAGCATTTCCTTGAGCGCGGCATCCTTGTGCGTCATGTTTCTCAGACCAAACGCCACGCTCACGCAGTTGAAATAGTTATCCGGGAAGGGTAGTTTTTCCGCGTCGCACTGCGCGACGGGGGTTGGCGTGCCTTCGTCGATCATGCGGTCGCGGCCGATCGACAACATGGAATTGTTGATGTCGGTTAACCAAACCTCGCCGGATTTGCCCACTTTCTGTAAAAAAAGCGCGGTCAGATCCCCGGTGCCGCCAGCGATATCCAAAACCTTGTCGCCGCTTTTAACGCCGCTGACTTCGATGGTAAAACGCTTCCACAGACGGTGCAGACCTGCCGACATCAAGTCGTTCATCACGTTATAGCGCTCCGCTACCGAATGAAACACTTCTGCGACTTTGCCGGCTTTTTCCTCTTCTGCAACAGTATTAAAGCCAAAATGTGTGGTTTTTGTCATGACGGGAATTGGGTTCTCAGGTTGGTTGACGATGGTTGAAAAATTTATTTGCAGGAATGGCCGGTATTGCCGGAGCGAGCCGCGGGTTCTCTGCTGGCGCCGGCTTCAGCCATGCGCTGCAGATAGCGCTGCCACATTTTATCCTGATTTAGACCGAAGTTATACAGCAGATCCCAGGAATAAAGCCCGGTGTTATGGCCGTCAGAGAAATTGAGCTGTATGGCATAATTACCGACAGGCTCGATTCTGATGATGCTGACCATTTTCTTACCGGTTTGCAGTACTTCCTGTCCCGGGCCGTGACCGCTGACTTCGGCGGACGGTGAATAAACGCGCAGAAACTCGCAGGGAAATTGAAAAGCTTTACCATCGGAGAAAGCGATGTCGAGTATTCTGGATTTCTGATGCAGCTTAATTTCAGTAGGGTAAGGTGTATCTTTGGTTAAACCGGCCATAGTGTATTCGATGTTTACGGACTAAAAATTCATGATCGCATTGTAACAAACTGTACGGAAAAATTGACTGCTCCAGGAGCGGATATGACAGCAACAATATTGATCGTGGAAGATGAAGCGGCTATACGGGAGCTGATCACCTATAATCTGCAGCAAGCCGGTTACGAAACGGTTTGTGCGGATAATGCCGAGCAAGCGATGGCGGTTATCAATACCGCACTGCCAGATTTGATTTTGCTGGATTGGATGCTGCCGGGATTGAGTGGCATTGAGTTTGCACGGGTTTTGCGGCGCAGTGAACGTACCCGGTTGATTCCGATCATCATGTTGACGGCGCGTACGCAGGAGCTGGATAAGGTGACGGGATTGGAAATGGGAGCGGATGATTACATCACCAAGCCTTTCTCACCGCGCGAACTGATTGCGCGTATCAATGCCGTGCTGCGCCGGTTGATTCCGGAAGCTTCCGACGAAGCGGTGGAGATCGACGGTTTGCGGCTTGAGCCGGTTAATCATCGCGTGCTGGCCGGAAATCGGGAAATTGAACTGGGACCGACGGAATATCGCTTGTTGCATTTTCTGATGACGCATACCGAGCGGGTTTATTCGCGCAGCCAATTGCTCGACCGGGTTTGGGGCGATCACGTGTTTGTCGAAGAACGCACCGTCGATGTGCACGTTCTCCGGTTGCGCAAGGCGTTGCAACCGGCAGGCAAAGATGATTGGATACAAACTGTCCGGGGTACAGGTTACCGGTTTTCTGCGCCGGTTGCACAGCCGGCAAAAGATTCCAATAGGGAGATTTAAGCCATTCCCTGTGATGTTATGGCGTTATGATGTTTTGACACGAAGGTGTAAAAAAGTAGGGTTAATTTGCATGCGCAGTAAAGCGGTAAATTGCACAATCATCTCTGCTTGAGCTTTCTTCGCATCATCATTTTTTTCGGGATTTATTAAGTGTCTGATATTTGGCAACGTTCTTCTAATGTTTTGCTGGTCATCTTTATTACCACGGTGCTATGGATGATGCTCGGCAGCGTGAAGGCCTTGATCTTTTTTAGCGTGACGATGTTATGGATGGTATTTCATCATATCCGTCATATCGTCGCGCTGGAACGCTGGTTACAGTTGTCCGATCATTCTCCTGCCAGTATTCCGGCCGGATCCGGTGCCTGGGACGATGTATTCGCTCATTTGGCGCGCTACGTGCGTCAGCATAGTCAAAGCCGGGAATTGTTGAGTTCGGCGCTGGAACGGATGCGTAGCGTTACTTCAGCGATGCCGGATGGCATCGTTATTCTGGATGAGCATGACCGGATTGAATGGTGTAATCCGGTAGCCGAGCAGCATTTGGGAATTAATCTGGCATTGGATGCCGGGCAGCAAATTACTTATCTGGTCAGGCAAATACCGTTCGTCGAGTACTTGGCCGCGCGGCAATTCAGTACCCCCTTGATTTTGAAACAAACACGCCAGCAAGGCATCATCGTTTCGTTACAACTGGTGCCTTACGGTTATAACCAGAAGCTTCTGATCAGCCGAGACATCACGCGGTTTGAAAAAATAGAAACGATGCGGCGCGATTTTATCGCTAATGTTTCGCATGAATTGCGCACGCCGCTGACGGTTATCGGCGGGTTTCTCGAAACTTTGTCGGGCGATGAGAATGTGAATACCGGCTTCAATAAGCGCGCTCTGGCATTGATGACGGAACAGACCACCCGCATGCAGCGGCTGGTCGAAGATTTGTTGATTTTATCGCGCTTGGAGAATGAACAGAATAAAGTAAGCGAAAAGACCGTGAATGTCGTCAGCTTGTTGCACGATGTCTTGCAGGATGCCGAATCGCTCAGCGCGGGCCGCCACCAAATCAAATTGAATATTGCAACGCATGATCAGTTGCTGGGAAGCGAGCAAGAGTTACGTAGCGCATTTGGCAACTTGATCAGCAATGCCATCCGCTATACACCGGATGAAGGCGAGATTACGATCAATTGGGAGAAGCGCGGCGGGCAGGGGGTGTTCTTTGTGCAGGATAGCGGTATCGGCATAGAACCGGAGCATATCCCGCGTTTGACGGAACGTTTTTATCGTGTCGACAGCAGCCGCTCGCGCGAAACCGGCGGAACCGGATTAGGGCTGGCGATCGTCAAGCATGTGCTGAACCGGCATGAAGCACGTCTCGAAATTACCAGTGCTATGGGAAAAGGCAGCCGGTTTACCGTCTGGTTTCCGGCCAAGCGGTTGGTATCCGGAGATTAAGATCGCGTGTGAACCTAAATTTCCCATTTGTCTTCCAGTCGATTCTTAACGTTTCTTGTTTTTCCGCGGATTAGTATGCGGATTGCTTGCGGCTTTCCGCTTAGACCACACCAACACGGCGATTCCCGCCACAATCATCGGGATCGATAACCATTGACCCATGGTAACTCCGAGTGTCATCACGCCCATGAAACCGTCTTCCGGTTCGCGGAAGAATTCCGCGAATGAGCGCAACACGCCGTAGCCGATCATGAACATGCCGGTGACCGCGCCGGTTGCGCGCGGTTTGGATGAGTAAATCCAGATGAAGATAAACAGCAACACACCTTCGAGCGCGAATTGATACAACTGGGAAGGATGACGCGGGAACTCGTCGACATACGGGAAAACCATGCCCCACGGTACATCGGTGTGCCGTCCCCAGAGTTCGCCGTTGATGAAATTGCCGATGCGGCCTGCAGCCAAGCCCAGTGGAGTCAGCGGAGCGATGAAGTCGGTGACGGCGAGCCAGGAGAGTTTATATTTGCGCGCCAGCAGCATCATGGCGATGAAAACGCCGAGAAAGCCGCCGTGAAACGACATGCCGCCTTCCCAGATGGCAAAAATGTGCAACGGGTGTTCCAGGTAATAACCGAATTGATAGAACAGCACATGCCCCAGGCGCCCGCCCAGAATCACGCCGAGCATGCCGTAAAACAACGCGTCGTCGAGCATTTCATAAGTGAAAGTGGAATGCGGGTTGTGTTTGATGCGATACCGTCCAAGCAAAACAAAGAACGTGAAACCCAGCAAATACATCAATCCGTACCAATGAATGGAAAGCGGTCCGATGGCGATGGCGACGGGATCAATTTGCGGGTGAACGAGCATAGTTTCGGCCTTATTTACGGTAAAATAGCGGACATTATACCAAGTGCGTTTGCGTACGCCTGGTCATAAATCGTATTTTTATTTTATTCAGGAGCAAGCATGCCAGACAATAAACGGAGCCAGATCATCACTCAAGGGACACAACACGCACCCAGCCGCGCTATGTTGCGCGCGGTTGGTTTCAGTGATGGGGATTTTAACAAGCCGATTGTCGGCGTGGCTAACGGTTATTCGACGATTACGCCGTGCAATAAAGGTCTGAATGAACTGTCATTGAAAGCCGAATCGGCGCTTAGAAAAGCAGGCGCGATGCCGCAGATGTTCGGCACCATTACGGTATCGGACGGCATTTCGATGGGTACCGAAGGCATGAAGTATTCGCTGGTGTCGCGCGAAGTGATCGCCGACTCGATTGAAACCTGCGTGCAGGGCGGAAGCATGGACGGTGTGATCGCCATCGGCGGTTGCGACAAAAATATGCCGGGCGCGATGATTGCGATTGCGCGCATGAATGTGCCGGCGATTTTTGTCTACGGCGGCACGATCAAGCCGGGGCACTATAAAAATCAGGATCTGACGGTAGTCAGCGTATTCGAGGCGGTAGGGCAGCACAGCGCGCATAAGATCGACGATGAGGAATTGCTGCAGATCGAACGGCATGCGTGCCCCGGTGCCGGGTCGTGCGGCGGTATGTATACCGCGAATACCATGTCATCCGCGTTCGAAGCGATGGGTATGAGTCTGCCGTATTCTTCCACGATGTCCGCGGAAGACGGCGAGAAAATGTTCAGCGCCGGGCAATCCGCCGAAGCATTGGTGCATGCCATCAAAAAACAGATCCTGCCGCGCGATATCATCACACGCCAATCGATTGAAAATGCTATTGCCGTGATCATGGCGGTGGGTGGTTCGACCAATGCGATCCTGCATTTTCTAGCGATTGCGCATGCCGCTGAAATCGAATGGAACATAGACGATTTTGAGCGGATGCGCGCCAAAGTGCCGGTATTATGCGACCTGAAACCATCCGGACGTTATGTGGCTGCCGATTTGCATCAAGCCGGCGGTATTCCGCAAGTGATGAAAATGCTGCTGAATCATGGGCTGCTGCACGGCGATTGCATCACCATCAGCGGACAAACCATCGCGGAAGTACTGAAAGATATTCCCGATACACCGCGCGCCGGTCAAAATGTAATCCGCCAGTGGGATCATCCGATGTATGCACAAGGTCATCTGGCGATTCTGAAAGGCAATTTGTCGACCGAAGGGTGCGTGGCGAAAATTTCCGGTATCAAGAACCCGAAAATTACCGGACCTGCGCGCGTGTTTGAATCGGAAGAAACCTGCATGGCGGCGATTCTGGCGCGCAAAATCCAGCCGGGTGATGTCGTGGTGATCCGCTACGAAGGGCCGAAAGGCGGCCCTGGCATGCGGGAAATGTTGTCGCCGACCGCCGCGCTGATCGGTGAAGGGTTGGGCGATTCCGTCGGCTTGGTCACCGACGGGCGTTTCTCCGGTGGTACATACGGCATGGTGGTCGGGCATGTGGCGCCGGAAGCCTTTGTCGGCGGCAACATTGCGCTGGTGCAGGAAGGCGATTCGATTACCATCGACGCCGAGCAGCGGCTGCTGCAACTGAATGTACCGGATGATGTGCTGGCAAAACGCCGCACCGCCTGGCAACCGCCGCAACCGCGATATACGCGCGGGGTACTGGCGAAATACGCGCAACTGGTTTCCAGCGCGAGCAAGGGTGCAATAACGGATTAGCTTCGGCAAAGCCGGTTCCGGTTCTTTGGCAGCGGATTGATCATCGTTTGAATCGGCAGTGCTGGCCTGAGGAAAGTTTGGCCTGACTTCTCCGGTTTGTTGGAACTAAATAATTTACCCCTAAGTCTCAGCAACGCAGTATCATCAGAGTCAGCAGCAAGGCTGGTAAGCGTTGGGGCATAGATGACAACAATTGCATGCCGGTATTCACAAACTTACAGGAATTGCTGCAAGTCTGTTAAGTTCGGGTTAGAATATCAACCCTTTTATAATTTTTATAAGGAAGAGATATGAAAAAAGTTTTAATTGGAGCAGTTGCTGCATCTGCCATTTTATTAGCCGGTGTTGCTCAAGCCAACGCTGATTTGGCAAAAAGTAGTGGATGTTTGAATTGTCACAATGTCGACACCAAATTGGTTGGTCCAGCCCTGAAAGATGTTGCCGGTAAATATGCAAGCCAGGCAGACGCTTCTGCATACCTGACAGATAAAATATTAAAAGGAAGTAACGGTGTTTGGGGTCCGATCCCAATGCCGCCAAATGCTAACGTTAGCCCGGAAAATGCTAAAGCATTAGCTGACTTTATTCTGACTCTGAAGTAATTTCATTCTGAATTCAGAAAAGCCGACGCATAACAACGTCGGCTTTTTATTTGCATCAAAACAAAATGTATACATGTCCCAATAGGTTAGGGGAAGGTTGGGGGAACGATGAAAACTCGTATCAAATGGAAAGGAAATGTCAGTTTTCTGGCGGAATCCGGTAGCGGTCACGCGGTGCTGATGGATGGTGCGCCGGAAGCCGGCGGGCAGAATCTCGGGCCGCGTCCGATGGAGATGTTGCTAATGGGGCTGGGCGGTTGTACCACGTTTGACGTAGTGTTGATTCTGAAAAAAAGCCGTCAGGACATCACCGATTGCGTGGTTGAGATCGAAGCCGAGCGTGCGCCGGTCGATCCGAAAGTTTTCACCGATATTCACTTGCACTTCATTATCACCGGTCATGATTTGAATCCGCAAACAATCGAGCGTGCGATTAATCTATCTGCGGAAAAGTATTGTTCGGCTTCCATCATGCTGAAACAGACGGTAAAAATAACGCATGATTATGAAATCATTAATGCTTGATGATAGTTTCTTGTACCGTTTTGTTGTATCGCAATGGATGGGATCACACAGGAGTTTCTGACGAGCGAATAAATTTTTGCTGTTTTCTATACGCACAACGCTTGCGTTAACGAGTTTATTTCTTCTTCCGAGTCCTTGAGGATGCTGCTTAACGTATCTTCGTCAGTTAATAAATCGATATTCGCAATGCTGTAGCCCGTTTGGTTTGAAGGCAGAATGAAAGGCGACTTGACGGGGGCCAGCTGATCGGCGAACAACAGCGTATCGCCGAGAGTGGTTGGAGGGAATGCCAAATAGCCGCGCCATAAACAAACGATGCTGCCGATGACCGATTCCGGAACCGATAACGCGTTGAGAATGGCGGTGCCGATTTTAATTTCGCACTCGAGTTCCGTTTCGTCTTCCAGATCTTCGTCGTTGCTCCATGAACTGGCCATGCTCTCATCGACCAATCCCGGATAATACTTCTCGCGCGCCAACAGGTAAAACCAGCTGATCTCATGAATTATTCCTGCAAACATCGCAGTATCCGGATCCTGCTTGGTGATGCGGCGGGCAATAACTTGCGCCAGTGCGGCCACGTACGCGGAATGCTGCCATAATTGCGTCACCATTTCGCTGCGGACTTGCGGCCCGGCAAGCTGCTGCACTACGACAGCCGTTGCTAAATTACGCACGGTCCGTATGCCGATCAAGGCAACTGCGGAACGCACATCGGTGATTTTTTTTACGGAACGGTTAAATACCACGGAATTGGCAATAGCCACGACTTTGGCCGCCAAGAGCGGTTCCAATTGAATAAACTTGATGACCATTTCAAGATTGCAATCGGGATCGTTTAACGCTCTATTAATTTTGATTGCTGCATGAGTCGACGTGGGAAAAATTAATCTTCCTTCTTCGATTTCGGCAGCCAACGCGCTGAGTATTGCGCTTTTCTCCATAGATACCTCTTGTTATTTTCGAGCCAAGGCATGAATCACGATCCTCAGCTTACTCCAGGCACCGGAGAAGTAATTTGGGAAAAAGCGCAGTGAATTGAAGCTATTTCTTATTTGGCTTAGAGCAGGCCGGATTCGTGCGCTTGTTGATCGGCATGATAGCTGGAACGCACCATCGGTCCGCAGGCCGCATGGCTGAAACCCATTTCCAGCGCGGCTTGTTCAAACACTTTAAAGCCTTCCGGCGTGACGTAGCGATTGACCGGCAGGTGACCGATACTGGGTTGTAAATATTGACCGATGGTCAGCATTTCCACATGGTGTTCGCGCAGATCGCGCAAAACTTGCAGGATTTCTTCGTCGGTTTCGCCCAATCCGAGCATCAGGCCGGATTTAGTCGGAATGTGCGGAAACTGCGCCTTGAAGTCTTTCAGCAGTTTCAAGGAATTCGCATAGTCTGCACCGGGGCGGCATTGTTTGTACAGGCGAGGCACGGTTTCGAGGTTGTGGTTCAAGACATCCGGCGGGCAGGCGGCGAGTTTTTCCAAGGCCACTTCGAGACGGCCGCGGAAATCCGGTACCAAGGTTTCAATTTTGGTGTGCGGTGAATGCTTACGGATCTCACGGATACAATCGGCAAAATGCTGTGCGCCGCCGTCGCGTAAATCGTCACGATCGACGCTGGTGATGACCACGTAGCGCAATTTCATGGCACCGATCGATTGCGCCAGATGCAGCGGTTCATCCGCATCCGGCGGTTTTGGGCGGCCATGCGCGACATCGCAAAAAGGGCAGCGGCGCGTGCATAAATCGCCCAAAATCATGAAGGTGGCGGTGCCTTTGCCGAAGCATTCGCCGATATTCGGGCAGGATGCTTCTTCGCATACGGTGTGCAGCTTGTGTTCACGCAACAAGCGTTTGACTTCGTAATAATTTTCGCTGTTGGGCGAGCGCACGCGGATCCAGGACGGCTTACGCAGCAGATCGTCTCGCGATTGTGGTGCTATTTTGACGGGGTTGCGCGCAGTTTTGTCAGCGCCTTTTTGGCGGGTATCGATGGTCATAGTGTTCCGTTGATTGTTTTCTTGAGAAGTTGTTCTTGTAATTGATTGGCCAGTCTGGTACCTAGAATTTCCACGCCGTCGGGAATGCCCAGATCTTTGGTTTGCGTGACTTGCAATCCTTGATAACCGCAGGGATTGATGTACGAAAACGGCGTTAAATCCATATCCACATTCAATGCAATGCCGTGGTAGCAGAAGCTGCGCTTGATTTTAAGTCCCAGCGACGCGATTTTGGCGTTCCCCACATAAACCCCGGGAGCTTCAATGCGGCCTGCGGCTTTAACGTGATAGTCTTCTAGCACGCCGATCACGGCGTTTTCCATCCGTCTGACCAATTCGCGCACACCGAGTTTCAAGCGGCGAATGTCCAGCAGCACGTAAGCGATGATTTGTCCCGGTCCGTGATAAGTAATTTGGCCGCCGCGATCGGTTTTAATGACGGCAATTCCATGATCGTGCAGCAAGTGCTCGGGTTTGCCGGCAATGCCTTGGGTAAAAACCGGCGGATGCTGCAACAGCCAGATTTCATCATGGGTTTGCTCGCTGCGGCTATGCGTGAAATCCTTCATCGCTTGCCAGGTTGTCTGGTAATCGCATAATCCCAATGTTTTGACGACAAAATGCTGTGAAGCGGAAACAGACAAGGAAAGATTCTGCATCGTGAATGATCACAATAATTACAATACCACGGCAATCATGGGATGGCTAGATAAAGCCTGGTACAGAGCATCCAGTTGCGCGCGGGAAGTGGCGCGAATGGTGCAGGTAAGGCTTAAATAAGCGCCGTTTTTGCTGGCCTTGACTGCCATCGTAGTGGTATCAAAATCGGGGGCGTGATATTTAACGATCGCCAGCGCAATTTGCGTAAAATCTTGCTGCGCCTTGCCCATGATTTTGATGGGAAAGTCGCAAGGATATTCGATCAGTGAAGGCTGTTCCAGCATGAATAAATTGGCGTATCCGCTATGAATCCGAGCAACCGCAGGAATGACCGCGCATGTTGGTGGCTTTATAGTCCTGATACAAAGCGTGCAAGCGCGCGAACAGTTCACCCGGTTTGCCTTTTCCTACCGGTTGATTGTCCAATGACGTGATCGGCATGATCTCCTTGGTCGAGGAGGTTAATAGGATTTCATCCGCGGTGCGTACTTCCGCTGCAGAAATGTCGCGCACTTCGTGCGGAATGCGATTCGCCGCCGCCAATTCGAGCACCACGTCGTATGTGATACCAGGCAGCATCAGATTACTTTTCGGTGGTGCCAGCAGCACGCCGTTCTTGACTACGAAGATGTTACTGGCAGCACCTTCGGTCAGGAATCCGTCGCGGATCAAGATCGTTTCCAGTGCCTGCACATCCACTGCCAATTGCCGCAATAGGACATTTGGCAACAGTGAAATGGCCTTGACATCGCAGCGTATCCAGCGGTTATCGAGCGCAGTGATGGCCGAAGCACCGCTGACCAGCAGCTCCGCAGGCGGCGGTAGCAGCGGATTGCTCATGATAAAAACAGTCGGCGGCACATTGACCGGAAATGCGTGATCGCGTTTGGCGACGCCGCGTGTAATGTGCAAGTAGAGATACTGATCCTCGCCATCATTTTTGGCGATGACTTGCTCCAGCAGATTTTTCCATTCATCGTTGCTGAACGGATTTTTCAGGCGAATGCCGTCCAGACTGTGCTGCAATCGATGGAGGTGTTTGCCCAGACGGAAGGGTTTGCGCGAGTAAGCCGGAATCACTTCGTATACACCGTCGCCGAAAATAAAGCCGCGGTCCAGAACAGGAATGCATGCTTCTTCAATGGGCATAAACTTACCGTTCAGATATATCATGCGAACCTTTTGTGCTGTAAGTATTGAAACAGATTAATTAAAAAGCAATTTTACACTATCCCAGGCGCGGCCGATGATGTTCGCGCTGTCAACTTTCTCCAGCGCGACCAGCGGATAGGTTTCGATGGTTTTGTCATCCAGTGTGAATTTTACCGTACCTACTTCCTGACCGAGTTGTACCGGAGCAATTAAAGGCTGTTTATATTCCATGGTGGCTTTCAGCTTATCGCCTTGCCCTTTGGGAAGCGTGAAATAGACATCGCGGTCGAATCCGGCTTTCAGCTCATTTTGTGCGCCTTTCCACAAATGAATGACAGTCAGCGAGTCGTTCTTTTTGTACAAATGCAGCGTATCGTAAAATTGGAAGCCGTGATTGAGCAGACGCTGGCTTTCCTGACTGCGCGCATTGGCCGATTTTGCCCCGATCACGACCGAAATGAGCCGCCGCTTATCGCGAATCGCCGAAGTGATCAAACAATAACCGGCGGTTTTGGTCCAGCCGGTTTTCATGCCGTCGACATGCGGATCAATCCATAGCAAACGGTTTCTGTTCGGCTGCGTGATATTGTTGTAGGTATATTCTTTCTGTGAATAGAGCGGATAAAACTCCGGGAAATCGCGGATGATGGCGGTTGCCAGCAGCGTCAGATCATGCGCCGTGGTGTAGTGATCAGGGTCGGGCAAACCGGTCGAATTGGTGAAGTGGGTGTTCTTCATTCCCAAACGGGCGGCTTCTTTGTTCATCAGATCGGTGAAACCGGCTTCCGAACCTGCGACAGCTTCCGCCAAAGCGATACATGCATCGTTGCCGGATTGAACGATCATGCCGCGAATCAATTCATCCACGGTGACCTGTTTACTGGGTTCTATGAACATGCGCGAACCGATCATGCGCCAAGCGCTTTCGGATACCGGAATGGGTTGATCCAGCGCCAGCTGCTTTTGTTTGATCGCGGAGAATACGACATACGCCGTCATCAGTTTTGTCAGCGAAGCCGGTTCAATGCGTTCATGTTCGTTTTGTCCGGCCAATACCTGCCCGGTCTGGAAATCCGAAAGCATGTAAGATTTGGCTGCAATGGAGATGTTTTGCGGCTGGGCGGATACTGACGAAATCGCGAGGTACAACAACAATAATCCGAATAATAAATGCTTCATAGGAGTCTGAAGTCTGCAAAAGTGAGCATTATAGCGTGCCATCAGGGAATCTAAAACCTTCGTATTTTTAATCCTGGAAACAATAACCTGACTTACGAGCTGCCGGATGGTTTATCGATGATATCCATATGAAATCCCAGTTTTCCTTGTCCGCGTTCCTTAAAATATTGCTTTAACGGTTCTTGGATGACGCGAAATGCCATTTCTTCCCAAGGAATTTCATGTTCGGAAACCAATTTGACTTCCAGGCTTTCGATACCGGGCTTGAAATCGAGATCCAGCAAGCGTGCGCGAAATAGAAAATAAACCTGGCTGATATGCGGCAGGCTGTAAACGGCATATAAATCGCCGATTTCTACGCGTGCATTGGCTTCTTCCAGAGTTTCGCGCGCCGCGGCTTGCGCCAGTGTTTCATTGTTTTCCATAAAACCGGCCGGTAGGGTCCACCAGCCCAAACGCGGTTCAATGGCGCGGCGGCACAATAAAATTTTGTCTTCCCATTCCGGAATGCAGCCGACCACCATTTTCGGATTCTGATAGTGAATGGTTTTGCACGCAGTGCATACGTAGCGCAGCAGCGAATCACCTTCCGGGACGATCAATTCAACGGTGGCGCTGCAATGGCTGCAGTATTTCATGGCTAAATCCTTAAATACATGCGATGGGAGGTGAATGAGGTTTACTGCTGAGTGACGGTAAAGTTGCGGGTCGCCAGCCGGTTTCCCGATTCATCGATCAATTCGACGCGCCATGCGCCGAGCCGCCGCTGATCCAGTTGCTTGCTGGCATGCGTGCGCCAATTGTTACTGCGCACATGCAGATTCAACTTTGAATCCAGTTTGTCATTGTGGTACCAATCGATGTGGATATTTTTCCCTTGCAGGTTTTTTAAGTGCAAGTAAAAGTAAACCGGTTTGGACTCACCCGGTTGCAATTGCACGGTGTCAATCGAATCGACCGGTTCGCGCGCTTCGATGGCATGACTCAATTGCGCCCGGACAACTTCCGTCTGATCGGATGTTTTTTTCGGCTTCGTTTGTACAGCGGTTTTGGGGATCTTTTTTCCGGCGCTGTCGGATGGGTGGGCCGTTGAATTGAACGGCGGTTTTTTGGCCGGTATCACAACGGGCTGCGCTGAATTGTTCGCAGCCTTGGGTTTGACAGGCTCGGACGGCGGTTTTTGTGCGTTGATCAATGCGCCGGATTGCGTCCCGGTTGTACCGTTCGCTGGGCCGGGTTGCGGTTCGGCTTTTTCCTGCAGCGCGACATCTCCGGGAATCACAGCGGTTGTATTATCCGCCGGGGTTTTCTCGCCGTCATCGCCAGCAAACAGCAAATAGCCGACCAAGCCCAGCAGGGATAGCATGAGCAGCGCCGCGATGACGATTTTATTCCAATCCAGCGTTTGTTCGTAAGTAACCTCCGGTTCGGGATAAAGCGCTTCGATGGCTTGCGGCTGCGGTTGCTGGATTTGAATGCGGATTTTTAATTTATTGTCGCTCATGGCTTGTCTCAAGACATTAGAATATCGCTCGAGGGATTTTGATGAAGTGCGCAGTATAAAGGATTTTTTGCCAATTACTGAAACCGCAGTTTGCCGCGATTCGCTATACTTTCAGCATGCTTGAAAATATTGAGAAAATAAAACAGCACGCCGAGACGCTGCGAAAAGAAATCGAACTGCATAATTACCGTTATTATGTGCTCGATAATCCCTCCATTCCTGACGCCGAATACGATCGATTGCTGCGCGAGTTGCAGCAAATCGAGCAGGATAATCCGCAGCTGATCACCGCCGGTTCGCCGACACAACGCGTCGGTGCCGCGCCGCTCAAGGTATTTGCACAAGTTGCACACGATATTCCGATGCTGTCGCTGAGTAATGCGTTTGAAGACGGCGAAGTCGAAGCCTTCGACCGGCGTGTGCGCGAAGGTTTGTCCATCGAGTGTGTGGAATATACCGCCGAACCGAAATTTGACGGATTGGCCGTCAGTTTGCGCTATGAAAACGGTGTGTTCAAAACCGGCGCAACACGCGGTGATGGTTATACCGGCGAAGACATCACGCTGAACCTGAAGACGATCCGGTCGATTCCGTTGAAGTTGCCGATGGATGATCATCCCGCGTTGCTGGAAGTGCGCGGCGAAGTATTGATGCTGAAAAAAGATTTTCTGCGATTGAATCAGCAGCAATCGACAAAAGGCGAGAAAGAATTCGCCAATCCGCGTAACGCCGCTGCGGGCTCGCTGCGTCAACTCGATCCCGGCATAACGGCAACCCGGCGCCTCACTTTTTTCGCTTATGGCATCGGGCAATGCGATGATGCGCAGTTGCTGCAGGATACGCATTACAACATGCTGCGCTATCTATCTTCGTTACATTTTCCAGTATCGACGGAATGCCGGGTGGTTACGGGATTACCGGGATTGCTGGAGTATTACCGGACGATCGGCGCCAAGCGTGAAACGCTGCCGTATGCCATCGATGGTGTGGTGTATAAGGTCAATTCATTAGCATTTCAAGAGAAACTTGGTTTTGTCTCGCGCGCACCGCGTTTCGCCATCGCGCACAAATTTCCGGCGCAGGAAGCGATAACGCAATTGCTCGGTATCGATGTGCAGGTCGGCCGCACCGGTGCATTGACACCGGTTGCGCGGCTGCAACCGGTGTTTGTCGGTGGTGTTACCGTGACCAATGCAACCCTGCATAACGCCGATGAAATCGCCCGCAAGGATGTGCGCATCGGCGATACCGTGATCGTGCGCCGCGCCGGCGATGTGATTCCGGAAGTGGTGGCGGTGGTAACGGAAAAACGCCCACTAGGTGCTTTGGTATTTACCATGCCGGCGCATTGTCCGGTGTGCGGCGCAAAAGCGGTGCGTTTGCCGGACGAGGCGGTGGCACGCTGCACCGGCGGCTTGTTTTGTCCGGCGCAACGTAAGCAGGCGCTGTTGCATTTTGCCTCGCGCCGCGCGATGGATATCGACGGTCTCGGCGAGAAATTGGTCGAGCAAATGGTCGATCAAGCGATCGTGCGCACACCGGCGGATTTGTACCGGCTGGGAATCGCCGCACTGGCGAATTTGGAGCGCATGGCGGATAAATCGGCGAGCAATATTTTCAATGCAATTGAAAAAAGCAAGCACACCACATTGGCGCGATTTATTTATGCACTCGGTATCCGCAATGTCGGCGAGGCGACTGCAAAGGATTTGGCGGCGCATTTGGGCAGTTTGGACCGGTTGATGGCAGTCGATAGCGAGCGCTTGCAGCAGATTCCTGATGTCGGCCCGGTGGTGGCGCAGAGTATCGCCGATTTCTTCGCCGAAGCGCATAATCGCGAAGTGATCGAGCAGTTGCGCGCTAGCGGCGTGCACTGGGATGAGCACGCAGGAAAACCGGTTTCAACCGCTGCTGCGACGCCGTTAGGCGGAAAAACGTTTGTGCTGACGGGAACGCTGCCAACGATGAGCCGCGAGCAGGCGAAAGAAAAAATCGAAGCGCTGGGCGGCAAAGTCAGCGGCAGTGTCTCGAAGAAAACCGATTATGTCGTCGTCGGCGCCGATCCCGGCAGCAAATATGACAAGGCTGTGAATTTGGGTATCCCCATTCTGGATGAAGCAGGATTGGCAGCGTTACTCGAACCGCTGATGGCCATGCGTGAAGAGTGAAATGTCAGTGCGAGGCCGCTGTTTTATTTTCCGGATTACAAAGCGAGATTCCGTCAACAGAGAAAGCGCCACTATACCTACGGAAATTTGTTCATATTATTTTGTCCGGGCACTTTGAGAAGATCGTCCGGTAGTGTTGCATGGTGCCCGGATGCTCGCTGCAGTTCAAGGTATTTATCGATGAGCTTTACTCCATATGACCCGCAATCGCGAAACAGCAGTAATTTCCTTTTCTGACGATGCATTCCTTATGCCGGATGTCGGTTTTTAGTAAAGTGGTCAGGAAAGTCAGATCGAGCGTGCAAAATCCCTGGCGTTCTTCGGCCAATTGATGAAAAATGCAATTGTTGGCGATAATCTCGGCATCATTTTCCGAATTCTGCTTCACACTGGCGTCGTAACCGAGCTCGCACATGATTGCCGCAACTTCGCGAAGCTTGTCGTCCGGCGATAACTGTTCCGCCACGCGATGTTCAAATTCTCCCGCCATCTGTTCCCCCAGTGATTGCAAGCATGTTTGCAGTTCCTGCTCGCCCAGATTGTTGTCAACCCAGGAAAGCAATAACTTTGCAATGAACGAATAGCGCCTCTGGAACAACTCCAAACCGCTCGGCGACAACGAATAAATTTTGCTCGGCCTGCCACCGGTGCTTTCCTGCATCGCGCTCTTTATGAAACCGCTATTTCCCAGGCTGGAGAGGTGCTGATTAACCGCGTTGCGGGAAATGGACAATAATTGCGACAATTCATCCACCGTCAGTCCGTTGCGGTGGCGAAGTAAAGCCGTGACTAATGATTGTTGACTTTGACCGAGAAATGATAGGGTGGACATTTTAACTTGTTGTAATTATTTACCTAACTGGTTTTGACATATTTGTATTGCAAAAGTCGGGGCTTATAAAGTAAAGTAGAAGCCCTGACATTATAAGGAGAGGAGAGGTTAATGCTTACATATTTAATCATCGTTTTAGCAATCGCGGCCGTCGGCGGTGTCGTATTGGCCCTGAAAGTATTCGCCGGACAGCTGGCGCCATGGTCTTTATCCATTGTGCATGCTTTGTTGGGGGCAGCAGGTTTGGTCATGTTGATCATGCTGGTTCTGGAAGGCTCGGGAGACACGCGTCTGACAGCTGCGTTGGGTTTGCTTGTGGTGGCGGCATTGGGCGGGTTCTATCTGGCCTCTATTCATATCAAAAATAGCGTTGCACCTAAAAATGTCGTGCTCATCCATGCGGGTGTAGCGGTCGCGGGTTTTCTTACGCTGCTGAGCATGTTCATTTAGTTAACAAAAAAGGTAAAAAACCATGAAACACCCTATCCACCCAATGCTGGTTCATTTCCCGATAGCGACCTGGTTTCTCGCGACCATAGCCGACATTGCCAGTTTATTCACCAATGAACAAGTCGGTTGGGTAGCTGGGGTGTTGCTGGTTATCGGAACAATCACCGCGTTGCTGGCCATGATGACCGGCCTGCTGGAGCTTGGAAAAATTGACCAGCAAAATCCGGCAATGAAGGTAGCCAATCAGCACATGATACTGATCTTGACCAGCTGGTCTTGTTATGCGGTCAGCTTATTTTTGCGTTTGAACGGTACTCAACTCGAACAGCCGGGATTGATTGCCATCGCCTTGTCGATTATAGGATTTGCTTTCCTTTGCAGTGCGGGGTGGCTGGGAGGCAAGCTGGTGTACGAGTACGGGGTTGGCATGCAGCAGAAAAATCAAGAAATCTCCAAATAACCGCCTATCTATCGTTTCGAAAGTAAAAGCATTCTTCGGTGAGTCAAGGCAAAAAATTCTCGCCGCGTCCGAAATACTACTATTCTTCAAAGTCACGGTTGATCAAATCAACCGGCGCGGCTGCGCTACTTCGTGTAACTTTGCGCATCGCTCTGTTCGGCAGGGCGGGCAAAGTTCGTGCCATTGTTGTCATTATTTTGCGTAAAATTCAGCTAAAGTACGGTACTGGTGTTTGTGGAGGACCGGGCGGTAATAGGGAAAATCCTGTTATATTGCGCTTGATTTCAAGCCGGCAATTCAATTCAGTTTGGAAATTTCATTCTCATGATGAATGCTCATCAAGCAGTGCAAATACTTGAAGCAGCCGAGTTAATTTATTCCGAGCAAATCGTTGCGCAAACGCTGCAAGGCCTGGCCGCCGATATCACGCGCGAATTATCGCATCAGCAACCGTTGATTTTGTGCGTGATGACCGGGGCAGTCATTTTTACCGGACAATTGCTGCCGCAGTTGTGCTTCCCGCTGGATTTGGATTATGTGCATTTGACGCGCTACGGCGATGCGCTAAAGGGCGGGGATATTTGCTGGCGCATCGAACCCAGGGAAAGTGTCAGGGATCGGGTTATTCTGGTGCTGGATGATATTCTCGACGAAGGCATCACCTTGGCCGCGATCCGTGACAAAGTGCTGGAGAACGGCGCAAAAGCATTTTATAGTGCGGTTTTTGCCGAGAAAGAAACCGGTCACCCCAAGCCGTTCAAAGCCGATTTTACCGGCTTGACGGTGCCGGACCGGTATGTATTCGGTTTTGGCATGGATATACATGGTGCGTGGCGGAATCTGCCCGCGATTTATGCAGTGAAAGACTGAAAACGGGGGAGCAATGCTGGCAATTATCGGCGGCAGCGGGTTGACGCAATTATCCTGTCTCGAAATATCGCACCGGCAAATCATCCGCACGCCGTACGGCGAACCTTCCGGACCGCTGACATTCGGCAAATTGCATGGTGTGGATATCGTATTTCTGGCGCGCCATGGCCACGGTCACACGATACCGCCGCACGCGATCAATTATCGTGCGAACTTATGGGCGCTGCATTCGCTAAAACCCGCGCACGTTATCTCGGTGGCTTCGGTCGGCGGTATCCGTGCCGATCTGGCGCCGGGCAAACTGGTGGTGCCACACCAGATTATCGACTACACCTATGGACGCAATTTCACATTTTTTGAAGGAAAGGATCAACCGGTGACGCATATTGATTTTACCCTCCCGTATAGCCAGCAGGCGCGCGCATTGTTGTTGCAAGCGGCGAGCGCTGCCGATGAAGCTGTTTTCGACGGTGGCGTTTATGCCGCAACCCAGGGACCGCGGCTTGAAACCGCTGCAGAAGTCAACCGGCTGGAACGCGACGGTGCCGATATGGTCGGTATGACCGGCATGCCGGAAACGGCTTTGGCGAGAGAATTGGGCTTGAGTTACGCTACCCTCGCGGCGGTCGCCAATCATGCCGCCGGGCGCGGTAGCAATGTGAATGCCATACCGCTGGAGGAAATCTATGTGGTTTTGGAACAGGCGATGGTGCGTGTCAGAAACATCTTGGAACATGTGGCGGGTTGCGATGGCCATTAGATCCGTACTGAGAATGGGCGATCCGGTGCTGCTGCAAACCGCTAAACCGGTCGAACGGTTCGATACTGCCGAGCTGCATGAGTTGATTCAGGACATGCAGGATACCATGGTGTATCTCAATGGTGCCGGTTTGGCCGCGCCGCAGATCGGCGTGAGTCTGCAGGTGGTGATTTTCGGTTTTGAGCAGAATCCGCGCTACCCGCACGCCGAAGAAGTACCTTTCACCGTGCTGATCAACCCGCAATTGGCGCCGCTGGCGGATGACAAAGAAGACGATTGGGAGGGCTGTCTCAGCGTTCCCGGCATGCGCGGCATGGTGCCGCGTTACAAGCAGTTGCGTTATCACGGCGTGGATCAATACGGTAAAACGATTGACCGCAGCGTCAGCGGTTTTCATGCACGCGTGGTGCAGCACGAATGCGATCATCTGCAAGGCATTTTGTATCCGATGCGCATCAAGGATTTCCGCTTGTTCGGGTTTACCGATGTGCTGTTTCCGGGGCAGGGGATTGTGGATGATTAGATGGGTGCAATTCGGGATATAAAGAAAATACGCAACGGCGGTTTATGTGAAACCGGTGAGTTTTTGAATTACTGGCTATTAAATACAATGAGTTAAGGCAAGCGGCTGCACGATCAGCGAGTCTATCGAGCATCGCAAAAATATCAGTTATTTGACGGCGGAGGAGAGTTTATGGATACCGCAGGAGATAATATTCTTTGGTACAAAGATGCCATTATTTATCAGCTGCATGTACGTGCGTACTGCGACAGTAATGGCGATGGCATCGGCGACTTTCCCGGTTTGGTTACTAAGCTGGATTACTTAAAAGATCTCGGCATCGATACACTGTGGCTGTTGCCATTTTATCCATCGCCGTTGCGCGATGATGGATATGATATTTCGAATTACCGGGATGTTCATAGCCATTACGGGACGTTAGCCGAGTTCCGGGTCTTTTTAAAAGAAGCGCACAAACGCAATCTGAAAGTGATTACTGAACTGGTTATTAACCATACTTCAGATCAGCATCCGTGGTTCCAAGCAGCGCGTGCAGCACCGCCAGGCTCTGTCAAGCGTGATTATTATGTCTGGAGCGAGACGATCAAGAAATACGAAAATACCCGTGTCATTTTCACCGATACGGAGAAATCGAACTGGGCCTGGGATGAAGTGGCAAAGGCGTATTACTGGCACCGTTTCTTTTCCCACCAGCCGGATCTCAATTTTGCCAACCCTCACGTGATGAATGCAATATTGCGTGCCATGCGATTCTGGTTCGACCTGGGTGTGGATGGCATGCGCTTGGATGCTATTCCTTATCTGTGCGAACGCGAAGGAACGCATAATGAAAATCTGCCCGAAACCCATGCCGTCATCAAACATCTGCGTGCAGGCTTGGACCGGCATTACGTCGACCGCATTTTTCTGGCCGAAGCCAACCAGTGGCCGGAAGATGTGCGCGAGTATTTTGGCGACGGCGATGAGTGTCACATGGCTTTCCATTTTCCTCTGATGCCGCGCATTTTCATGGCGGTAGCTCAGGAGGACCGGCATCCCATCATTGAAATACTGGCGCAAACTCCGGAGATACCGGCAAACTGTCAATGGGCTGTTTTCCTGCGCAATCACGATGAATTGACGCTGGAAATGGTGACCGACCGGGAACGTGATTACATGTACGGAATTTATGCTGTCGATCCGCGCGCACGGCTTAATCTGGGCATCCGGCGCCGTTTGGCATCATTGATGGGCGGTAGCCGTATCAAAATAGAGCTGCTCAATAGTTTGCTGCTGTCGATGCCCGGTTCCCCGATCATTTACTATGGCGATGAAATCGGCATGGGCGACAATATCTACCTCGGGGACCGTAACGGTGTGCGCACACCGATGCAATGGAGTCCCGATCGCAATGCCGGCTTTTCCAAAGCCGACCCGCAACGGCTTTATCTGCCGCCTATCATGGATCCGCTCTACGGCTATGAAGCCGTGAATGTGGAAGCGCAAAGCCGTAATGCCAGCTCGCTGCTGAATTGGATGCGCCGCTTGATTGCGACTCGTAAAGGACATAAAGCCTTCGGCCGCGGTACCATCAAATTTTTACATCCGGGTAATCGCAAAATACTCGCTTATTTACGCGAATATCAGGAAGAAAGCATTCTGTGCGTAGCCAATCTTGCGAGCAGCGCTCAACCTGTCGAACTGGATCTGGCCGCATACAAGGGCCGCGTTCCGATTGAGTTGATTGGAAGTACCGCTTTTCCAGCCATTGGCGAATTGCCTTATCTATTGAGTTTACCAAGTTACAGTTTTTACTGGTTTCGATTGGCCACCGATGTGGCAGCTCCTGTCTGGCACATTGACAAGCTTCCCCGGGAAATGCTGCCGGTATTGGTTTTGCCTGAAGGTTTGCTGAGTGCATTGATGGCCGATCCGGTTGGCAAAGTAAGCGATCTGCTGACGCGTAAAACCCGCATACAACTGGAGGCGGAAATATTGCCGCCATTTCTTGCCACGCAATACTGGTATGCCGGGGCCGAGCATCCGATTGCACAGCTTGAATTGGATCTGCAGCTCAGCGATGTCTGGAAAACCGCGGAAGGCCAGGGATGGCTGCCGCTACTGATCAAGCTGGTGCTGGATACGGGGACGACACAGACTTACTTTTTGCCGTTGGGCTTGATGCTCGGCGAAGCGGCGGAACAGCAATACCATGCAATGTCGCCTTGGATGCTGGCGAAGGTCAGGCAGCATGCGCGCGAGGGCATACTGTATGATGCCTTGGGTGAAGATGCATTTTGCTGTTTCTTTCTGCAGGCTATCGCGGCCAACCTGCGTTTTCCCTTCGCCGCCGGTGAAATGGTGTTTTCCAGCACTCCGGCATTTCCTGATCTGCCGGAAACGATCCCCGTGACGCGCCCCCGGCTCAAGCAAAGCAATACCACCATTGTGTATGGCGAACAGCTGATTCTCAAAGTTTACCGGCGGGTGCAGGAGGGTATCAATCCTGAGCTGGAAATGGGCAGGTTTCTGACTGAAATTTCGCCTTGCCGGTGTGTGGCGCCTTTGGCAGGAACTTTGCAGTATCAGGCCGCAAATGGCGCAACCGCCATTGCCGCATTGCATGGTTATATTCCCAATCAAGGCAGCGCCTGGGACTATACCCAGGATTATCTGGACCGCTATTTCAAACTATGCGCCACGGAACCTGACCATGCGTGTGAGCCGGAAATACATGCTGGCTATTTATCGCAAATGGAAATGTTGGGGCGGTGCACTGCCGAGTTGCACCGGGCATTGACCAAGATCACGGGAGATCCGGTATTCGATCCTGAAACGCTGACAATCAGCGAAGTGGTGACGCACGCGGAACAATTGCGCGCCGATCTTATCAATACTTTTAACCAGTTCGAACAAGCGTCATTACATTTGCCTGAGCCGCTGCAGGCCATTTGCGCGCGTCTGCTCAGTTTGCGTCAGCCTGCACTGGATCGTTTTGCGGGCGCGCAAGGCGATGAATTTTGCGGGTATAAAAGCCGCATCCACGGAAATTATCACCTTGATCAAATATTGATGGCTCATAGCGATTTTATAATTACCGATTTTGAAGGCGATCCCGGTTTGCCGCTCGAGATCCGCCGCACCAAACAGTCGCCCCTCAAGGATGTCGCAGGGATGTGCTATTCACTGAGCATCGCTGCCGCACTCGCGGTAAAACGGCATTTCACTGAAAACCGGATGCTCCGTGATTTATTGGAGAGCCGTGCGCTGCAATGGCAAAGAGCGTCCATCGATAGTTTTCTTCTGGGTTACCGCATGACTATGGCTGAAATCGGTTCTTATCCGGCTGAACCGGCGCAATGGCAAGAATTATTCACGCGGTTTCGGCTCGAGAAGATGCTCGATGAAGTGAAAAAAGCGCTCGATGGCGACCCTGCGTTGCTGGAAAGTTCGGTACTCGTATTACTCGACCTGTTTGATCACATCGTCGCCGGTGCGGAAAACAATACCGACATCTGACCGGCTTCGCTCCTTACAGTAGCGCTATTGATAAGGAAAAATATGAAACGACAACACAGTATGCCCTTCGGTGCCGAGTTTACGCAAGAAAATCAGGTGCGTTTCCGGTTATGGGCGCCTTCAGCCGCCCGGGTTTTGCTGTTGGTCGGCAATGAAACACCTGTTTCCATGCACGCGGTGGAGGGGGGCTGGTATGAATGGATAAGCCCGCAAGCGCAAGCGGGTAGCCGCTATCGCTACCAAATCGATAGCGGGCTTTGCGTGCCTGATCCCGCCTCGCGCTATAACCCTGATGATGTGCATGGAGCAAGCCAAGTCATTGATCCGGCTGCGTTTGATTGGCAAGATGATGACTGGTGCGGCCGGCCATGGGAAGAAGCCGTGATTTACGAAATACATGTGGGTACTTTCACGCCTGAAGGAACTTTCGCCGCCGTTGAACAACGATTGGATTATTTGGCGGCGCTTGGCGTGACCGCGATCGAACTCATGCCGATAGCCGATTTCCCCGGTCAACGCAATTGGGGTTATGACGGTACTTTGCTGTTTGCGCCGGATAGCGTTTATGGAACCCCGGACGATCTCAAGCGTTTGATACAAAGTGCTCACCGGCGCGGGCTGATGGTATTGCTGGATGTCGTCTACAACCATTTTGGACCGGAAGGTAATTATCTCCATCATTACGCTCCGCAGTTCTTTAATGATCAATATCACACGCCCTGGGGCGCGGCGATCAACTTCGATAGCGATAGTTCAAGGACCGTGCGTGATTTCTATCGGCATAACGCGCTCTATTGGCTGGAAGAATATCATTTCGACGGGCTGCGGCTGGATGCCGTGCATGCGATATACGATACCGGTCATCCCGATATTCTTGAAGAGCTGGCGCATGCCGTGCGGCAAACGTTCGCCGCGCAACGCCCTATTCATCTGATTGTGGAAAATGATCACAATGCCACCCGCTATCTGGTGCGCAGGCGGAACGGACAAGCGCTTCATTACAATGCGCAATGGAACGACGATGCGCACCATGCCTATCATGTTCTACTGACCCATGAAAGCGATGGCTATTACACGGATTACGCCCACCAGCCGATCCGTCATCTCGGGCGCTGCCTGGCGGAAGGATTCGCGTATCAAGGTGAAATTTCCGCTTATCGCAACGGCAAGCCGCGTGGCGAGTCAAGTGCCTTTCTCCCGCCTGCAGCATTTGTCAGCTTTCTCCAGAACCATGATCAGATCGGTAATCGTGCCATGGGTGAGCGTCTGGTGACGTTGACGACAGCTGCGGCGTTACGTGCCGCCATCGCCTTGTTCTTGCTGTCTCCCGCCGTGCCGTTGCTGTTTATGGGGGAAGAATGGGGCGCGCGCGAACCGTTTCCTTTTTTTTGCGAATTCAGCGGCGATCTTGCGGCCGCGGTGACTCAGGGGCGGCGCAATGAATTCGTCCGTTTTGAGCGTTTCCACGATCCTGCGGCACGCGGCGCGATCCCGGATCCTTGCGCCGCATCCACTTTCAAGCTGGCCAAGCTGGATTGGCAGGCGCAAAAGCAGCCGTGCGGTCGCAAATGGCTCGAGTTTTACCATGAGTTGCTGGATATCCGTCAACGCATTATTGTGCCGCGTCTGCACGGCTTGCATGACGGCCATTTTGCAGTGCTTTCACCTGCTGCACTCCATGCCAGCTGGTTATTTGAAGAGAACGCACGATTATCCGTCTATGCCAATTTAGGCGCGATGCCGGTGAGTTTGGCCAGCTTGCCGCAAGGCGAGGTATTTTTCAGCAGTGAAGAGAAACCGGAGCAAAGCCTATCATCCGGCATCCTGCCCGCTTTCGCCGTCGTTTGGTATCTGAAGGAACATCATGGCTAAGTGCGAGAATGACACCAAGCTATTGGCGCAACTGAGCGAGCTGGCAGGCATATTGCCGGAATACACCGATAACTGGCAACAGCGGCATATCGCCTCTGCAACAACCCAGCGTCTGCTATTGACCGCCATGGGATTCGACGTATCCACAGCGGAAAAAATCGCGGCCGCCATCCGGGAGCACAAATTGCGCCCTTGGTGCCGCATGCTTGAACCGGTATCGGTCGTGCCCTGGCATACACCCTGGGTGCGTCTGGTTACGCCGGATACTTGTTTTGACGATGACTGGGAATGGCGTCTGGAACTTGAAACAGGCGGTAACCTGCAAGGTTACTTCCGTCCTCAAGCGCTGCGGAAAATTAACACCAGAAAAATTGAGCGCACTGCGTATATAGCCTGGCGTCTGGATTTACCGAAGTGTCCGACACCAGGCTATCATCGTTTGACCCTATGGCGTTGCGGCGAGCCTTGTGCAGAACAGACACTCATTGTTACCCCGGTTACCTGTTATCAACCTGAGGCGGTTGCCCGCACCGGCCGTGTTTGGGGTCCCGCCATACAGCTCTATGCCGTAAGATCGGAACGCAATTGGGGCATGGGTGATTTTACCGATCTGCGCAGACTGCTGGAGCAATGGGCGGCGCAAGGCGCGGATGTCATCGGTATCAATCCGCTGCATGCACTGTTTCCGCATAATCCGGAGCATGCCAGCCCGTATAGCCCTTCCAGCCGCTTATTTCTGAATGTTCTTTATCTTGACGTCGAGGCGGTTGCTGATTTTCATGAATGCGATGCGGTGCGCTCCATGTTGAGAACGCCGGAGTTTCAAATCCGCTTGGAAGGATTGCGGGCAGCCGCTATGGTCGATTACGCCGGTGTCGCTGCGCTCAAGTTGCCTTTGCTGGAAATGTTGTTTCAGCATTTTTTAACACAACATATTGCGATAAACAGCGAACGTGCTGCGGCTTTTCGCGCTTTTCAGGCGCAGGAAGGCGAGCATTTGTATCATCATGCCTTATTCGAAACATTACAAGAATACTTCCATAACCAAGATCCCAGCATCTGGGGTTGGCCGGTATGGCCGGAACCTTACCGCCAATTCGGATCGGATGAGGTTCGTGCATTTGAACTACAACACCGGGATCGCATTGAGTTTTTTGCTTACCTGCAATGGCAGGCGGATTTACAACTGGGTGCTGCCGGATGGCGTTCACTGGAATTAGGACTTGGCGTGGGTTTGTATCTGGATCTGGCGATTTCGGTGGACGGCAACGGGGCCGAAGCCTGGGCCAATCAGGCGCTTTACGCAATGGGCATAGGAATAGGGGCGCCGCCGGAGCTTAACAATCAGCTGGGTCAGGATTGGGGATTGCCGCCGCTCGTGCCCGATCGCCTGCGCGAAGCGGGCTATGCACCGTTCATTGCGACGCTCAGGCACGTGATGAGATATGCAGGCGCCTTGCGCCTTGATCATGTCATGGGATTGATGCGTCAATATTGGATCCCTGCCGATCTGACACCTGCGGAAGGCGCTTATGTGCGTTATCCTTTTGCGGATCTGCTCGGTATCCTGGCTCTGGAAAGTCAGCGTAATCAATGCCTGATCATCGGTGAGGATTTGGGAACTGTGCCAGCGGAGGTGCAGGCCGCTTTGCCGCCATTGGATATTCTCTCTTACCGGTTGCTGATATTGGAAAAGGATACAACCGGCAATTTCATCGCGCCGCAGAATTATCCCGCACAAGCGCTTGCAGCGGTGACAACGCATGACTTGCCGACGCTGCCGGGTTATTGGCAAGGACGGGATATCGTGCAACGCACGGCATTGCAGTTATTCAGTTCTGATGGCGCGCGCCGTACTGAAGTCGTGAACCGCGCGCAGGAGCGTGCTTATCTTCTGCTGTTGCTGGAGCAAGCTGAATTATTGCCGCAAGGCTTGGCGGCAAATCCCGCGTCATTACCCGCCGCAACAGCGGAATTCATTGTCGCGGTCTATAGCTACCTTGCCCGCAGTCCTGCCAAGCTATTGATGGTGCAAATGGAGGATGTGCTGGATGTCCTGGAACAAATCAATATTCCTTCCACCACGACGCAACATCCGAATTGGCGCCGCAAAATTCCCATTTGCTTCGAAGCTTGTGCAACCGACCATAGGGTGCTTACCCTATGTGCCGCAATGCGACAGGAGCGTCCGCGCATGCGTGCTGCCACACCTAAGCGCAACCGGCGTTTGCGCATTCCGTTGTCTACCTACCGTTTGCAGCTCAGCCGGGATTTTACTTTTGTGCAAGCGGCGCAACTGGTGCCTTATCTGGCCCAGCTCGGCATCAGTCATGTGTACTGTTCGCCTTATCTCAAGGCGCGCCCGGGTAGCAATCACGGTTACGATATCGTTGATCACAATGCATTGAATCCTGAAATCGGAACGAAAGAGGAATTCGAGTCTTTCTGTGCGGCGCTGCGTGCGCACAGTATGGGGCAAATCCTGGATCTGGTCCCCAATCACATGGGGGTGATGGGCGCCGATAACCAGTGGTGGCTTGATGTGCTTGAGAATGGATCTGCCTCGGCTTTTGCGTCTTTTTTCGATATCGACTGGCAGCCGCTCAAAAAAGAGCTATGCGGCAAAGTGTTGCTGCCCATACTGGGTAAATCCTATGGCAAGACGCTGGAAGATGGCGAATTGAAGCTCAACTTTGATGAGCATTGCGGTAGTTTCAGTTTATGGTACTACCATCACCGTCTGCCGGTTACTCCGCGCGTTTATCCGCGCTTATTGCGGCATCGTTTATCGTTATTGGAGGCGCAATTGCCGCCCGATGATGTTTACTTGCAAGAGCTCGCAAGCTTGATCACGGCTTTCGATAATCTGCCGCCGCAGGAAACCACCGCACCCGAAAGAATTCTGGAGCGGCGCCGCGATCAAGAGTTGCTCAAAAGACGTCTGGCGGCATTGCTCGAGGTTTCGCTATCCATTAAGCAGATGGTGCAAGATACCCTCAACGATTATAACGGGGGGCTGGATAGTTCGGAGTCTTTTACGCTGCTGCATGAATTGCTCGAAGTTCAGTCCTGGCGGATTGCCAACTGGCGAGTGGCTTCCGATGAAATCAATTACCGCCGTTTTTTTGATATTAATGATCTGGCGGCCTTGCGCATGGAGGATCATCATGTTTTTGAGATCACTCACCAGCTGGCACTGGAATTGATTGCCGGCGGCAAAGTTGACGGCTTGCGCATCGATCATCCTGACGGATTATATGATCCGCTACAGTATTTTCAACGGTTGCAGGACCGTGTAGCCATACAGTCGCCACCGGTCGAGGGAGAAAAGGCGGTTTATATCGTCGCCGAGAAAATCCTTGCCAGCCATGAATCATTACACCAAGACTGGGCTATTCACGGCACCACGGGTTATGATTTCTGTAATTTGGTCAACGGACTGTTTGTCAATCCTCAAGCCAAGGCCGTACTGGAACGCACCTACCGTTCGTTTGCTCATACCCGGTTCGATTTTGAAGAACTGGCTTATTACAGCAAGCATCAAATCATGAAGCATGCGATGGCCAGCGAACTCAATGTGATGGCAGGGCAATTGAGCCGTATCTGCGAGCTGCGGCCTTACACAAGAGACTTTACTGCCAACAATCTTCGCTACGCACTCGCCGAGGTAACCGCTTGCTTGCCGGTTTACCGTACGTATGTGCGTGACAATCAGGTCACGGCGCTGGATCGGCGCTATGTCGAATGGGCAGTTGCAAAAGCCAAGAAACTCACCCAGATCATGGATATTAGTATTTTTGATTTTGTCGGTTCGGTGCTGTTGCTGGATGCCGCAATTGACGAGGATCCGCTTTATGCCGCTGCTATCACTGGCTTTGCCATGAAGTTTCAGCAATTTTCCAGTCCGGTGATGGCCAAAGGTTACGAAGATACCGCCTTTTATCAGTACCATCGCCTGATTTCCCTGAATGAAGTGGGCGGCGATCCGCGAATTTTCGGTGTTTCCATCAACGCTTTTCATTCCGAGAATAGCAAACGTTTGGAATATTGGCCGCATTCCATGCTCAATACTTCCACGCACGACACTAAGCGTAGTGAAGATGTGCGGGCGCGCATCAATGTCTTATCCGAGATTTCCGGTGGTTGGCATAAACAGGTACTGCGTTGGCGGCAACTGAATAAAAATAAGAAACTGCATGTCAATGACGAAGAAATCCCGAGCGCCAATGACGAATACCTGATTTATCAAACATTGGTCGGTATTTGGCCATTGGGAGAATTTACTGCGACCGAACACCAAACGCTGATCGAGCGCATGGAAGCCTATATGCTCAAGGCGGTGCGCGAAGCGAAACATCACACCAGTTGGATCAATCCCAATACAGACTATGAAGAAGGTTTGTCGGCTTTCATTAAGAAACTGTTATGTTTTTCTGAAAAGAATACTTTTTTATCAGCCTTTCAGGTTTTTCATCAAACGATCGCGCACTGGGGAATGTTGAATTCGTTATCACAAACCCTGCTTAAATTAACAGCGCCGGGCGTGCCCGATATCTATCAGGGTAATGAATTGTGGAATTTCAGTCTGGTAGATCCGGATAACCGGCAAGCTGTGAATTACACGCAAAACCAGCAATTACTGAAAGATCTGGAGGTACATGTCAATGTACCGCAGGATGCTCTGGCGCAGCGGGTAAAACAATTGCTGGAAGATATGACGGATGGGCGCGCCAAGCTGTATTTGACGTGGCAGCTTTTACAAAGCCGTAAGCGATGGCCGAATGTATTTCGGAACGGAGCCTATCTGCCGTTGACGGTGACAGGTCCTCAAAAAGATCACATTTGCGCATTTGCGCGCCGCACCGAGGAAATGACGTTAATCGTCGTGGCGCCGCGCTGGTTCTCGCTGCTGGTACCGGCAGATGCCAGCGAATCGCTGTTGGAAAACATCAAGTGGGATGATGCGGCCATGATCGAAATACCTGATCTTACCGCCAAACAGCAAGGTCTGAATGTATTGACACAAGAAGTTGTGCCGGTCATTCGGACAAACGGTGTATCGCAACTGGTGGTTGCAACCTTGTTGGCATCGTTCCCGGTTGCGTTGTTACAATTCTGATTCGTTGATATCGATAATTGGTCGTGGAAAAAGCGTGTGGTGATCGTTTTTGAGAGCCGGATCTGGAAGAACCGGCAAGATAGGGTTGATGCTCGGTGCCCGATTACTCACCAAACAGTTTGGAGCCATTGCGCCAAATCCGGTTTGACCACTACCAGTATCACAACCGCAAACAGAATCAACACGGGAAATTCATTGAACCAGCGGTAAAATACATGACCATGCCGGTTGGCATCGTTTTTGAACGCCTTGACGTATTTTCCGCAGTAATAATGGTAATAAAGTAATATCAAAACCAGTGCGACTTTGGCGTACAGCCAATCGCCGGAGAAGCCGTAACCTACCCACAGCCACACACCGAACACCACGGTCAGCACGGCACCGGGGGTCATAATGCCGTAATACAATTTGCGTTCCATGATCTTGAAACGTTCCTTACCGGGTTGATCTTCGCACATGGCGTGATAGACGAACAAACGCGGCAGGTAAAAAAGTCCGGCGAACCAGGTGACCATGAAAATAATGTGCAGTGATTTTATCCAGAGCATGGCAATGTGAGCGATTGGTGGAAAAGTTGTTATGATACTGACCTTGTGGTGTGAGCGCCATCCCTTGGGATTAGGGTGAATGTGCGCGCTGAAGCAATGAATTTGGAAACGGGAGAGCGATGAATCCGCATTATCAAAATTTGGTGCAGCGGCTGGAAGAAATTACCCATTTGAGCGGTGTCATGAGCACGCTGGGGTGGGATCAGGAAGTGATGATGCCGCCGGGTGCCGGTGATGCGCGCGCCAAGCAGATTGCCGCGTTGGCGGGAGTAATTCACGAACGCATGACCGATCCCGGCTTGGGAGATTGTTTGAATGAATTGGAAATGCAGGGATATGCCGATTGGGGTGAAGCGGAGCGATGCAATATCCGTGAAGCGCTGCGTAGTTATGAACTGGAAACCAAAGTACCGAAGCGGTTGGTGCAGGAATTGGCGGAACTCAGTTCGCGCGGGCATGGTGTATGGGTCGTGGCGCGCCAGCAAAATAAGTTCGCCGATTTTGCGCCGGTATTGCAGCGTTTCTTACAGTTGAAGAAAGAATGGGCGCAGTGTGTGTTGCCCGACCTTGATTCTTACGATGCGAATATCGATTTATTCGAACGCGGCACGACAATAGCTATGATCACACCGGTATTCGAACGATTGAAAATGGAATTGATTCCCTTGATTCATGCCATCCAGAATCAGGCTGATCAGCCGGATACTTCGTTCTTGCAGGGCAGGTTTGCACTGGATAAACAGGAAGCACTGGCGCGCAAAATCAGCCGTGATATCGGTTTCGATTTTGAGCAGGGTCGCATGGATGTGTCGGTGCATCCGTTTTGCGGCGGCAGTCACCCGACCGATGTGCGCATCACCACGCGCTATAGCGAACGTAATTTCATCGAATCGCTATATGCCGTGATTCATGAAACGGGGCATGCGCTGTATGAACAGGGACGGCCGCGTGCACTCGGCGATTTGCCGGTATCCGAATCGTTGACGATGGGTATCCATGAATCGCAGTCGCTGTTCTGGGAACGCATGATTGCGCAAAGCAGGCCTTTTTGTCAGCATTATTTCGCTACGATCCGTGCAACATTCCCGGAAAATTTACAGCATGTCACCGTGGATTCGTTTTATCGCGCGATCAATACTTGCAAGCCGGATTTTATCCGGGTTGAGGCGGATGAAGTGACGTATCCGTTGCATATCATTCTGCGCTATGAGATCGAGAGAGGATTGTTTGACGGTTCGATGGCGGTTGATGATTTACCGGCAATCTGGAATGAGCTGACACGGAAATATTTGAGAATCGATCCGCCGAACGATGCGCTTGGGGTGTTGCAGGATTCCCATTGGAGCAGCGGTGCGTTTGGGTATTTCCCTTCGTATACCTTAGGAGCGATGTATGCGTGCCAATTTTATCAAGCGTTGCTAAATGAGCAACCCGATACCGGGCAGAATATCGCCAATGGGAATTTTGCTCCGATTAAAAACTGGCTCAATGAAAAAATCCATCGGCAGGGCAGACTTTACACGCCGCAACAATTGATCGAACGTGTAACCGGTGAGCCGCTGAATCCGGATTATTTCATCGATTATCTTAAGAATAAATACCGTGGTATTTATCAGCTTGCTTGAAACCAGGAAGTTTTATACTTGCCTGCGGCCTTGATTGTTCTCAATCCATTTTTTCACGCGATTGGCATCGCCAATGCGAGTATTTTTTCCCCAGGAATTCAGCAGAACGATGACCATCGGCTGTCCGGAAATTTTTGCTTGCATCACCAAACAGCGCCCAGCTTCGCTTAGATAACCGGTTTTGGAAACATCGATATTCCAACCTTGATTACGCACCAGGCTGTTGGAATTGACATATTGTAATTGTCCGCGCCTGTTTCCTGGAGAAACGGAATGTTGTGAGGTGGTCGAGAATTCTCGAATGGCGGCATAGTTGTTGGAAGCGGTGACCATTTTGGCTAGGTCGCGCGCGGTTGCGACATTGCCGCTATTCAGGCCGGTTGCATCGACAAAACGGCTGTTGGTCATTCCAAGCTTCCTGGCTTTTGCATTCATGGCGTTTACGAATGCTCTGGCACCACCGGGATAAGTCCTGCCAAGCGCTGCTGCAGCGCGATTTTCGGAAGACATTAACGCCAATCGCAACAACTCGTAGCGTGGGAATGTGCTGCCTACGGGTAAACGCGAAGATGAATTTTTGAGCTTGTCGACATCCGCGCTGGTGATGGTGATGTTCTCGTTCGGCGACAATCGCGCATCCAACGTGACCATTGCAGTCATCAGTTTGGTAATGGATGCAATCGGCATCACCTTGTCGGCGTTTTTATCGTAAATAACGCGCTCATTCTTTGGATTAAAAACGAGAGCGGCTTGCGATTTAATATCCGGATTATCTTTCTGCGCTAAAACATTACCGGCAAAAAAAGATAAAGCGCAAAATAAAAAAATTCCCCATTTCATTCTTTCTACTCTCCAATTGACAAAAATGACAAGTTCTTATGAATTCATCTTAGTATTTTTATGAACGAGAATAATGTCAGTCTAGAGTTTTATATATTTTGAATCATTCTATTTTACTATAGTTTTATCAATATTTTTGTAGAAACTTAAGAATAAATTCTTTATTTGTAAAAGGTTAAGCTATTATGATGATAGATCATGTAATGAAATCATATCTATGATCATGATTCTTAATCATTAACCAAATTTTAGGGTAATCAGGAATGGTGGTTTTTTACAGCTGACTTGTGAAACCTGAGGAATAATAAGTGAAAGTGTGAGTGCCGAAAAATAAGCGAAGTATTTAATTACTGAAAAATAATAGGTCAAGCCAACAGCTGCCAAATATTCAATCCCTATCCAATTTTTTTGTATTTGAGATGCAGCAGAGAAAAACTTTTTTGTGTAGCTTGACCTATCCGCCGGTTACATCGTAACCGCTTTGTTACTATTTACCAAAATTAGGTTGTTTTACTTTGGCTGGACAAGTAATCATCTCACCGTCGGTGCGATCTCTAATTTTTTCGCCGTCTTTTTTGCCTTCACATGACATTTTATTCAAGATGTCTTGCGCCGCCATCGGTGGCATTTTCGATTCTTTGTTTCCGCTTGCCATGGTGACAGAAGACCCCATCAAAAAGACTAAACCGATTGCAGCGATAAGATATTTGTTCATTTTTTACTCCTATATTAATGTTATGAAGGAAGCCAATTTTAATATACCTGACTTGCCAGCCATGAATTTATCACAATCATAACTGTCATGGCCATTTCTTTTTAAAATCTTGCGTATTGAGGAATCGAATTGCCATACTTTATGTAGCTGATCAAGCAAAAATTCAGTGGATTTAAAAGGAATTTATTTTATTTATGGGGAAAACGCTAGATCAAAAGAGCCGCAGCGACACGACGTCCTTCCTCAACCAATATATTGTAAGTGCGGCAGCATGCTTGGGTATCCATTATTTCTACTCCGATCCCCATTTTTGCCAGCTGAATAAGTAAGGTATGGTCGGGAAATCGATGCTCGGCACCTGTTCCAAGGAGAATGATCTCGGGTGATAGTGGTAATAAGTTTTCGAAATGCTGAAGTTCTAATTCTTGTACTGATGCGATAGGCCAATTCTCGATCAGATGATCGGGCAGCACAATCAGGTTTTTTTCGTACCGGGTTTGATTGATCAATACATATCCTTCACCATAACCGGTGAAAAAATTGTGCTGTGCGAAGTTTGCAAGGTGAAGCTTCAAAGGAGGGTTTCCTGATATAGGTGGACTAACTATTCGTGATTATGCATGATTCAAATCAAAAAACAATCTTTGTCGTCTTCAAAGTTTCATCGGAGTGCGCGGATTGCCGGTCTTTTTCTATGTGTGGCTCACACGGATTGTTTGTTGTTTTCAGCTACTTTATGTTTTACAAACTCAGTCAGCGTACCAAGTGTCGCGAAGGTTTGTGCGCTAATTTCGTCGTCTTTTATCGAGATGGAAAATTTCTTTTCTATCGCCAGAATGACTGTAACGACTGCAACCGAATCAAGTTCGGGAATGTTGCCGAGTAAGATCATATCCGGCCCCATTCTATCCAGTCGATCGCCTAATCCCAGGGTATTCGTCAGAACTCTTTTTATTTCAGTGATATAGTCTATTTCTGTCACAATAAGAAGCTTTTCGTTTTTATAAATGCTAAAAGAGCCGCTCATTATAAATCCGATTGGCTGAGATGATCACGGGATTGCACCGCGGTTGCAGAAAGTTTGCCGGTGCTGCAGGAAAAATTTAGATTAGGGAAACTTTGAGAAAGGTGGCGAGCAATGACCAGGCAGAGCGAAATCAGATAAAAAAAGCGCAGCTTACGAATGGTAAATGAGCATTTTGAACCTGCTTTCACCGCAGCATGATCGAGTGCAACAGTTTTTCGGAGCTTTCCTAAAAGAAAAGCTATGGCTGTATTTCTACAATGGAATTGGCGCGCGCAAGCCCGTTGAGAATTCGTCCTGATTTGTTCCGAACCTGTATCACTTGTCCCTCGGTTGCATTCACCAATGCTTGGCCTTCTGACCGGATGCTGAAGCCACGGCCTTGAACAACTAGATTGACTGATTGTCCTCGCATGATAATGTAAGGTGCACGCAACATTTGCGGCCGTAAAGGCTGACCGGCCGGGAGGTTGGTGGTGGCGACTTTACCGACAATTTGCGCGGCATTCGTCAGTATACCTTCGGGCATTTGTGTCAAATTGACACTCTGCGGTGCAATATCCTCGTAAGTCAGTGTCTGTCCGGATGATACCGGCCGCGCGAGGTGCAGTACATCCGCCATGACGCCAATTTCAGTTTGGACATAGATAGTCCAGGCCGCAATCTCGCTATCACAGCGTACGCCGATAGAGGTTTTCCCCCACAAACGCCCGCCAGTTGGAACAAAAGGCTCTAATTGCGGACACTTTGGTAACGCCAAATGCTTGTCGATTTGCCCGACATTCACAATGACCTGCCCGGGGAGTGACGCGGTATTGCTGTAGAGAAAGTTCTCTATGGCGTTTTTGATCAATGAAATTTCTTGGTGATCAATGGATGTTTTTTGCTGCGATGCAAGTGCCGGAAAAACCAGTACCGATAGACAGAAGATTGTCATTAAGCAACGTATCATCATAGTTTATAACCCTTCATTTTTTTGCCGTATTCGGCAATTATTGCCGCTATCCCGTGACGATATATTAAACGACCGCAAAAAAATCCAAGTTCAAAGATAACACCGCTTTCGTGTCTTATTTGCGGATTGGTCGGTTGATCCAACCGTATATTATTGCTGGCATGCTAAATGCTACTAGCCGAATAGACACTCATTTGAATCAGGCGATAATGAATATGATAAACAAACTTGATAAAGAATTGAATTATCACCATAACGCACTCAGTTTGCGGGTTGCAAGGCAAGAATTGCTTTCCAGTAATGTGGCCAATGCCGATACGCCGAATTTTAAAGCGAAAGATGTCGATTTTGCCAGTGTGCTGAACGAAAGATTGTCATCAACTCCAAGCTTAAAAAAAGTGAATATGAATACGACGTCGACCATGCATATTAATTCCACTGCATCTGGAACCTTCGGAGACAACATTTTATATCGTGTTCCTTTGCAACCCAGTGCGGACGGAAACACTGTGGATATGGATATGGAACGGACTCGGTTCGCTGACAATGCCATTAAATATGATGCGAGCATTACCTTCATCAATAACGAATTCAGAAACTTAACGTCAGCAATGTTGGAGAGATAGAAAATGTCATTATTCAATGTATTTGGTATCGCAAGTTCAGCCATGTCAGCCCAGTCTCAACGTTTGAACGTGGTGGCCAGTAATCTTTCCAATGCCGATAGCGTAACAAGCTCAACCGGTGAACCATATCGCGGCAGGCAAGTGGTTTTCAGCACTTTGCAGGCAGACGCGAACGGTGCAAGCGGCGTTAAGGTTGCGGGTATCGTTCACGATCAATCGCCGATGCGGCAAGTGTTTGAACCTAAACATCCGTTAGCGGATAAAAACGGTTATGTGACGATGCCGAATGTCAATGTTGTTGATGAAATGGTCAATATGATGTCGGCGTCCCGCTCGTATCAAAACAGTGTCGATATGATGAACACGACCAAGTCATTGTTGCAAAAAACTCTGACGATCGGTCAATAAAGGAGTAAGCGATGAGCTCAGTTTCGCAAGTAAATACAACAGCAGCTACCGCTGCATCAACCGCAACTACTGGCACTACCAGTACAAAAGATGCTGAAAACCCGCAGGATCGTTTTCTGAAACTTTTAGTCACGCAAATGAAAAATCAAGATCCGTTGAAACCGCTGGACAATGCCGAAGTGACCAGTCAATTGGCGCAAATCAGCACGGTATCGGGTCTTGATAAGCTGAATTCAACGCTGCAGCAATTGGTTTCCAGCGCTGAAGATACCCGTTCTGTAGAAGCATTGGGACTAATCGGACACAAAGCATTTGTTCCAGGAACAGCGATTGCGCTGAATGGAGACGGCGCCATTGCCGGTATCGAATTGGCGCAACCGGTTGATCAACTCAAAGTCACTATTCTGGATAGCGCCGGAGTTGCTATTCGCACAATGGATCTGGGAGCGCAACCGACCGGTATCAGTACAATTTCCTGGGACGGTTTAACCGATAGCGGTACCAAGGCAGTTGATGGGGACTATACCTTTGCGGTAAGTGCGAAGCAAGGCGGTAATGACATTAAAGTCGACACCCTCTCATTCGGTTTGGTAAAAAGTGTGACACCTGGTGCAGGTGATACTCACCTGGATATGGGCGATAAATTAGGATTGATTAGTTTATCTGATGTTAAACAGGTGTTTTGATAGGAGATTATTATGACTTTTCAACATGGCTTAAGTGGCTTGAATGCGGCATCTACTAATCTGGATGTCATCGGAAATAACATTGCCAACGCGAATACCGCTGGCTTCAAACAATCTATTGCACAATTTTCCGATATTTTTGCAAATTCAATGGAAGGTACCGATACCTCACAGATCGGGATCGGATCAAAAATATCCGCAATTGCGCAACAATTTGGCCAAGGAACAATTACGCCGACCAGCAACCCTTTGGACATTGCGATCAATGGACAAGGATTTTTCCGTATGAGTGATAACGGTACGATAAATTACAGCCGTAATGGTCAATTTCATGCCGATGATTCCGGTTACATTGTTGATTCAACAGGTGCGAATTTGACGGGTTTTATGGCCGATGAAAATGGCGATATCAAAGCCAGCGGCGTACCGGCGAATTTAAAATTCAGTACTTCTGATATTGCACCGAAAGCAACCACGACATTCGATGTGGGGTTTAATCTGGATGCACGAAAACCGGCTATTACTACGGCTTTTGATGCCACCAATCCGAAAACGTATAGCAGCACAACTTCAGGTACAGTGGTTGATAGTCTTGGGAATTCACATGTATTGTCTTTATTTTTTCAAAAGAGCAATACGGCCGCCAATACATGGACCGCATTTGCAACCGTGGATGGCAAAGTGGATACATCCGGTACGCCTGTCGGTGTCACTATTGACGGAAGTCCTTCACAGTCCATGATATTTGATGGGAACGGTGTGCTGCAGAATATTACCACTCCACTGGCCTTAAACATTGACTTTAGTCTGATAAACCCCGCTTTAGGTGCGACTACCCCGCAAGCTGTCACTCTCGATATGACAACTGCCACGCAGTTTGGCTCGGACTTTGGTGTCAATGCCATTACACAGGATGGCTATACTTCAGGTCGCATGTCGGGTTTTACCATTAGCCCCGATGGCGTGATTATGGGTAATTATAGTAGCGGTCAATCGAAAACACTGGGGCAAATCGTACTGGCCAATTTTGTTAATCCACAAGGGCTGGTTCCAGTCGGAGATGGTCATTGGGTAGAGACACCTGCTTCTGGCGAGCCTTTGGTTGGTCCTCCCAAAACAGGAAATTTGGGTGTGCTTCAATCTAATGCCGTTGAAGACTCCAATGTCGACTTAACAGCGGAATTGGTCAAACTGATTCAGGCTCAGCGAATGTATCAAGCCAGTGCTAAGCAGATTGAAACACAAGATCAGATTATTCAAACTATTACTCAAATTTAACCTGGGTTTCATTGTGAAGTATCAAACTTTTATAGTAATTGAGTAAAAAATGGATCGACTAATTTATACCTCAATGACCGGAGCAAACCATACGCTGAATCAGAAAGCGACCGTTGCTCAGAACCTGGCCAATGCATCAACGACAGGGTATCGCGCTGAGAACAACGCATTTCGTGCAGTTCCGGTATTTGGCGACGGGTTGCCAACACGCGCGTTTGTTGTTGATTCTACAACGGGTGCTGATTTTACCCCAGGCGCGCTGCAAACGACCGGGCGTGATCTTGATGTTGCGGTTCGAGGCTCGGGGTGGATCGCTATTCAATTGGATGACGGCAAGGAAGCTTATACCCGCAATGGCAGTTTGCAAGTAAGTCCCAATGGTATTTTACAGACAAGTAGCGGCCATAAAGTTAAAGGTGATACCGGCATTATCACCCTACCACCTGACACTCGTATCACGATCGGTGTTGATGGAACCGTATCGTCCGTGCCGATTACGCCGCAACCGAATACTGTGGCACAAGTAGGCAGGATTAAATTGGTTAATCCACCGGAAGATAAGCTCGTAAAAGGCACCGATGGCTTATTCCGGCTTAAGGATGGCGGTGAAGCGCCTGTTGATGCCAGAGTTAAGCTTGTCGACGGCACATTGGAAGAGAGCAATGTGAATGTTGTGCATGAAATGGTCAGCATGATCGATCTGGCACGGCAATTCGATATGCAAATGAAAATGCTTGATAACGCACAGAATAATGCGCAGAAAGCGAGTGAGATAATGGTAGTAAGAGTTTAATTGAATAACAAATTAATAGGTAAATTATTATGATACGTTCGCTATGGATTGCTAAAACAGGGCTTGATGCACAACAAACCAAAATGGATGTGATCTCCAATAATTTAGCGAATGTCAGCACTAATGGATTTAAGCGAGCTCGTGCAGTTTTCGAGGATCTGCTGTATCAAACGATACGCCAGCCAGGCGCGCAATCCTCCCAACAAACGCAATTGCCTTCCGGCTTGCAGCTGGGTACTGGAGTTAAACCGGTTTCTACGGAAAGCATCTTCACTCAGGGTGGGTTGCAGCAAACCGAAAACCAGCGCGACGTAGCTATACGTGGTGTAGGTTTTTTTCAGGTTTTGCTGCCGGATGGTACGACAGCCTACACCCGCGATGGCGCATTCCAATCCGATCTTAACGGTCAGCTTGTGACATCCAGCGGATATGCTATACAACCTGCGATTACTGTTCCACCTAATGCGCTGGGTATCACGATAGCGCGGGATGGCACAGTGTCTGCAACAGTTCCGGGATCTACTGCGCCGATCCAAGTTGGCAGTATTCAATTGGCGAGCTTCGTTAATCCGGCCGGATTGTTGAAAATGGGTGAGAATTTGTATCAGGAAACCGCGTCGAGCGGAGCACCTAATCAGAATGCGCCGGGTACCAATGGATTGGGTTTGCTGGAACAAAATTTTGTAGAAACTTCAAATGTGAATGTGGTGGAGGAATTGGTGAATATGATTCAAACTCAGCGCGCCTATGAAATGAATTCCAAGTCCATTGAGACGTCGGATCAAATGCTGCAACGGCTGGCGCAGCTTTGATTAACTGGACGATTGGTAATCGGGCAATGGTTAGCGGCAATCCGATAATAAAAAATTCCTACCGGTATTTTTTTATACTGGTGTTAGTCGCGCTTGCTTCCGGCTGCGCACTGACACCATCGACAGTGACTTACCAGCCGAATACATTACGCGCTCCGCAACATGCGGCAGCCGTGAGTCAGCCCAACGGCTCCATTCTGCAGATGGTACATAGCACAACAGGCGGGGTCCGATATACGCCATTATTTGAAGATCGCCGCGCAAGAAGTATCGGCGATACGATTATCGTTACGTTAAATGAAACAACGAATGCCAGTAAAAGTTCGGGAAGTAATGCAAACCGTTCCGGAAGTATCGAATTTTCCGTACCGAACTTTCTAGGAATCCCGTTAAGCTTATTAAAGAATGCATCGGTTGAAGCTAAATCCAATAACAAATTTGATGGCAGCGGTGAAAGCTCAAGCAAAAATAATTTTAAAGGAACTATTACGGTAACCGTCATCGAAGCGTTGCCGAATGGAAATCTTGTTGTCAGCGGTGAGAAACAAATCGGTATTAATCAGGGGCAAGAATTCATAAGGTTGTCCGGGGTTGTGAATCCGGTTCATATTCTGGGAAATACGATCTCTTCAACGCAGATTGCCGATGCGCGCGTCGAGTATCGTAGCAATGGGTATATTGACGAAGCGCAGACGATGGGCTGGTTATCACGTTTTTTCCTGTCGATATCGCCTTTCTAGCAGCCGATTTCAGGATGAATCAATGTTTCAATTGACATTTAAGATTATGAAAAAAAGAAACGTCATTATTTTTTCTTTTCTTGCACTAAGCTTGCTTTTACCGGGTATCAGCTTGGCTGATCGCATCAAGGATTTGGCATCGATTCAAGGTGTTCGCAATAATCAATTAATCGGATACGGATTGGTGGTTGGGTTGGATGGCAGCGGTGATATGACCACACAAACACCATTTACCGTTCAAAGTGTCATCAATATGCTGGGCCAACTGGGTGTTAACCTGCCGCCCGGCACCAATTTGCAATTGCGTAATGTTGCCGCTGTGATGGTAACGGCGACCCTGCCGGCATTTGCTAAACCGGGTCAGCACATCGATATTACAGTTTCATCCATGGGTAATGCCAAAAGTTTGCGCGGCGGAACACTGTTGTTGACACCTCTCAAAGGGGCGGATAATCAAGTGTATGCAATGGCGCAGGGGAATATACTGGTTGGCGGTATTGGGGCCGCGGCCGGTGGCAGCAGCGTGCAAGTGAATCATCTGAGTGTCGGGCGCATCACAGGAGGCGGTATTGTGGAGCGCGAGATTCCCACGACAGTAGGGCAAGGCGATTTTATCAATCTTGAATTGAATTCAACGGATTTCACGACGGTAAACCGTATCGTTGATGCGATCAATGGGCTTTATCCGGCGGCCGCATCAGCTGTGGATGGCCGGATGGTTCAGGTAAAAGCGCCTGCGGACAATGGTCAACGCATTATGTTTATCTCCCGGATTGAGAGTTTGGATATCGCTCCGGCTAAAGCATCAGCGAAAGTGATTGTTAATTCCCGTACTGGCTCGGTAGTCATGAATCAGGCGGTAACACTTGAATCCAGTGCGATTGCGCATGGCAATCTTTCGATCATCATTAATACTGAACCTGTAATCAGTCAACCTGGCCCCTTGGCGCAGCGGGGTGAAACCGTGGTTACGCAGCGATCGCAAGTTGAGATCCGCACCGATGAGGGAAATTTAATGTTATTGCCGAATGGCGCGGATCTCGGCGAAGTGGTGAAAGCGTTGACGGCAATTGGTGCTACGACACAGGATTTGTTGTCGATCCTGCAGGCTTTAAAAGCTGCCGGCTCGTTGCGTGCCGATTTGGAAATAATTTAACTGATTAGGTACAAGAATGGTTATTTCACCGGATATTTCAAGCAAGCTTGCCATTGATGCCAAAAGTATCGATGATTTGAATTTAATGGCGAAGCAAAATCCAGACGAAGCTCTACAAAAAGTAGCACAGCAATTTGAAGCGCTATTCATGAATATGCTGCTGAAAAGCATGCGAGAAGCCACGCCTAAAGATGGAATATTTGATAGCCAGCAGACGCAATTTTTTACACAGATGTACGACCAGCAGCTGGCACAGCAGATCTCTACCAAAGGGATTGGTATTGCTGACATGATGGTAAAGCAGTTATCCCGAACCAATCAATCAATTGAATCACAAACTACCATCAGTCAAACCGACGCTATTTTGTCAGCGATTAATTCTGTGCAGCAGTCGCAACCAGTAAGTGATGGACACCCTAATGACAAATCCGGGCAGTTGTGGTCCATCTCTCAGGCTTCATCCAATACGGCGATGCCAGCAGGGGGAATTAGTTCAGTAATTGAAGAATTTTCTTTGCCGATTCAGTCAGATATGCAGCAGAAAAAATCATCCAGTCAATCGGCAAATTTTATCGATAAGCTTCTGCCACATGCAAAAATTGCATCTGAATCAACCGGCATTCCTCCGCAATATATGTTGGCACAAGCCGCACTGGAAAGTGGTTGGGGTAAGCATGAGATTCGTCATGCGGATAATAGTCCTACCTATAATCTTTTTGGCATCAAGGCAGGTACCAATTGGAAAGGGAATGTAGTAGAGGCATCAACAACCGAGTACATCAATGGCGTAGCACAGAAGACGGTTGAGAAATTCCGTGCTTATAGCTCCTACGCCGAGGGATTCAATGATTACGCCAAGTTGCTGATGGATAATCCCCGCTATGCGACAGTGCTGAAATCGACCGATGCCGCAACATTTGCCAATGGCCTGCAACGCGCCGGATATGCTACTGATCCGATGTATGCAGAGAAGTTGATGCGAATCCTGAATAGTGAAAAATTACAGGGCCGGGAATTTATTTGATACCGGAAATTTCTTAATTCTTTCATCAATCTGCCGATATTATCGTTATATCTTTTTTAAAATTAAGAACTGAAAGAGCATATGGGAAATGGTATTCTTGATATCGCGGTTAGCGGTTTAACAACTGCACAAAACCAATTACTTACCACTAGCCATAATATTAGTAATGCGAGTACGCCGGGTTTTAATCGTCAACAAGTCTTGTTGAGTACAAATACGCCACAATCTAGTGGCGCCGGGTTTATTGGCAGCGGTGTACAATCATCGACAGTACAGCGTATATACAATCAATTTCTTGTTAGCCAATCATTACAGGTACAAACGCAGAGTCAATCGTTGGATAGTAATTATGCTCAGATACAACAGTTGGATAATATGTTTGCTGAGACAACATCCGGGCTCTCGCCTACATTGCAAAATTTTTTTAGTGCCGTGCAAGATGTTGCAACCAATCCGGCTGTTATTCCATCGCGCCAGTCGATGCTGAGCAATGCCGATGCGCTTGTGGCGCGTTTTCACAGTATGGATCAACGCATATCGCAAATCAGGGAAGGGATAAATACGCAGATTACCAGCTCAGTAGTTCAAATTAACTCGCTGGCCAAGCAAATCGGAGAAATCAACAAGCAAATTATATGGGCGGAGGGTGCGGCTGGCGGACAACCCGCTAATGATATGCTGGATCAGCGCGATGAACTTATTAATCAATTGAATAAGTTGGTTAATACCGATACTGTGCGGCAAAATGATGGCACGCTAAATGTCTATATCGCGAATGGACAAGCACTAGTCGTAGGTGCACAAACACTTTCTTTGCAAGCGATTAAGTCACCGGATAGTCCGGATAATTTAACGGTTGGGTTGGTTAATGGAAATAGCACGATTCAGCTACCTGAAGACCAAATATCGGGGGGTACTTTAGGAGGCCTTATGTCTTTCCGTAGTACCTCCCTGGATAATGCACAAAATTCATTAGGAAGAATTGCTATAACGCTAGCACAAACTTTCAATGCACAGCACCAATTAGGCATGGATTTGAATGGGGATATGGGTACAAATTTCTTCACTCTGCCTTCGCCCAAAGTGATTTCAGCGTCAACTAATAATATTGCATCCAATATCACAGCAGCAATTAGTGACTATAGTGCTTTAACAACAAGTGATTATGAATTCTCGTACGATGGAACAAATTATACGCTGACCCGATTATCCGATAATGTATCGACAACATCTTCAGGCTCATTCCCGGTAACACTGGATGGTGTATCAGTAACTAGCGCTGCGATGCTGGCTAGTGAAAGATTCCGGATTCAGCCCACCATTAATGGCGCAAAAGATATCAATGTCAATATCACAGATGCGACCAAAATAGCGGCAGCCGGACCCAATCGCACCAGCGCTGCAACTACCAATACCGGAACAGGTACTATTAGTGCAGGAACAGTAAATCCGCTACCACTGAATCCTGATCTTCAGCAGCCGCTCACTATCACATTCCAGTCGCCTTATAATGGAAAATTTGATGTGGCAGGCGTTGGTTCTGGCTTGCCAGCGACCAATCAGGTTTATACATCAGGTGCGGACATTAGTTTTAATGGCTATACATTTCAGATTAGCGGCAATCCTGCCGCAGGCGATGTTTTTACTGTCACACCCAACAATAGCGGTGTTGCCGATAACCGTAATATATTGCTACTAGGTGCACTACAAACAACCAATACATTGGAGAACGGTACAGCAAATTACCAGACTGCTTACGGACAGCTGGTGAGTCAAGTTGGAAATAAAACCCGTGAGCTGGAAGTAACAAGTAAAGCGCAAGCCACTTTACTTGCACAAACAGAGGAATCCATTCAATCCGCATCCGGTGTCAATTTGGATGAAGAAGCGGCGAATTTACTGCGGTATCAGCAAGCTTATCAAGCATCAAGTAAAGTCATCGAAATCAGTAGCACTTTATTCGATTCAATTCTGCATTTTTCTTGAGAAATAAAGTAGAGGCAACATCATGCGTATCAGCACCAATACAATTTATGAAACCGGTACAAGTTTAATGCTTCAGCAACAAGAGAAATTAATTAATACGCAACAACAATTGTCTACCGGTCGGCGAATTTTAACACCTTCGGATGACCCGATTTCTGCTGCGCAGGTATTAAATATTTCCCAATCGGAGTCACTGAATAAACAATATTCGGTGAATCGATCCAGCGCGGGTTCCTCACTGCAACTCGAAGAAAATGTATTGAAACAAGTAACCGAAATCATGCAGGATGTGCACAGCTCGGCCGTTTATGCCGGGAATGCGACACTGACCGATTCTGACAGAAAAACACTTGCCACCGAATTGCGCAGCAAATTAGAGTCATTAGTCGGTTTGGCCAATACAACCGACGAGAAGGGGCAGTTTCTGTTTTCAGGATTTCAGGCCAATACAAAACCCTTTGCTCAGACTGGATTAACCGTACAGTATGTTGGTGATCAAGGACAACGCTTGAATCAAGTCGGCCCTGCGCGGCAATTAGCCGTTAGTGATTCTGGCACGGATGTTTTTGAGCGTATTAAGAATGGCAATGGTGTTTTTGCAACAGCTGCTAATTCCACAAATACGGGTACCGGTGTTATTGACGGAGGATCGGTGATCACCCCATCAAGCCTTACCGGCGATAGCTATGAAATTAGATTTACCGTCTCTGTTGGCGCAACGACGTATGACATCGTCGACACAACCACAGGATCCACTATTTCATCTGCTAACCCCTATGTAAGCAACAATACAATCAGTTTTGACGGAATGCAGATGAATATTAAAGGAGATCCTGCAAACGGTGATAAATTTACCGTGTCGCCAAGCACTAATCAAAGCATTTTTAAAACGATGGGCGACCTGATTACAGCGCTGGAAACACCTGCAAGCGGACAACCTGGCGGTACGAAATTGGCGAACAATTTAAAAACAACGCTGCAAAATATCAACAATAGTTTGGAGCACGTGCTGTCGAAACAAGCTTCTATCGGAGCCCGGTTGCAAGAAATCGATACGTTGGAAAGCGTTGGCAGTGATCAGAATATTCAATTTGAGCAAATGCTTTCACAATTGCAAGATGTTGATTTTGCTCAAGCAACATCGGATCTGCAGCGGCAGCAGCTTTATCTTCAGGCCGCGCAGCAGTCCTATACCAAAATTTCCGGATTGTCTCTATTTAATTATATTTAGTTAGAGCAAAAATCAGTCGCGCTTTTGGTTTTTGTCTGACTGTGCGTTTATACCTTGGTAGCCGATATCGCGGCGAATTTGAGAGCCATCAAAGCGGATTCTGGCAACAAGCTTATAAGCGGCCTGCTGAGCAGTTTTAACATTTTCACCCAGCGCCGTGACGCATAAAACGCGCCCGCCTGCTGTTACAATTTCGTCGCCATTTTTTCCCTGTAATTGAGTACCGGCGTGAAAAATGTGAAAATCTCCGGTGCTTTCCTGTTCTCCGATTAAATCCTGCAAGCCATGGATTACATCATGCTTTCTCGGGTTTTCCGGATAACCTTTTGCCGCCATCACAACACCAAGAGCGGTACGCGAATCCCATTCAGCATCCACTTCATTGAGTGTTCCGTCCAAAGCATGCTCGATGAGAGGTAAAAGATCGCTTTTTAAGCGCAACATAATCGGTTGCGTTTCCGGATCGCCTAAGCGGCAATTAAACTCTAGTACTTTGGCCTGACCATGCGCAGTAATCATTAAACCGACGTAAAGAAATCCGGCATAGTGAATACCATCGTGTTTCAATCCGGCTATTACAGGATCGATGATGGTACGCATAATATGCGCGTGCAGATCCGGAGAAACGAAAGGGGCGGGCGAATAAGCGCCCATGCCGCCCGTATTCGGACCTGAATCGGCATCACAAAGCCGTTTGTGATCCTGACTGGTTGCTAGCGGAAGAACATGATTGCCGTCCGTCATGACGATAAAACTGACTTCAATACCTTGAAGAAATTCTTCGACAATAATTTCATGTCCGGCGCTGCCAAGATTTCTTTCTACCAAAATTGTATTCACAGCGGTATGCGCTTCCTCATGCGATTGTGCAACGACAACACCTTTCCCGGCTGCGAGACCATCGGCTTTGATGACAACTGGGGCAGGGTGCTGATCGATATAGCTATGCGCTGATTTTGCATCGGTAAATCTCGCATAGGCGGCGGTGGGTATATGATGCCGCTGCATAAATTCCTTGGCAAAGATCTTCGATGTTTCAAGTTGAGCGGCTTGCCGGGCTGGGCCGAAGATTTTCAGACCGGCTGCCTGGAATGCGTCAACGATACCCGCGGCAAGCGGAACCTCAGGGCCGACGACGGTAATTGCAACCGATTCTTTTCTTGCAAATTCGATTAACTCAGGAATGGCTGTTATTGGAATATTTTCCAGCCCCGGCTCTAATGCAGTTCCTGCATTGCCGGGCGCTACAAATACTTTATGTACGCGTGGCGACAAGCTCAATTTCCACGCCAAGGCATGCTCTCTGCCGCCGCCGCCGATCACTAATAGTTTCATGATGATGGGATTATCTAATGACGGAAATGACGAACGCCGGTAAATACCATGGTTATGCCTTGTTCATCAGCAGCGGCAATTACTTCGCTATCGCGGATACTGCCGCCCGGTTGAATGACGGCTGTTGCACCGGCTTGCACCACAACATCCAATCCGTCCCGGAAGGGGAAAAACGCATCCGATGCGACGACCGATTGCGCAAGTGTGAGACCGGCTTGTTGTGCTTTAATCGATGCGATGCGCGCGCTGTCGACACGGCTCATTTGTCCTGCGCCGATGCCGATGGTCTGGCCGTTGCAGCAGAATACAATCGCATTTGATTTAACGAATTTCGCAGCTCGCCAGGCAAATAGTAGGTCGTCCAGTTGTTGCGATGAGGGTTTTAAACGTGTGACGATTTTTAAATCGGCGACGGTGATGTTCTGAATATCCGGTGTTTGAACCAGAAGACCGCCACCGATCCGCTTTAAATCGTAAGTGTTGCATCCCGCCTGCAAAGGTGAAACCAGTACCCGGATATTGTTTTTCTGAGCCAGAAGCTGCTGTGCTTCCGGCGTAATTTCAGGTGCGATAATAACTTCGACGAATTGCTTCAGAACGGCATCGACTGTGTCTTTATCGATGGTCCAGTTAAAAGCGATGATGCCGCCAAAAGCTGAAACCGGGTCGGTGGCGAATGCCAGCTGGTAAGCGCGTAACGTGGTTTCCGCAATGGCAATGCCGCATGGATTGGCGTGCTTGACAATGACACAAGCCGGACTGTCGAAAGTTTTGACACATTCCCAGGCAGCATCGGTATCCGCGATATTGTTGTAGGATAGCTCTTTGCCTTGCAATTGTTGATAATTCGCCAAACTGCCGGGTGCAATGGTTTCATCGCGATAGAAAGCGGCTTTCTGATGCGGGTTTTCGCCATAACGCAAAGGTTGCGCGATGGTGAAATTCAGATTCAGCGAATCGGGAAAATCCTTGTGTCGATACTCGCTATCCAGTGACGTCAAATAGTTACTGATGGCACTGTCGTACGATGCGGTATGCGTAAAAGCTTTTTGCGCCAGTTGAAAACGTGTGGCTAAGCTGACGGCACCGTTGTTTTCCGCCAATTCTTGGCAGAGCGGCAAATAATCCTTGGGATCAGTGACGACAGCGACTTTGCGGTAATTTTTGGCAGCCGCGCGCACCATCGTCGGCCCGCCGATATCGATATTTTCAATAGCATCGTCGAAACTGCAGTCCGGTTTTGCGATGGTTTGCTTGAAGGGATAGAGATTGACGATCACCAATTCGATGTTCGGAATCGACGCCTGCTCGAGTGCGTTCTGGTGCTCGGGTAAATCATGACGCGCGAGTATTCCGGCATGAATCTTCGGGTGCAATGTTTTGACCCGGCCGTCCAACATTTCCGGAAAACCCGTATAGTCACCGATTTCAACAACATGTATCCCAGCTTCACGTAATAATTTAGCTGTGCCGCCCGTGGATAGAATGGTGATATCGTGTTGAACCAGTTTTTGAGCTAATTCTATGATTCCGGTTTTATCTGAGACACTGATGAGAGCTTGTTTTATGATCATTTAATTTGATACTGCTTCATTTTCTGACGGAGCGTATTCCTGTTTATTCCCAGTAAATCGGCCGCTTGCGTCTGATTTCCCTTAGTATATTGTATGGCGATTTCAATTAATGGTTTTTCAACGCTATGCATGACCATATTGTATATATGGCACGGTTTTTCCCCATCCAGGTCGTTGAGATATCCATCTATGGCTTTGCGTATACAAGATGCAATTTCATTTTCCTTGACTGCATTCATAAACTCACTGCTCCCCCTCTTTGATATAGCTCAATCGTTGACCTTTTTCAGCAAGCGTGGAAAAAAAATGATTGGTTTCATGAAGCTGCTGATCGCTGGTTTGTAATTGGTTCATTAATTGACGGAAGCCTGCGGAGCCAACGAGTCCTTTGGTGTACCAGGAAATATGCTTGCGGGCGATGCGAACACCTGAATATTCGCCATAGAATTCATAGAGATCATGTAAATGATTAATGAGCACACGATGGATTTCGGATACTTCGGGTGCCGGTAAATGCTCGCCGGTGGCGAGGTAGTGATTGATTTCACGGAAGATCCATGGCCTGCCTTGCGCAGCGCGTCCGATCATAATCGCGTCCGCTTTTGTATAGGCAAGAATAGCGCGTGCTTTTTCCGGTGTGGTGATATCGCCGTTGGCAATGACAGGGATCTTGATCGCGGCTTTAACCGCTGCGATAGTGTCGTATTCCGCAGTACCGGTGTATGCGCATGCACGTGTGCGGCCATGAATCGCGAGTGCTTGAATACCTGAGTTTTCAGCAATATGCGCGACGGAGAGCGCATTTTTATGTTGTTTGTCCCAACCGGTGCGTATCTTGAGTGTTACCGGGATGTTCACAGCCTTAACTACGGTATCCAGGATTTTTCCGACTAATTTCTCATCTTGCAACAGCGCGGAACCGGCCATGACGTTGCAGATTTTTTTTGCCGGACAGCCCATATTGATATCGATAATCTGGGCGCCATGATCGACGTTGTAGCGCGCGGCCGCTGCCAGCATCACGGGATCGGCGCCGGCAATTTGCACGGAAATCGGCGAAACCTCGCCGTCATGATTGGCGCGGCGTTGTGTTTTTTTTGAACCCCATAGCAACGAATTGCTCGACACCATCTCGGAAACCGCCATGCCCGCTCCCATCATTTTGCATAATTGCCTGAATGGCCGATCGGTAACGCCTGCCATTGGAGCGACAATCAGTTTGTTTTTTAAAATGTGCGTGCCGATTTGCATATGCATATGGTAGGCGATGCGTATAAGTAAAATCAGTTATTTCGGGAAGCGATTGATCTGGCTGCTTGGGATCTTGGCTGCAGCGGATAAATTTATGTCATGTTCATCGTGCGCCAACGCGCATTATAGCTTTTGTTTTGCCGGGCAGATAGTGTAAGAGGGAAATTATCCGTGTGCGCCGAATATCATGCGGCGGGCAACAAACCGTTTCAGTGGCGGTGTGCAATTCAATGCGGTTAATCCGATTCCGCAGGCATGCTGGAGTAAGACATTGTCATTGGAAAAGAGCCTGATGAGCGAATCGGTGAAAATTCTGCCGCCGCTACTGTCGATTTGTCTTCTTTGCCGGTAATTGAACAGCATTATCGCTGCACCGACTTCCCGTGCCGAGCTGCGCGTGTTGATGGCCTCGCATGCCAGCTCAAAGGCATCCCGCAAACCCAGATTAAATCCCTGTCCTGCAACGGGATGCAGTGTCTGTGCGGCATTGCCGATTAATGCGGTTCTTTGTGTCGTAACCGGTGTTGCGTATTTAAGCGCCAATGGAAATGCCGATCTTTTTCCGGCTTGCAGGAATTTCCCAAGCCGGTCGCCAAAATGCCGGTGTAACCGAACCAGGAAACCGGCATCGTTGAGCGAAGTGATTTCATGGATTGCTTCTGGATTTACCGTCCATACCAGGGCAAAATCCTCTTCGTTGGGAAGCAATGCGACCGGCCCATCGGCAGTAAAACGTTCATAGGCGATTCCGCTTTGTTTTCGCTCGGCTTTGACGTTGGCGACCACGGCGAACTGGTGATAATCGTAAGTCTGATAAGTGATATCAGGTAATTGTTGGGCTAACTTACCGCCATCTGCGAGCACCAGTAACTTGGCGGTTACTTTTTGTTCTTTGCCTTGATAATTGAAATGCACCATGCCCAGGCTTTCTGTGGTGTCCAGCTTGGTGACTAGCGCGCCGGCAATGTAACCGGCCGTGCTTGCGGTTAATTGCTGATGCATCGAGCAAAAAAGATCGTGATAGTTGACCACGTACCCCAAGGCGGGAACACCGGCATCTTGCGGCGTTAGAATCGTTTGACCAAAGCTGCCGCGATTGGAAATATGGATCGTTGTGATCGGTGTCTTTTTTGCCAGCTTGTGCCACACACCCAAGCGATGCAGGATTAAATGACTGCCGTGCGATAGGGCCAGCGGACGCGGATCTTCGTCTTTTTCCGGCAAACCGCGCGCTTCCAGCAGCAAACTCGAAATGCCGGTATCCTGCAGTGCCAGCGCTAACGCCATGCCCACCGGACCGCCGCCTATGATAACGATGTCGTAATGATCTGCGATCATATGATTTCTTACAGTTTCTACAGAATATAAATTCGTGGTTTGGCAGAGCTGGATAAAATATCGCACCGGAAAATTGCGGTAGTTATGAGAGCCTCCGGTTCAGAGCGAATCTCATGACCATCAAGCAGGGCAGAGAATAGCATATTGCACATATCCAGGGAATGAGCAATTCAATGGAAACATAGTGATGCACAGGCAAGGGCACGGCTTAAACTGTATAATCCCTTTTTTATCATTTGAAGCTGGCGAAACTTATCGCCTTAAAATAGTTCTGTAGCGATTTTTATAAGAATTTTCAGTGTGAATGAGAGTGCGGGAAGGAATTGAGTATGACAAGGTTTTTAGGAAAAGCATCGATTGGATGGATCATATTGTTACTTTCAATTGTTTCCACTGAGGCTTGGTCCGCGGATGACGGGTTAACGCAGGCTGCCGAAAAAGGTAATTTTCCTTTGGTAAAAAAAATTCTGGATACGCAACGTATCGATCAGGAAGAATTGAATGCCGCATTTTTGGCCGCGGTTAAGAAAGGTCACGCTGCGATAATCGAACGTTTTTTACAAGCGGGGGTGGATGTCAATTTAAGGGCAAATGATCACTATACGCCGCTCATGCGCTCAGCCCGTGACGGCCGTGATCAGGCTGTTGAGATTTTGCTGGCTGCAGGGGCCGAGGTCAGTGCCGCTGCCGAAGAGGATGGTACGGCATTGATGCTGGCGGCTGAGAAAGATCGAAGAAAAGCCGTTGATTTATTGCTGGCGGCAAAGGCGGAAGTGAATACAAAACGCGCGGATGGGATGACGGCGCTTACGCTGGCAGCGCAGCAAGGTCACCGGCAGACTATGCAAACGTTGATCAACGCCGGTGCTGAAGTCAATTACCAATTGGAAAATGGGGCGACAGCACTGATGCTGGCGGCGCAGCAAGGTCACCTGGGAGCGGTTCATGTCTTGCTGGCGGCAAACGCCAATCCTAATCTGAAAGCCAGCAATGGCGCGACTGCACTATCGTTGGCTAATCATTATCGCTATCGGGAAGTTATTGAATTATTGACAAAGGCGGGCGCCAAATGACAATCGGGGATGTATCATCCCACATTCAATTTGAAATCACGTTACGCTGTTATCATTAAACTAAGTGAATAAAGGAAATTACAAATGAAAGTTATAGCTGTTTTATTACTTGCTACGGCTGTTTCATTGTTTACCGGTTGCAACGGCGAACCGAAAAGTGATAAACCAGAAGTAGGCTCAATACCCGCGCCTATGAATGAGATCACCAAACTGGGTGAAATTCCGTCTTTCATGAGCGAAGGCCTGACAGAAGAAGAAAAAGCGGAAATAAGAGAACAAATTATGCCCGGAGGTTTCGGTGATGTTAAAGCTGCCGAAGAGAAATTTAAAGCATTGATGGCCGATGCAAAAGCAGGGGACCCGGCGGCGCAGAACAGTTTGGGTGTGATGTACTACACCGGTGAGGCGGTATCGAAGAATCTATCTGGCAAAGTATTGAATACTGACCCGGAATTGGCTGCCGGTTGGTTCTTTCGCGCTGCTGAACAAGGTTATGCCGATGCGCAGTTTAATTTAGGATTGATGTACGCGAATGGCGAAGGCGTTCCGAAAGATATGGAGCAGGCGGTGGAATTATTTAAGAAAGCAGCCGAACAAGGCCATGTTGACGCGCAAAATAATCTGGGCGCTATGTATTTCACCGGGGAAGGGGTAACCAGAGATGAGAAAAAAGCGGTCGAGTGGTTCGAGAAAGCAGCCGCACAAGGAAATCAGGATGCTCGCGAGAATCTCGACGCCATCAAGGCAGCAGGAAAAAAATAACAGATTTTTTTATTCCGGCCGTGTCTTCATAGGCACGGCCGTGCGCTGTACGCAATAATGCTAACGATCCAGTGGTCCTATCACGCAATTGTGACTTCATTGGACAAATACACATCTTGAATGGCATGCAGTAGCTCGACACCTTCGGCAAATGGTTTTTGGAACGCTTTGCGTCCGGAAATCAGTCCCATGCCGCCGCCGCGTTTGTTGATGACGGCGGTGCGGATTGCCTGATGTAAATCATCACTGCCAGATTCTCCGCCTGAATTGATCATTCCAATCCGCCCCATGTAGCAGTTAGCCACCTGGTAACGCACCAGATCGATCGGATGTTCCGTTGTCAGTTCGCTATAGACTTTGGGGTGGGTTTTGCCGAATTTAATCGCGTTATAGCCGCCGTTATTGGTTGCCATTTTTTGTTTGACGATATCGGCTCCGATGGTTACCGCCAGATGATTGGCTTGACCGGTCAGATCGGCACTGACGTGATAGTCTTTTTCAGCAGTTTTGAATGCAGCGTTGCGGGTATATGCCCACAAAATGGTCACCATGCCTAAATTATGCGCATGTTCGAAGGCGGCTGAAACTTCCTGAATCTGGCGGCGGGATTCTTCCGAGCCGAAAAAAACCGTTGCACCGACTGCGCAAGCTCCCATATTGAACGCCTGATTGATGCTGGCAAAAAGCGTTTGGTCGTATTTATTGGGATAGGTCAGCAGCTCATTATGGTTTATTTTAAGAATCATCGGGATTTTGTGCGCATACTGGCGCGCTACGATTCCCAGCACACCCAATGTGGATGCGACACCGTTACAACCGCCTTCAATCGCCAGTTCGACAATATGTTTGGGGTCAAAAAACATCGGATTGGGTGCGAACGAAGCACCGGCGGAATGTTCAACGCCCTGATCAACCGGAAGAAGAGACAGATAGCCGGTTCCCGCCAAACGCCCCTGATTAAAAAATGTCTGCAGATTGCGCAACACGCTGGGTTTGCGGTTGCTTAACGCCATGACGCGATCGACAAAATCGGCGCCGGGGAGCTGCAGACTTTGTTTCGGTATGGTTTTGCACACATGGTTGAGCAGCTGTTCGCTTTCACTGCCCAGTGTCGCGGAAATATTGGTCATTTTTGCTCCTGATTAGAGGACTATCGGGTGATAACGGAATGTGGCGGGAATGAACGATCTATCTTAATGGATGCGAAAGAACGTGAAAATAAGCATTTTCCTTATTTCTAAGAAAGCTCTCAAAAATTGCCGTACCTGGTCATGCTGCGCTGAAATCAAGTTCAGAATGCTCATGTATCATTCATAAACTGCACTTTTCACCTGATTTTGCTTTGCCTGGCTGTCTCGCTACCTTTTTCAGAATTTCCCTACTGCATGCCAATTACGTTAGCCGGTATTTAGGTTGGAATGACATCGTTATTAATCGCCATGCGAATAAGTTGCGTGGTGTTTTGTAACTGTAATTTGCGCATCAAATTAACGTGATGAACGCCAACAGTCTTTGGACTGATGGCCAGTTTTTCCGCAATCTGCACACTGGAATTTCCTTCCGCGATCAGTTTGAATATTTGAAACTCGCGCTTGGTGAGCATATCCAACGGGCTTTCGCAAGTATCTTTACGTGTTGCGTTCAATGCCAGCGTTGCGGCTAGTTCCGATTCGATATAAATTTTCCCTGCATTGACTTGCCGGACAGCCTGAATCATTTCCCCGATTCCGCTTTGTTTACTGAGAAACCCGGTGGCTCCTGCTTTCAAAGAGCGCTGCGCCATGGTGGCATTGTTCAGCATGCTGAATACCAGAATATGTGCAACAGAGTCGCGCGCTTTGATGCGGCGGATAGTTTCAAGGCCGCCGATGCCGGGCATATTCAAATCTAAAATGGTGACGTCGGGCTGGTGCTCCAAATATTGCTGATAACCCGATTCACCATCGTCGGCTTCTGCCACTACACAAATATCCGGTGTGCTTTCAAGCAAACGGCGGTAACCGGTGCGTACTACGGGATGATCATCAATCAATAGGATACAGATTGGTTTCGTCATAGTTTGAATGTTCTATCGGCAATTTAATAGTGATTTCAGTGCCTTCATTGTACGCGCTGCGTACCGACAAGGTGCCGCTCATGGCAATGACGCGTTCACGCATGCCCAATAATCCTAAACCGCTGGATTGCTGGTTGATATTATAGCCTTTGCCATTGTCTTCGATGGTGAGCAGCAAGCAGTTATCGGCTGGTTCGGCGCCATCCTCGCGGCTTAGGCTTATTTGCGCCCAAGTCGCTTCGGCGTGACTGTAAATATTGGTCAAACCTTCCTGGATGAGCCGGTATACCGCAATATTGATCGGTTCATTCAGTTTATCAAGTTCACCGCTCAATTTGAATTCCAGGATAGTCTGCGGATGACGTATGCACCATTGCCGCTTCAGCTCCGATAGGGCACCGATTAATCCCAGTGTATCCAGCAGCACGGGCCGTAACTGATGCAGCATTTCATGGATTATTTTATTCATTTTTTGAATACATTCATTGTTAGCGCGCGCACTGACGGCAATCGTTGAGTTGCTTGATGTGTTGTTGAGAATGACTTCATTTTCCACACGAACGGCCGTTAGCCATTGTCCCAATTCATCGTGCAATTCACGTGCGATGAGGCGCCGTTCATTCTCCTGGATATGGAACAGCTTTTTCATAAGCCGTCTGTTTTCATGCAATAAATTGCGGTTGAGATTGATAGCTTTTTTTAATTGGCTGATGTCGGACATGATCATCAAGCAGGTACTGCTGTCGCACATGAGCGTGCTTTCCAGCCGGATATAGCTGAGCTGTTCGTCAGCATTTTTGATTTTCAGATCGACCGCGGTTTTACCCGAGGTCGTAAAGATTTTCTGCAGATATTGGATAAAGGCTTGATGGTCGATATCAAAAAAACAATCGGTAAATAATTTCCCGATCAGTGATTCCCGGTTATTTCTCAGTAACTTAGCGCCTGCTTGATTCAGCGACAAAATGTGCCCGGTTTTGTTTAAAGTCAAGAAACCGACCGGTGCATATTCATAGAGATCTGCGTAGCGTTTGTGCGATTCATTTAATTGCTGTTGCGTTTCTTTCAATTCGTGATTTTGTTTCTCCAGTTCCCGGTGAGAAATCTGCAACTCGCTCAGTAGCTCGGTTTTGCTTTGTCTTATATCATCATCTTTTCTTCGCTGCTCTTCAGTTTGCGTCATGGTGTTTCCTCCTGCTCATCATTTGCGTTACTGGAGCTTTGTGGTCGTTCCGCTTAACCACACAATACATGCACTAAGAGTACACATGAAATACACATGACTATAATATCAAATTATGATAAATGATAACGCTATAATTTTATGAGAAAAATCCTACAAACGAGTAAATCGGAATGTGTGTTAAGAATATTTGCCGCTCGGCACGGCAATTCCGTCGCGCAGATTCTTTTACTCTGAGGATCGGGCGGATTTGTCAGTGCGATCCAATATCCTGGCATTTGCTCTGGGTGCCGGCTTGTTGCAGCAACAGGCTAAATTGCCTCAGGCGGAGTGGGTCTGGATTTTGCTCTTGATTGCCCTCATTATCGGATTGATGCGACGTGCGGCAAATAAGTTCAGCGTGCTATGCAGAATTTTATCGTGGTCGCTTTGTCTCGGAATAGGTTTTTTCTGGGCTGCCGCAGTAGCGCAATGGCGCTTATCCGATACTTTACCGCATAGCTGGGAACGTCAGGATATTCAGATAACCGGTGTCGTGGCGAGTGTGCAGCAAGAAACTGATCGCGGTATCCGCTTCCGCTTCGATGTCGAACAAGTGCTCACGAAGGGTGCCAGAGTACCCCGGCATTTGGCATTGTCCTGGTTCAGAGCGCGGCAAGCGAAGACGGATAACAGGGCGTTACCGGTGCTTCATCCTGGAGAACGCTGGCGCATCACGGTCAGGCTGAAACAGCCGCACGGCACGATGAATCCGCATGGCTTCGATTATGAAGCATGGGTATTGGAGCGCAATATTCGGGCAACCGGCTATGTGCATCCGGGTGCTGAAAATGAACGCCTGCAGCCGATGGTTCCATGGTCAAGGTATTGGATTGAGTATGTCCGTGAAGAAATACAACATCGTTTTGCCGCGAACTTACCCGATAGAGCCTACACCGGGATTTTGCAAGCACTGGCTATTGGCGATCAGCATGCCATTCCGCGTGATCAGTGGCAAGTATTCACCCGGACCGGGACCAATCATTTGATGGCGATTTCCGGCTTACATATCACAATGATTTCCAGTATGGTTTTTGCGGCGGTATTTTGGCTATGGCGATGGAGCGCTTATTTGACCTTGCGTTTACCGGCGTACCGGGCTGCTACCATGGCAGGATTATTGGCGGCTATTGCCTATGCCGTGCTGTCCGGTTTCGCGATCCCGGCACAACGGACACTCTACATGCTTGCCGTAGTGGCGGTTGCGTTATGGCAAGGGAAGCAAACGTCTGCGACATCGGTGCTGGCATGGGCGTTATTTTGTGTGGTTCTGTTCGATCCATGGGCCGTCATTGCACCCGGGTTCTGGCTGTCATTCGGTGCGATTGCACTCATCATGCTGATCACGGTCGGCCGGATTGGCAAGATTCATTGGCTAACCGGTTGGCTGCGAGTTCAATGGGCGATTACCTTGGGATTAATTCCGTTGCTGCTGGTTTTCTTCCAGCAAGTACCGGTGTTGTCGCCGCTCGCCAATGCCATCGCCATTCCTCTGATCAGTCTGATCGTTGTTCCGCTCACTTTGCTGGCCGCGATACCGCTGTTTGAATTTGTACTGCCTTGGGCGCACGAGATATTAAGCTTCCTGATGACGATACTGCGTTCACTGAGTAATTTTCCGCACGCCGTATGGCAGCAGCACACTCCGCCGTTGTGGACGATAGCGGTGGCTGCAATTGGAATTCTGTGGATGCTGTTGCCAGGAAGCTTGGGGAGAGGGTTTTTTGCAGGTTTCCCGGCTCGCTGGCTGGGGATGGTTGCAGTATTGCCGCTGTTTTGGGTATTGCCGCCTCAACCCAAAACCGGTGAATTATGGTTAACGGTACTGGATGTCGGTCAGGGATTGGCTGTCGTGGCGCGTACCGAACATCACGCGCTGTTGTTCGATACCGGCCCCGGCTTTGCAGATAGCGATAGCGGTAAACGTATTATCGTGCCATATCTGCGAGGAGAAGGTATTCGGCGATTGCATGCCATGGTTGTATCGCATGCGGATAACGATCATAGCGGTGGCGCATTGTCGGTGCTGGATGAGATGCCGGTTGAGTTGCTGCTGTCATCCTTGCAAGATGATCACCCCATACAACGTGCTGCCACCGATAAAATCCAATGTCGTGCCGGTCAATCCTGGTTTTGGGATGGCGTGCATTTTGAAGTGTTGCATCCATTGGCGCAGGATTATGCCAATCCGCAACGCAGAATCAATGCGAACAGCTGTGTATTAAAAATTTCGTCGATTCATGGCAGCATCTTGATACCGGCCGATATCGAAAATAAAGATGAACAAGCATTGCTTAGCCGTGCCGGTGATAAGCTTGCGGCAACTGTTCTGATTGCGCCGCATCATGGCAGCTTGTCTTCATCGACTGCCGGTTTTGTCAATCAAGTGAATCCAGCGCTGACAATTTTTACGGTGGGTTATTTAAACCGCTATGATCATCCGCGTAGCGCTGTGGTAGCCCGTTATCTCAGTGTAAACAGCCGTGTGATGCGCAGCGACGGAGAGGGCGCTATTTTGCTGCGTTTTGCGGAAAACGGCTGGTCGGTTGAAAGCTGGCGAGGATTATACCGGCGTTACTGGCATCATCGCACTATCGAATAGCGCTGGGGGAAGCTCTGAAAAACTGCTTACTCGGTGTGTGTTGAAATCAGACTCAAAATGCTCATTTACACCTTGTAAGCCGCGCTTTCTCGCTTGATTTTGCCTTGCCTGACCGTCATCGCTACCTTTTTCAGAGCTTTCCTAACGAGCAAGCGTAACGACGGAATTTAGCCGGAAACATGGATTGAAGCCGACTACGTCAATCAGGTAATTCAATGTTGTTGAAAATGATGGTGAAAGAAGTGCCTGCGCCGGGTTCGCTGGTCACCTTGATTTTCAATTTGTTGTTTTCCGCAGCGATTTTTACGATCGACAAACCGATCCCGCTGGTTGCCTTGTTATGCAGTGCCGCCCGGGGGGAGTAAAAATATTCATTGAATATATTCGGTAAGTCTTTGCTCTCTATGCCGATGCCATGATCGGTAACGGTAATGGTGGCGCTTTGATTACGCCGGTTGACAGTGGATGTGATTTCAATCGGTGCATTGTTATGCGAATATGTGATTGCATTGGTAATAATATTTTCCAGCAGAATATCGAGTTGATCGGGAATGACTTTACAGAAAAAGTTATCAATCGATAAATTGAGCTTGATATGTTTTGCATTGGCAACCGGCGTTAGTTTTTCAATACATTTTTGCAGTGTAGCTTGAATATCGACAGATTCGAAAACTGCAGTGTTAAGGCAGGTATCTTTCAAGCGTTCGAGTCTGAGCAAATCCAGAATCAAGCTCGACATGCTTTGGGCACGACTATCGATCTTATCCAATGCTTCATTAACGCCGTCCGAAGCATCTCCGCAATAGCCTCCTTTGATCAGGTTGATTTTACTGCGGATTGCATCAAGCGGCGATTTGAGCTGATGCGTCATCAATACGGCGTACTGATCTTTTTCCACTTGCGCCTGGTTAATTTGTTTGTAGGCATCCAAAAGATGCCGTTCATGCGCCCGAACAATCAAGGAGAGCCGCGAGACAACGTACCAGACGATAAAAAACAAAATGTCGAGAAAAAACATCCACAGCATTGCATCGTCCCGGCGTGAGCTTTCGGATAAGAAATGACCATTCAGCAGGGTTGAGAGCGGTGTCTGAGTTACCAGAAAGTTATCGATCACGATCACGATCGTATCCATGAAACAGACCAAGATCGTTACGTACAGGCTTTCCCGGGTGGAAAAAAAGATGCAGGCCAGTGCGATATGCAATACGTAAAAAAAGGAAATCGGCGTAGTGGTACTGCCAATATAATGCACGACAACAGATAAACAGATCAGATCAACGATGATCTGTACCCACAAATTAATGGTAGGTGAATTAAATTTGCCGGGCTTGCAACGTTCTAATGCGAAAATGTAGGCGATATTGGCGAACACTAATACGATAATTACTGCAACCGGCCATTTCTGTTGCTCGCTGATACCGAATTGCATCAGAACATCCGATGCAGACAGCATCAAGATTTCGAAAAAAACCAGTGTGACAATCAACGCCCAGCGAAATGTAATAAACCAGCGGATATTGCTGATTAAAACATCGTCACTGAGTTTAAGCTTGTCTCCTTTTATTTCGAGCAGAACATTCTGGCTATTGTTTGGTTTGTCCCAGGAGAATTCCGTAGTTGCCATTCTTGAAGAATCCGGTTACGCAGCTGCTCCTGCTTGTTTTAAACGGTCGTTGATAGTCGCCAATAAACTGACCGGTTCAACGGGTTTTTCCATGATGCACACCCATTCATGCGATCCATCTTCAAAATAGGGTCTGATCATGTCACCCAAGGAGGTTAGAAAGATGGTTTGTATTTGCGGAAAACGCTTGTGGATTTTTGCATAGGTAGTCAAACCGGAATCCATAGATTCGACCATTACGTCAAGAATCGCCAGATCGGGCCGTTTGCTTTCATCTTCCAGTGAATCGATAAAGTCCTGCATCGACAGATAACTGTCAACTTCATAGCCGTTTTTACACAGAATCCGCCCAACCGCCTCGCGAATATCCGCATCATCGTCAACATGTGCAATTCGTAGTGTCATTTTAATTCTCCTTACTTCGTAATGTGAACCCGGAAATTAAGCTTTTTCGAGAAACCGTTTACTCACCGGGGATATTATTGAGCCGATCATATCTTAGTAAATGTGAAAAAGATGTGAATATAAGCCAACGATCAAGCATCAAAAACTATTGCGTAACATGATTGCAAAATTATAAGAGATACTCGATCAAATAAACTCCACCGACACCGCTAAATGACATGAGTAAAGATAATATCATCGGATGATGCAATTACGGCTTGAATATCCCTTCTTTAAAATTTTCAATTTCTACACTCAATGATTTCAGTTTTGCAATGTTATCGTTTTTCCAATATCGCCACTCACAAATTGGCGATTGCGCGGAATTTGTATTCAACCGCCTGAGTATTTCCTTTTTTGCATGCATGGCCGCCGCTCTGAGTCTGAGCGCGCGCTCAGCAGCGTCACCAAGGCAAAGAAAAGATAAATAAGCACCATGAAAGGTGTGATCAGCCAATTGTCAAAATAATGATTGCGAGACATGACAATTAATTTTTTTGTATTATGATAAATAAATGACTTATCGTCTGTGACAATAACTACAAACTGAAGTAGGTGAGTAGAATATCAATGAGCTTTACTGCGAGGATGCTTGGAATTTATGAAGTGATTGTCTTTCTATTTCAATGAATCAATGAACCGTCGGCCCGGCTTCGCGGAATATGGCGTCGACTGCCAAGGCATCGAAACGGTATTCACGGTTGCAGATGTCGTCGTTGACAACGACCTCGCCGAATTCCTGCAGAATCGAATCGACTTCCTCCCGACCCAGGGAACGCAACATGGCGTAAATCTTGGCGGGATCATCGTGGCAACCGTAATAAATGGTCTGGGCGTCGAAAATGCGGATGGTTTCCTGATAAAACAGCCGTGTCAGTATTTCTTCCGCGGTCAAATCGAATAATGCTTGATCGTGAACTGTTGCTGCCAGGGCCTCGGCGCGTGGCCAGCCGTCGGGATCTTTCTGATCGGCGGCGGGCAGTTTTTGCAGCAGCAAACCGAAAATGGCGTTATCCGAAGTGACCAAAAATAACCGTGAAGGCAATTGTTCCGATTGCCTGAAATAATGTTCAAAGATTTCCGCGATGTTGTCGCCGTCGAGTGGCACGATACTTTGGTAACATTCGCGCATCGACGGCATATCCAGCGTGAGTACCAACCGGCCGTCCCCGAGCAGATCGGGCGCAGTCTGCACTGTGATATTTTGTTCGCATTTGGCCATGCCGCGCAGGTGCAGAGTGTCGGTGCAGTCGATGACCAGCATCGAAACCGGGCCGCTGCCGTTCAGTTGGATCGTCAACCGGCCGGTTTGCTTGAGGTTTTCTCCTAACAGCATAGTGACTGCGCTCATTTCGCCCAACAGCTTGGTCACAGGTTGCGGGTAATGGCGTCCGGCCAGCATCGCCTGCCAAACGGAATCCAGATGCACCACAGCGCCGCGTATATCGAGGTTTTCCAGAAGAAAACGTTGTACGTAGTTACTCATTGTAAAGCCTTAAGCAATAGCAAATCGCTATTATAACGGGTTATGGTGCAGTGCCACCCATGCTTGTCCCAGTGCGATCGCACTATCATCCGGCAATAACCGCTGACCGGCGAATACCGTGCAATTTGCAGCAGTCAACCGGCGCATCAAGCCGTGCCGCAATACGGCGTTGTGAAAACATCCGCCACCCAGTGCCAATTGCGAAATATCATGTTGCTTGGCCGAGCGTTCCAGCCACTCCGTCAATCCGGTGATCAACGTCGCATGAAACAGAGCAGCGGCATGAGCAACATCGTGCTTGGCGTCGTGGAAATCGATCATCGCAGCCAGTAAGGGGGAAAAATCCAGATGGTTGTCCGTATTGATGCGATAACCTTCCGCCAATGCTGCAATTTCTCCATGCTGTTCGGCCAGCTGCTGCAACTGTATTGCAGCTTGCGCCTCGTGCGATTGAATCGCACAGATGCCGAGCAGACCGGCCGCCGCATCGAATAAACGCCCCATGCTGGACGTTTGCGGACAATTCAGATTTCTTGCCAGCATCGTAGCAACCGTCGCAGCCGCCGGTTGATCCGGGAAATACCGGGTAATTTCGGTGCCGCGATCAAGCCGGGTCAATGCTGCTGCCGCCATGCGCCAAGGTTCCTGCGCGGCGCGATCGCCGCCGGGTAAAGCCAGCGGTGTCAAATGACCGAGCCGCTCGAAACGGGCGCCGTCGACCAGCAGCAATTCACCACCCCACGGCGCGTTATCCGTTCCCAAGCCGACACCATCCGACGCCAGACCTAATACCGGTCCGGTTAGTTGATGTTCGGCACAGACCGCAGCGATATGGGCGTGATGGTGTTGCACTGCGAGCAGCGGAATTTGCTGTTGCTCAGCATAAGCTTGCGCGAATTGCGTGCTGTAAAAATCTGGATGCAGGTCGTGCGTCACGATGGCGGGCTGAATGGCATAGTCCCGGCACATGCGCTGCACGGTCTGATCGAATTGATCGCGTGCTTCCGCCGTAGCCAAATCGCCGATAAGCGGAGAAATATGCACCGTATTTCCTTGCGTTACGCAGACGGTATTTTTTAACCAGGCGCCGCAGGCTAAAACGGGAGGACCGCCGATGGTTAGGGCAATAGGTGTGTCGAATGGATCAACCAAGTTGAGAGTCGTGCGGTTGTGCTGCTTGAGAAATTGCTGCCGCGCGGCGGCAACCGATTTCAATCCAATCGACCCAAGCGTGCATGCCGCTGTCTTGCGTGGCGGAAATCTGCATCACCGGCAATCCGGGGTGAACACGGTGTGCATAGTCAATGACCAAATTGACGTCAAAAGTCAGATAGGGCAACAGGTCGCATTTGTTCAGCATCATCAAATCCGCGGCATGGAACATATCGGGGTACTTCAACGGCTTGTCTTCACCTTCGGTGACCGACAGAATCACCACTTTGTGCGCTTCGCCCAAATCGAAACCGGAAGGACACACCAGATTACCGACATTCTCGATGAACAGCAGGCTGTTATGCTGCAGTGGCAACTGCTGCAAGGCATGGCCGACCATCTGCGCATCCAGATGGCAGCCCTTGCCGGTATTGATTTGCAGCGCCGGAACGCCGGTCGCGCGGATACGTGCGGCATCATGATCGGTTTGCTGATCGCCCTCGATCACGGCGATTGGGAGCCGGTCACGCAGTAATTCGATGGTTTTTACCAGCAAGGTGGTTTTGCCGGAACCCGGACTGGAAACCAGATTGAGCGCGAAAATGCCGCGCCCGGCCAAGTACCGCCGGTTCTCGGCAGCATACTGATTGTTTTTTGCCAGAATGTTGCGTTCGATTTTCACTATCCGGGTCTGGCTCATGCCGGGTGCATGCGTACCGGCAATGCCGGTTCCGAAATGAATCGTGTCAGCCGCCTGCCGGTCTGCAACAGTTGATGGCGCAAGTTCATGCGGGTGCGCTTGGCCGGATTGCAGCGGACGGAAACGCAACTGCTCATCGGCGCGCGGCCGCACTGGCATTGCTTTGCCATTCAGACGGGTTTGGCCAATCCCGCAACCGCAAGTCGTACACATAATCGCTTCCTTTTATTCCACTTCCAGTTCTCGAATACGCATTTCATTACCCTGCGTGACTTGCAGCGCATAACTGCCGCAGTGCGGGCAGGCTTCATGATACGCGGCAACCGGAGAAATGCGGTTGCATGCTTGGCATACCGCCTGTCCTGCAATATCGATAATTTCCAGTTTGGCTTGCCGGGCGATACTGTCTTCCGTCACCACGGCAAAAAAGAAACGCAACGATTCCTGCTCGACGCAAGCCAGTTGACCGATTTCCAGCCACACCGTTTTGACGCGGTTAAACGGCTGCGCAATCGCGGCTTCCTCGATCTGTTGCAGGATATTTTCGGCGAGCGATAGTTCGTGCATCGATTGCCTGATGTCATGGAGTCGAAAAAATCAAATGCCATTATCGCTAAAACTGGGAAAGCTTCAAATTCACAGTAAGTTTTTCACGCGTGTTGTGCATGCCACTGCCGGATTTTACGGATCGCTGCAATCAGGTTGTGGTTCGCCTGCGTGCTTAAAGCATCACCCAATTCAAAGCGATAACCACGGATGCGCAGTAAAAAAGCCGGCGGTTCTGCACCTTGCCGGATGTGCTGGTAGACATGCAGCAATGCCGCCGGTGTTAAGGCATGGCTGGTATAACTATCGTCTTTTTCCGCGCGCACGGCTGAGTATTCGAAAGGCTCCCGGCACGACATGTCGGCGTCGGCAAAAATAATCTGATCGAATCCGCTTAAGTCGGTAGCATGCTCAATCAACAGTTGCATGTCAACGAGGCAGGTGATCCCGGCTAATCCAAGCTGATTGACACGTTCAATGAGCAAGGGCCCTAAAGCATCGTCCCCGCGTCCGGGATTGCCGTAGCCGAATAACAGCAATTTGTTCATGTAATACCTTGCAAGGTAACATCAGGGAAGAATAAATTAACACGCGCATAAACAGAATGGCAACGGGAGGAGTTATGGATCGCGCAGTTGGACAAAAATCGCTGATCACGCTGTTCATGCGGCGGTTGACTGTTCTTTGCGGTATTGTGCTGATCCTGCTGGCGCTGCATGCCAAAGCGATGGACCGGAACGCCATCGCAATCGGTATCATTTCGCCCAAGGATGGCAGCAGCTTGGTTTTGGCCGGTGAATCGCTCGAGGAAAGCATCCGGCTGGTGTTTGACCACTTCGAACCGCTGCAGGTCGGCGATTTGCAGATAAAGCTCAAGTTGATTCCGTGGAACGATAGCGGCAAGCCAGAAATGGCGGCCGACGGCGCGATAAAGCTGGTGCAAGAAGATCATGTCGTGGCGATATTGGGGCCGGTCAACAGCGGCTCGACCAAGGAAGCGTTACAAATCTGGCGCTCAGCGGCCAGCACGAATTGCCGGAAGCGCAAGCGTTGCGGCAAAAGCTGTTGCGCGTGCTCGAAAGCGAAACGTTCGATTCATTGGAACCATGGCGCAGTATCAGCTTCAGCCAAGGAAGATTCGATCAGATACCGACCGCACCGATTTATCGCATCACCTGCGGCGTTACGCGCGAGGATGGTTTGAATGCGCATCCGTGGGTGCACCTCGCGGTCGAGCAGTTTAATCCGTGGCTCGAAACGCCGGTCGAAGTGCAACTGAATGCGCACGGTGTCGAATCCGGCAAGCTCGGTGTGTACCGGGTTGATCCGCTGACCAATCATGAACATCTGGTCGAAGATCGCAGTGTGAAATTCTCCGCCGGTAAAGCCATCGAGCGGTTTCATCTGCTGGAGCGCGGCCTGTATCACTTCAAAATGCTCGACGTGCCGTTTTATCCGACGCTCACCGAAACCAACGTGGATTTGTCCAACACCTACCTGATTTCCGCGCTCGCCGCACTGGTCGGCGCGCTGCTGGCGGTCAGCCGTGCAGGTGCGACGGTCTGGACCTAGCTCATCCGTGTCCCGGCGGGTGTCGTCGCCGGTTTGCTGCTGACATTTTGCTCTTTCTATGGCCAGCAAGTTTCCGGCTGGTTACCGATTCCGTCGTTTGGCAGCGAGCCGGTGGTCAACGCAACGCTCACCGGTTTGCTGGGTGGATTGATGGGGTCGCACATGATGACCGATTTGTTACTGGCGTGGGCGCGACGGTTGTTGCCGGGTAAATCCGCTTGAGCGTTACGCTGGTTTGCTCGTGTCTTGCGTAGCGGTTTTGGCTTTCGTACCGTTGTCGATCTGCTTCAGCGCATCCTGAAACTCAGCCAGCCACTGATCGGTTTCCTGCCGGATAATGGCGTCCACTTGATACAAAAATGCTTTGCAGCGGCTCAAAACGGCTTGCGTTTGTTCCACACTCGGCTGCGCGTTATCCCATCCGGCTTGTTCCAGCTCGTAATCCATCTGGAATTCGTGCAGAATTTGCCGGATCTGATGCTCGGCGGCGATGAAGCGCATCCACGCGGACGAATAACCGCAAAACTTGTCGATGGCCAAAGCCACGCCCGCCAACCCTAAAGCAATGGAAGCCCAGGCTGGTGATGAAAATTGATAAATCTCGCTGATGATGGGCAAAAGACCGGCCAGCGCTGTTAAGCCGATGGTGCCAAGCCTGAGTCCCTGTGCCCAGAATTTCTTTTGGCGTTTGGAAAGCAAATACCAGTCGATCGCATCCAGCGCGTGCTTTTCGGCGCGTTGATACACGGTATGAATCGATTCACGGCGGTGTTCGAGACTCCAGTCGAGCACATGACTGGCCTCCGGCTGCACATCGCGGCGTGCGGTATCCGGTTTGGGATTGTTTGTATTTTCAGTCATGCTGAATTTCCTCGAGTGTGTTCAAAATTACTGTTCTTGCGCGATGATATCCGCCACACCAAAGCGGCGGCGCTCTTCATCAGTCAGGTCGCGTCCGACGCGGCGTTTCAGTTCTGCGGCAATTTCCTCGATGGGGCGGCAAACATCGCAAGACCAAAGCCGGGCGATATTTTCAAAGCTCCAAGTCAAAATCGTTCCGCCATCTAGGAAGAACTGGGCACCCAAAACAATTCTTTGGTGATTTTTCTTTTCGTGATCTTGCATCACATGCAATGGCTTGCCGCTTGCCACATCCCAGTAAAAAATTTTGTCGTAATTCCAGATCAAGGCCAACTTTCCATCTGGAGAAAACTGGGCATCTTCAAAAAATCCTTCATGATCTTGTAGTACGTGCAATGGCTTGCCGCTTACCGCATCCCACAAACGAGCAGTTTCATGTCCACTCCAAGTCAGTATCGTTTTGCCATCGGGTGAAAGTTTAACTCCTGAAACATTTTTTTTATGACCCTGTAACACGTTTAATAGATTGCCGCTTGTTGCATCCCACAAGTGGACAGTATTGTCCTTGCTACTGACCAGTACCGTCTTGCCATCCGGGAAAAACTGAACGTCCCAAAAATGTTCTTCACCACCATTCAGCACGTACAATAGCTGGCCACTTGACGCATTCCACAGCCGGGTGGTTTTGACATGGCCTCTATTTTTACTACTATAGGTCAGTACCGTTTTGCCATCCGGGGAAAATTGGGCACTAACTCCAGCATCATTCCCCTGCAACACATACATCAGCTTACCGCTTACCGTATCCCACAGCCGGGCAGTTTTGTCTCGACTACTTGTCAGAATTGTTTTGCCATCTGGGGAAAATTGAGCGTCATTAATCTCATAATTATGACCTCGTAAACTGGCTTGGAACGTATAGGCAGTAAAAACACTAAGTAAGTGGCTTTCGACTTTTGCGCTATTGTCTATTTTCCATGCAGCCAATCCAAGCAAAATACTTTGATCTGGCGTAACAAGCTTCAAATTTTCCGCGGTAGAAATCAAAGCATTTGCATGCCCAGAGCGCGCCAGTTTCTCGGCATGATTCTTGGCTTGGGTGGCGTGATCTTTTTCCCCATCCGCGCGGATTCTTTCTTGCTCTGCGTGCTGCCAAAATCCAAAAGAAATGACCGAGAACAGGATTGCAACCAATGCTGCGCCGATGGCCCAATAACTCTTGATGCGGCTTGATTTTGCAAATGCTTCGGCTTGTAGCTTTTCTTTTTCGGCATGTTCCGCTAATTGGCGTTGCAGTGCGGCTTCCGCTTCCAATCGCTCAGTTTCGGCTTGCTGTTTCTTTTGAACAATTCGATGACTGTTTTCAATGAATGTCTTAATCGATTGGAAATCGTGCTGCCCCAGATAGCGCGTTACCCACTGCTGGGGCACATAGTATTTGTTCATGCGTTCCAACCATTGCAATGCACGATGGCTGTCATTTTCATCCAGCCAGCCACTGCCGGTTTGTTGGTGACGCTCCAAGCGATAATGCCACTCTTTCAATTCGGCAGCATCGAGCGCTTCTTCGTCGAGCCATTTCTTGTATAAATGCCATTGGCGGAACAAGCTTTCGTGACTGATGTCGATCAGCGTTTCTTCAGTAATAGTTTCAGTTGCCGGTGGCAACAGAAAACCTGCGCCTTCTTTGCGGTATGCATTGATTACCGTCAGCACAGAATCTCGATTGGAATCACCGGTCAGTTCGATCAATTGTTGTAAGGTTTGCGGCCGCCGCACGTCGCGGCTTTCACGGCGCTCGACCAGTGCCGGAAATACTTGCCGGGCAATCGCTTGCTGTTGCGGTGTGAGTTGGTTGTAGATTTCCGACGCGTGGTTATCGATGGCGAATGCCAGCTTGGGCATGGCTTCGCCTTCATTCGTTGCCGGCGGTTTGCAAATGACGGCAAAGTCTTGTGCTTCGATGCGGTTGCGCCCTTTATCCTTGGCATGGTTCCACATGCGCAGCAAGGCGTGCTCTAGAACAGGCAGTTCATCGCCGCCTTCCAGCGTGTTGATCAGACGGTTAACCAACACCGGATCGATATCGCTACCGATCAGGGCGAGCGGAGAGGCGATGATCGATTTCAGTTGCTCCGGCCGCAGCCGTGGTGTCAGGTACAACCCGCTGTTGATCGCTTCCGGCAAACCGAAGAACGTTACGCAGTTGCCGAGAAAATCGGAACGCATCGTGATCACGACATAAACCGGCACCTGCCCGGATTCGGATACCGAACGCAACAGCAGCTTGATGAACGCTTCCGCTTCGTCGACGTTTTGCTGGCGGTAGCGGAAAATTTCCTCGAACTGATCGACGACCAGCAGCAAGGCTTCGACGTTGAACAATGCGGCGCGCCGCTGATACTGTTCGACCAGCGCCAGTGGATTGATCGCAAATTGCGCGCGTAACGAAGCCATCGATGCTGTGCGGTCGTCGCCATCGATCCAGCGTTGATCTTCGGTCAATTTTTCCACCAGATTGTGCAGCGGCGCATCGCCAGGTTTGGTGATGTGCACGTTCCAGCGGTATCCGGCCGATGCCAGCGCACCGCGGTGCAATGCCGGAATCAAACCAGCGCGAACCAGCGACGATTTGCCCGAACCGGAAGCACCGATTACGGCAATGAAACGCTGTTGATGCTCCAATTTGGCGAGCAAATCCCGCACATGCGCTTCGCGGCCAAAAAACAGCAAGGCATCTTTTTCCTCAAACGGCCGCAAGCCGACATATGGCGCGGGAAGCGTGAGGGTAATGCGCTTCATTGCGTCAGCCCTTGCAGGAATGACACCAAATCTTGCTCGTAGACGGGCACGACATCTTCGGAATCGATGCCGAAAACCTTGGCGACATCGCCGTCGAGCAAATAGACACCCCAACGCAACAAAGGAAGATCGGCTTCCGCGATTTGGTTCAGAAAAAAGGTCAAACGGCTGTGTGCCGTTAGAAATTTGCTTTTGTCGGTATAAATGGTAATTCCGGCCAGGCAGGGGCGCAGAAATTCCTTGATGTCGATGCCATTGTTACCCAGAGGCGCCTCATCGGGCAGGGCGCGAATGTCATACCGATGTTGTTTGATGGTGGCACGCAAAGTTTTGCTCAAATCATCGGTACTGGCGAGATCATCGACAAAAAGGACCTTTTTACCCAATTTGGATTGCGATGATTGAAGCGACGCTGAAATCGCTTTACTGCGCTTAGCTTTTTCCGCTTGCAGGCGCTCAATGATTTCGGTTTTAAAGTTATTCAGATTGGTGACACGAAGGAATTCGGTTTCAAACAACTTGGCGTGCGCTTGATCGTTGATTTGACCAGAAACCGGCAATTGTTCGCACCATTGCAGGATTGGCTTGCTAGCTTCACGTGCGAGCTGAAATTGCAATTGCGGGAGTGGTGCCGGGTATCCTTTGGTTTTGCGTCCTACCGTGGGCGACAGCAGTTGCACAAACAATTCGCTGCGTTTGAGATCTCTCGGGAAAGCGCTATTAAATTCCTCTATCGACAAGCCAACGCAGTCGCCATCCGGTAGCACCAGAAATTTCTCCGCTTCAAGCGCCAATTTAATTTCATTGCGCTTGGGTTCCAAGTCATCGGTGACATCCGCGAGCAGAATAGTGCAGGGTGTTACCGCTTTATGATCGTCAGACTTAGTAGTAACGGTTTTTACCACCGCTCCGGTGTGATTTATCGCTGGGAGAACGGTTTTTTTGGCTAAACGTTCGTCAATAGCCGTTCGCAGCGTATTAAGCGAATTCCAATAGTGAATCCTGACTTTGTCGTCATTGTCGCTGGGCGTAGGGTAACCAGCCAGGATGGGTACACTGCCATCGATGGGTTGAACCCAGAATTTTGCATGAATGTTGTGCTTGCGAATGTTCCGGATGTTTTCCGGCAAACCGGTCAGTTGTTCATAAGGAAACAACTCAACGACAAAAACATCAACCGGTTTTTCCGGGTTAGCGGAATGTGCTTGGATAAAATGCTTCAGTTCTTTACCGCACCATGTGGATTCGGCGTAGTTTCGTGACAGAAACAGGACTAATAGTTTACTGTTGGTTACTTTGTCGATCAGCGTGTCGCTGAATTCGTCGCCCGGTTTGAGTTGATAATCAATGAAGATCCGTTTCTCGAGAACGTTCGGACCGGTATTCAGATTGGCTGCAAGAGTACCGATCCAGCCCATTTCAGCCGCGGAGCCATGAGGAATTTTATTATCAGCATGCGCATAGCTGATAAAAACATCGTATGCCTCTGTCACATATCCCCCTGATTCTTCATTTGCGCAAATTACAAATTAATCTTTCATCTAACCGGCGGTGAATATTAGCAATATCAGGCGGATTTATAAACCATTTTTCATGCCGAAGCGAACACCAACCGCTAACTTTTGCGCATCCAGTATAATGCACCAGGTTTTTCCCGATTTATTCCCGAGTTTGGCGGTTCCGGCAAAAGTAGGGCGCATTTTTATTTTTAGCAGCCGCTTTCCTGATTTTATGTTTGATATCGATTCTATTTTCGCACCGGACGGCGCGCTTTCGCAGCATATTGCAGGATTCCGTACGCGCGCACAGCAGGTGGAAATGGCGCAAGCGATTGCGGATACGATCGCCAAGCATCAAATTCTGGTGGCCGAGGCGGGTACCGGTACCGGCAAGACGTTTGCTTATCTGGCGCCTGCGCTGCTGGCGGGTGGCAAGGTGATTATTTCGACCGGCACTAAAACCTTGCAGGATCAGTTGTTCAATCGCGATATTCCGACCGTGCGTGCGGCGCTGAAAATCCCTGTCACCGTGGCATTGCTGAAAGGGCGCGCCAATTATATTTGCCACTACCATCTGGAACGAAGTTTGCAGGATACCCACCTCAGTTTCATCAACCGCGATGAGATTCACTATTTGCAATTGATCGAGCGCTATGCCAATCGAAGTCAAAGCGGCGATAAAAGTGGATTGAGCGAGGTTCCCGAGAATGCTGCGATCTGGCAGAACGTCACGTCCACGCGCGATAGTTGCCTGGGTTCCGAGTGTCCCAGTTACAAAAAATGTTTCGTCATGGAGGCGCGTAAGCAAGCGCTGGCGGCGGATGTCGTGGTGGTGAACCATCATTTGTTTTTTGCCGACGTTATGTTGCGCGATGAGGGATTGTCGGAGCTGCTGCCGGCGTGCAATACCGTCATATTCGATGAGGCGCACCAGTTGCCGGAAACCGCCAGTTTGTTTTTCGGCGAATCGGTCAGCACCGGGCAGTTGCTCGATCTGGCGCGCGATGCCAAAGTGGAAGCGGTTCAGGCGGCTGGGGATTTTACCGCGCTGCAGGATGCCATCGCGGCGATGGAAAAAGCTGCGCGCGACGTGCGCCTGACGATTGCGGAAGAAAACACGCGGTTATCGCTGGCGGCAGTGAAGCAAAATCGCGGTTTTAGCGATGCGCTGGACAATTTACTGGAGAAATTGACGGCTCTGGTGAAATTGTTGGAGAGCCAAGCGGAGCGTTCCGAAGGGCTGGAAAATTGCCGTCAGCGTGCCGCAGGGCATTTATATCTGATGCAGCGCTGGCGCGACGAAACCGGGATGCAGGATCATGTGCGCTGGGTCGAGGTATATCACCATGCTTTGCAATTGAACGCGACACCGCTGTCGATTGCGGAGATTTTTCAGCGGCAAATGGCTTCATCGCCGCGCGCCTGGATTTTTACTTCGGCGACGTTGTCGGTGAAAAAGGATTTTAGCCACTACAATGACGAAATGGGACTGACTGCGGCGCAAACGGCGTGCTGGGAGAGTCCGTTCAACTTCGCGCAGCAGGCGCTGCTGTATGTACCGCAAGGTTTGCCGGAGCCGCATGATAAAACGTATACCGACCGGGTTGTGCAAGCGGCGTTGCCGGTGTTACGCGCGAGCCGCGGGCGGGCTTTTTTTCTCTGCACCAGCTTGCGCGCGATGCAGCGTGTGCATGAGTTGCTGCAGACTGCCGGTGATTTCGATTTTCCGCTGTTGCTGCAAGGGCAGGGTTCGCGCTCCAGTATGCTGGAACGCTTCCGGGCATTGAACAATGCTGTGCTCATCGGCAGCCAGTCGTTCTGGGAAGGTGTCGACGTGCGCGGCGAAGCGCTGTCGTTGGTGATCATCGATAAACTGCCGTTTGCACCCCCGGACGATCCGGTGTTGTCCGCGCGCATCGATAAAATGAACAGCGAGGGCAGGAATGCGTTTATGGAATATCAATTACCGCGTGCCGTGATCAATCTGAAACAGGGTGCGGGCCGGTTGATCCGCGATGAAGCGGATCGCGGCGTATTGATGATCTGCGATCCACGCCTGACCACGAAAACCTACGGCAAACAAATATGGCAAAGCTTACCACCGATGAAGCGGACGCGCGATCTGGCGGAAGTCGAACGTTTCTTTGCCGATTGATGTCTTCAGAATAGACGCTGTTCTGCCAATCAGAATCAATTATTCATTTGCTGAACTATGAAAGCTGATTTTATTTCTGGTCTACTGGTTTTTCTTTTATCCGGCGCGATGTTACTGGCTGCGGGTACCGCTGCCGGTAAGATCGATATACCGTTGATCGCCGATGAAAAGGAGAAGCAAAAAGAACAGACCGTCGTCAAGCTGAATGACATTATCAGAAGCATTAAACTGCAAAAAGTTGCAGCAGAATCGAAATCGCGATTGCTACTGAAAGCCAAGACGGAGCAGGAAAAAAAACGAATTCAAGCTGAACTGAATGAACTAAGCGACGATATCGCGGAACAGGAATCATCGTTTGAAATGATACTGACAGCCGGGTTGGAGTTAAGCCGTGAAGAGACGGTGGATAAGCGCGAGTTTGATTGGAAAAAGGATTTGCTGGAGATCGTGCAGCCGATCATGAGCGAGTTGCGTCAGTTCACGGAGAAAAAACGCAAGACGGATAATCTGCAAAAAAAAATCGACTTTTATAAATCACAAGTTCGCATCATTCAAGAAGTATTGAAGCATATCGCCGGAATTAACAAAGCAGGGTTTGAAAAAGAAGCACTGGTGGAATTTGAACGGATTGCCGGTAAATGGCAAAGCCAGTTGGAAGAAAATCAGCATTTGCTGGAAGTCGTGCAATTGCAGCTCGATGAAATGATCAAATCGCAGGCCATCAAGGAAGTATCGCTGGGTGAACATATCCAGCAATTTGCCGCCGGGCGCGGCGCAACTTTGCTGCTGGCGCTGAGTGCCTTCATCAGTGTTTATTTTTCGATGCTGTTGTTGTTAAAGTTCTTGCGCTGGCTTACCAATCGCAAGGAAGAGGAAAGAAGCACTTACTATCAGCGTATTATCACCTTGTGTTATCACTTCCTGATGACCGTGTTATCGATAACGGCGGCATTTTACGTACTCAGTGCGCGTAACGATCAGGTATTGACCGGAATTACAGTATTGTTGCTGATCAGTATAGTCTGGATATTGAAAAGCTCTATTCCAAGCTATATCAACGAGCTGCGGATATTGCTCAATACCGGATCGGTCAGGGAAGGTGAGTGCATTATCTATAATGGCATTCCGATGAAAGTGGAGAGTTTGAATTACTACACCAAACTGACCAATCCGGTGCTCCCCGGCCTGGAATTGCGATTGACGCTGGCTGAGTTAGCCAAATACGTTTCCCGGCCGTATGCAATGAACGAGCCTTGGTTTCCGTGCCAAGTGGGTGATTACGTGATGCTGTCCGATAATACTTTTGCCATGGTTAACTACATTACTTTGGAAAATATTTTATTATCGCAAACGAACGGGTGGATGCCCATTACGTATAGTATTCCCGATTTTCTTGCGGCCAAACCGAAAAATCTCTCACTTGGATTTACGGTTGTCAGCGATTTCCGCATTGATTACAAACATCAAGCGCAGTGCATCACGGTCATTCCGGAAATATTATGCGATGGCATCCGCCGCGGTTTGCTGCAGGAATCCTATGGTCAGTCATTAATCGATGTGGCGGTGCGATTTGTGCAAGCCAATACATCGTCGCTGGATTACAAACTGATCGCATCGTTCGATGGTACGGTCGCCGGAGAGTTTTTCACCATTCAGTTCGCCATGCAACGTTATGCCGTGGAAGTTTGCAATCAGCAGCAGTGGGTCATACCGTTCAATCAATTGGTTGTGCATAACGCCAAGGATTGAACGGCATGACAAATTCTGCCGGTACGATATTTTTCGATGATCCGGTATTTTTGAAAAACAGTGAAAACATAATGAAGATAGCCACCTGGAACGTAAACTCGCTCAAAGTGCGGTTGCCGCAAGTAATCGATTGGTTGCAGGCGAATCAACCGGACATGTTATGTTTACAGGAAACCAAGCTGACCGATGAAAATTTTCCGGCGGGCGAAATCGCGGCAGTTGGCTATCAGTCTATTTTTACCGGGCAAAAAACCTACAACGGCGTTGCGATACTCAGCAAACAACAAGGAAATGAAGTCATTACCGGGATTCCAGGGTTTGCGGATGAGCAGAAAAGAGTGATCGCGGCAACTTATGGCGATGTGCGCGTCATTTCCGTCTACGTGCCGAACGGTGATAGCGTTGAATCGGAGAAATACGGTTATAAATTACGATGGCTGCCTGCTTTGACCGGGTGGCTGCAACAGGAACTGCAAGATTATAAGAAATTGGCCATTTTAGGCGATTTCAATATCGCACCGGAAGATCGCGATGTCTATGATCCGCAACTCTGGCAAGGAAAAGTATTGTGCAGCCAGCCGGAGCGCGCTGCTTTCAGTGAGTTGCTGAAATTGGGGCTTGAGGATAGCTTCCGGCTGTTCGAGCAAGCAGAGAAATCGTATACCTGGTGGGATTACCGCATGATGGCTTTCCGCCTGAACCGGGGATTGCGCATCGATCACATACTGCTGAGTCACGAGCTTGCCGGTGCTTGTATGACGTGTGCGATTGATAAAGCGGTACGTAAGCTGGAACGCCCATCCGATCATGCGCCCGTGATGGTGGAATTGTCTCCGTGAGCGGAGATTATTTGCTGCTGCCGGATAACTCCTGAAGCTCCTTTTTTAATCCGTTCAGATTTTTTTCCCGGGCGTCGATTTCCTCGCGTATCCGCTCGACACGATTCAGGTAGCGCTGGTAGTTGCGCTCACTGCCCAGGCGGTCCGGATTGCCGTCTTTGTATTCGCTTTTCAGTTCGCTGAGACGTTTTTCTTCTTCCGTTATTTTGCTTTGAATTTGCTCGCGTTGTTCATCGAGTTTCATCGTTTCACGGCGTTTTGCGATTCTTTCTTCCACATCGCCGGAATCGACCGAGGGCACGACTACAAGCGGCGGCAAATCAATTTTCTTGGCGTTATTGGAAGGCACATTGGAGTACGTTACTTTGCCGTGCTCGTCGACATGCTTATAAACACCGGCCTGAATCGGGCAGGAAAGAAAAAGCAAGGCGGCAAACAAACCGGTATTTCTTTTCATCAGTCAAACCTCATCAGCTATTCGTGATTTTTAGAACAGCTATAGTCTGCCAAGTTCTTTTTTCAGCGCGGTGATATTTCTTTGGTGCAGGAATAATTTATTTTTGAGTTGCACGGTTTTTTCTTGGAAATTGCCCGCTTCGGGGTTGTTGCTGAATTGATCCAGATGGGTTTGGGTTTCGCTGAAATGCTTTTCCTCGGCCGTCAATTCCTTTTGCAAAATTTGCCGGCGCACCGTATCGCGCTCTTTTTGCGTCGTGTCTTTTATCCGCGGCGCATTCCCGTTGGATTGCAGTCGTGTCGGATTGGATTCGGAATTTCTCGAATATGAAGCGATCGATATTTTTTCCGCGTTCGGGATACGCCGGTTGGTAAACGTGATATTGCCGTCTTTATCGACATGCTTGTAGATATTCGTTTGAGCAATCGCGTGCGGTATGGAACCCGGCAAAATAAAGGCTGCTAGGATAAATAATGTTTTGGTTTTCATATTTAGCTAGAAGAATGTTGATAACAATTGCCACAGTTTGATCAGTTTACCAATGATTTTTCTAATGAAAAGCAAAAAAAGAACGAATAAACCCTATTTATTACTCCATGTCATTTTATTTTTTTGGAAACACTGAATAACTATCTTCGCGAGCGATCTGCTGTGTTGGGTGGTGCTCACCTATATTCAGTGTTTCCCTTTCACTGATAACTATCCCGCGGCTCACAGGCTGTAGTACATATCGAATTCAACCGGATGAGTCGTCATTCTCAGTAAAAGCACTTCATCCATTTTCAATTGAATATACGCGTCGATCATGTCATTGGAAAAAACGCCGCCACGAATCAGGAAATCGCGGTCTTTATCCAGGCATTCCAACGCTTCATCCAATGATGCGCATACATTCGGCACTTTGGCGGCTTCTTCCGGCGGCAGATCATACAGATTTTTGTCCATCGGGTCGCCCGGATGGATTTTGTTCTGAATGCCATCAAGTCCGGCCATCATCAAGGCGGTAAACGCCAGATAAGGGTTGGCTGTCGGATCGGGAAAGCGGACTTCGATGCGCCGCCCCTTGGGGCTGCTGGTGTGCGGAATGCGAATAGAGGCCGAACGGTTGCTGGCGGAATAAGCCAAGTTGACCGGTGCCTCGTATCCGGCGACCAGCCGTTTGTACGAATTGGTGCTAGGGTTGCAGATGGCATTTAGCGCTTTGGCATGTTTCAGGATGCCGCCGATGTAGTACAGCGCGATCTCCGATAAACCGGCATAACCGTTGCCGGAGAACAAATTCTTGCCGTCTTTCCAGATGGATTGGTGCACATGCATGCCGGAGCCGGCATCGCCAACGATCGGTTTGGGCATGAAAGTGGCCGTTTTGCCGTACGAATGCGCGACATTGTGTATGACGTATTTGAGAACTTGATTCCAATCTGCGCGTTTAACCAAACTGTTGAAACGGGTGCCGATTTCACATTGACCCGCGGTGGCGACTTCGTGATGATGCACTTCGACGCCGATGCCCATATCTTCCAATGTCAGGCACATCGCGGAGCGGATATCCTGTAGCGAATCGACAGGCGGTACGGGAAAGTAGCCGCCTTTGATCGACGGGCGATGACCGATGTTGCCGCTTTCGTATTTGATCGCAGAACTCCAAGCGGCTTCCTCGGATTCGATTTTGACCGAGCAGCCGGACATATCGGTATGCCACCGTACCGAATCGAAAATAAAAAACTCCGGTTCCGGGCCGAAATAAGCGACATCGCCGATGCCGGTCGATTTCAAGTAAATTTCACCGCGCTTGGCCAACGAACGCGGATCACGGCTGTAACCTTTGCCGTCGGCCGGTTCGACGACATCGCACGTCATCAGCAGTGTCGGTTCATCCATGAAAGGATCCATATTGGCGGTATCCGGATCGGGGATCAACAGCATATCGGATGCTTGAATGCCTTTCCAGCCGCCTATCGATGAGCCGTCAAAAGGATGGCCATCTTCGAATTTATCCGCATCAAAGGTATGCGCAGGTACGGTAACATGATGTTCTTTGCCATTGGTGTCGGTAAAGCGCAAATCGACAAATTTAACTTCATTGTCTTGAATCAATTTCAAAACATCGGCTACCACCATTTTTTCTCTCCAGACTTGCGTCACAAATTGTATAGATAAAGATGCATTTAGATAGAATTATACCAGCACAATACCGTGAATGATCTGAAACGATGCATGCGGTTACGATTCAATCCGTTCATCGCTAGTAACTTGCCGGTGTCTGGGCGCGCATTCTACTGTATTATCGCGCGCTAAACCTTTACGATTCGCAAATTAACCCGCGCTGTTTTTTTCCAGAACCGGAAAATCAACACGTGGAATTGAAAAAATTTGGAAAACTCAGCAGTTAGACCCGGAATGCCCAGTGCGCTGAATATACTCAAGGAAGTTTTTGGTTATCCCGCATTTCGCGGACAACAAGCGGAAGTAATCGGCCATCTTGCCAGCGGCGGTGATTGTCTGGTGCTGATGCCGACAGGCGGCGGCAAGTCATTGTGCTACCAAATTCCGGCTTTATTGCGTGATGGTACCGCAATCGTCGTGTCTCCGTTGATTGCGTTGATGCAGAATCAAGTCGCGGCGTTGCACGAAATCGGCGTGCGCGCGGCGGTTCTGAATTCCTCGTTATCGTTGCAGGAAGCGGCGGAAGTTGAGCAAAAGCTGCTGACAGGCGGATACGATCTGCTGTATGTCGCGCCGGAACGGTTGTTGACGGCGCGTTTTTTGCACCTGATCGCGCGCATTCCGGTTGCCTTGTTTGCCATCGATGAAGCGCATTGCGTTTCACAGTGGGGTCATGATTTCCGCCCGGAATACATGCAATTATCGGTTCTGCACGAACGTTTCCCGGACGTGCCGCGTATTGCGCTGACGGCAACAGCAGATATGGATACCCGCAAAGAGATTATCGAGCGGCTGGGATTGGATGAAGCCAGAATATTCGTATCCAGTTTTGACCGGCCGAATATCCGCTATCAGATTATCGATAAAGCCAACAGCCGAGCGCAGTTATTGACCTTTCTGCGGACGGAACATTCCGGTGACGCCGGCATCGTGTATTGTCTGTCACGCAAAAAAGTCGAGGAAACGGCTGCGTGGTTGGCCGGACAGGGGTTGCGCGCGATTGCTTATCACGCCGGCATGAACATGCAGGAACGCAGCTTGAATCAGGAAAAATTTCTGCGCGAGGAAGGTGTCATCATGGTCGCCACCATCGCTTTCGGTATGGGAATCGATAAGCCCGATGTGCGTTTTGTCGCGCATCTCGATTTGCCCCGCAGCATCGAAGGCTATTACCAGGAAACCGGCCGCGCCGGACGCGACGGGCAGGCAGCCAATGCCTGGATGGTGTACGGTCTTGGCGATGTCATTCAACAGCGGCGCATGATCGAGGAATCGGAAGCGCAATTCAAATTCAAACAGGTTGCTACACGCAAACTGGAAGCCATGTTGTCGCTGTGCGAAACGACCACATGCCGCCGCTTGAGTATGTTGCGTTATTTCGGTGAAGCGGCGGATGATGCTGCGGCGTGCGGCAATTGCGATGTCTGTCTGAACCCGCCGCAAGTCTGGGA